>DAOKYO010000002.1 GCA_035326105.1 Bacilli bacterium
AAGATTTTTCTTAGAAATAAAAATAGGTGCCAACAACATCGCTTAAATCTTAAAATAATTGCTGAAAGATTTATGAATCACTTATAAAAACTTTGGTGCAATTCCTCTAAAAATAAACGCTGCTATCACATTGTTATATTTTAACGAATAAGCAGGCATGCCATTAAACTTACCAGTCGGAAGTATCAAATTCTTTAATATGCATTAATCCGATTGAACAATAGTTACAGTTTTCCTATTATGTGGCCGACATATTTACAAAATTCTAATTTGTCAAGAAAGAAATGATTACTTTGTTTAATTTTTCATTACTCAAAAATGGCTTTTCATGACGTTGATAATGGAAGTAGTGTTTGTCTAACGTTAATATCGCAAATATGAAAAAAGCACTAAAATCTCTTTTAATATCAGTTCTTGCCATTCTCAGTGGAGTCAGCGTTTCCTATGCGGATTTTGCTTTTACAGGAACTGGAAGCACCAGTAATTTCGGAGAAATTGATTCATCAATCCCCGAGTGGGATACTATAGAAGTGGTTAGTGTTGCAGCCGGCTATGCCCATTCCCTTGCCGTGACATCCCTAGGAAAAGTGTTTTCCTGGGGATATAATTACTTTGGCCAAATCGGTAATGGATCGTCGGGGAGTTCAAATGTAGTTAGTCCGCAAGATATAACCGCCAACTTCACGGGACTAGCCACGAATGAAACTGTGGTTGGTTTTGCAGTCGGCGATTTCCATTCCCTTGCCGTGACATCCCTAGGAAAAGTGTTTGCCTGGGGAAGGGATAATAATGGCCAACTGGGTAATGGATCGGGGAGTAGTTCAGATGTAACCAGTCCGCAAGATATAACCGCCAACTTCGCGGGACTGACCACGAATGAAACTGTGGTTGGTGTTTCAGCCGGCTCTATGCATTCCCTTGCCGTGACATCCCTAGGAAAAGTGTTTGCCTGGGGACAAGATAGTTCTGAACAACTAGGCAATGGATCGGGGAGTAGTAGTATAACCAGTCCGCAAGATATAACCGCCAACTTCACGGGACTGACTACGAATGAAACTGTGGTTAGTGTTTCAGCCGGCGCTATGCATTCCCTTGCCGTGACATCCCTGGGAAAAGTGTTTGCCTGGGGAGGGGATAATAATGGCCAAACCGGCAATGGATCGGAGAGTAGTTCAAATGTAGTTAGTCCGGAAGATATAACCGCCAACTTCGCGGGACTGACCACGAATGAAACTGTGGTTGGTGTTTCAGCCGGCTCTTACCATTCCTTTGCCGTGACATCCCTGGGAAAAGTGTTTGCCTGGGGAAGTGATAGTTTTGGCCAACTAGGTAATGGATCGGGGAGTAGTGTAACCAGTCCGGAAAATATAACCGCAAATTTTGCATTGCAATAAAGAACATTATTTTTTATGTATATATGCATATAAACCACTAATATCATGATAAATAATATCTTGAAGAAAAAGACATTTTGCTTGTTATTTGCGGTAAATATTTTACTGATTGCTTCATTAGGTCTGGCATATTTTGTACATTGCTTGCTAAATTCCAAGGTAACGATTAATAATAACCAGATTGTGACATATAATTCGGCTGTAATTAACAGGGATAATCAAACGCAAATTCAAATTTCTTTTTCTTATGAAATAAAGAAGCCCAAATGGCTTGAGGCCGATATCTTATTAATTGATTCTTCATTTAATTGTTTGTTTGATAACATCATTATTACCGATCAATTTTTTGTTATCGATGATAGCGATTATTTAATAGCTAATTTTAGGCTAGATGAATCATATAGCAATGCGTTTGCCGCCGAAGTTAATGTTATAAATAGTTATCAAAGCAAATGGGATTACTATTTTAATTAGAACTTTGAAAAATAAACATAATAGGAATAAAAGTTAATAATGAACACAATTAATTTGCTTTATTGACCAATTCGTTTTGATGATTGTTTTTTTTATCTTTGATTAAGTACACAAATTTAATTACTCCATATAAAAGAACAATGATAGCCGCAAACCAAGCTAATGGGTCGGCGAAACAAATGCCGACAAATGCCGAGTTGCTGACTAAATTGGTAGGGCTAATGAGATAAGGAATATATAGGCATATTAAGATACGAGCAATTAGTTCCATAACGCCAGCCAGAAATGGATATAATGATTTTCCCAAGCCTTGAATGGTATTTCGCGAAACAAATAGTACTCCTAAGAAAAGAGAAGATGGTAAGGCTACATGCATATAAGTAGTGGCATAATAGATAGTTTCCGGATAAATATTCGATTCATTTATAAATATATATAAGAAAAAACCATCCATTGACAAAAGTAGGCTCATAATATTGATAATTACATAGGTGACACCGACAATTAAAAAAGCCTGATTCAGTCCTTGTTTAATGCGTTTAATGTTATTGGCACCATAATTCTGGGCGGTAAAAGAAAGCATTGCCGTACCTAAAGCGGCGAAGGGCGACAAAAGAAAATTATCCATTTTTCCGGCCGCTCCATAACCATCTTGAGCATAGTGAGCCGGGGTATTTGTTCCGGGGATAAGTTTTCCAATGTCGAACGTATTAATCGCTCCCTGAAGAATAATCAAACCGATAGCTAATATTGAAAATTGAAAGGCAAGAGGCAATCCCTGAATAAGCAACTCTTTAATCTCTTTTGCCTTCAAGGAAAAGTCGCTTCGTTTTAATCGCAAAAATTCATATTTCTTAAAGGAATACACGAAGCACATAATAGCGCTGATAGCTTGTGATATAACGGTGGCAATTGCCGCTCCGGCCACTTTAGCATCCGGCCCCTTAAATGTGGTTACGAAAAGGAAGTCGAGCCCGATATTGATAATGCTGGATAATATCAAAAAGAACAGTGGGGTAATACTATCGCCAATACTACGAAGAACGCTGACGATGAGATTATAAAAAACCATTGTAATTAGCCCGATATATATGACACTTAAATAGGTGCTCGCAGCTTTATAAGTAACCAAATCATTCTCGGGAGTTACATTAATGATTTCGAGAAGATCGTCAGCAAAAACGGTCGCTATAAGAGTTAAGATTAAAGAAATTATTAAAGATATGGTGATCATATTAGCAAAAGAACGTCTAAATGCGGGGTAGTCTTTACGACCAAAATTGCGTCCAGTTATAACACTGAAGCCGGCGGTACAGCCAAAGGCAAACTGAAGAATAATAAATACCAGACTATTTGTATCACTTACCCCGGCAAATTGAAGCGGTAAGTAATGGCCGACAATCATCGCATCCACCATCGAGTAAATATTTTGAAAAATGATACTTATAAAAATTGGTATCGCAAAGCGAAGAATAACCTTCCAAGGTGTTCCAACAGTTAAATCTACCGACTGAAAAAGAGTTTTTGTTTTCATAAACGGCATAATTATACATTCAATTTTCTTTATTGGAAGAAGATTGATGAATAAAAGATTTATTTACTCTAGAAAGCGCTTGCAAACAAATATTCTTTGTTTTTCTTTTACAAAGAAAAGTATGATAGAATACTTGTATTATTGGAGAATAAATTATGCAGACTATTTTTGGAATTTCCGCGAATAAAAAGTTGCTTGCAGCCCTCGCTCAATTTACCGATTTCGCCATTGGAAAAATTAGAATGTTTAGTTTCTCCGACCATGAATTTGTAATTTCAGCTCGGGGGAGCAATCTTTCTTCAAAGGCAGTGATTGTGCAATCAATGTCCTACCCAGTTGAACGCCATTTTTTTGAATTGTCTTTTTTAGCCAATAGCTTATGGACAAATGGCGTTAACGATATAGTAGCTATTATTCCTTATTTTGGTTTTGCGCGACAGGAAGTTAAAGGCAAGGAAGTATCAACACCAGCAGTCGATATGTTGATTGAAATGTTAAAATCCGCCCATATAAGCAGTATTATAACTTATGATATTCACGCAAGTGAACAGGGGGCAAAAGATAGTTTTTATAATGTTGATTTTAGCGATGTCTTTTTAATGCCAATAAAGAAGTTTTTGACGGAAAATCATTTTCATCCCCAGAATACGGTTTTTGTGATTCCTGATGGCGGAGCCACTAAACGGTTATCGACTTTTTTAAAGGCATTTCCAGAATATCCAATATCGCAATTGAGCAAACGGCGTCCCCAGGCCAATAAAGTGCGTTTGATTGATTTTACGGGTGAGGTTATCAACCGGCATGCGATTATGCTGGATGATATTATTGATACTGGTGGAACAACGGAATTAGTGGCGGAAGAATTGAGAAAGCGCGGGGCACTCGATATGTATGTTGTGGCCACGCATGGCGTCTTTTCCGGTGATTATCAAAAACACTTGGGTAACCCGTTTATCAAAAAAATAATTACCACTGATAGTATTGATAAAACGGTCCCGGGAATTTTGGCCCAAAAAATAATTCGGATTTCTCTTGCGGAAAATCTTGCTAATATTTTAAAAAGAATAGACAATAAGGGTATAAATAATTTTGAAAAGAGATAGAAATATGATTGAGATCAAAGTGGTCAATAATGGCCGTTTACTAAAAAAATTTATTGACTTTCCCGTCAAATTATATAAAGGAAACAAGTATTTTACCCCCTATATTTATGAGGATGAAATCTCCAATTTGATGCCTGGAAAAAATCCGGCTGCCTCCTATTGTGATTTTAAGTTATTTTTAGCTTATCGCGAGGGGAAGATTGTCGGCAGAATCTGTGCCATCTTAAATCACTTTAGCAATGAAAAGTATCATCAAAAACGCATCCGTTTTAATCGGATTGATATGATTGACGATATTGAAGTGACCAAGGCGTTAATAAAAGCAGTTGAGGATTTTGGCCTTCAAAACGGAATGACGGAAATTGCGGGTCCGCTCGGATATAGCGATCAAGATAAGGAAGGTTTGCTTACCTATGGCTTTGAAGAGCACAATATGTTTGCAACATTTTATCATTTTCCCTACTATTATGAGCACCTTAAGCAATTGGGTTTTATCGAAGATGCCAAGTGGAATGAATACCGGGTTTTTATTCCAGATAAACCTGATTTGAAACTGCAGAAAATTGCTGATTATACGGCTAAAAAGTACGATTTTCACATCGTCCAATTCAAACGTAAAAGCAAGAAAGCCGTTAAACCCTATATTGTTGAGGTTCTTTCGCTTGTCAATCGCGCATATGCGAATCTATATGGCTATGTACCAATTGATGAAGGACAAATGTATCATTTAGCAGATCAATACATTCCTCTTATCAATCTTGACTATATGCAAATTGTCGTCGACAGCAATAATAAGGTCGTCGCCTTTGGCCTTATGATTCCAACCCCGGTGTTTGCTTTAAAGCGCCATAAAGGTCATCTTTTTCCTCTCGGATGGATTTCTTTCTTAAGAGCAATAAAAAAAGAGAAAATTCTCGATATGCTTTTAGTAGCCACTGAACCAGAATTAAAGAATAGCGGAGTTATGACGATGGTATTTGCCGCTGCCATTAATAATGCAGTCAAGAACAAAGTAAAGTATTGTGAGACGGGACCGGAATTAGTTACGAATGAAGAGGTCCAATCACTATGGAGCCGTTTTGAGCATGTTCGACACAAAACGCGGGCATGCTTCGTAAAACCGATTGAAAACAATGAAAAGTAAACGTAGCCAAACTAAGCATGTGGTAAAATTTCGTCATCGTTTTTTCTATGGTTTAGCGCGTATTCTTTTAGCTTGGATTTTTCGCCTTCATGCAAACTTTCATAGTAAACACTATCACCTAAAGGGAAAGGGACCCTATATTATTGTCTCTAATCATACTTCGGCTCTCGACCCGATTTTGCTCGCCACCAGCACTGACATTCCTATTTATTATGTGGCTTCTGAAATAATTTTTGGCCATGGACTTATCAGTCGACTTTTAGAGTTTTGCTTTGCTCCAATTCCTAAAAGTAAATCTCTACCCGACATATCGACGATTATGACGATTAAGAAGGTTTTGAAGGAAAAAGGAACCGTGGGTATTTTTGTTGAGGGCAATGTGACATTTACTGGTGGATTGGCTTCAATGCCCTTTGCGATTGGTAAGTTAGTTAAATCGCTCAATGTCCCTCTTCTTTTCTTCCGTTTTCATGGTGTTTCCCAATCGGATCCCCGTTGGGCAACTAAACGAAGAAAAGGCCGCTCATGGGGAGAATTTTACTCGCAAATGAATCCCGATGAGTATAACGCACTGTCCTTGGATGAGCTTAATAAAATAATTTATGAACGCATTGATGCCAATCCGTATAAGGAGAACCCACCCCTTTCGTTTAAAACTAAGCACATGAGCGAACATCTTGAGCGCCTGATTTTTGCGTG
Source organism: Bacilli bacterium (assembly GCA_035326105.1). Lineage (NCBI taxonomy): Bacteria > Bacillati > Bacillota > Bacilli > Bacilli bacterium. The sequence continues at coordinate 6,349 of DAOKYO010000002.1, forward strand.
TCCGCACTGTCATAGTGTCAATACCGTTCACGGTTATGATGATTTTATTTGTGACGAATGCGGTTTTACCGCGCATTATGATGAACACGGATATTTGGTTTCTAAAGAATATGGTAAGCAAACTTTGATTGAAGTCGATCAGTTGGTCAAGGATAATTATCAGCATTTTTTGGCTACCAACGCCGATTTTAAATTGAAGGCTACGGGTCTTTGGGTCGAAATATTAAAAAAGCGAAGAAAATACCATGGACAGGTTCAAATCACGGTCAGCCATGAGGGTATCGATGTTATTAGTAAGCATAAAGATCAGTCCTTCAAAGTCGGCTATCACGAGTTGGTTAGCATGGCCGTTCAGCAAAAGGGAGGACTCATCCTCTATATTCATGGTCGCAACACAACGATGATTAAATTTCCCGCTTCCGTGAGTGCCTATCAGTTCTTAGTTACGCTTCAAGTTTTTGTCCATCGCTATAAATTTATTAAAGGAGAAGTGAAAAATGAATTTATTGACCTTAATGACGAGCACCATACCGAATGTTTGGGACTATGACTTCTATTGGGGCGATTTTGTATACTTGGGCATAATTGCTTTAATCCTTCTCTTGGCCAACGTTTTACGGCGCAAAATTCGTTTTCTTAATCGCTATGTTATACCGACGGCCGTAATCGGTGGCTTTCTGGGACTAGGAATCAAATATTTGGTCGATTGGATATCGAAATCGGCTTTTGATTACTCAATTCTTTCGGGAACCAATAATTTTATGAATTTTGTAACTTATCACGCGATTGCCATCGGCTTTATTGCCATGGGATTAAAGGACAATAAGAGCGATGCCAAGATAAACGGCAAAAAAGAAGCGGTTAAATCGGGACTCGTAATCGTTTCCACCTATCTTCTTCAGGCTTTTGTCGGTTTACTTATTACCATATTTATTGCCGCAATCTTCAAAAATTCAGTGATGAGTAATGGAGCCTTTTCCGGAGTGCTCCTGGCACTTGGCTTTGGTCAGGGCCCCGGCCAAGCGGGAAATACCGGGAAGATATTTTCCGAAATAAATGGTGGACTTTTCTCAATCGGTCAAGACTTTGGGCTATCAATATCAACCCTCGGATTTGTCGTGGCCTGCATCCCGGGAATTATCTACATGAACTATCTTATTCGGAAAGGGCGGCTTAAAATCAGCCGAAACGAAAAAATGGCCGCGACTACGACTGATGATGTCGAAGGTGTCGACGAGATTCCGTTAGCCGAGTCTATCGATAAATTCACCATCCAAATCAGCTTGGTCTTAATGCTCTATTTATTTACCTTTCTGGTCATTTTTGGCCTTTCCTCTTTAATCGATTGGAGTAATATTGCTTTTTTGGTCAACAATGTCAAATCGCTAATCTGGGGATTTAACTTCCTGTTTGCGATGGCAATAGCGATGGTCGCCAAATTAATTATTCGTCAATTGCGAAAAAGAAAAATTATGCACCGTAAGTATACGAATGATTATATGCTAAACCGAATTAGTGGAACGGCTTTCGACTTTATGATCGTCAGCTCGATTATGGCAATCGACATTCAAAAATTAAATGATGTCGGCGTTGTAGTTGCCCTTCTATCGCTTGGAATCATCGGGGCAATCGTGACTTTTGTTTATTTGAAGTATATTTGTAAGAAGACTTTTCCCAGTTATTATCTACCAGCCTTCTTTGGTTTTTATGGAATGTTGACCGGAACGGCTTCAACCGGAATTGCCCTTTTACGAGAAGTTGATCCTCAGTTTAAGACCGAGACAGCAAATGATTTAGTAAACGGCTCTGGAACAGCAATTATATTCGGCGGTCCTTTGCTATTAGCGGTCGGACTTGTTTATATCAACACCACCTGGCTTTGGATCTGTACGGCGGGGTTCCTCTTGCTATTTGGATTCTATTTATTCTTACTGGCAAAAATCAGCAAACCAAGCAAGAAAAAAGATTCAGCCAACTAAAGAATCATTTCTCTTCATCATCTATTGAATCGGATAGTTCATATTCATTTTTGGGCAAAGGATTGCTAGTATTTTTTAAATCATTCGTTTCCGCAATTCTTTCGATAACTTTAAACGCGTTTTGAATGACAATAAAATCTGCCTTTGTAATCGTTATGGTTTGTTCATCGCTTTCTAGCACACTAGCGTATGGGAGATGAAGTAATTGGCAAATAGAAATAAAATCATCCAATTTTAAACGAATCTTCCCGTTTTCGATATTACGGTAAGTTTCTTTTGCTAGTCCAAGATGATTTCCAACTTGTTCTTGCGTTAATCCGGCTCGTTGTCGCTGTTCGCGAATTTTTCTAAGTATTATTTCCACACCTATATAATATAAATATGGTGACATTTACACTATTTTAAATTGACAATAGTATAAAATAACAATATATTTTGAATTGTAAAGTATTATAAGCACCATTTTCCTTTTTTTCGAGTGCTTTAAATAACTTTATAAGCCGCTTAAAGCGGCTTTTTTATTCTTCATTGGGTAGAAAACAGGAGGCAGGTAGTTTATCAATCGTCCGCTCAAAATGATAATGCTTAATACCGGCATCCATAACAATTTTACCATCGGTTGTATAGCCAAGGGATTCATAAAAATCCTTTAGATAGGCCTGTCCATTAAAAGCAATGGTTATTTTCCCATTGTTTCGATATAAGTACTCTTCTAGCCATTGAAATAAAATGCGTCCTAGGCCCATCTTACGATACGCCGATAAAATGGCAAAACGGCCAATATGATAATAGCCGTTATCGATGTAATAGCGGATAGTTCCTACATTCACTCCTTTATAGACGAGTAAAAAATAGTTAGCCGAGTTTTCTTCAGGGGTAATTTCTTCATCCAGAGGGCAATTTTGCTCTTCAACGAAAACCTTCATACGAATGTAGAGCACCGCCGTTTTATCTTCGATGGAATTTACTGGTTTAACAATCAAGCCACTCTTTCGGGTTTGATAATTGAGTTCATCAAACCAAAGATCAAATTTTGAAGCATTAGTAATCATCGTTAAAAAATTAGTATGGCACTGACTATATTTATCATATAAACCTTTAAGCACCTGTTTTATTTCCTCGCGTTCAGTATGCTTATCAGCAGGACACGAAGAGGGACGAACGGGAAGATGAAGTTGATTGGCAGCCTTAATAATGCTCTTTTCAAAAGTCAAAATAAAGGGGCGAATAAAGGTAATATCTTCACGTTCAAGGCGCATTTTGGGAGCGAAAGTGGCAACTCGCCCCCCATTTATTTCGTTTAAAAACAGGGTTTCAATCGCATCATCAGCATGATGAGCAAAGGCGACCTTATTACATCCGTACTTTTGCGCCGCTTTATTCATCGCGGCTTTCTTCATGCGGGAGCAGATTGAACATGGCAAATGATTAATTCCCATTCTTTCCTGTTGGATAGCCAATATCGGGTAAACGGTACTCGCATCTTCGATATGGTATTCAATGTTTTGGGATTGAAAATAATCTTTTAAATAATCGCCTTCAAAACCGGGAAAGCCAAGATTTAAGGTTATTCCAATGATGGAAAATTGCTTTTTTGAAAAGCGAGTATATAGGTTTAAAGCATAAGCAAGAAGCAAGGAGTCCTTACCTCCGCTTATTCCGACGGCGATTCTATCGCCGCTCTCAATTAAATTAAATCTTTCATCCGCCAAGCGGACAGCAGCTAATATTTTGCGAATTTCTTCCATTAATCATTTCCTCACGACCGTTTTATATTATAATATACCCGGGTTAGAAAAGGCGATTATTTATGAACGGAATTTATTTGGTCGACAAGCGAGTGGACTGGACTTCACGCGACTGCGTGAATCGTCTAAGTCATATTTTGCATACCAAAAAAATCGGTCATACCGGAACTTTAGATCCTTTTGCCACGGGTCTTTTGATCATTACCGTCGGCCCATCTACTAAAATTCTTCCCTTTATGGAAGGATTTAGCAAGACATACGTAGCCAGTTTAAAATTGGGAGCGACAACCGCCACGCTTGATTTAGAAACTCCGGAGACGGTTTTTAAAGAAATACCTCCATTGACCAAAGAGGATATTGAACAAGTATTTAAGGATTATATTGGAAAGATAAAGCAAATTCCGCCGACCACGAGTGCAATAAAGATCGATGGGGTTCCCGCCTATAAACGATATCGAGCGGGAGAAACCATTACAATGAAAACTCGCGAAGTGGAAGTATATGACTTAAAGTTGATTTCCTATGTTCCCCCAGTAATAAATTTTATGGTTACTTGCTCAAGCGGAACTTATGTTCGTACTCTTGGAGCTGATATCGCCCAAAGTTTAAATACGCTTGGTTACCTTACTGCTCTTCGCCGAACAAAGATTGGTTCTTTCTTGGTAAGCGCGGCGAAAGATGTTGAAAACATTACTTTAACGGATGCTCATTCCAGTATGGAAGCGCTGATTGATATGCCCCGGCTGAATGTAAATAGTGAGCAAAAGGAGTTAGTTATACATGGCCGCTATTTACAAATTGAGCAACAAGCGCCGTTGCTTTTAATGGTTGATGATAATTTACCATTAGCCATCTATTACTGGAATGACGAGGAAAAAATATATAAATGTCGCCGAGGTTTATTATGATAAAAAGAATAAATGTTGATTTGCAAAATGTTGAACGTATAAGTGGTGGTTTAGCCCTTTGTCTTGGCTATTTTGATGGGCTTCATGTCGGTCATTTAGCGTTAATTACGGAAGCGAAAAAAACGGGTCAGCCAGTAGGGATTATTACTTTTGCTAACTCAAATGATCTTCTTGCCACAAGAAGAAATCGACAATTAACTTCCATTGATGATCGGTTGCATTTACTTGATGAGATGGGGGTCGACTATCTATTTGTTATTGATTTTACGTTAGAAATACGTGATATGGAAGCGGATGATTTTGTTAAAAATGTCATAATCGCTTTAGGCGCTACCTATGTCATATGTGGGGAAGATTTTCATTTTGGTCGGGGAGCGCAGGGTGGCATTTCTAATTTAAGGGATGATTTTAAATCCGCTTTTAAAACTCTGGTTGTGAAACCGATTCTAGATGCGGAAGGCAATAAAATTTCCTCCAGCCTAATCAAGAAGTATCTCGACACGGGCGAAATTGAAAAAGCTAATCAACTGCTTGGCCGTGAGTATATCATCTATGGCAAAGTAAAGCATGGCTTTGGCAATGGAAAAGGCTTCGGCTTCCCAACAGCCAACCTTGATTTGTTGGCTAATTATGTTGTTCCCAAAAACGGAGTATATGCGGTTCGGGTTCTATATCAAGGGCAACTTTACTGGGGCGCAGCTAATATCGGTACCCACCCCACCATAATGGAAACAACCGATTCCCAAATTGAAGTGTTTATTCTTGACTTTCATTCGGTGGTTTATACGCAAAATATCGGTCTATATTTTGTCAGACGACTCCGGGATGAAGTGAAGTTTGCATCTATTTCCGAATTGAAACGGGCGATGGCGGAAGACGTGGAAAAAGTTCGGGCGCTTTCCATTAGCGTTTCTTTAGAAAAATAAAGATTACAATGGTAAAATGGCAATTGTCAAAAGGAGAATATTATGGCAAGTGAAAAAATTAGCAGTAATTTATTTTGGGTAGGTTCACATGATCCGCACCTACGGCGGTTTGACATCGTCATGGAAACAAAATATGGTTCTACCTACAACTCCTATATTTTTGAGTCAAATGGCGAATATGCGCTCATTGATGGCAGTAAGCTTGGTTTTGAAGAAGAGTGGTTAGGCAACATTAAAGAGGTCGTGGCGATTGAAAAGATTTCCACTATGGTGGTTCAGCATACGGAGCCAGATCATAGTTCGGCGATTGCTGAACTTTTAAAAATAAATCCCAACATTCAAATTTATGGTTCGCCTCTAGCAATGGCCAATTTACGGGAAATAGTCAATCATCCCTTTAATGCTCACGTTATTAAAGATGGGGAGAAAATTACTATTGGAGATGATACCTTGGAATTTATCGTCGCCCCGAATCTTCACTGGCCAGATACGATTTTCACCTATATCGAAAAGCAAAAGTATCTTTTTACCTGCGATTTCTTTGGTGCCCACATCTGCGTTGAGCCGATGGCATTATCCGCTATCGCCCAAAAGAAGGAATATGCAGAATCATTTAAAGTATATTTCGATGCAATTATGTCGCCCTTTAAGCCCTTTGTTCGGGTTGGACTAGCCAAAATTAAAAATCTAAAAATCGATTATATCCTTAATTCACATGGTCCATATTTGGATAGTCCAGAAGCAATTAGAAACGCCCAAAATTTATACCAAAAATGGGCGGAGCAACCAGTGCGTCTACGGAAGAAAGTAACGATGGTTTATTGCTCGAATTATGGATACACTAAACTTATTGCCGAGGCGATGGCTGAAACAATAAAAGAGTATGATGTCGAATTCAAAATGTATGACATCGTTGATTCAGCGACCGCCGATATGGTCGCTGATATTGAAGATGCGGATGGTGTTTTATTTGGCTCACCGACGATCGTGGCTGACGTTATTCGCCCTGTTTATGATTTGATGAACGAACTTAATCCCTTTGTTATGATGAATAAAATTGCCGGGGCCTTTGGTTCATACGGCTGGAGTGGAGAGGCGGTTGGCAATCTGCTTACTCGCGCCAAGCAGCTTAAAATGAAGACCATTGATGACGGCTTTAAAGTGCGCCTAAATCCAACGGCGGATGATCTTGTAAAGGCAAAGGCTTATGCCTCCAACTTTGTTAACGGCCTTTACTAGATTTATTACTTGATTATTTGTGATTCAATCTATATATTATAAGTGCAACTTATCCGTTGACTTGCGTGTCTCCGACGCCAGCCGCTGGGTAAGCAAAGTAGTTAAACAAGGAGGAAAAGCTTATGTTAAGCAAAGAAGCAACTGCTGAAATCGTCAAGAAGTTTGGTAAAGATGGTAAGGATACGGGTTCAGCCCAAGTCCAAATTGCCCTTCTTACCGCGGAAATTCAAGCGCTCACCGAGCACATGAAGACCAACATCCATGATTTTAACAGCAAGCGCGGTCTTCTAACAAAAGTTGGAAAACGTCGGTCATTATTGAATTATCTTGCCCGCACCAACCGCGATGCCTATCTTAAGTTGATTGAACAACTCAATCTTCGTAAGTAATGGAAATAGATACCGCTCGCTTTGAGCGGTATTTTATTTATCAATCAATTTTTAAAAGGAGCTAATTATGACAATAAAAGAACGTTTTATTCACTACACAACTTTTGACACGCAAAGTAATGATCATTCAACTAGCAGCCCTTCTACCGATAAGCAATGGGCGCTTTTAAAAGCGCTTAAAGAAGAGCTTATCGTTTTAGGAGTAAAAGATGTCGAACTTTCTTCGCATGGAGTTCTCTATGCCCATATCCCTTCCAATAGCACGAAAGAGATTGTCCCCACTATCGGTTTTATTGCGCATGTTGATACCGCCCTGGAAATGAGCGGAAAAGACGTTAAAGCCCGGGTAATCAATAATTATGATGGCAAGGCCATAACCCTTAATCAGGCGCAGAACATCATTATGGATCCCGAGCATTTTCCGGCTTTAAAACGCGTGGTGGGTGATGATTTAGTTGTAACCGACGGAACGACCCTTCTTGGCGCGGATGACAAGGCTGGAGTCGCCATTATAATGACGTTGGTGGAAAGCTTGGCGCACCAAGATGCGCCAATTCATGGCCCGATTGCTATTGCTTTTACCCCCGATGAAGAGATTGGACGTGGAGTGGAAAATTTCGATTTGGCGCGGATGGGGGCTGATTATGCCTACACGATTGATGGTAGCGATATCGAGTTTGCAAATTACGAGAACTTTAATGCCGCGAGCGCGGTGGTTACTATTGCTGGAAAATCCATTCACCCCGGAGATGCTAAAGACAAGATGGTCAATTCAATCTTGGTGGCTATGGAATTTAACGCTCTTTTACCGACGGAAGATGTTCCAGCCAAAACTGAGGGTTACCAAGGTTTTAATCATGTCACCGCAATTGAAGGCGGAGTTAACAAGACCGTGGTCGAATATATTATTCGTAATCATGATATGGAGAAACTTGAGAAGCAGATGCGGGATTTCCAAAATGCGGCTGCTAAGTTAAATGAAAAATATGGCCAAGGTACAGTAGATTTGATGGTTAAGAAAGGTTACCGGAATATGGGACCATTGCTTAAAAAGGATCCAGCTGCTCTTCATCATCTTGAAGCGGCTTATCACGCATTAGGATTACCCCTATCTTATGTTCCAATACGGGGAGGAACTGATGGTGCGGAGTTATCGTATCGTGGAATGCTGACACCTAATCTAGGCACCGGAGGATTCAATATGCACGGCCGATATGAATTTGCCTCACTCAATCAGATGCAGAAAATGGTTGATGTTCTTACGCAGATGGTAAAAATTGGCTGAAATTTCGGCATAAATCAAATTTAGGGGAAGAAAAACTTCCCCTTTTCTTTGCTCATTTTTCTTCATTACCATTTTCTAGTTGTGATATACTATTAAAGTAAAAAATGAAAGAGAGAGAATTTTTAAATGCCAAAAAAAGTTTTTGAATTGGAATTCGAAGGCAAACTGTTTAAGGCGGAAATTGGCGAATTAGCAAAGCAGGCAGATGGCGCGGCTTTGATTCGTTATAATGATTCCACCGTTTTAAGTACGGTTTGTTGCTCCGATAAGCCAAAAGAGGGAGATTTTTTCCCGCTGACTGTCGAGTATATGGAAAAACAATACGCGGCGGGTCGTATTCCGGGATCTTTTCTAAGAAGAGAAGGTCGGGGAAGCGAACATGCTACATTAACCGCGAGAATGATTGATCGACCCATTCGTCCGATGTTCTCCGATGGATTCCGTAATGAAGTCCAAATTATCAACACCGTTTTAAGCGCGGATCCCGATGCGCCATCGGAAATGGCCGCGATGCTAGGCTCATCCCTGGCGCTGGGAATTTCAAATATTCCTTTTGACGGTCCGATTGCCGGTGTCAATGTTGGCCGCGTCGATGGAAAATTTGTAATTAATCCCAACACCGAAGAGCGTTTGGTAAGCGATTTAGATTTGACGGTTGCCGGTACTGAAGAAGCCATCAACATGGTTGAAGCCGGATCGATGGAATTAGATGAAGATACGATGCTTGACGCCTTGATGTTTGGTCATGAGGCCATTAAGAAACTTTGCCAATGGCAAAAAGAAATTATCGCTGAGGTCGGTAAGGAAAAAAGAGAAATTAAACTCTTCCTTCCTGAGGAATCCTTGGTAGAGGAAATGCATACTCGCGCCTATAGTGATTTAAAAGCAGCGGTTAGCATTTTTGATAAACTTGAACGGCAGAAGGCAATCGATAAGTTAGGCGAAGAAATCGTTGCAGAATACACCGCCCGGGAAGATATTCCTTCCGAAAATAAGGGCAAAGTAGTCTCTGATGTCAAAGCCATTTACGAAACGATGATTGCTAACGAAGTGCGCCGGCTTATCACCGAAGAAAAAATCCGCCCTGATGGTCGGAAAGTTGATGAGGTTCGACCACTAAATGCCCAAGTGGATATTCTTCCGCGCGTGCATGGTTCAGCTCTGTTTACACGTGGCCAAACACAAGTTTTGTCGATTGTAACTCTTGGAGCTAAATCCGATGAACAACTAATTGATGATTTAACGGACGAGACTTCCCGCCGTTTTATGCATCAATATAATTTTCCGCCATTTAGTGTTGGCGATATTAAAAAGGTAGGTAGTCCTGGACGTAGAGAAATCGGCCACGGACATTTAGGCGAAAGAGCTTTGAGTTATGTCATTCCAAGCGAAGAATCATTCCCTTATACCATTAGAGTAGTGAGCGAAGTATTGGAAAGTAACGGCTCCTCGTCCCAAGCGAGTATCTGTGCCGCTTCAATGGCGCTTATGGCGGCCGGCGTTCCGATAAAGGATATGGTTACCGGAATTGCTATGGGACTTATTACCAGCGGTCCGTTGGACGGGAAGCATCCCTATACCATCCTTACCGATATTCAAGGTTTGGAAGATCACTTTGGCGATATGGACTTTAAAGTGGCGGGAACACCGAAGGGTATCACCGCCCTTCAGATGGATATCAAAATTAAAGGTGTCACTAAGGAAATCTTACGTGAAGCTCTAGCACAAGCTCATAAAGCCCGGGCCGAAATTCGGGCTGTGCAAATGGGAGCAATCAGCGAACCCCGCGAAGATGTGGCCGAGTATGCCCCTAAGATGGAGACCTTTACCATCGACCCAGATAAAATCAGAGAAGTTATCGGGACGGGTGGAAAAGTCATCAATGACATTATCGCTCAATGCGATAACTGTAAGATTGATATCGAGGATGATGGTCGGGTGACGATTTATCATATGAATCGGGAAACAATCAAGAAAGCACGGGCAATGATTGATAATATTGTTCGGGTAGCCAAGGTTGGCGAAGTATATGAAGGAGTCGTCAATCGGGTTGAAGATTACGGGTGCTTTGTGAATCTCTTTGGAGAAGTGGATGGCTTATGCCATGTTTCACGTCTGGCCTGGACACGAACCGAAAACCCACGCGACGTAGTTAAGATCGGTCAAAAACTGAAAGTTATCGTTACCGAAATTGACGAAAAAGGCAAAGTCAAGGTTAGTCACCGTGAATTTACCGAGAAACCGGCCGATTACGTTGAACCGGTTGCTAAGGAAGAAAATTCCGGACCGCGCAAAGGATTTAAGAAATTTGGACATCGGCGCGACTAAGTAAGGTATTTAAAAGGTAGGAGGTAAAATTCCTACCTTTTTTTAGCAAATTCAGCAATATCGCGATACAATATTAACGAGGTAGTAAATATGTACGACATTACAATAATCGGAGCCGGTGTGGTTGGGGCGCTCATTGCTCGCGAGCTTTCATTTTATCAATTGAAAGTGGCGTTGATTGACAAGGATAGTGATGTCGGAAACGCGACGACGATGGCTAACTCGGCTATCGTTCACAGCGGATATGATCCCGAACCAAACTCTTTAAAAGCCAAATTGAATGTCGAAGGCAATGCCATGTTCGATCAACTGAGCACGGAGTTAGATGTAAACTTCGGCCGCATTGGCTCATTGACACTGGCAATGGAAGATGAGCAATGGCTGGTAATTCGCCAATTAGTCGATCGGGCAAAAGAAAATAAGGTTCCTGTGACTTTACTGAGCGGGGATGAGGTTCGGCAGATGGAACCCAACGTTAATCCAACGGTCAAAGGTGGATTATTGGCTCCGACTGCCGGCATTGTCAATCCTTTTCAATTATGTGTTCACGCAGTGGAAAACGCCGTTGATAATGGGGTGAATTTATTTTTAAATAGCGAGGTCATCGGAATAAAAAAAACTAACGAAGGGTTTTCTGTTGACTTTAAAAACGGCTCCCAAATAAACACGAAATACATCGTAAACGCCGCGGGCATTTATAGCGATAAAATCGCAATGATGATCGGCGATAATTCCTTTAAAATAAATCCGCGCAAGGGCGAGTATTACGTTCTCGACCATTTCGGATTTGGATTTGTAAATCATGTCATCTTCCCGCTTCCCACCGACAAGGGAAAGGGTATTCTGATTACTCCAACTACATCGGGAAACTATCTGGTGGGACCCAGCAGCGAATTTGTTGACACTCGCTCTTCGCTTGCAACCGATATGGCTACTTTAAAAGCGGTACGCGCGAGCGCCACGCAACTTATTCCCTCAATTCCTTTTAACCAAGTTATCCGCACTTTCAGCGGGTTAAGGGCTACACCGTCAACCCACGATTTTATCATTTCCGAATCAGCGGTTGATCGTCATTTTATCAACGTTGCGGGAATTGAATCTCCGGGTTTAGCTTCTTCACCGGCGATTGCCAAGTATGTGGTCGATGAAATCATTGGCAAGCAAATCCCATTGGTTAAGAATGAATTGGCTGGTCGGAGCATCAAGCCATATATTCATCCTTTGAATATGGATTTTGAGTCGCGGAAAAAATTAATTTCCGAACATCCGGAATTTGGCGATATTATTTGCAATTGTGAAAAGATTTCCCGCGGTGAGATTTTGCAAACTTTAAATCGCAGTTGCCCGCCCCACTCGATTAAAGCCATAAAAAAGCGGACCCGGGCCGGATTCGGCCGCTGTCAGGGCGGTTTTTGCCAGACGCGGGTGATATCTATTCTGGCTGATTTTTATAAAATTGATCCCACTGATGTCGACTATGATGAGCAGGGAACACCGGTTTTAATTGAAGATAGCAAGGAGAACGGAAAATAATGGAAAAGCGGGATTTAGTGATAATCGGGGGCGGATCGGCTGGTTTAAGCGCGGCGGTTGCGGCATTTGACTTAGGCATAAAATCAATATTAATTATTGAGCGCGGAAGTCATTTGGGCGGAATTCTCAATCAATGCATCCACACGGGCTTTGGTCTTTCCACTTTTAACGAACAACTTACCGGTCCGGAGTACGCCAGCCGTTATATACAGATGGTGGAAGATAGAAAAATTGAATACCGACTTGAAACGAATGTTTTGGAAATCTCGCCGGCCAAGATTGTCACCATCGCCTCATCGGCAGGACTTTCCATGATAGAAGCCGGTGCGATTATTCTTGCTACTGGCTGTTATGAACGCAATGCGGGAGCAATTCTTTTGCCGGGTGATCGGCCCCGGGGAATATTAACCGCTGGACAAGCCCAGGAATACATCAACATTCGTGGCTATTCAGTCGGCAAGCGCATTTTTATTTTAGGCAGCGGAGATATTGGCCTTATAATGGCGCGAAGAATGACTTTAGAAGGCGCTCAAGTCCTGGGAGTGGCTGAAATTATGCCTTATAGCAACGGCTTACCAAGGAACATGGTGCAGTGCCTGGAAGACTTTAACATTCCGCTCTTTTTAAGTCATACCATCAGGGATGTTCAATCTTTAAATGGTAATCTAAGCGGCATAACAATTGCCCAAGTTGATCGAAACTTTCAGTTTATTGAAGGAACTGACAAACACTTTGATGTGGATACGCTATTATTATCAATCGGTCTTATTCCTTCAAATGAACTGTTGGACAATCTTCATATTCTTGCCAGCAAAACGCGGGGAGCGGTGGTCGACGAGCACCTTCAAACCGGCATGGCCGGAGTTTTCAGTTGCGGGAATTGTCTTCATGTCCACGATGTGGTTGATTTTGTCAGCCAAGAAGGCGCTTTAGCTGGGAGAAGTGCGGTTAAGTACCTGCGGCATGAGCTCAAGGATGGCGGCGATTTCATCCGGGTTGTGGCGGGGAATAACATCGGCTACGTAGTTCCGCAAATTATTCGCTACAGCGATCTTGACGAAGAGGGCGTCGTTTTAAAATATCGTCCCCAAAAACCATTAGAAAAAATTAAAATTCTCGTTTCCGTTGATGGCAGGGAAATAAAAAAAGTTTTTAAGCCATATGCTATTCCCAGTGAAATGGAAATGATAAAATTAAAAAAAGAAGATTTAGTGATGGGTCATGAATTAAAGGTGGAGGTGGCAGCTTAATGCAACGGCAACTTATCTGTATCAATTGTCCCCGCGGATGTCATTTGATAGTTGACGATGATTTAAAAGTCACCGGCAATGCCTGTCCGCGCGGAGAAAAGTATGCCTTGGAAGAAATTTCTCACCCCGTTCGCTTTGTGGCAACGACGGTCACGATGGTTGAGAGCAAGGAAAGACGCTTATCCGTGACTACCGATAGACCGATTGCCAAAGACCTGATTTTTCCTTTGATGAATCTTTTAAAGACGATAAAAATTCATCCCCCGGTTCACGTTGGCGATGAACTGGTACATCAAGTCCTCGGAACTGATTGCAATATAGTTGCGACAAAGACAATTTTAGAGTAACCTTTTAGTTGTAAAAGGATGTTTATAGGTTATAATGACTTGGAAATATTTTTATCTTTATTGATTGGCAAGATTTCCTTAGGTTAGAAGGAGGAGTTTTTTATGACTGAAACCGTACGAATTTTCGCTTTAGGGGGGCTGGATGAAGATGGCAAAAATCTTTATGTCCTCGAAGCGGGAAATGATATTTTTATTATTGAAGCCGGAGCAAAATATCCCGACTCATCAAAGCCGGGAATTGATTTTATTATCGCTAATTATGATTATTTGTTGAAAAACAAGGATCGTGTTCGGGCATATATTATCACTCACGGCCACGACGATTTAATCGGCGCTTTACCTTATATGTACAAGGATATCCCGGCACCGATCTACGCCTCCAAGGCGACAATTATGATGATTGAAGGCTTTACGAAGCGCCGGGTGATGGACATTAAATATAACTTTGTCGAGATTGAACCATCTTCGCGCATTACCATTGCCAATAGAACTGTCCGTTTCTTTCAGACCTGCCATGCGATGATGCTCAGCAGCGGGGTGGCGATTAAAACCGAGCAGGGCTACGTTGTTTATAGTGGGGATTTCTTGGTGGAATATAATGCCAACCCCCATTACCGGCATGATTTGAATGCGTTGGCAAAGATTGCCGAGCGGCCGATTCTGGCTTTACTAAGCGAGAGCGAAGGAGCGGAAAAGGCCGGTTATACTTCTCCCAATCATCGCCTGACACCCCATATAACTGCCCCTTTTCAAGATTCGCAGGGACGGATTTTCATCTCGCTTTACAATCAGTCAACTTATCATCTTGAAGAGATCATCGATATGGTTAAAAAGCACCATAAGAAGCTCTACTTATACGATGAGTACGTTCGTGATTATTTTGCTCGGTTTAATTCAATCGGCATGCTTAAGATTCCGCAAATTAATCTTGTTTCCCCGGATGATTTATTACGCGTCCGGAAAAATGACATGGTTATTTTAATGATGGCACAAGGTGACGATTTATATCGGGAAATCGAAGCTTTGGCCAATGGAGAAAATGAAGATAAACGGATTGTCTTAAATCCGGAAGACACCTTCATCGTTGCCGCTCCTCCCGCTCCTAACTTTGAACTGCTGGCTACGGATGCGATTGATTGCCTATATCAAACGGGCGTCAAAGTTTACGAGATTAATCGGAAGATGATGTCGCCGATGCACGCGAGTGAAGAAGACTTAAAAATGATGATTTCGCTTCTTAAACCCCAGTATTACATTCCGGTTAAAGGTGAATATAAACAACTAATGGCCAATGCCAAACTGGCGGTTGGAATGGATGTTCAACTTTCGCACAACAATATTTTTCTTTTGGATAACGGCATGACCATCAAATTTACCGATGGTAAGGCTCGACTTTACGCGGCCGGGGACGAAGTGGTTCCCACCGGCGATTTATATATCGATGGCACGGGCGTCGGGGATACGACATCCACCGTCCTTGACGATCGGACCATCCTCTCGGATGACGGCGTAATTGTCATGGGAATTGCGGTTTCAAAAGCCACTGCTAAAATTGTTGCCGGACCAGATATTCAGATGCGCGGATTTGTTTTTGTTCGCGAGAATGACGCCATTATTAATGAACTCACAAAGCTTTTGGTTACAAGTGTAAATGACTTCTTGAAGAAGGGCTCTTTTAATGCCGATAAGTGCGCGGAAGATATAAGTGAGCGCGCAAAACGCTTTGTGTGGCGCGAGACAAGACGCAGTCCGATGATTTTGCCCTTGATTTCGGTAGTTGACTGAATTTAAATGAAAGTTTGGGTTTATTCAAATTCCACTTCTAGGTATAATTAACATATACCGATAGGTGGACTTATCTATGAGTAAAAGTACTGAATCAACCACTAAAAAGAACCGATCGGCACGTATTGATGTCCCTGGGGGCATAATGCTTGCCCTTTTTGGCTTACTGATAATTCTTAACCAATGGGTAGGGGCATTTCTGACCTATGCATTAACCTGGGCTTTTGGAACCCTATATGTGATTCCGGTATTGTTGTTATTTATTGTGGGGGTCCGCCTTATTTTTATTCGGGAAAGACACTTTCCGCTCAGAGCCTCAGTCACAATCGGACTTATATTAATTTTGCTTGCTTTGTCCGGCTTTATGGCTTATTTAGAAAAAAGAGATCCGGCTGAATTTGCATTTAAAAATATCTTTATCGATCAAACTGCATATCTTGGGGTAGCTATTCAAGAATCGATGGCCACTCCGTTATCATTTGCCTTTCATGGCGGCGGTGTTTTCGGCAACGTCATCTATTTTGGATTATATATCGGATTAAAAGAAGTTTGGACCTTGGTAGCCTTAAGTGTTTTGGCCTTCATCGGCTTGATGATTGTTTTTTGGTCGCTTTTGCGCCGATTGGTCGCTAAAATGAGGATTTCACTGACGAGTAAACGGAAAAAGAAAAACTTTTTCTCCGAAGCCGGAAATTTGGAAAATCTACAGCAGATTAGTCAGGGCAATGAAGACGACGTCAGTAAAAATAGACCGCTGACAAAAGATCATAATCTGCTATCCAATGTTGCCCTTGGCAGTATGCAGAAGGCGGTTTTCGTTGAAGAAGATACCTTTGATATAGAAAGTGAAAGAAAAGTTTTGACTCTCAAATCCGCCATTTCAGATGAAGTTAATTTTGAGGACATAAAGAGTGAAAACACCGAGCGTATCGAATCAACAAGCGCTTCCCGGGAAGAGGTGTTGCCGCTACAAGAAGAGGAAGTCAGCGTTTTTTCCATTCCCAATCCCGAAAATAAAACCAGTGAACGCGTAACCGTTCCGGTTGAGAAAATGAACTATCAAAATGATAACGACTTTGCTCCCTTACTCGGCGGGAAACTACCCGATTCCGCTTTGCTCGAAGAGCATCATGATAATCTTAACTCGCAGGAAAACCAGGATTTGGCCGATAAGCGAGTGAATATCATTAATCAGACTTTTAACAACTTAAATGTTGGCGCCTCGGCTGTTTCCTATACCATCGGTCCGGCGGTCACCCGCTATGACATCAAAATGAATCCTGATGTCTCCGTCAGTCAGGTGTCAAAAGTTATTCCGGATATTTCGATTCGGCTGGGAGGGATACCCGCTCGTTTTGAGACGATAGTTCCGGGAAAGTCGACTTCCGGATTGGAAATCGCTAATGGCAAGACATCCCTGGTCAGTTTTCGCGAATGCTTTGAATCTCTACCGGATGAACTTGCCAGCAAACTGGTTTTTCCGTTTGGAAAAAATATTTCGGGTGAAGTGGTAATGGCCTCTTTAGAGGAGTTTCCTCACCTTTTGGTTTCCGGTTCAACCGGCAGCGGAAAATCAATTTTTATGCATTCGCTCATCATGAGTTTGATAATGCGCAATACCCCGGATGAATTACGTCTAATTATAATCGATCCCAAGCGCGTGGAAATGGCTCGCTATCGGGATATGCCCCATCTTTTTTGCCCGATAATATCCGATTATGCCGAAGCTAAGACGGCCATGTCGCGCCTGGTGGGAGAAATGGAAGATCGCTACTTGCGATTTGAAGAAGCCGGGGCATCGAAAATCAGCCAATACAATGACTATGCGATTGGCAATGGGCTGCCGCCGATGCCTAAAATTGTCGTTGTCATCGATGAATATGCGGATTTAGTCGAAGGAGCCAAGGACATTGCCACTCCAATCGTCCGACTGGCGCAAAAATCCCGCGCGGCGGGAATTCACTTAGTTATTTCCACGCAGCGCCCTTCAGTTAATGTTATTACCGGTGTAATAAAAGCCAACCTTCCTGTTCGGGTGGCCTTGATGATGGCATCAACCGTTGATTCAACCACGATTTTAAACGAAGGTGGAGCCGAACAGCTGCTAGGAAACGGCGATATGCTGATTGATTGCCCGCAAATTTCCCGCAGTGGTTTTGTTCGCGTTCAAGGAGCTTTCATCGATGGTCGGGAGATTCGGCGGGTTGTTGATTATTTAAAACATCAATTTAAAACCGAGTATGACGATAATTTCTTCGACCTTACCGATCATAGTGCGATGGGACCAAGTTTTGAGGGCGAGGGAACCGATCACGATGATGCCTATTTTGAAGTTAAAAAATGGGTTATGAGTCAAGAGTACACTTCGATATCCAAAATTCAACGAACATTTAACTTCGGCTTTCCTCGGGCGATGAGAATTTTTCGGAAATTGCAAAGCGAAGGGATTGTGGACGACAGTTCAGAATCGAATTCAGCCCGGGGTTCTTTGGTTATAAAACGTAATCCTCAATCAATTGAGGAAACAAAAATTGACCGCGGAGATTATTAATATGAGCGTTGGTATCGATATTGTTTCCATTCAGAGGTTTAAGGATAAACCGGATTTGATTGCCCGGGTCTTAAGTGCGAATGAACTTGATGAGTATAAGCGAAGAAAAAACAGCCTCGAGTTTGTCGCGGGCCACTTCGCTGCCAAGGAAGCCTTCCTAAAGGCCAACCGATTTGAGCATCAAGTTGCATTTAGTAAAATCGAAATACTATACTTTGACAACGGACGGCCTTATATTTATTTTGAAAAGGGAATCTATGAGAATATTTCGATTAGTCACGATGGAGGAATTGCCATTGCTATCGTCAATATCGAAGAAGGAAAATAATTATGTCGGATTGTATTTTTAAAGCCAAATTACTTGAACCGGATTTAATTCGCGTGCTCATTTATGCCCACCTGTCGAAACTCGATAACCCCAGTTTTACGATGGTGACGGATGGGACTACGAGAAAACTTTCCAATATTGAAAAAGTGACGGTGCAGTTTAATAATTATGCTTACGATATACGGCTTGATGAGCCTTTGGAATTAGGCCACGCCTACGATATCATAAGTGCTAACTTCGGACGGACCGCTCTCGATGTGACTAAAGCTACCGAATTTGCCGACTTTGACGAGAGATTTTATTATCCTGAACCGCTGGGGTTTATCTATACACCTAAGGCAACCACTTTTCAGTTATGGGCGCCGCTCGCCTCGCAAGTCGAGGTGGTGTATGAACTGCACGCGCATGAGTATCGGCAGATAATGCAGCGCGAAGAAAAAGGTGTTTTTCGGGCGCGTATCGATAAAAATCTCGATGGTGCAAGATATTATTTTTCGATTGTTAACTCCGGGCAGATAGTTATGGCTACCGATCCGTATGCCATCGCTTCAACGGAAAATGGCCATCGCTCGGCCGTGGTAAATTTAACTCGGATTAAAACGCCGCTTTATGAGGACAAACTACCGCCTTTTAGTAACTATAATGATGCTATTATCTATGAAGCCAGTGTTCGCGATATGACAATTGATAAGACGACGACTATCCGAAGTAAAGGAACCTATCGTGGTCTAATTGAACATCGAGCCAAAACTCGGCAAGGCAATAAGGTGGGAATAGATTATCTAGTCTCCCTGGGTATCACCCATTTGCAGCTGATGCCGATATACGATTTTGCCACTGTGGATGAAACCAATCCGCGAGCGGCATATAATTGGGGATATGATCCGGCGCAATACCTCGTTCCTGAAGGCTCATTATCCACCAATCCGAGCGATCCTTATACGCGAATTAAAGAGGTAAGAACAATGGTCTCCGCTTTTCATCAGGCGGGAATCAGAGTCAATATGGATGTGGTTTTTAATCATGTTTATGAATCGGCAACCAGCGTTTTTGAGCGCGTTGTTCCAAATTTTTATTTTCGCCGGCAAGAGGATGGCAAACTTTCAAACGGGTCGTTTTGCGGTAACGATTTAGCCAGCGAGCGACCGATGGTTCGACATTTGATTCTTCAGGCTGTCCGTCACTGGATAACCTTTTATGGAATTGATGGTTATCGCTTTGATTTGATGGGAATATTGGACATTGCAACGATGAAAATTATCGAAGACGAAACGCGCAAACTTAAAGCTGGATTTATGCTTTATGGCGAAGGCTGGAACATGCCGACTGCGCTTTCTAATAACGAACGGGCGACGATGGAAAACGCGCACCTTTTACCTGGATATGCTTTTTTTAATGATTCTTTTCGCGATATTGTCAAGGGTCCGACAGCGGATGATCATCTGGCGGATAAGGGCTATTTATCGGGAGCAGAAGAGTATCGATTGGGTTTTAAGTTTGCCTATGTAGGCAGCTCCTTGGACTTAGTGTTTAAACCCAAATTTCAATTTCCCCATCAGTCGGTCAACTATGTTGAATGCCACGATAACAGCACGCTTTTTGATAAGTTGGTAATCGCCACCCCCGAGGATAGCGAACGGGATATTCTTCAACGAATAAAATTAATCAATGCAATTAATATGATTGCTTTTGGGGTGCCTTTCTTTCATCAAGGTCAAGAAATTGGACTCAGTAAATTTGGTGATTTTAACTCTTATAAAAGTGGGGATAAAGTTAATCAATTTGCCTATGTTAAATTGGACGATCGCCTTGAAATGGCCAATTATTTCTATGAATTGACTAAGTTACGCAAGGATTGCGACTTTTTACGGGAAGATCAGCCCAGTCATATTGAAAATATGATTGAATTTGAAGATTTGCCCTCGGGAGGACTTTTAATTGATTACGTGAAACTTCCATCCCAAGGTGCCTATAAGCAATTTTCGGTTTTTATCAATCCGAGCAAGGAAAACATCTTTTACGAACTAAAAAATTACGCCAAAATTATTTTTTCCAGTTCGGGCTATGTCGCGGGAAAATTAGAAACTTTCGTTCGGCGCGTAATGATTCCGCCCCTCAGTGTTATAATTGTAGGGCTTCGTCACGAAGATGATTTTGAATTATAGGGGCAAGTTATGTGGAAATACCTACGTTTAGTGTTTGTCTTTGTACCGAAATTAATTTGGGCATACTTTGCCTGGATTTTTGCTTACTCCCGTCACCCCGAACGGTATTCGCTTTCACAAAGATATGCGAAAGCGCATAAGTTGTGCCTGCAATTTGTCAAAGATATTCGATTGGATGTTCACCATCAGGGATTGGGATATATCCGTCGGCAAAAACCACAGTATATTATCGTCAATCACTTTGGTTTTCTTGATCCGATTGTTATCATGGCAATCACCGACAAACCCCTCTTGTTTGTTGCAAAAAAAGAGGCAAGAAAGATGCCGTTTATCGGGCGTATTCTCCAATCCATTGATGCTGTTTTTCTCAATCGGGAAGATTTAAAGCAGGAAGTAAAAGCGATGTCGATGGTCAAGAAATTTCTTCAAGGGGGGCGCACGGTTATTATTTTCCCCGAAGGGACGCGCAACCGCAAATATTCGGCATCCTTGGGGATGTTTAAACCCGGGGCCTTCAAAGTACCGGAAGTTTTGGATGTCGAAATTGTTCCGGTGGCTATTATCGGAACCCAATTTGCCTTACTCTTATCCACCAATTGGAAAGTTTTTCCAATTGAAGTCTTAATTATGCCCCCCTACTTACCATCCAGTGAAAAGTTGGGCAGCGTCGGACTGAGCAAAAAATTCCAAGCGCTTATGCAATCGATGGTTGATGATATTCGCGCGAAGGAAAATAATCGTATTTCGGCTTTTCTCACCAAACGTCAAAAAGAATTAATTAACGATTAGTGTCTTAACCCTTTCGGATAGTGATTTTTGAGAATACCATCAACGGCCTTTACCCAGCCAAGGTTGATATGATCATAACTTACGACATGGAAGCCGTTAGCTATTTCTCGGTGCAAAGTATCGCCATGGCGATACTTTTTCATTTCTTCCATGGTAAGATTGATACTATTTTCAAAGCCTAAATAATGCGCAAGATGATGATCAGGCAGTAGATGGTCACCATGAGCAACTGCTACTTTTACTCCTGAACGTAATACATTAAAGCCCTTATTAATTTCCAATGCGGGATTTAAAAGATAAAATCCGTCATTTCTTTTTAACAGTTGCCCTTTTAATGAATAATTAAAAAACGAATAACACTCAGGAGGCGCAAAATGGCTTTCCGAACTTTCATTTGGTTTTTGAAGACAAGCAACAAATTGACCTTCCCCAGGAAAAATGGCGGGAAGAAAATAAAGTGCCTCGTTTATTTTTGGCGAATGATAAACATACTCTTCGGTGGTTAAAGGAAGGATGATGGCTGATCTTTGATTCAGAAGATGCTCGACAATCGCTTCATTTTCCTCATAGGAAAAGGAACAAGTGGAATATAAAAGTTTTCCTCCCGGTTTAAGAAGATCAAACGCGCGGATTATCAGTTTCTTCTGAATCTCCGCGAACCGTAAAACTTTTGCTAACGACCAATCGTCGCGCATCGCTTGGCTTTTGCGGAGCATGCCGCTTCCCGAGCAGGGGGCATCAAGAAATACCTTATCAAATAAAAGATCTTTAAAGTCGGTTTTTTGAAAATCGTTATTTGTAACGATGACATTTCCCAAACCCATGCGTTCAACGTTTTTTGAAAGTGTGAGCGC
The DNA here is from genome assembly GCA_035326105.1 of Bacilli bacterium. Classification (NCBI taxonomy): domain Bacteria; kingdom Bacillati; phylum Bacillota; class Bacilli; species Bacilli bacterium. The sequence continues at coordinate 28,753 of DAOKYO010000002.1, forward strand.
TCGAAGTCCATCGATATCATTACTTATAACAATGCCGTTATCGTTAAGTCGCATGGCGGCCTGGATGGTTTTTCCTCCGGGAGCAGCCGCAAAATCCAAGACGATGTCATTGGGTTCATAATGAAAAAAATTGGCTACGCTCATCGCGCTCGGATCTTGAAGATAAAATGCCCCGGCATCGTGATAGATGGTCTTGCCTAAATCGTACACTAAAGGATCATATATAAAGGCGTGAGGCACCAGCGGATGGATTTTGGCTGAAGGAAACAACTCTAAAAAATGCTCATCGGACATCTTTCTTGGATTAAGAAGAGCGGCGTGCATTGCCGGTTTAGATAAAGATTCAATTAAAGGGGTGGCAATATCAATTGGGAAAATAGTTTTAATGTATTCTTCAATGTTCATGAAAAAGCCTCTTTTTTTAAGAAAAAAATAAAATAGCCAACTAAATAGACTTTTTTATTATATAATATAACCAAGGAGTTTTAAATTATGAGAATGGCAGATATTATCACCAAGAAGCGTGACGGAGGCGTTCTTAGTGAACAGGAAATCAATTTTTTTGTCGAAGGATATACGAAAGGAACAATTCCTGATTACCAGGCGAGCGCATTAGCGATGGCGATCGTTTTTCAGGGGATGAATAAAGATGAGACGGTCGCTTTGACCAAGGCGATGATGTACTCGGGCGATGTGGTTGATCTTTCGCAAATTAAAGGGGTGAAAGTCGATAAGCATTCCACGGGCGGAGTGGGCGACAAAACTAGCATGGTCGTGGGACCAATCGTTGCCAGCTGCGGCGTTCGACTGGCAAAAATGAGCGGTCGTGGCTTGGGTCATACCGGCGGGACATTGGACAAGTTAGAATCCATTCCCGGCATGAGTATTTCACTTCCCATCGAACGCTTTATCAAGCAAGTAAATGATATTGGCATTGCGATTATCGGCCAAACAGCCGATTTAGTTCCGGCGGATAAAAAACTATATGCTCTTCGCGACGTGACGGGAACGGTTGAAAGTATCCCCTTAATTGCCTCCTCCATCATGAGCAAGAAACTAGCAAGCGGTGCGGATACAATTCTTTTGGATGTAAAATTCGGCAGTGGCGCTTTTATGAAGACCATTGGAGACGCGCGTAAACTGGCGCGAACAATGGTGGAAATTGGCGATGGTGTAAAACGGGATACAAGAGCGATTTTAACGGATATGGATCAGCCTCTCGGCCGCGCGGTCGGAAATAATCTTGAGGTAAAAGAAGCGATTGATACGCTAAACGGACATGGTCCGGATGATTTCGTTACCTTGTGTGTCAAGGCAGCGGGCGTGATTTTGGTCCAGGGAAAAGTGGTTTCAACCTTAGCGGAAGGTGAGGCGCTTGCAAGCGCAAAAATTAAAGACGGAAGCGCACTCAACAAATTCAAGGCGATGGTCAAATCACAGGGCGGAGATGTATCGTACATTGATAATCCCAGCCAATTTGTTGTTGCAAAACACCATGAGGAAGTTTATGCGGATGCGGATGGATATGTCGGCCGAATCGATTGTCTGGAGATCGGGGTGGCCGCGATGCAACTTGGCGCCGGGCGGGCAACGAAAGATGACGTAATCGACCCTGCGGCCGGAATCATCGTTGACAAAAAGGTCGGAGCTAAAGTTTCTAAGGGCGATAAATTGGCTGATATATATACCGATGTAGACGCGGCTAGCTATCAGCCGGTTATTATGGACATCCAACGGGCGTTTAAACTTCAAAAAGACGAAGTTACTCCCCGGCCGATTGTCTATGAGATAATCGAGTAAATAAGTATTTAAAAAGGAACCAGCCGGTCAATATCGGCTAGGTTCCTTTTTGCTATTCACGGGGCTTTTTTGATTTAAGAAAGGCCAAATCGCTGGTGCGGGTATTCCTCTTGAGCCGATGGTAATTGGCATTTAAAACTTTCTCATATTGAGAAGCATTTGATTCCTGGTAAAACTGCATTTCCTTAATCAGTTCAGGAAGATATTGCATCTTTTCCCATAGATCAGGGCGATCATAGGGGTACTTATCAATTTCCTGCGCATTTACCGGAGTTAATTTTAAGTAATCAAGAACGCTTAATTGATGATCTTTTGCATAGTCCATCGCTGATTGAATGGAAGATGCTGCCGCCTTTGACTTTGGCGACAGGGCGAGGTCGCAAACAGTAAAGCCTAAAGGTATTATCGCTTCGGGAAACCCAACCTTGCGGGCACTCTCAAGGGCAGTTGCACAGCGTTCCACCGCCTGAGGATTGGCTAATCCGATATCTTCATAGGCGGTAACCAATAGCCGTCTCTCAATCGATTCCAAGTCGTTAGCGGCACAAAGCCGAGCAAGATAATATAGAGCGGCATCAACATCACTTCCGCGGATGCTCTTTTGCAGGGCGGAAACGGAATCGTAATGCTCCTCCTCGTTTTGATCCATGAGATAGTTTGGAACGCGGACGACACTCTTTATGTCATTTGTTGAGATGCTTTGGTTTTTACTTAAGGATAAGACCTCTAAATAATTGTAGGCAAAACGTAAATCACCCCCCGCGAGGGTGGCTAATAATTTCTTCGCCTCATCATCCATCGCAATATGATTGTCCAGGCCGTTAAATGAAGATAAGGCCCGATTGATACCGATAATAATATCCTCGCGGCTTAAGGGCTTTACCTCCAAAAGGTGACAGCGAGAACGAATCGCGGGGTTGATGGCAATATATGGATTGGCCGTGGTCATTCCCAATAGAAAAATAGTTCCCTCTTCAATGTAAGGAAGTAAGAGATCCTGTTTATCTTTGTTTAAACGATGAACCTCATCGACGATAAGAATGGCTTCGGGGTATAGCTTCGCCTCTTCGATGGCCAGCTCGATATCTTTCTTAGTCGAAGTCACGGCGTTTAATTTTTTATAATGAACATTCATCTCTTTGGCAAAGGCTTCGGCAATAGTGGTCTTACCTGACCCGGGTGGGCCAAAAAAGATGATTGATACCAAAAGATGATTTTGAAGGGCCTCATAAAGAAAGCCTCCTTCGCCGACGAGGTGCTTTTGCCCGATAATTTCAGAAAGTTTGGTCGGACGTAGACGATGTGCAAGTGGTGCGAGCATAATTACCTCCGGATAAAGTATACCAATTTATGCTCATAAACACTATAATAAAACAAGGTGAAAAAATGAGAATTATACTGCAAAATGTGCTGGATGCCAAAGTTGAAGTCGAAGGAAAAGTCACGGGAAAAATCGCCCGGGGCTGGCTTTTGCTTGTCGGCTTTTCCCTTAATGACAATAATGCAATTGTTAAAAAAATGGCTGATAAATTGCTTACATTACGAGTATTTCCGGATGAAAATGGCAAGACCAATAAGTCATTATCGGACATCGGTGGCGAAATATTGAGCGTATCCCAGTTTACGCTTTATGGAGACGTCCGTCATGGAAGAAGGCCATCTTTTACCGACTCGGCTCCCTATGAAAGGGGTCAAGTCCTCTATAATCTTTTTAATGGCTTCATCGAGGACAAGTGTGGTAGAATTGCCACGGGTATTTATGGAGCGGACATGAAGGTGACATTAGTGAATGATGGACCCTTTACCCTGATCCTGGATAGTGAGGATTTGGTTGATGAATAAAAAAGACACGCGCGTATTAATTGGTCTTAGCGGTGGCGTTGATAGCGCGGTCGCTGCCTACTTGCTGAAAAAGGAAGGCTATCAAGTTGTCGGCGGTTTCATGCGTAACTGGGATGCGATGGCTAATAACGATATTTTAGGCAACCCGACAATTACCGATCAGCAATGTCCGCAGGAAAGCGATTATGACGATGCGAAAGCAGTGGCCGACAAACTGGGAATTGAACTTTTAAGAGTCGATTTTATCGAAGAGTACTGGAATGATGTTTTTGCCTATTTTCTTTCCGAATATGAAAAAGGCCGAACTCCTAATCCGGATATTTTTTGTAATAAATATATTAAATTTGATGCTTTCTTAAATTTTGCCAAGAGGAAGGGATTCGATTTTATCGCCATGGGGCATTATGCCAAACGGGAAAATCGTGATAATAAAGTTTTTCTTTTAAAAGCGGAAGATCTGAATAAGGATCAAAGTTATTTTCTTTCGCAAATTTCGCAAGAACAGGTGGCAAGTTGTCTTTTCCCGTTAGGAAATATCAGTAAACCCGCGGTGCGGACAATCGCCCACGAATTGGATTTAAAATCGGTGATGGACAAGAAAGACTCAACCGGTGTTTGCTTTATCGGCGAGCGCCGTTTTAAGGAATTTCTGATGAATTATTTACCGGCGAAAAAGGGAGATATTATCGACATTAATACCGGCAAAAAAGTTGGTGTTCACGACGGAGTTCTCTATTATACTATCGGCCAAAGAAAAGGCCTGGGTATCGGCGGGATAAGCGGGCAGGATGCCATAGGATGGACGGTCGTCGGTAAAGACGTAAAGAAGAATTATCTGCTGGTGGCCAGTGGTAGTAACGATGCACACCTTTTTAGCGACTATTGCTTGGTTCGAAACTTAAATTGGATAAGTGGCGCTCCTACGGAAGAAAAAACTTATGGCGCAAAATTCCGCTATCGGCAGCCTGATCAAAAAGTCAAATTGGAATTTGTCGACAGCGATACGGTGAAAGTGCTATATGCTTCGCCGGTCAAAGCGGTTACTCCTGGCCAAGCCGCGGTTTTCTACGATGGAGATATTTGTCTGGGCGGTGGCATTATTGACGAAGTTTATCGGGATGATAAGCGTATCCTGTAAATAGCGAAAAAGGATTAACAGTAACAGCATTTTGAAAATACCAGAATACAGGCTATAATAAAATCAAAAGGGGTTAATATGGAATACAGTGAAAAATATAGGCCGATGAGTTCTTGGGGATACTTTGGTTATCAGATATTGTTTTCTATTCCGCTGGTTGGGTTTATTGCGCTTATTATCTTTGCTCTTGATTCTTCTTATATCGCTCGTAGAAACTTCGCCCGGAGTTATTTTTGCTTTATCATTCTCGTGTTAATTGTGGTATTTATTATGTTTCAGATGGGGTTTTTAGCCGATCTCTTACAAAGAATAACCCAATAAAAGCGTAAATCTAATTTGGTTTGCATCTTAAAATTTACATTTAAATTAATTTGTGAATTTTTAAAGTAAATTACATTTTCTTAAAGATATTAGTAATAATTACTTTTTTAACATTAGTGATAGAATTTTTGAACCATCCACCTCAAGAAGGGGTTCTTTTGCATGTTCCACCTGAAGAAAAAGAAACAAAATCTCTTTTGCAGATAAAAGATGCTTACAAAAAAGTAATTATTGCTCGTACCAGACAAGAATCATTTAGTCTGAAAGGTGTTGAAGTAATAGATATAGCAAGATGGTTAAATGGTGATTCAGATTTTTAATACCAATACAAGAGATATAAGAGAGCATTCGCAATATGTGCCTGATATGTAAAAGAATAGATTTGATAAAGCAGAACAAAAATCCGTTTTTTGTTTATGAATTAGAGACGGGTTATGTTGTTATTGGAGATCACCAAAGGTTCAAAGGATATACATTATTCTTATGTAAAGAACATGTTGCTGAACTGCATCATTTAAAAAGAGATTTCAAAGTGAAATATTTAGAGGAGGTCTCTATCGTTGCTAAAGCCTGTCAAAATGCTTTCAAAGCTACGAAAATGAATATTGAATTGTTAGGCAACGGAGATCCACATGTACATTTTCATATTTTCCCACGTAGAAAAGGGGATATCAATATCCCGGGCCCAGTATGGTGGTTGCCTAAAGAGGAATTGTTTGATGAAAGCAAAAACCAACGAAAACAGAGTTATCCAATATGGTCGACTTATTAAAGACAGAACTTATCCGACTATTGAAATCATATAATTCTGTTCATGAATAAATATGTTTTCCAAATCATACTAATTATGTCCACTTACATTGGTAAGCAAACTACTTTCCAATTTTCAATTATTTTAAATTTTGGAAAACGAATAAAAGTGGCTTAATAATGGCGTTTTAAATCTAGTGTGAGGAACCATAGAAAAAGCAGTGGTAAGAACTCCGTACCTATATTATTTGCGGTTGATAAAAGTGATCTCATTTTGACGTTACGCGACTTCACTCGTATGTCTGTCTTCTTAGGCAAAATATTCTAAGACCGATAAATTTGGAAACATATCGTCTAGTAACTTGAAAAAATATTCTTTTTATTTTGTTTATGCTATAATCATAGCGAAATCGATAGGATTGCTAAGTTATCTCATTTTAGCGACTGCTTGTCAGGTGAAAAAGCAGACGAGAAAACGCGCCACTTTCCTGATGAGACCAATACTCTCCGTTAATCCGCGTTAAGGAAAATTAAGAGCATTGTACAGCAATGAATAAGGATGGTACCGCGGATTTTCGTTCCTTAGCGTACCTTTTTTTATGTTTTAAGGAGATTTAATATGAAAAAATTAACAGGTAATGAAATTCGATTAATGTGGCTCGATTTTTTTAAGAAACACGGACATGCAATTGAGCCCGGCGCATCTTTGATTCCCCATAATGATCCCACTCTTCTATGGATTAATTCAGGTGTGGCGGCGTTGAAAAAATATTTTGACGGATCGGTAATACCGGCTAACCACCGAATTACCAACGTCCAAAAGTCAATCCGGACCAACGATATTGAAAATGTTGGGAAGACAGCTCGCCATCATACTTTTTTTGAAATGCTCGGCAATTTTTCCATCGGTGACTATTTTCGTGAATCGGTCATTCCTTGGGCCTATGAAATTTTAACGAGCGAGGAATACTTTGCCCTCCCCAAGGATAAAGTTTATTTTACCTATTTACCGACGGATAAAGACACATATAATCTCTGGCGAAAAGTAGGCGTAAAAGAGGATCACCTTATTCCTTTAGAAGGCAATTTTTGGCAAATTGGGGAAGGGCCCTGCGGACCCAACACCGAAGTGTTCTTCGATCGCGGTGAAAAATATGATCCCCTCCATCGCGGAATTGAACTTTTAAAAAACGACGAGGAGAATGATCGTTACATCGAAATTTGGGGGATTGTCTTTAGTCAATACAATGCCGTTGAAGGCGTGAACCGAGCCGACTATAAAGAACTTCCCAAGAAAAATATCGATACCGGCGCGGGTCTAGAACGAATTGCCTGTGTTTTACAGGAGACGCCGACCAATTTTGAAACCGATCTATTTCTTCCTATCATCCAGGAAACGATGAAAATCAGTAAGCAGCCATATGAGGGCGCTAACTTGATGGCTTACCGCGTTATCGCCGACCATATTAGAGCCTGTACTTTCGCTTTAGCGGATGGAGCGACTTTTTCTAATGAAGGCCGGGGATATGTTTTACGCCGACTATTAAGAAGAGCTATGCGCTATGGACGGAAAATAAATATCAATCAACCTTTTCTTTACCTTTTAGTTCATGTTGTCGTCAATAACTTCAAGGACTTTTATCCCTATTTGGTTAAAGAAGAGGAGCGGGTCAGCAAATTAATTAAAGCCGAAGAAGAAAAATTTATTAAAACTCTCAACAGCGGAGAGCTAATGCTGAGGAATATGCTTGTGCCGGGAACTGCCCTTTCCGGTGACGATGCGTTTAAACTATATGATACCTATGGCTTTCCTATTGATTTGACGGTGGAAATTGCCTTGGAACAACAATGCCCAGTAGATATCAAACGTTTTAATGAATTATTGGAAGAACAAAAAAATCGCGCTCGGGAAGCAAGAAGTGGCGGACAGAGCATGGCGATTCAATCTGCCGATTTAATGAGCTGCCAAGTGAGCAGTGAATTTCTTTACGACTCACTTGAGCCCCTGAAGGCCAAGGTGGTGGCGGCTTTTGTCAATGGGAAAAAAGTTGATGCGATCGACGAAGAGGGCGACCTTATTCTTGATAAAACCAATTTTTACGCGGAGAGTGGCGGACAGGTTTCTGATACCGGGCGCCTGAGCAATAACGAGGTGGATGCGGAAGTAAGCGAAGTTAAAAAAGCTCCCAATCATCAGCATTTACATCACGTTGTGCTGAATTCAGGAAGCATTCACGTCGGCGATGAATTGCTTATTTCTTTAGACCTCATCCGGCGCCGGGACATTATGCGCAATCACTCGGCTACGCATCTTTTAGATACCGCGTTGAGTGAATTTGTCGGTGAGGATACTCATCAGGCGGGAAGTTTTGTCGGACCGGACTATCTGCGGTTTGATTTTAATGCCAATGAGGCCTTGTCTTCATTTCAACTGGAAAAGATAGAGGCCCGGGTAAATGAGTTGATCGGCGAATCCCTCACGCAAGAAACAAAGGTGCTTCCGATTGACGAAGCCAAGAAACTTCAGGCCAAATCGCTTTTTGACGAAAAATATGGCGATGTCGTCCGCGTGGTTTGCTTTGGCGATATGAGTAAAGAATTCTGCGGAGGCACGCATGTTGCCAACACATCTGAAATCGGCCTTTTTCTGATTGTTAGTGAAAAATCAATCGCGAGCGGAATCAGACGAATTGAAGCGGTAACTGGTGCCAAAGCATATGACTTAGTTATTGAGAGAAAGAACTTATTATCGGAGATTTCTCGCGAATTGAAAGTTAATTCGTTCGGGGATATTCTTCTTGCCATCGACTCATTGAAAAAAGAAAAGGATGCGCTTAAGCAGGAATCAATAGTTCTTAAAGATCGCTTAGCTGCAGCCCTAAGCAACGATTTAAAATCCAGCTTTATTACCAAAAACCAAGTGAATGTCCTTTTTAGTTATGTCAAAGGTTATGATCGGGAAGGTCTTCTCAAGGTAATTGACGGTCTTAAATCCCAATATGAGCAAGCAATTATTGTTTTACTGGGCGATAAAGACGGAAAATATCCTTTGGTTGCTTACTGTTCAGCTCCGGTCATAAAAATGGGGATTGAGGCTGGAAAGATCATACGCGAATTAACATCAATTTTAGGGGGATCAGGTGGAGGTCGCGCGGATTTAGCGAGTGGCGCCGCTAAAGATGCTTCCAAACAGGACAAAGTTTTGCCCTACCTTGAAAGTTTAATTAAATGAGCAAGAAAATAATCGGACTTGATCTTGGAACCAAAACACTTGGCATCGCGATTACTTCTAGCGACCAAAAGTTTGTGCTTGGAATGGAAACCGTTCGGTTTAATTCCAATGATTATGTAACGGCAGCTAAACGAATTGAGCAAATACTTCAAGAAGAGAATGTGGAATCAATAATTGTTGGCTATCCCCTAAATATGGATGATCGCAAAGGCCCCCGCGTGGAGGCTGTTGAAAAGTTTAAGCTACTATTGGGCGCATTTTTCCCATTAACGCAAATTAAGTTCGTGGATGAGCGTCTTTCCACAATTGAAGCCTATGAAAGGCTCAGTGCTTTAGGCTATAATAAAGCGAAGCAAAAAGAATTGGTTGATATGTGGGCAGCCAAAGTTATATTAGAGACCTATTTGGCTCAAAGAGAGGAAAAGAACGATGGAACCAAAAGTTGAAAATTCTGAAAAAGAGTTGACGCTTACTGATGAGGATGGCAATGAATATCGCTTTGAAATTCTCTTTACTTACGATAATGAGGAAAGAGGAGCAAGTTACGTTTTATTCTTTGACCCAGCAAGTCCGGAAGAGATCATGATTGCTCGTTATGAGGATGATGGAACCTTAGACATGGAACTCAACGACGATGAGTTCAATGAAGCTAATGAGATTTTAAACACGTATAACGAAGATCCACAATTGAAGTAAATAAAATAAAAACCGATTCGCATCAATAACGAATCGTTTTTTTACGCATAAGCGATTATTCCTAGCGCGGCCGCGATAACGATTAATATAATCGGCGATAATTTCTTTTTAAAGACAATTTTATGCCCCCAGTATATAAGTCCGGCATCAAACATTAAAACCAAAGATATGCGGTCAAAATCGGAGGAAATATGCGGAAATAAGGGGAATATATTCTTGATTACCAGGATGACGCCGGTTGAAACTATAAGCGCAACAATGGTGGGTTGAACTCCCTTAATAGCCGCCTGAACGTAGCGGTTTTTTTCAAAGCTCTTAAAAATTGAAGCGATAACGAGAATAATTAAAAACGATGGTAAAACAACGGCAAATGTAGCGGTTAAACTTCCAAGAATTCCCAGCTGACTGGAACCGATAAAAGTGGCCATATTAATGGCAAATGGTCCCGGAGTTGACTCGCTAATCGCAATAAAGCGCACGACTTCCTCGTAGCCCATCCATCCCTTGCTGATGACCTCGCTTTGCATTAGTGGAATCATGGCATAGCCACCGCCGAAAGTGAATAGACCAATCTTAAAAAAAGTCCAGAAAATATCTAGCATTTTTAAAATTATACCCATTAAATAACACCTCGTTTCGTGTTATTTATCAATCCGTAAAAAAGTAAGCCCAAAGTCAGGCCGATGATAATAAAATAAATGGAAGAGAAGTTCCATTCAAAAACATTAATCAAAATCTGGGCGCTAAAAGCCACCAGCAAAAGAATAATTGAAAAAAAGTTTCGCTGCATTTTTTTGCCTAAAGATATACCGGCGTCAATAATTAAAATCGCCACCGCGGCCTGAATGCCAAGGAAAGCGTTGTTGACAATGGTGATTGCCAAAAATTTATCTAAAAATAGTGAAATAGCATAGATGATAATAAAGGAAGGCGTTATTAATCCTAATGTGGCAAATAACGATCCCCAAAAGCCGGCGACTTTATAGCCGACATAGGTAGCACTGTTAACGGAAATCGGCCCGGGAGTAGATTCGGCGATAACGATAATATTAAATATATCTTCAGTGGTCATCCATTTATGACGTTCGGTAATCTCACTTTGAATAAGAGGGATCATGGCGTATCCTCCGCCAAAAGTAAATAATCCGATTTTTAAGAAAGTAAAAAAAAGGGTTTTTATCCGCGTTAATTTTTCCATTTCCGCCTCCCGACACATTATAACAAAAAAGTGTTTTTTTTCCATAAAATATTGTGCTGGATTATGTCCGGCAATTTTGCTATAATACGTGCGTGCAAAAAGGCAGGTATTACTATGGAAAATCAAAAGTTTACACTCACCCAAGAGGGTTTAGAGAAATTACAAAACGAATTAAGTCGCTTAATTAATACGGATCGTCCACAGGTCATCGAGGATCTTGGCGCGGCTAGAGCCCAAGGCGACTTGAGTGAAAATGCCGATTATGATGCCGCCCGTTCCCGGCAGGCTGAAGTTGAAGGTCGAATTCAACAAATTGAGAATATTTTAGCTAATTCCACCGTTGTAGAATCATCGACCAACAATGACATCGTGTCCCTGGGCTGCACGGTCACCATTTTGGATCAAAGTGAAAATGCTCAATATATTTATAAGTTGGTGGGAACGATTGAAGCCAAACCTTTAGAGGGATCAATCTCGACAACCTGTCCCTTAGGCGAAGCGATTTTAGGCAAGGGTGTCGGCGATGTTTGTGTCGTTAAAACCGAGCCGCCATATAATGTTGAAATTTTAAAAATTAAAATCGGCGACTAGTCGCCAAAATGAAGAAGAACCTCCTATTTACTAGTAGGAGGTTTTTTTATGGGCAAAATTCTTATTGTAGTGCTGTTAATAACGATTGTGTCGCTTTTTGTAATGACGAAAATAGATCCGAATGTCGCAAATAATATCAGCGCGACTTCTCAGTTAAGCGATGCCAATTATTATACAATCACGGTTGCCGGGGCTATCACTAAGCCGGGAGCCTATGTTCTACAAAAGGGATCAACGATGGACGACTTGATTTTGGCGGCGGGGGGACCGACCACAAATACGGATGAGAGGACTTATTTTTTAGACACAAAGCTGATCGGGGGAATGACTTATTTTATCGGCTCACTTTATGATGAAAATGACGTTTGTAACGATTCACCGATAATTAAAGTGAACATTAATTCCGATAAAGCGGATGCCTTGCAAACGATAAATGGAATCGGCTCTACTATATCGCAAGCGATAATAAAACATCGCGAAGACAAAGGTATATTTACTTACTTAGAAGATGTGATGAACGTGTCAGGAGTAGGAACCTCAACCTATACCAAAATTCGTAATTACATCGTTCTTCAGTAATGGATTTTCTTTGCCTATTGCTTTTAATATTTACGACCGTCAATGCGGTCAGTGATCCGCGTTGGTGCTGGCTGCTGATTATTGTTATTTTTATTTCTTTAAAGAAAATTAATTACGCAGTTTTAAAAAGGGTATACACATTTTACCTAATAGTCATCTTGGGCTATGCGTTCATTTATACTCTTAACAATCTAGACCACCTAATATTTCCCTGTGGAATAGTTTTAGATAGCAGGGATAGTTATGTGATTATCGTCACTCCTTTTCAGCGTTTATATTCCTCTAATGATAATAATTTAAGAATCGGACAAATCGTGTATTTACCCGAAGCGGTTAGCGAACTAGATTTCTACCACCTGGAAAGTCAATTTGATTTTGAAGTATATTTAAATCAAAAAGGAGTAATAAAAAGCTATATAGGGAAAAAGGAAGTTTTGATAGATCCCTTGTTTGCGTTACGGTTTCCTAAAGAAAAATGGTTGGAAATTTTTAATTATGATTCAACCAAAGTAATTTTTTCATCTTTAATATTTAAGGAAAAAGATTATTCGTCTTCCCTTATCGCTCAGGCCAATAAATGGAATATTCTGTCACTTATTACCGATAGCGGAGTTCATATTACGTTTGCCTTTTACGGCTATCAACGTATATTTCAATTTATCTTTAAAAACAAAAAAATTGGCTATATTCTATCCTTAACAATAATTGCGGTTCTTTTTGTCTTAAACCCTACTCAATTTGCATTTTGGCGACTTCTTTTAAAAATAATACTGACTCATACTCTTTATGCAAAAGCAAAGATAAACCGATTAAGAAAAATATGTTTAGAAGGAGTGATATGGCTAAGTCTCGACCCATTTTTGGCTTTGCAAGCCAAGTTTTATCTGCCATTTAGTTTACGCTTAACAAACGGATTATGTTTTCATAATAAGGCTTTAGACATGCAAGAAAAAGTAAAACGAGGGATCAAATATTTTCTTGTTATGCTTCCGTTTTTACTTAAAACGCAGGGAAGTATAAACCTTTTAGCCCCTTTTCTTCAATTACTTTTACTGGGCTACACAAACGTTCTGTATTTAATGGGAGCAATGACAGTTTTGCTACCACCGTTTGGCTTAGTTTTTGAAATGCTATGTCAGATATTGGCTTCTTTGTTCACTTTTATAGCCCCGATTGATAAGTTTAATGTTTTTGGGACGATTAATTTTTGGCATCGAGTGCTCTATTATGCTTCATTTTTGCTTTTAGAAATTACCCATGACTTAAAATTAAATATCGGCAAAAAACTGGCTATTGTCATCTATAGTATCAGCGTTATTTCGCCGTTTTTATCAATCAATAACAGCTTTAAAAACGGAGTCTACTTTATAAATGTTGGTCAGGGAGATGCCATTTTATTACGAATAAAAAATCAGGCGCTGCTGATTGATACGGGGGGTTCAACGAGGATGGATATTGCCCAAGAAGTACTGATTCCATTTTTCCGTCGCCAGGGAGTTAAAAAAATCAATGCGGTGATTATTACGCATAATGATTTTGATCATAATGGGGCTTTGAATTCGCTACAAAGCAATTTCTTAATTGAAAATATTTATTCCGGCAGAAATCAATTTCCGATTACTTTTAGTGATATCATATTGCATAATTTAAACATCTTTGAAGGCGAAGACGATAACGAGCAATCACTAGTAATCTATATGGAGTTTATGAGCAAAAAATGGCTTTTTATGGGGGATGCTCCGATGGCGATTGAAGATTATATTATCCAAGAAAATCCTTTGCTTCAATGCGATGTAATAAAAATTGGCCATCATGGGAGTAACACCTCAACGGGGAGATCATTTATCGAGCAAATTCAACCCAATCAGGCGGTTATATCCGTAGGAAAAAATTCCTACGGACATCCGCATCAAAGCGTCTTAGATATACTTACGGAGTACGAAATTGAAGTTCGGCGAACCGACAAAGAAGGAACAATTTATTTCGTATAGAGACACCATTTGATATAATAAAAATATGATTTATATAATCTTTGGTAAAGAGCCACTTCTGATTCGTAATACAGTTAAAAAAACGATGATTTCGCTTATTAAAGAGCCGAATAGTTTTAATTATTCGCAACTTGATGCCGGCGACACATCGCTGGAGCAACTTTTGGATGAACTCGAAACCAACTCGTTAACCGGTGAGCAAAAAGTCATTGTTTATAGCAATGCTGATTTTTTAAAGGACGCAAAGAAAATAGATGCTGATGTTTTAGACCGATTTAAAAGTTTCTTTGCCGATGAGGCTTCGATAAATAATTTGATTTTTACGGTATTAGGTGAATCGATAAATAAAAAAAATCCCCTGATTGCCATTTTACCCAAAAATGTAAAAGTGTTGGAACTGCAGACGATAACCTCAGCCACTTGGCCGGAACTTGTTCGCCGCACCTTTGAAAAAAATGGGGCGATAATTGATGATGATGCCCGTGAAGAACTTTTGCAACGGGTAAGTAACAACGTATCCAGTTTTGTTAATGAGGCAAATAAACTTTCCACCTATACATCCCACGTTCGTTTGGAAGATGTGGAGGCCCTTGTTCCGCGGCCATTAGAGGAGAAGAGTTATCTTTTAACCGGATATCTTTTGCAAAAAAAATTAAAGCCGGCGCTTGAACTGGTTGAAGATTTGATGATGCAAAACTTACAACCAGTTGTTTTAATTTCGACTTTAGCCAACCAGTTGCGCTTGTTTTCTTTAGTCGCTTATCAAAAAGAAAACAATATTCCGGAAAGTCAAATCGCCAGTGATCTAAAACTCCATCCTTATCGTTTAAAAATGATTATAAAAGATCTTGGCCGCCGGACGAGCAAAGACGTACTTAATATTCTCGATCACTTGTTTATGCTGGATTATAAAATTAAGAGTGGAAAAATCGATGCGAAAGAAGGTTTTGATTTTTTTCTGATCGAATCATGTTAAAGAGGCAATAAAAAAACCGGATGATTCCGGTTAGTTTATTGAATTGACGAGACCAGCCAAGTGACTCTTTTGCCGAGCAGCTGTCCGGTAATGGGTAATGCCCTTGCTGACTGACTTATCAATCAAGCGATTGGCAGCATTGAGTTCATTTTGTGCTAAAACTTTGTCGCCAGCATTAACCGCGGAAACAACTTTTTTGCTTGCGGTCTTAATTTGTGTTTTATAGTTAACATTTCTTAAGCGCGCTTTTTCATTGGTTCCAACCCGTTTAATTTGGGATTTAATATTTGCCATTGTCTTCACCTCTTTCGATACGCTTTGCATTATAGCAAAATAGTAATATAACGGCAACAACTTTTTCCTTATTAGCGCAATCAAAAAAACGCGGTTTTTTTCAATTTATAATCACGGCTATTGTATAATAAATAAAGAAGTGAGGATCAATCGATATGCAAAGCAATAAAACCCGAATTTTATATCTAGGAACCCCCGAAATTAGCGCTCATGTTTTACGGGGATTGATTTTGGCCGGTTATAATATTGTTGGGGTGGTCGCTCAACCGGATAAACCGATTGGTCGGGGAAAGAAAATTGAACTTGTGCCGACAAAAGTTGTGGCAGAAGAGTTTGGCATACCGGTTTTTCAACCATTAAAAATTCGTCTTGATTACGAATTTGTTAAGAATTTGCATCCGGATCTTATTCTTTGCTTTGCCTATGGTCAAATCATTCCCCAGCAACTGCTTGATATTCCCCCGTTAGGGGCGATAAATCTTCACGGTTCATTACTGCCGAAGTATCGGGGGGCGGCTCCGATGCAATATGCTTTAATCAATGGTGAAAAAGAAACGGGAATAACGCTCATGGAGATGATTGATAAGATGGATGCCGGCGCCATGTTCGGCAAAATAGTCGTCCCGATAAGTCCAGAAGATAACTATTCGTCGCTTTCGCAAAAAATGGCTTTAGCCGCGCTTAAATTGGCCCTTGATAAGCTACCTTTGTATATCGCCGGCAAATTAGTCAAAGAGGAACAAGACGATCGACTGGTTACCTATGCGGGACTGATAAAGAAAGAGCAAGAGCACCTGGATCTTTCTTTGCCTAAAGCAAAGATTATCGGCTGGATTCGCGCTTTAAGTGCGGAACCTGGAGCTTACCTATATCGTGATGATAATCAGATGATAAAAATATTTGAGGCGGAAGACTATAGCGAAGCCATAGAAGCTTTACCGGGAACAATTGTTTCCGCTGATAAAAATGGCGTTATTCTTCAACTGGCGGATGGTCAGATTAATCTTTTGAAACTGCAAAAACCGGGAAAGAAAATTGTCGGTTTTCGGGATTTCGTAAATGGTGAACCTCAATTCAAAGGAACAGTTTTAAAATAGAATGAAGAAAGAATTGACGCTGTCGGTCCATCAGTTGGTTGATTTTTTGCTACGTAGCGGCAGTATTGATACGCGGGTTTTTAATAAGGCCTCCATGAGCGAGGGAGTTCGTCTCCATGCCTTTTACCAGAGCCGTCAGGGCAATGAGTATTTATCTGAATATTTTTTACGGGAAACATTTCTTGTTGATGAATATAATCTTACCTTAGAGGGAAGAGCGGATGGCATCATTGTTACCGACGATGAGTATATTATCGATGAGATAAAATCGACTGTAGTTGACATTGATGAGTTCCATCGCGAAAATGAGAAATGGCATCTAGGTCAGGCCCAATGTTATGCCTTGATGCTTGCTCACGAGCGGAAAATCGATCGGGTAAAAATACGGCTAACCTACATACACCAGACTACCGATGAGCAGAAAATTAAGGAATATAGTTTTTCGACTCATGATTTGGAAGACTTTGTCGCGACATTGATTAGTCGCTATTTGAATTTCTACAACACGGTTTATCGTCATGAGATAAGTCGTAATGCCAGCATGCAAAATTTTCATTTCCCCTTTTCATCATTTCGAAAAGGACAGAAAAAACTTGCCCAATATACCTACGCGATGACTGCCCAGGGAGGAGTGCTTTATGCCGAAGCACCAACGGGAATCGGTAAAACAATGTCTACCCTATATCCGGCGATATCCGCATTTGCTCGCGAAAAAATAAACAAGATATTTTATTTAACAGCCAAGACAAGTGGCCAGGATTCTGCTCATGGGGCAATGGAGATACTTAAAAAAAGCGGTGCGGATGTTTTCCCAATTGTCATAACCGCCAAGGACCGCATATGTTTTAACCCCGGAAAGGGATGCAATCCAGATGAATGTCCTTACGCCCGCAACTACTACAATAAAATTCAAGATGCCCTTTTAAATGCTCTTTTGCACGAAGATGATTTTTCAAAGGAAACAATTATAAAATTGGCGTTAGAAAATGAAATTTGTCCTTTTGAGTTTCAGCTTGATTTATCCCTATTTTGTGACGTCATCATTTGCGACTACAACTATTTGTTTGATCCACTCGTCTATTTAAGAAGATACTTTGAGACCGGAGGTAGTTCCTATTTTGCATTGATTGACGAAGCCCATAATTTAATTGAGCGAGTACGCGATATGTATAGTTCGGAATTAAGCCTGGAGCAGTTTATCAGTATGCAAAAACACTTGCGAAAACTCGCTCATCCGCACATTAAAACGGCACTTCGCCGACTTATAAAAAACCTGCGTGATCTAAATGGTTTAATTGCCGATAATGATTCACCGACAGTTATCGATACGATTCCAAGCCCTCTACTAAACAATTTAAATTTGTTTCTGTTGGCGGGTCAAGATGTAATGAAAAATCATGTTCAGTTTGCCGATGAACCTTTCAAGGAATTGTTTTTTAATGTCAATCGCTTTATGAAAATTTGGGATTACTACTCAAGTGAATTTCGTCTATTCATCTATAAACAAGGGAAAAGTAATTTAATTCTTAAAAACTACAACTTAAATCCAAGCAACTTAATTAGAAATTGTCTTGGAAATGTTTTTGGCTCGGTAATCTTTTCAGCTACTCTTTCACCGATTGATTACTATGTTAATCTGCTTGGAGGAAGCAAAGATTCCCCTCGTTTAATTTTGCCTAATCCCTTTCCACGTAAAAATCGGCGATTATTAATTGCTCCCGATGTTCGGACTACATATCGCAAAAGGGATACTAGTTATGGATTGATTGCCGACTATATTCAAGCTTTATACTCAAAGCAAATTGGTAATTACATCTGTTTTTTTCCTTCTTATGAATACTTAAATAACGTAAAACCTTTTTTGGATGATCTCAAGGAGAAAGACGATTTTATTTTAATGGCCCAGGATAAGGAAATGAGCCGTGACGAGCAGGAAGTTTTTCTTTCAAAATTTGTTCCTAAACCACAAAAAACACGCATCGGACTTGCCGTTTTAGGCGGGGCATTTAGTGAGGGTATCGATCTCGTCGATGACCGCTTAATTGGAGTTGTAATCGTGGGTGTTGGCTTGCCCCAGATTTCTTTTGAACGGAATCTAATTAGAAAATTCTATGACGAAAAAGAAATCTCTGGCTTTGAATATAGTTATGTTAATCCGGGTATGAATCGGGTTATGCAGGCCGTTGGTCGCCTTATCAGAAGTGAAAATGATCGCGGGATCGCCTTGCTTTTGGATGAGCGTTATCTCCAAGAGCGATATCGGCACCTGTTTAAAACCGAATGGGATGACTATGAAGTCGTTACTAGCCCCGACGATGTTAAGAATATTTGTGCGGATTTTTGGAAAATAGATTAACGAATTTAGTGCAAATTTGGTATAATTTACCAGCCAATAGTTAGGAGCGCTTTGATGAATTTTGATAACCAACACATTCGAAACTTTTCAATAATTGCCCACATTGATCACGGAAAGTCAACTTTGGCTGATCGGCTCATTGAAATGACCGGTACCGTTGAAAAACGACTGATGAAAGAGCAAATATTGGACAATATGGATCTTGAGCGTGAACGGGGCATTACCATTAAGTTAAATGCGGTAAGCCTTATTTACCATGCGCAAAATGGCGAGGATTATCTTTTCAATCTCATTGATACTCCTGGGCATGTTGATTTTACTTATGAAGTATCGCGTTCGCTTGCTGCCTGTGAAGGCGCCATTTTGGTCGTCGATGCCACGCAGGGAGTTGAAGCTCAAACTTTAGCTAATGTGTATTTGGCCATCGATAACGATCTGGCGATTTTACCAGTAATTAACAAGATAGATTTGCCCAGTGCAAATGTCGATTTGGCGCGGGATGAAATTGAAAAAAGAATCGGACTGGACGGTAGTGAGGCTATTCCTATTTCGGCAAAGACAGGATTGAATGTCGAGCAAGTTTTGGAAGCTATCGTTACGCAGATTCCTTGTCCGAATGGTAATAAAGCCAAGCCCCTCCAAGCCTTGATTTTTGATAGTTACTATGACTCATATCGAGGCGTGGTGGTATTAGTTAGAATTAAGGAAGGTATGGTAAAAGTTGGCGATCAAATTCAATTGATGTCCAATGAAAAAGAATATTTGGTAACGGAAGTTGGCTATCGGGCGCCAAGTGAAATAAGGCAAGATGAACTATACGCTGGCGAAGTAGGATATATCTGCGCGCAAATTAAGGATATTCACGATATTCATACCGGTGATACCATTACTTTGGCTAATAACAAAGCCAGTGTAGCCTTACCGGGATATCGGGAGATTAATCCGATGGTATATTGCGGACTTTATCCCGTCGATAGTAAAAATTATGCGGATTTAAAAGATGCTCTTGAGAAACTGAGTCTTAACGATTCAAGTCTCCGTTATGAGCCGGAAGCGTCCCAAGCTCTTGGTTTTGGTTTTCGCTGCGGTTTCCTTGGATTACTGCATATGGACGTTATTCAAGAACGGCTGGAACGGGAATATGGTTTAAATCTGATTTTAACCGCTCCCAGTGTCATTTATCACATCAATCTAAGTGACGGCACGCAAATTCGCTTGGATAATCCTTTTGATTATCCCGATCCTACGACCATTAAGTCAATTGAAGAACCGTTTGTCGAAGCGGAAATAATGACTCCCAAAGACTACGTCGGGCCGATTATGGAACTCTGCCAAGAACGGAGAGGAACCTATCTGAATCTCGATTACTTTGATGAAACACGGATGATATTGCATTATGAACTGCCGCTCAGTGAGATTATTTATAATTTCTTTGATAAACTTAAAAGCTATTCGAAAGGATATGCTAGTTTCGATTACCATCTTGCTGGCTACCATGCCGCCAATCTGGTCAAAATGGACATATTGCTGAACGGCGAAATTGTCGATGCTCTTTCGGTGGTCGTATATAAGCCGGATGCTTACCGGCGGGGATTAGCGATAGTTAGCAAGTTGAAGGACATTATTCCTCGGCAGTTATTTGAGGTTCCAATCCAAGCTGCCATCAACAATAAAATTATTGCTCGGGCGGATGTTAAGGCGGTGCGGAAGGATGTTTTGGCCAAATGTTATGGGGGTGACATCAGCCGCAAAAAGAAGTTGCTTGAAAAGCAAAAAGCCGGCAAAAAGCGCATGAAAGCGGTCGGTTCAGTTGAGCTTCCTCAAGAGGCGTTTATGAGTGTTCTTTCCCTCGACGATGAAAAATAACTAACAAATTACGGTTCCAATTTATTTTTTGAGTTTCATTTGTTAAGATAAATAAGAGGTTATGGCTCATGGACAATGATAAAATGGCGAGCCATTTCACCGATGAGATTTACGCTAGTAAAAGTGAAGTTCAACGTGAACTTAATACAACTCTTGTCGATGGAGTGTGGGAAAAAATAATAAACTATCGGGCTCCATATACGCATGAGCTCCCTTTACGTATGGTTACAAGAGAGCCGATAAAAGTAGTTTTAACGCCTCGTCTTGTTGACGATATGAATCGTATCACTTTGCGTTTAACTTCCCTTGCGCGCAGAACATCGCGTTTGGGGCGCTCCATTGAAGCATATTCCCGTTTTCGGCAGATGGCTAAAGTCGATATTTTATCTCAAGTTGCCATGGCTTATGGATTAAAAACGGATGTCAACCTCCTATACTTAATAGCGGAAAACAATATATCGACGCTTAAAAGTGAAGATTTAATTCTTTTACGCTACAACTCGGTTATTGATGAAATTCAGAAACAAGGCTCCCTTTTACCATCGGCCTCTTTCTTTGCTAATTTATTTTTTATTTTAGATGGCAGTCAACCCAGTTCGACTTTTTATCGAAAAGATGAAATTGCCGATTCACGGGAGCAAGCCCAAGTTAATCGCATCTATATTCACGCGCCGACAACGAGAATTGAGGATATGATGGAGGGCCTTTTTGCCCTTTTATCCGATGGTTCGCAACCGGTGATGATCAAACTGGCGACGGCAATTTTTTATTCGTCCTATATTGCGCCTTTTTCCTATCATTCTGAAATAATGGCGGTTATTTTAGGAAAAATGGTTTTAGCCAGTGAAGAATTTGATGATATCGCGAGCCTCATTAATCTCGAAAAGGTTTTTGGTGCTTATAAAGCCAAATTTGAAGAGGCTTCTTTACAGACAAAGAAAAATGGCGATTTGACTTATGTAATTTCTTTGCTAAATCCGATTTTCGATGAAATTATCGCTTCATTATCGACATTCATTTTAAAAGATGAACGGCAAATGGTGGCTGATGAAAGTTATGCAGTTGACGAATTATCTATAGAAGTGCATAATCAAGCGCGGGATGATGTTGCCTTGCCTTCGCAAGACCAGGCATCTATTCTTCCCCGTGAGCGGTTTATTAATCGGGACGACATTAATTTTACCGAGCGACTTACCGAGCATAGCGGAATAGAAAATGATGTTCGACTGGCTCTGGAGCACCTGCCGGTCGGCCTCGATGAAAGTGATGCGCAAAAACTTGAGCAACATCTGTTGGAACTCGATCCCAATTTGAAACGCGGTGAGGCTTCCTTCTATGCTCGTCATTGCACGATAGGAAAGTTTTATACGATTGCTCAGTATAAGCGGCTTCTAAAATGCGCTTATGAGACGGCCCGTACCGCGATGGATCATCTGGCGATGAACGGATACTATCGCAAGGAGCAATTAAAAAACAAGTTTATTTATACGCCGATTCCGCGGCGTTAATGAGGTAATTATGAATTATACAGTTTATTCCATTCTCGACAATTCGCTGTTTGTATTATTAATCCTGCTGCTATTCTTTGGATTGATTGCTCTTTTGGTCTATATTATCCGAAAAAAGGTTCCCGCCTTTCGGGATGATATCAAGCCGACTGATGAAGCGAAACAAGTTCAAGAAGAGCTCGATCGGGTTCTAGTCGAGTACAAGGAAGAAAAGAAAAAAGACGACAATAGTGACGAGGAATAAATAAAGATGTCTAACTCAGCACATGCGTTATATGTGCATATTCCTTTTTGTGAACATATCTGTGGCTACTGTGATTTTACAAAGATGATTTATAACTCTGCCTGGGTGGAGGATTATCTTTCGGCCCTAAAGCAAGAAATCGTCGCCCGGGCGATTAATCCGGGCGATATTAGGACAGTTTATATTGGCGGTGGGACTCCGAGTGCGCTTAATTTGAAACAATTGGAGCGCCTTTTTGTTATTTTGGCCCCATATATGGCTTTTGCTGATGAAAAGACAATTGAATTGAATGTTGAAAATACGGATTTGTCAAAATTGGAATTATTTAAAACGAAGGGGATTAATCGCCTTTCCGTCGGTGTCCAGTCTTTTGATGACAATGTTCTTAAAGCATGTGACCGAAAGCATACCGGAGAAGACGCATTAACGGCTTTAAAACTTATAAAAGATATCGGTTTTACAAATTTCAGTTTAGATTTGATCTATGGGTTACCCGAGCAAACGCCGGATTCTTTTTGGCGCGATTTACAAAAGGTGATTGCCCTGTCTCCCCCGCATGTTTCGCTTTACTCACTGACGGTAAATCCGGGGACGTTATTTAGCTATCGCCAAGTGAAGGAAATAAGCGAGGATGATTCATTATCCTTTTACCGCCTTGCCACCTCTTTTTTGCGCGCAAATGGATATGAACGGTACGAAGTGAGTAATTTTGCTAAAGAGGGATACTATAGCCGGCACAATCTTGCTTATTGGCGTAATCAACATTATTACGGGGTAGGGTTAGGCGCATCCGGTTACGTTGATAATAGCCGTTATCAAAACACGCGAAATTTTAAAAAGTATTTAAGCGGTGCATACTTGGACGAGGTAGAAATGATTACTTCAAAGGATGAAATTGAATACTATTTGCTAACTAATTTACGTCTACAAAAAGGCTTCTCGCTGGATGAATTTCAGCAGCTTTTTTGCTTTGATTTTCTGGAAAAATTTGCCAAGCCACTAGATAACTTAATAAGCAATAAGTTAGTAGTTATCGATGATAATCGTCTTTTTGCGACCGATGAGGGAACGGAAAAGCTAAACTACGTATTATTGTCATTAATAACAATTTTATAGTTTTTAGCACTTTGTTGTTGACAGTGCTAAGTGAATGTTTATAATATAGTTAGCACTTTGAAAATGCGAGTGCTAAAGGAGTGGAATTATGGATCTTTCAAGACGTGAATTGATTCTGAAGTACATTGTTGAATACTTTATAAAAACTGCCACTCCGGTTGGGAGTCAAACTCTGTTGGATGAGTATGATCTTTCCTATTCGTCAGCGACGATTCGCAATGAGATGAATATGCTAGAGAGCGATGGTTTTCTTGAGAAAACCCACACTTCTTCTGGACGGGTACCTTCTTCTAAGGGATATCGCTATTATGTCGATCACCTTCGCGGTCATTCGGTTGAGGAAAGCGTCAAAATGCAGATTCAGACGGTGCTAGAGGAAAAAACGGCCACGGCGGAAGAAGTTATAAAATCAAGTTGCGAAATTTTGGCGCATATGACCAATTTAGCAAGCGTGGTTTTAGGGCCGAATGCCAGTGAAGAAAAACTGCTTTCAATTCAAATTATTCCGATTAATGCGAATACGGCTACCGCGATATTTGTTACTGACCAGGGGTATGTGGAGAATAAAACCTTCGTTATTCCTGAAAAAACTAATGTCGATGAAGTCAAAAAATGCCTTGTAATTCTCAATGATCGTTTAACCGGGACACCGATTTCGGATGTTATCGATAAAATGGACAGTCTAAAGCCGATGGTGAGCGATTATGTGATTGAGCACACAGTAATATATCAGGCTTTTGCGGATGCGTTTTTGCGGTTCGCTCAAGATCGCTTATCAATGTATGGCAAATCATCGCTGCTTAATCAGCCGGAATACAAGAATGATGCCGACAAGTTAAAACGTCTAATCTCGTTACTTGACAATAAGAAACAACTGTCCGAACTCTTGTCTAGTAAAGATCAAGTCAGCGTTAAAATTGGCGATGCCGATGAGGACAAAGACATATCGGTTGTAACCGCTAAAGTTCGGATTCCTGGTCATCAGCCGGGAACGATAGCGGTCATGGGGCCAACTCGAATGGACTATGATCGAATAGTTTCGACCTTGGAGTATGTTGTCAAAGAACTTGAAGATTATTTTGAAGATTTCGACAGTGAAAGTGAGGATGAGTGACTGTGAAAGAGAAGCAAGACAAAAATTTGAATCCAAAGCAAGATGCGGAGGCCGCATCAAATCCGAAAGAAGAGAAAAAGCCGACATTCGAGGAACAAGTCGGGGAGTTGGAAAAGCAAATTGAAGAGTGGAAGAATAAGTACTATTTGGCTTTTGCCGATACCGAGAATCTTCGCAAGCAATATGAAAAAGACCAACGGGAGTTCATTAAGTATCGGGCGATGGGATTTGTCGACAAACTTCTGCCGATACTCGACAATTTCCATATGGTTTTGGGTAAGGAAGTTGCCGATCCGGTTTTAAAGAATTATTTGACGGGCTTCCAATAT
The DNA here is from genome assembly GCA_035326105.1 of Bacilli bacterium. Lineage (NCBI taxonomy): Bacteria > Bacillati > Bacillota > Bacilli > Bacilli bacterium. The sequence goes on from DAOKYO010000002.1 coordinate 53,791, forward strand.
ATCTATCGGCAGATGGTCGAGGTTCTTGATTCGGAAGGAGTTAAGGAGATTGCGCCGAAAATTGGCGATCAATTTGATGAGCGTAAAATGCATGCAGTGGATACGGAAGAGCATGATGATCTCCCGCCCAATCAGGTGGTACACGTCTTTACAAATGGTTACATTTTGGTTGATCGGTTAGTTCGACCGGCTCAAGTTCGAGTTTCAAAAGAGAAGGTCGTTCAACCAACCGAACAAGCAGATGAAAATAAACAAGAAAAGAAAGAAGAGCAAAATCTTAATTAAAAAAGGAGATTATTTATTATGGCAAAGGAAATTATTTTAGGTATTGACTTAGGAACAACCAATTCCGTCGTTAGTTATATGCAAGCCGACGGTTCAGTAAAAGTTATTCCCAACCCCGAGGGACACAACACGACTCCATCGGTGGTTGCTTTTAAGAGCAATGGCGAGGAAATTGTCGGGGATGCGGCTAAACGGCAGGCCATTACTAATCCGGACACGGTTATGAGTATTAAGCGGAAGATGGGAACCAATGAAAAAGTCCGCGTCAGCTGCTTAAATAAAGACTTCACCCCGCAGGAAATTTCGGCTAAAGTTTTAGCCTATATGAAAAAGTACGCCGAGGAAAATCTTGGTCAGAAAGTTTCAAAAGCAGTTATTACCGTTCCGGCATATTTTAACGATGCCCAACGGCAGGCCACCAAAGACGCCGGTCAAATTGCCGGGCTTGATGTCGTTCGGATTATCAACGAACCGACAGCTGCCAGTTTGGCCTATGGATTAGAAAATAAAAAAGAAGAAAAAATTCTGGTTTTTGACTTAGGTGGAGGCACGTTTGATGTTTCTATCTTGGAGATTGGCGATGGTACATTTGAAGTTATTGCTACTTCAGGCGACAACCGTTTAGGCGGCGATGACTGGGATAAAGTGGTGGCGGATTGGATTCATGATCAGATTCGTTCACAATATGGCGTTGATCTTAACGATAAGATGGCTATCCAACGTTTCCGGGACGCGGCCGAAAAAGCAAAAATTGAATTAAGCGCGCAATTATCAACGACGATTTCTCTCCCCTTTATCGGGATGGGAAAAGACGGACCAATCAGTTTTGAAACAACGCTGACGAGAGCAAAATTCCAGGAGATGACGAAGGATTTACTCCGGCGGACGGAAGAGCCGGTTCGTAGAGCCCTGGCCGACGCCAAAATGAGCGCCAGCGATCTTGATGAAGTCCTCTTAATCGGCGGTTCCATTCGGATGCCGGCAGTTCAAGAACTTGTCAAACAATTAACGGGCAAGAATCCTAACCTCTCAATTAATCCGGATGAAGCTGTTTCAATTGGCGCCTCAGTACAAGGCGGTATTGTCAGTGGCGATGTCAAGGACGTAGTCCTTCTCGACGTTACGCCATTGACCTTAGGTATCGAGACGATGGGTGAAGTTATGACTCCGCTCATCCAGCGGAATACAACCATTCCGACAACGAAGAGCCAAATCTTCTCCACGGCGGCCGATAATCAACCCAGTGTTGATATTATGGTCTACCAGGGCGAAAGACCGATGGCTCGGGACAATAAACTTCTAGGTCATTTCCGGCTGGATGGAATTAAACCGGCTCGCCGTGGTCAACCCCGTATTGAAGTTACTTTCTCCATTGATGTCAATGGTATTGTTAAGGTGACGGCAAAGGATCTTGATACGGCTAAGGAACAACAAATCACTATTACCGGATCATCCGGTTTGAGCAAGGATGAGATTGATCGGATGGTGAAGGAAGCCGAAGCAAACAAGGATGCCGATGAAAAGCGGAAAGAAGAAGTCGAACTCAAGAACAAAGCCGAAAGTTTCATCAACTCGATTGATGAAGGGCTTAAAGAAAAAGGCGCTTCGATGGATGCTAAGCAAAAAGAAGAAACGGAAAAGCTCCGCGATGAATTGAAGAAGGCACTTGATGCTAACGATATGGATACATTGCGCAGCAAGATTAACGAATTGGAAAAGGCAGCCGAAATGATGGCGCAAATGCAAGCCGATCAAGGCGGTAAGCCGGAAGAAAACGCCTCGGGCGGTAAAGATAATTCTGATAGTAAGGGCGATGATGTCGTCGATGCCGACTTTACTGAAGACAAGAAAAAGTAAACGATTGAATTAATTTTTCGGGCTGAGGGGAGTTAACCCTCAGCCCTTGCTGGAAAGGAAGGACGATATGGCTGAAAAGCGTGATTATTATGAGGTGTTAGGCGTAAGTAAGACAGCTTCGGCTGACGAAATTCGCCAAGCCTATCGAAAACTTGCCAAAAAATATCATCCAGATGTTAATAAAGAGGCGGGAGCGGAAGAAAAGTTTAAAGAAGTACAAGAGGCCTATGATGTTTTAAAAGACGATCAAAAACGGGCCGCTTACGATCGTTTTGGTCATGCTGCTTTCGATCAAACCGCAGGTCAAAATCCTTTTAATGGAGGATTCGGCGGCGGATTTAGCGGTGGTTTCCAAGATGTCGATCTCGGAGATATTTTTAGTTCCTTCTTTGGTGGCGGGTCTTCGCGGCGAACTCGCTCAGCCAATGGTCCCCAAAGGGGCGATGACTCTTTAACGCGGGTGAAGATATCTTTTATGGATGCTATCAATGGTAAGGATATTACTTTGAAGGTAACCTACGATGAACCATGCGCGCATTGCCATGGAACGGGAGCCGATAGCCCGAGTGATATCCATACTTGCCATACCTGCGGTGGCAGTGGTTATGTTCGTAGTCAACGTCAGACAATTTTAGGGACGATGGAAACGCAATCCCCCTGCCCGACCTGCGGTGGCACGGGTAAAGAAGTTACCACCAAGTGTCATGTTTGCGGCGGCAGCGGTTATTCCCGTGTTAAGACGGATTTGAAGGTGAAGATTCCGGCCGGAATCAATAACGGTCAACAAATCCGAATTCCGGGTAAGGGTAACCGCGGATTAAACGGCGGGACTAATGGTGATCTTTTCATCGAGGTGGTCGTTGCCGAGCACGAGTTCTTTGTCCGGGATGGAAGCAATATCCATCTTAAAGTACCCCTCAGTTTCATGGAGGCCGCTTTAGGAACGGAAATTGATGTTCCGACTGTCTACGGAGATGTGAAAATGAAGATTCCTGCGGGAACGCAGCCGGGAACTGTTCTGCGCCTGAAGGGCAAAGGGGTCAAGGATCTGCGCGGTTCGGTTGGCGACCAATATGTTGAATTGGAAGTCAAAACTCCGACCAACCTCAGCAAGAAACAGAAAGACCTGTTGGAGCAGTTAAAAAATGCCGATAGCGGAGATGAGAGTTTCTTTGAAAGGTTTAAAAAGAAATTTAAATGGTAAGGGATTTATTCCCTTACTTTTTTTTCACTTATCGATATTTGTTGATATAATTAAAGGCAAGGAGATTACGTATGTCAAAATGTCGAAACTGCGGAGGGGAAATTAATGATGATGCGCGTATTTGCCCTCATTGTGGCATCTCATATCCCGGCGGATTATCGAAGGAAATTGGCGATGACTTTACGACTCGACTTGATCCGGTTTTACCCGAGTACGAGTTATATCGGATGCGAACGAGAAAGACCACCTGTCTCTTATTTTGCTTGGCGGGCTGGACGGGCGCAGGTTTCTTTTATTTAGGAAATAAAATCAAGGGAACGATATGGCTTTTAGGTTCGCTTTTATTTATTGTCGGTCTCTCGGTATTAGGAATTGTCTACCAAACACAAGATCATCCCGCGTGGCTATATATTCTCATTGTGATGGGAATTGTTTATTGCGTAAACATTGGTTTTGGATTATATTTTTTATTTGCATCCGGCGTTAAGGATGCCGAAGAGGAGCTTTTGCGCTGATGCAACGATATTTTGTTCAAGACATTAAAAATAATCAGGAAATCGCATTTACACGGGAAGATGAATTTCATATCCTGCGGGTGATGCGCTTTAAAGTTCATCAGAGGTTGGAGGTCGTCTTTGAAAATAAACTTTTTCTTGGCGAAATTATCAATGTCAATCCTTTGAAAGCAATCGTTCGTGAGCCTTTATTTGAAAACAGCGAGAATGAAAGCGATGTTACAATTCTCTTTGCTCTTGCTAAAGCGGAAAAACCGGATTTGGTGATTCAAAAGTGCACCGAATTGGGAATTAAACGAGTCATTCTTTTTGCGAGCGAACATTCGGTGGTTAAAATTGATGCGTCCCGAATTGAAAATAAACGCAATCGATATATGACGATTGCTAAAGAAGCCAGCGAACAATGTCACCGGCTGGCAATTCCGGAAATAATCGGACCGATGTCTTTAAAAGAAGCGTTGAGTTACGATCGTTCCAAACATCGCTTTGTTTGTGATACCACCCAGGCCGAAGACGGGAAAATCTGGTCAATTAAGGCGGCCCAAGCATCCGTCGAAGCCCGAGACTCAATCGCCGTTGCCATTGGTCCCGAAGGGGGCTTTAGTCCCAGCGAAATAGCCTTGTTCCATCAGATGAAATTTGCCAGTCTTTCACTTGGTCCACGCATTCTCCGATCGGAAACGGCGGCAATTACGGCTGCGGCCCTTTTCAGCATTTTGAATTATTGATGAGGAAAAAGAAAATATGATTCACTTGTATGAATATTTGTATCGGCACCAAAAGCCCCGAAATCTAGACTTAACCGTCGATGGCGAGTATTTTTTAAAGCACCGCGATGAATTGCTTTTGCGCCCGCGTTATAGCAACCTTTACGAGGTGGATAATGAGTTTGATATCGTCCGGGCAAACATTATTCTTCGCTCGCTTGACACCTTAAGAACCCTGAACAGCGCCATTCAAAAACTTGGGCTTGACACGGACAGGATGGATGACAATCGCTTAAAAGCAGTATTTGCGACAATTTTTAAGGATGCACCATATTTTTTTATTGAAGATGAGGAAGCTTATTTTCCTTTATTTTCTCGGGTCTTTAATCTTATATATGGCGTCGACAGCGCCAAACTTTTCTCTTTGCCCTTAAATCGTATGATTGAGGAATTAGATGGGGAGATGGTCGATCCGTTTGAAGAGTATAATTTCCCGCTTTTTGGCAGCAATTTCACCCAGTTAGTTCTTGTCGGTGGGGACAAAACAACCCGAGCCTACTATCATTTGGATTTTCAAATGGTTTTTATCGTCAATCTTCAGGGCACATTGGATACCAAAATTACCCTTTTTGACAGTAAAATTCGCAATGTAAATACCAGCCATATTATTTCGCGTTTAAAGCCGGTTATTCAGGCTTACTATGACAATAATCGCATTAAGATGATCGATATGCTCTACCAAGGAGAATTTATATCCGTCTATGCTTATAATCTTCTTTTAGGAAAAATGGTGTGACGTATGACATATAAAACATTTACGCTCGGCTGCAAGGTAAACGCCTACGAGAGCGACGCCGTGGCTTCGCTTTTAAATACCCGTGGGTATCATGAGGCGAACGAAACAGAATCGGTAGACGTAATCATAATCAACACCTGTTCAGTGACGTCCACCAGCGATCAGAAATCGCGTCAGCATATTCGCAAATTTCATAAATTATACCCGACGGCGATTATCGTCGTTATGGGTTGCTATGCCCAAGTTGATCCCGAAAGTGTCCGTTCCCTTCCCGGTGTGGCCATTGTTGTCGGGGCGAGTGATCGCCATCGGATCCCCGATTTGATCGAGCAGTACAAACAGCATTCGCAAGTTATCAGTACCGTTGCCAAAAACGAGCGTGACTTTGATTATGAGGACTTTGGAGTGACAAGTTTTACCCATAATTCGCGGGCTTACTTAAAAATTCAAGATGGTTGCGATAATTTTTGCAGTTACTGCATTATTCCATATTCGCGCGGAAAATTGCGGTCACGGCCGGTGGCATCAATTATCACCGAGATTAAGGATCTGGTAGGTCATGGTTATAAGGAGATTATTTTGACGGGAATTCATACGGGAGGCTACGGAAAAGATTTAAACGGATTTACCTTTTCCAATTTGGTGGAAACGATACTTCATGATGTCCCTGACTTATTTCGCCTTCGTATTTCCTCAATTGAAGAAAATGAAGTGACTCCGGATTTACTAAGTATTATGGCGAAGTCATCGGTGATGGCCCGTCATCTACATTTACCACTGCAAAGTGGTAGCAGCGGTGTCTTAAAGCGCATGAATCGAAAATATGATACCGCGTCCTTTTTGTCCAAAGTAAAGATGATTCGCGATTACCTACCGGACATTGCACTTTCGACTGATGTCATAGTGGGCTTTCCTGGGGAGACGGAAGAGGAATTTGCCGAGACATATAATTTTATAAAGCAGGCAAATTTTATGCGCCTTCATGTTTTTCCTTTTTCACCTCGGAGTGGAACGAGTGCGGCGCGAATGAAGAATCAAGTCGCACCGGAAGTAAAAAAAGAAAGAGTAAATCAGCTTATTGCGCTCTCGGAAGCATTAGAAGCGGATTATGAAAAAAAGTTCGTCGGAAAAAGCGTTGAAGTTATCTTTGAGGAGTACGATGATACTCATCATTTAGCTATCGGCCATACATCCAATTACCTGGTCGCTCAATATCCTTCACCGATCGCTCTTCATGGTCAAATAAAGGATATCATCTTCCAAAATTATACACATGACATAAATAAAAAATAAGGCTTAATCAGTGTTTTTTATTTTTTTTAATAAAATGTCTAAAAAATATTGACGGAAGCTATTTATCTATATATAATACGTTCGTGAATTCAAAGAAGGAGGATTTTTCATATGGCAGTACCATTTAGACGTACCAGCAAGACTCGGAAGAGAATGCGGCGTACCCATTTCAAACTTGGTGTTCCTGGATTAGTCACTTGCCCCCATTGTGGAGCGCTGATCCCCGCGCATACGGTTTGTCCAAAATGCGGATACTATAAAGGCGAAAAGGTTATCGGACCGGTGGAAGAAACATCGGCCGCGCCTAAAGCTAAAGCGACAAAAGGAAAGAAGAAAGCCGGCGATAAAAAAGTGGCAGAAACTTCAACCGTTGCTGAAGAAAAAGCTGAATAAAGTTGAGGAAACTCAACTTTTTTTAATATTTATTGTATAATACATCCGCATGTTGAATTTAATTTAATTATTTCCGTTAAGCGGATTTAAAAGGAGAAAAAAATGAATTACAACAAAATGATTGACCATACTTTGCTGAAACCGGATGCGACCCCAGATAAGATTGTTAAACTTTGCGGTGAGGCTAAAGAATACGGATTTGCGAGTGTGTGCGTCAATGGGTGCTATGTGCGCCTGGCCGCTCAGGAGTTAAAAGACTCGGGCATCGATGTTTGTACCGTAGTTGGCTTTCCTTTGGGAGCGATGGCAAGTGAAGCCAAACTTAAAGAGACGGAAATCGCTTTGAAAGACGGAGCAACCGAAGTCGATATGGTCATTAATATCGGGCGATTGATAGCTCAAGACAATCAATATGTCGAAAACGAGATTCGTTCGCTGAAAAAAGCTTGTGGAAACAAAGTTTTAAAAGTTATCATTGAGACCTGTTTATTAACCGACGAACAAAAGGTTCGGGCTTGCCAGCTTGCGGTGGCGGCCGGAGCCGATTTTGTGAAAACCTCAACTGGTTTTTCCACAGGTGGAGCCAATGTGCATGATATTGCTCTGATGCGCAAAACGGTCGGACCCAATATCGGCGTAAAAGCCAGCGGCGGCATTCATACGCATGAACAAATGGTAGCTTTAGTTGAGGCGGGAGCCACGCGTATCGGCGCAAGTAGCGGTCCGCAAATTATTTAAGAGATTTAATAGGCATTTTTTCCTTGCAAAGCCGGTTGATGACCGATATAATGTTTAAGGTTAAAAGCTTATATGCTCCCAAGGAGTTGATAAAAAATGCCAAAAACAATCGTACGTGACAACGAATCGCTTGATGAAGCTCTTCGTCGGTTCAAGCGCCAAGTCAACAAGGCGGGAACTTTAACGGAAGCGCGTAAGCGTGAGTTTTATTTAAAGCCGGGTCTTAAGCGTAAACTTAAGTCCGAGCAAGCTCGTCGCAAGGGACGTCGTTAAGAAAAATAAGCATCGTAAGATGCTTTTTTTTATTATATAAAAGCGATTTCTCTCTATTTACTAATAGGGAGGAATTATGTTTTACCGTAAACAGACACATAAAAACAGCTGCGGATATGACGCGGCTGCAATCCTGCTGGCAAATTTAATGCGCAGTGAAGATTATATACATGACAATGTGCCGTTAGGACCGGCCAGTTTTCTAGATATTTTAACTTTTTTAAAGGCTAAGGGGGTGACAGCCAGAGCCATGAGGGTTTCTTCGGCGCGGCAGTTAACCTCTGCCTTTTGGTACATTGCGCATCAGCCTGATGGAAATGGACATTTTGTCGTCATAAAAGTGCGCTTTAATAAACGCCAATTCGTAATCTTAGACCCCGCATTGGGAATCTATGCACTAAATCAGACACAGCTGATGACGGCAATTGACGGAAATATTATTGCTGTAGAAATTTATAAAAAAGTTAAGAATGGCAAAGATGCCCTTCCGCCAAAAAAACATTTTCTGGCATTGATGGGGATGCTTTTCTTTCAATTAAGCACCGTGACGGCATTAGTAATAGCTTTGTACCTAATAAATGATGGAAACGACTATTTGATATCCATAGGGTTATTGATATTAGCGATGCTATTTTACCTTTATGAAAAAATATATCGTATTCATAATTTATTTGCCAATGCAAAAAAAGATAAATATACGCAATTTGCTAAATGCATAAGAAACTCTACGCGAAAAAGCGAATTTTTGCTTCAAATCATTACCAAGGTGTTAATGGTCATCTTTTCCTTAGGACTGATATTGTACAATAATTTATTTCTAGGCCTTATTTCGCTTGCTTTTTTGTCTGTAGTGGCCGTCGCGGCCGCTATTTATTATCCGTCGGGGAAAACGATTTTGGATATTAAAAAACTGGAGAATCAAATGGAGAAAAATAATAAAGTAAGTTCGTCTCAACTCAAGCAATTGCAGAAAAAAGCCGAACTGTTAACTTTTAAGAAAAGTGTTTCGATCCTTGCAAAAGAACTCATTCCATTGCTCATTGTTATCCTTATGCTTATCGTCGAAAATAAAGCCCGTTTAAATTATGCCATTTTTTATTTTTTTCTCGTTCGATTTTCTTTTCAGGAGTTATGGCAGCTGATTTATTTTCTTAAGAATAACAATTCAATAAATTTAACTCTTTAAATGTAAAAAAAAGCCAAAAAAAACATTATTGTGCTAAAATATCAATACTCAAGGTGAACTTATGAGAATTGATTTTAATAACGAATATCCGCAAGAACTTGGAAACTATCGGCAAGTGTATCGTCGCTTGGCAGATAAAACGTTAAAACACTTGAACATACTTGACCATTACGTTCTTGAGGTGGACTTAGTTGACAATGACCGTATCCATGAGATAAATCGCGATTACCGAGCAATAGATCGTGAAACCGATGTCATTTCATTTGCCTTTAATGATGAAGTGGAAGGGGAAGTGAAAATAAAAACCGGCGATTTACCCATGCTGTTAGGTAATATTATTATCTCGGTGGATCGAGCTCGATCCCAAGCCCTTGAATATGGACATTCATTCCATCGAGAGATGAAATTTCTTTTTCTTCATGGCTTACTTCATTTGCTTGGCTACGATCATCAAACAAAGGAAGATGAAAAAGAAATGTTTGACTTGCAAGATGAAATACTTGGAAAGAGGATTATAAAAAATGATTGATGAAAAACAAGCTGTGGCTTTAGCGCTTGAAGCGCGAAAAAAGAGTTACTCTCCTTATTCAAAATTTGCGGTCGGAGCCGTTATCGTTACTAACGACGGACGGGTATTCGAAGGAGCAAATATTGAGAATGCGGCCTATGGTCTTTCGATGTGCGCGGAGAGAAATGCTATTTTTAATGCCTATATGCACGGATGTCATAAAGAAGACTTAGCTCTATTATCAGTAATTGCTGATACGGGCGAACCGGTTTCTCCCTGCGGATCGTGCCGACAGGTTATTTCGGAACTTTATCCGGCGGATAAACCGATTATCCTCGCTAATTTAAAAGGGGAAGTAAGAACGACCAATGCCAAAGAACTATTGCCATTTGCTTTTGATGATCAGGATTTATAGACATGAAAAGCGGATTCATTAGCATCGTTGGCCGGCCTAATGTTGGTAAATCGACAATTATCAACGCCATCATCGGAACCAAAGTGGCAATTACCACTTCTAAGCCTCAGACAACGCGAAATATTATTCGCGGTATTTTAACTACCCCGGAAGCACAGTTAATATTTATCGATACTCCAGGAATACATAAGCCTTATTTGCAAATTGGAAATGAGATGAATAAGATGGCTTATCATTCATTACGCGAAGCTGAGGCTACAATCTTGGTTGTTGATGCCGGACAAAGTTTTGGACCGGGAGACCAATTTTTGATTGATAACTTAACTATTCGTTCCCCCTTATTCATCGTTTTTAACAAGATTGATCTTGCAACTTTTGCCAGTATGGAAAAACTCAAGTCCATCTATAAAGATAAATATCCTACGGCTCACCAAATTGAGGTAAGTGCGATTCGGAATGTCAATTTGGATGTTGTCGTATCAGAAATAATCAAAATTCTCCCCGAAGGGCCCCAATATTTTCCATCTAATATGACTTCGAATCGCGGCGATGATTTTTTGATTTCAGAAGTCATTCGCGAACGCATCATGCTACTTACTCGTCAGGAAATTCCTCATAGCGTGGCGGTAAGCCTCGTAAAAAAAGAACTTATCGATGACGATAAAATGGATGTTGCCGCGGATATAATTGTTGAAAAAGACTCTCAAAAAGGGATCTTAATTGGCAAAGGGGGACGACTTATTCGCCAAATACGGCTTGATGCCACCAAGCAATTGGAGCATTTACTTCATAAAACGATTCGAATGGAATTGTTCGTCCGGGTTAAGGAAAATTGGCGCGACGATTTAAAGTCCCTTAAATCTTTAGGTATCAATGACGAGGAGTAAAAATGGAAGATAAAGTCATTATTCTTCGTTTGACACAATATAAAGAATCCGATGCGATTGTAACGGCAATTAGTTCCAATGGTTATGTATCATTTTCGGCCCGGGGAATAATGAAAATCAACGCTCATAACGGAGCTCTTATTCAACCCTTCAATGAGGTAGTGGTCGATTTGACCGAAGGTAAGGCCGGGAATGTTTTAAAGACAGCAAGCACGATTTTTACAGCTGATGCCAGCTTAAATCATCTAGAAAAAATGAGCGCGCTTTTTTTGCTGGGAGAAATTACCTTAGCAATCATTAAAGAGGAGGAAGATGCGAAAAAAATTTTTCCCTTTCTTGAAAAAGCCATTCATAATATTGAAAAGTTCGATGAGTTATCTTTAGTCATGCTCTACTTGGCGACTGCAATCAAAGTGGCGGGTTTTGGTCCGGAAGTCGACCAATGCGTCATCTGTGGATCAAAGCGTAAAATAGTTGGTTTTTCGTTTGAAGAAGGGGGCTTTATTTGTCAAAATTGCGCCTATGAATCACAGATAGAGCAACGAAGCACACATCTTTTAAACATGTATCGTTACGCTTTTAAAATAAGTCCTGATGACATATGCCGAGTATCCTTTGAAGCGAAAGATAATCTTTTGATTCTAAGCGAACTGAATCAGTATTTAAGCGATTCGCTTGGCATCAAGTTAAAAAAATACAACGATTTTATTTCAATTTTGAGAGTTTGATACACTTATAATAGGTTGACAAAGTAATAGCATAAAGTATAATCACTCTGTGCCTTAGGGCCGGGAGAATTTTATGCCAGAACATTCATTTGATAAGATTGTGGTTCATTTGCAGACGAGCGGTTACGTTTTTCAAGGTTCGGAGATATACGGCGGGTTGTCGAATACTTGGGATTATGGTCCGCTTGGTGTTGAAATAAAAAATAATATTCGTCGCGCGTGGTGGAAGAGATTTGTTCAAGAAAGCAAAGAAAACGTCGGCCTTGATGCGGCGATTTTGATGAATCCAAAAGTTTGGGAAGCAACCGGTCATGTGGCGACTTTTTCCGACCCGTTAATCGATTGCAAGTCTTGCCACGCTCGTCACCGTGCCGATACGCTGATTGAGACTCAATTTCCTGACGCCGATGTCAACGGGATGAGTCAAGCGGAAATGATGGAGTTTATTCGGCATAACAACGTCGTTTGCCCGGTATGTGGCAAGAGCAATTTTACCGATATTAGGCAATTTAATATGATGTTTAAAACACATATTGGAGTTACGGATGATAGCAAGAGTGAAGTATATCTTCGTCCCGAGACCGCACAGGGTATTTTCGTTAATTTTAAAAATGTCATGCGCGCGGCCCGGAAGAAACTTCCCTTTGGTATTTGCCAGACCGGGAAATCATTTCGTAACGAGATTACTCCTGGGAATTTTACTTTTAGAACTCGCGAATTTGAGCAGATGGAGATGGAGTTTTTTTGTAGGCCGGGTTCCGATTTAGAGTGGTTTAAATATTGGAAGCAGCACTGTATTGATTTTGTTGGCGCGCTTGGAATCAAAAAAGAGAATCTTCGTTTTCGCAATCATGAGACCGAGGAATTGGCTTTTTATTCGAAGGCGACGACCGATATTGAATACTTGTTTCCATTTGGATGGGGCGAAATATGGGGAATCGCCGATCGAACCGACTATGATTTGAAACGTCATATGCAGTATAGCGGTGAAAATCTTGAGTACCTGGATCCGGAGACGAACGAAAAATATGTTCCGTACTGTATCGAACCTTCCGTGGGGCTTGATCGCCTAATTTTAATGGCTCTGACCGATGCATATGATGAAGAGAGTCTTCCTAATGACGACATGCGGATTGTAATGCATCTGCATCCGGCCTTGGCCCCATATAAGGCGGCGGTTTTACCATTATCAAAGAAGTTAAATGAGAAGGCCGGTGAAATCTACGCGCATCTACAAAAGCATTTTATGGTTACATATGATGAAACCGGCTCAATCGGCAAACGTTACCGGCGGGAAGATGCAATTGGAACTCCGTTTTGCATAACGGTGGATTTCGATACTTTGGAAGATAATCAAGTTACGATTCGGAATCGTGACTCAATGGAACAAATTAGAATGTCAATTACCGAATTAGACACATTTTTGGAAGAAAAAACCTCCTTTTAGAAAGAGAAATTTAGATGGCATTTAAATCAAACTTAGCAGATGAAATTCTTCATCGCGCCGATATTGTGGAAGTCATAAGCAACTATATTCCTGTGACCAAAAAGGGCCGGAATTATGTCGCCATATGTCCTTTTCATGATGATAAAAATCCATCCCTTCATATCTCTCAGGACAAGCAGATATACAAGTGCTTTGCCTGTGGCGCTGGCGGAAATGCAATTTCGTTTGTGCAGAACTACGAAAAAATATCTTTTGGCGATGCTTTGAAAAAGGTCGCCGATTTAATTGGTTACGATGATGAGCGTTTGAAGCAATATCAACATATTAACAAGATTGATCATGCGCTTGTACCGCTATATAACTGCCTTGAGGACTTGACAAAGTATTACCAATACTGCCTTTTGACAGAAGAGGGAAAAGAGGCAAAGGATTACCTTCATAATCGGGGCTTGGCTGGTGAGATTGAGCAGACATTCCGTCTCGGATATGCCCTTAATAATGGTGAGGCTTCTATTGAGTTTCTACAAAAGCGCGGTCATTCAATAAAAACTATTGAAGCGATTGGTATTATGGGGGGCGAACTCAATCAGCCCTTCGATCGCAATCGGGGGAGAGTAATGTTTCCGATTACCGATCGAGACGGTAAAATCGTCGGCTTTAGTGGCCGAATTTTGCAAAAGCGGAAAGATGTCGGCAAATATGTTAATTCACCGGAGACCCCGGTTTTTAAAAAAAGCCAGATTCTCTACAATTTTGATCGGGCGAAAACGACGGCTCGCCATGACGGCTATGTGTACATTCTGGAAGGGTTCATGGATGTTTTCGCACTATATCGGGCAGGAATAAATAGTGCTGTCGCTTTAATGGGAACAGCATTAACTAAAGAACACATCGCCATGTTGCGTTCGTTAAATGCCGAATTAAGAATTTGCCTTGATGGTGACTTAGCCGGTCAAATGGGAATGCTTAAAATAGCCAAGGAACTGAGCAACAGCGGATTAAGTTATTCATTTGTAGATAGTGGCAACGAACTGCGAGATCCAGATGAGATTTTAACGCAAGATGGCACGGAAGCGTTGCTAAAATATTTAGACAGACGCATTTCTCATTCGGTCTTTGCAATGCAGTATTATCGGCTTCATGGTAAAGCGGAAACGACCAGCGACCGTCGGCGCTTGGTAGTCGAGATGTTGCCTATTATCGATACCATCACTAATCAAGAAGAACTGATGGATGGCCTGCTGATACTGAAATCACTGACTAATTTTCCTTTGGAGTCGCTTAAAAAGAGTTTGGATTTATATCGGAAGCGCTCTAATAAAGCGATACCATCGTTTCGAGAAGTTCACCCGGAAAGGGAATTGATTCGTCATTTTTCTTTTGCTGAACGAGATGTGATCGTCTATATGTTGCACGACAAGCGGGCAGCCGCGTATTACGAAGCAAACATTAATTATCTATATGATGATATATATCGTTCAATTGCCAATTTCCTAATTGATTATTACGATAACCATGATGCTCTTGATGTGGCGGAGTTAATTAATACCATTGCAAGCAACGATTCGGCAGGCGTGCAAGATATTATAGAGGAGGTGTCATCCTTATCACTAAGAAATGACCTACCGGTCTATTCCGATCAATCGATGGATGAATTACGGTTTACAATTGAAGCTGAACGTAGTAAAGAGAAGAAGGAACGTGACTTATTAGAACAGACAAAGGGTAAATCGGATGCTGAAAAAGCAGCAATTTATGCTCAGTATTACCGTAAAAATAAAGATGATAATTTACCGGTTTTGGATAAAGAAAGGAAACCCAATTAAGAGGAGTTAATATGAAAAAAAAGAAAATAGTGGAAGATGATTTAAGTCTAATTTCCGATGATGATGAGGCCGTTGAAAGTCTCGATACAATCAAAAAAAAGCTTGAAAAAAAAGGAAAAACCGCCGGCTATTTGGATCAAGACGATATTTTTGAAGCTATCCAACATCTGGACCTATCAGATGAAGATATGGATGCGCTTTTGGATTACTTTAAACAAAAAGGTATTAATATTATCGGCGACGAAGACGGGGAGGACTTAGACAGCATCGATATTGATGTCAAAAACTTGGATGAAAAAAAATTAAATCAAGATATTGTCGAAGATGAAGATGTGATGTTTGATGATAGCTTTGATGATAGCAACGAAGAAGAAGAGACGGATGATTTGGATGTCGATCGGTTCAATCGTTTAGCAAATGGTGATGTCAAAGTCAATGACTCGGTTAAGATGTATCTGCATGAAATCGGGCACCACGAATTACTAAAACCGGACGAGGAAGTAGAATTGGCCAAGCGGATTGAAGCGGGTGATGAAGATGCTAAAGATCGTTTGATAAACTGCAACTTACGTTTGGTAGTTAATATCGCTAAACATTATTTAGGACGGGGAATGCAATTTTTAGATTTAATTCAAGAGGGCAACCTTGGCTTGATGAAAGCGGTAGAAAAATTCGACTATAAAAAAGGATTTAAATTTTCTACCTATGCCACATGGTGGATTCGCCAGGCTATTACGCGCGCGATTGCTGATCAGGCGCGGACGATTCGTATCCCTGTGCATATGGTTGAGACAATTAATAAAATTACCCGGGTTCAACGTCAACTGGTCCAAGAATTGGGACGGGATCCAACTGCGGAAGAAATCAGTGACAAACTTGACGGCGCGATGCCGCCGGAGAGAATTCGT
Source organism: Bacilli bacterium (assembly GCA_035326105.1). Classification (NCBI taxonomy): domain Bacteria; kingdom Bacillati; phylum Bacillota; class Bacilli; species Bacilli bacterium. Next base: position 69,757 of record DAOKYO010000002.1, read on the forward strand.
GAAATTCAGCGGATTGCCCTTGAACCGGTTTCTTTAGAGACGCCAATCGGTGAAGAAGAAGATAGCCACATTGGCGATTTTATTGAAGATAAAGACACCTTATCACCAACCGATTACACGAGTAACATTCTTTTGGTTGAAGAGATATATGAAGTCATGCACGATTGCCTAACCGACCGTGAGGACCGAGTTATTCGCCTTCGTTATGGACTGGATGATAATCGGCCCCGGACCTTAGAAGAAGTAGGAAAAGAATTCGGAGTTACCAGAGAGCGTATTCGGCAAATTGAGGCTAAGGCTATCCGTAAAATGCGGGCGCCAAGTCGGATGAAACGTTTGCAAGATTATAGGAATTTTAAAGAATGAGCATGCAATTACCTTCCCGATTAATGGCGATTGCTAGTCATATAAATGAGAAGGACCATGTGGCCGATATCGGTTCGGATCACGGCCTTTTGCCGCTGTTTTTAGTGAAAGAAAGCCATTTGACCCGCGTCTATGCTTCCGACAATAAAGAGGGGCCCTTTAAAATTTTGCATAAAGCGGTGACAGAAGCAAATTTGGCAGATCAAATCCAAGTTGATTTGGCCGACGGACTGAAGAAATTACCGGAAGATATCGATACGGTCGTGATATCAGGCATGGGCGGGGATGTTATATGCGATATAATAAACGACTCAATTGATAAACTTGATCAAATAAAAAAAATTATTCTAGTACCGCACACCAAGGCAGACGAAGTGCGCTCGCTGATGGCTTTTTATGGTTTTAGTTTTGAAGATGAAGTTGTTGTTGAAGAAGATAATCACTTCTACGAAATAATAGTTATGGTTCCCAAACGCCACATTTACTGCGGACTGGAGTTAGTTTTCGGACCGATCAATCTGAATCAAAAAAGCGATTCCTTCATAAGAATGTGGCGCGATCGTTACGAACGAAATGAGAAGATTTTATCGGGAAATATTGATGACCATCGCCGTGATCAAATTTTGGCGGAACAGGAGAAGATTGAGACTTTATGGTCAAAACAAAAGTTTTAATTCAAAAATTGGCCGGTCGCTTTCCCAAAGCGCTCGCGTATAAGAACCACGACCGTAGGATTGGCTTACAAACAGGAAAGTTAAAGGAGTGGACATCGCGTATCGTGCTCGCCCTTGATTTAGATGAGACCATTGCCGACCGCGTGCTAGAAATTAGTCCCGATTTGGTTTTGACTCACCACCCGTTTATTTTTGGTCCGCGGATGGCAGTGCTGAAAAGTGATTCTTTAAAAATGGAACTGGTTAGGCGACTAGATGATGCCTTGATACCCGTCTATAGTATGCATACAAATTTTGACGAGGGAAAAGATGGCATGAATGATGCTTTAGCCACAGCCTTAGGTTTAGAAAATATTCATCCATTAGCCACAGAAAAAATGGCGCGAGGAGGAATTCTGTCTCAGCCGATGGAAGTGGATGATTTTGTAAAATATGCTCTTATGCGCCTTGACGTTCCCTATGGCAGCATTATAAATGCCGGGAAAAAAGCCATTACCAGCGTGGCGATTATCGGTGGTGGCGGTTCGCGGAGTTGGCAAAAAGCCGCCGCGGAAGGTTTTGATATTTTTATCAGCGGTGATGCTCCGCATCATGTTCGAAGAGATATCGTCCGCTACCAATTTAATTATTTGGACGTTCCCCACGAAGTGGAAAGGATTTTTCTTAAACAAATGAAAAAAATACTGCTGGAAATTGATCCAACCCTAGAAGTTCTTATTCTTGATCAAGAGAAGGCACCTCCGGTTATTCAATTGCCTTAAGTGCGGATATTACTTTTTCGGTTATTTCAAGGGGAGTCGAAGCCCCGGCGGATACGGCGACCAGCGCAAAACGCCTGATCTTATCAAGATCAAGTTCATCAATTGAGCCAATCAGATTGACATCGGCCTTTGGATGAGATGCCTTTGCGATGGCAACTAGATGATTGGTGTTGGCCGAACGTTTTGATCCGACGACCAAAATGGCGCCGACTTCTTGAGGAATATTCTTGACGGCGTTTTGTCTAAGTCGAGTCGCGGGACATATTTCTTCCGCAAAAATTGCCTTGGGAATCACATTGCGAATTCGATAGTGAATGGGCAACAGGGAATCATAGGCTAAAGTTGTTTGATTTATGACTAACGGGGGAACTAGATCGTCGTTGAAAGCGCGATAAAGATTTAAATCGTCTTCTCGATAAAGGACGACGTTATCGCTGACGGATAGGGCCGAAAGGGTCTCAGGATGGTTCTCTTTTCCGATGTATATCACCTTTTGACCATTATGCGCGGCTTCCTTTATCAAATGCAGATTATCACTGACATAAGTGCAGGTTGCGTCCACGATTGTCAAATTTAATTTCCGCGCGTGCGACTCAAGGCTCGCGGGATGCCCATGGGCGGTGAAAACAACGATGCTTTCGGGCGGTAATTCGCCCATCGCCTCTTTCAGTTCGGCAAATGGATAATCGAGAGTCGTAATTTTATGTTCAAAAAGTATATTATTGACGTGCTCGTTATGGACGAGCATGCCGATTATGTATATCGGTCTTAAAGGATAATTTTCCCGGGTTTTTAAAGCCAGATTAATGGCCTTTATTACACCCTCGCAATATCCGTGCGGTTGACAAACAAAAACTTTCATAATGATCCTTTCGCTACAATAATACCATACGAGTAAAAAAATTATGTATAATAATACACGGAGAATTTTATGGCCAAATTTAGTCAATATGCAATCAAGAGTAGTTTATTAAGCGCTTTACAAAATCACGGATACGATAATTTAACTCCGGTTCAAACGGAGGTGATTCCCGATGCTATGCGCGGGAAATCTTTAGTTGTTCAGGCTCCGACCGGTTCAGGGAAAACGCATTCTTTTCTGGTGCCGATTATTAATAATATCAAGGTTGATGACCACGAGATTCAGACGATCATTTTATCGCCTACCCGTGAATTGGCTAAACAGATATATGATTTTGCCATGCAGTTGGCCGGCGGTCTTTCCGGAATAAACGTCGCCTTAATCGCCGGGGGAAATGACAAAAGTCGCGACGAAGAAAAACTCTTTTCGCATCCGCATATAGTAATCGGCACTCCGGGTCGATTGTATGATTTAGGGGTGGAAAACTCGGTTACTTCAATGGCGCATGTTAGGACGATTGTACTCGATGAGGCCGATATGCTTCTCGACAGCGGTTTCTTTAATCTTATTGATGGCCTTTTAGGCCAAATTAGCAGCCAAGTTATGGTTTTCTCGGCGACGATGACTCCGGCCTTGGCCAATCTAATCAACCACTATCTTAAGGGAGCACGGGTCATACAGCTTTCACCCAAGGAGCCGACTTCATCCCGCGTTTCACATTTTGCCATCGATACCCGTCATCAGCCTATTGAGGAAGTAATTAAAAACTTTGTTATTTTCTATCACCCGTATTTTCTTTTGGTCTTTGCCCGAACTAATGAAGATGCCCGGCATTACGCCCAATATCTTAATCAGCAAGGAATGAATGTCGGCGAGCTTCATGGCGGTTTGAGTCCGCGCGAACGCAAGATAATGATGAAACGAATCCGGAACAAGGAATTCAGTGTAGTCGTGGCCAGCGACGTGGCAGCGCGTGGAATTGATTTGCCGGATGTAAGTGACATTTTAAATGTCGGCTTTCCTTCGGATATGGCATACTATTTCCATCGGGCCGGGCGAACCGCCCGTTATGATCGGGTGGGCAATTCATTTTTACTTTATGACAATGATCAATTGACTGATTTAAATGAATTAATAAAAAGAAATGTCGGCTTTCAGTACTTGGTTTATCGGGACAGAGAATTTGTCCTTTCAAATCAGAAAGCTCGTAAAACAATAATTAAAAAGGAAAATCCGGATTTGACGGCAAAAATAAAAAAAGCCGTAGCGATGAACCGCAGCAAAAAGGTTAAGCCCGGTTATAAGAAAAAAGTTAAACAGGCAGTCGATAAGGTTAAGCGCAAGCACCGGCAGGAAGTAATTAGAAAAGATATCCGGCGCCAAGTCGAAGAACGCAAACGGCAAAAAACATCGGATAAGTAAAAAAAAAGGAAATCGTCAGAGATTGTCGATTTCCTTTTTTAGTCTAATAAAAGCCTCATTTTCCGGAATGGAGGCGATCACTTTTCCTTTTTTAAATATGGCATACTGACCGCGACCTCCGGCTAACCCGATGTCGGCGTTGCTCGCTTCCCCGGGACCATTAACAACGCAACCCATGACCGCAACCGTAATTGGCTTATTAACTTGCTCAATATAGGCTAATACCTTATTGGCAAGGGCAATGACATCAACTTGGGTACGTCCGCATGTCGGGCAACTGATCAGAGTCGGATAATTGGGGTAAAGGCCCAAGTCATGCAAAAGCCGCTTTGCAGTTATGATTTCATCTAACGGGCTAGCGCTTAGCGAGATACGAATAGTATCGCCGATTCCCGATAAAAGCAGCGGGGATAATCCGGCAGCGGAGCGAATAATACCAGTCTCCTTGGTTCCTGCCTCGGTAATTCCAAGATGAAGTGGATAAGGGAATGTTTCCGCGGCCAATTTATAAGCGGCGATAGTTTCTTTAACATCGGTTCCTTTCAAGGAAATAACAATATCAAAAAAACCTAAATCCTCGAGAATTTTGACATGTTTCATAGCGCTATTAACCAGATGCTGAGCAGTTAATTCCTGATCGTAATTATAAATACTGCGATCGATCGAACCGGAATTTACGCCAATACGAATGGGGATACCCAATGCTTTTGCCCGATCAACGACTTCCTTTATTCTGTCAATTGATCCGATATTGCCGGGATTTAATCTGATTGCATCCACACCGGCATCCATCGCCGCCAGCGCCAGGCGATAATCAAAATGAATATCGGCCACCAGGGGAATGGAAATAAGTTTTTTAATTTCGCCAATAGCTTTAGCATCTTCCGTGTCGAGGACCGCTAACCGCATGATCTCCGCTCCTAAAGCGGTCGCATCGTTAATTTGGTTTGCGACTTCCGTGATCCGACTTGTTTTGATATTGCACATACTTTGGATAACGACTTTATCTTGCCCGCCGATTTGGACGTTTCCGACGTGAACCGGGCGGGTATTAATTCTTGAAATCATTTTTATGAACCTCTTACGTTTTCATTTTATCATAGTGCGAGTAAAAAACTAATTTAAGTTCCTGTAAAAATGGTGAAGACAAAACTTGGCTTCTATCTCGACCATTATAGATAATATTTATTCAATAAAAATATGAAGATTAAACTAATTGTTTCATATAGTTAAAATTGGGGAAATTTGAGTAAATATTTATAGAATAAAAACAACAGGTATGATACAATACGGAAATGTAAGCACCGGAGGTGGAATTATGCGTGAAAACATTATTTTGAAATGTACTGATTGCGGCGAGGAAAACTATATTACGACTAAGAATAAAAAGCTTCATCCAGATCGGATGGAAGTTAAAAAATATTGCCCGCGTTGCAACAAAGTCACCATTCATAAGGAAAAGAAATAAAGCTCACGCTTTATTTTTTTGTTTATATCATGATTAAAGTTATACCGCTTATCTATCCGGAGAAAAATTTTAGTTCCAACACTTACATTGTCAGCGACGAAAATAACGCCTCCGTCGTCATTGACCCCGGACAAACGGGTCTTGGATTGGTGGAGTATATTTCCGCCAATAAAATAAATTTAAAGGCTATTCTATTGACGCACGGTCACTACGATCATATACGGGGAGTTAAGGTCATTGTTGATAATTTTCACGTCCCGGTTTTCATCAACGCCCGCGACGCGATGCTTTGCGAAAACGAACGTTTTAATTCCGGAATTGATTATCTGCAGGGATTAAAGGACTACATTGTGTATATCGAGGACAGGATGACATTAAATCTGCTTGCCACTCCGATTAATGTTTTACATACTCCCTTTCATACGCCCGGAAGTGTCATTTACTATTTTTCTCAGGAGAATGCCGCCTTTACCGGCGATACGATATTTAAACGTTCCATCGGGCGGACCGATTTATTTGGTGGCTCACCGAAGGATATAGCCAACAGTCTAAACTATATTCGCAAGGAGATTCCGCTGACGACAATTCTTTATCCGGGACACGATAAAAAGACGACAATGGAAGACGAAGTAAAGTTTAATCGCTTCTTTTTATATTATTAGTGAGCATTTAAATTGACCTATTTTAAGGTCTGCCTTATAATTACAAATATTAAGGTTAGCCTTAAAAAAGGAGACAGTGCAATGAAAAAGTCTTTTGCTTATATGATGTCCTTGCCGATTACTTTGGCTTTAAGCGGCTGTTATAATAACGCCGAATATACGAGCTTCGTCAATTCGGATAAGATTAAAATTGTCGCCACGACCTCGATTGTGGCCGATTTTGCCCGTGAAATAGGTCAGGATCAAGTCATCGTGTATAACATGATAAAACCGGGAATGGATGCTCATACCTATAACACCACTCCGGAGGATTTGAAGTTTTTAAAAGCGACCGATTTGATTTTGACAAGCGGATTGGAATTGGAAAGTAGAATTGAAGATGTTCTGGATTCGTATACCTCTGCAAAGGACAAAGCCTTCTATGCCTTGAGTGATGGGCTTGACAGTACAGATTTGCTAACTGCCAGTCATGATGAGGATGAGGCCATTCACGACCACGGACTATATGATCCTCACTTCTGGCTTGATGCCACGCTTTCCATCAAAGCGGTAACCGGTTTGAGTGGTTTTCTTTCATCATACCGAGCGGATGAAAGCGATTATTTTGCTGACAACTTAGCGACATACGTGAGAGAGTTAGAAGAAGTTGACAGTTACATCAGTGAAAATGCTTTGAATTTAGACGCCAATAAACGCATTCTTCTTACCACCCACGATGCCTTGAGCTATTTTGCTAAAGCCTATGGATTTGAGGTCTATTCTTTGCAGGGAATATCAACCGACGGAGAAATATCTACGACCGCGCTTAACAATATTGCCAAAACGGCCAAAGAATTAAATGTCAAGGCCATTTTTCTTGAAGACGGCTTATCCGATAAATCCACACGCGCCGTAATTGAGGCTGCTCAAGCAATCAATTATAATTTGAGTATCGGCGGCGAACTGTTTACTGACACGCTAGGAAGCATTGAGGACAGTGCCGATACATATGTTAAAATGATGAAGACGGATATTGAGCGGATTGTTTCCGCCTTGGAATAACGATGGAAAAAGAATGCATAACGGTAAAAAATTTAACTCTTGCCTACGATTTGAAACCGGTTGTTTTCGATTTGTCCTTTAGTATACAAAAGGGAATGATGGTAGCGATAATCGGTCCTAATGGTGCAGGAAAGTCGACCGTACTAAAAGGAATGTTGGGTTTAGTCAAGCCCATATCAGGAGTAATCGAATACTTTGGGAAACCTTTTTCTACATATAAAAAGAATATTACCTATGTTCCGCAAAAGGAAACAGTCGATTGGTCATTTCCTATGACCGTCTTTGAAGCGGTTATGATGGGACGCTATGGGAAATTAGGATGGTTTAAAACACCTAAGAGCCTTGATCGGAAAGTCGTGACTTCCGCCTTAGCACAAGTAGGTTTATTGGAACTGAAGAATCATCAAATCGCGGAGTTGAGTGGCGGTCAACAGCAGAGGGTGTTTTTGGCTCGAGCATTGGCGAGTGAAGCCGAAGTGTTCTTTTTGGACGAACCTTTTCAAGGGGTTGATATCTACTCGGAGCAGACGATTGTGCAAGTTCTCAAACGTCTTCATGCTCAAGGTAAAACGATAATTGCCGTCCATCATAATTTACAGACAGCCCGAGATTATTTTTCGGATATTATGCTTTTAAATGTGGGCTTGATAGCCTTTGGAAAGGCACAGGATGTTTTGACACAAGAAAACATCAACCGGACCTATAGGAAATAAATATGGGAAGCGATTTTTTTTCTTACACTTTATTGATTGTCACTCTTGGATCGGTTGCTTTAGGAATAATGGGCGGGCTTTTCGGTGGCTTTTTGTCCAACCGTCGGCAATCAATGATCGGCGATGCGATTGCTCATGCTTCGTTTCCGGGCGTGGTATTAGCCTTTTTGTTGAGCGGGAAAAGCGACATTACTACGCTGTTGCTTGGAGCTGCGATTGCATCCGTTATCAGCATGGCTCTAATCAATATTATCGGTCGCCTGTTCAAACATAGCATTGATGGAACAATGGCTCTAACGATGGCGGGAATGTTTGGCCTTGGCCAAGTTATACTTCGCTCATTATCCTATTTAAGACCCGGAAGTAACCAATCTTCGCTCGATGGTTTTATCTTTGGCGAAGCAGCGACAATGCTAAAAAGCGATGCGCTTTTTCTTTGGATCATGACCTTGGTCACGATAACGATTATTATCTTTTTCAAGAAAGAACTTAGCGGTTATTCGTTTGACGGACAATTTATGCGCATCAGCGGTTTTAGCAGTTATCTCATTGAATTTATTTTTTCTTTCTTAACCATTGTCGTGATTGTAATCGGTCTTTCAACGGTGGGGGTGGTATTGATTTCTTCTTTGATAGCCATCCCGTATATTGCCGCTAAACACTGGGTAAAGAAGTTTAATCACCAATTGCTGGTCGCCTCTTTGTTGGGAGCCATCGCCGGATTGATTGGTCCGATTTTTGCAACGCTTAATCCCCTACTTCCACCGGGACCAACAATCATTCTTGTCTTGGCCATTATTACCTTTTTAAGCTTTATTTTTGGCAAGTATGGAAGCCTTTTAAGCCATCTGCTAAATAAAAAAATCCTCGATAAAAAAATTAAAATGTATCCCATGCGTTTTCAGTATCACCTTTTATATCCGATTCCGATTAAAGATGAAGACTTGATGGCATTAAAAAGGGAATTCAAAGTTTTGGATTCAACAAGCAAAAAAGAGATTGAAAAAATGATTGTCGAGGATAAATTATGGGTTTTATGACATGGTTGATTCTTTTGGTATCGGCTCTTAGTGTAACAATCATCGGCTGTTTTATCGTTTTAAGTCACAAGTCAATGCTGAGTGATGCTTTGGCCCATACTACGCTGTTAGGAATTGTCATCGGCTTTGCACTGACAAAAGATATAAATAATCCTCTCCTTCTTGTCATAGCCGGGCTCGTTGGATATTTATCTTTAACAATAATTGAGTGGTTAGTGCAAAAAAAGATGGCCAATCATCATGATGCGATAGCTCTAATTTACTCGCTTTTTTTTGCCACCGCGATAATCATCATTTCGCTTTATTTTCGCAATACGCCAATCGATCTTGAGGCAGTTCTATTTGGGCGAGCGGAATTCGCCGAACTTAAGCCGCTTTTAATTTTCGATGTGAATATCGGTCCGGTTGCCCTTTATATAGCCGGATTAATGCTAGTGCTGAATATAGCATTCGCCGTTATTTTCAACAAGGAATTAAAAGTTGCCATATTTGACCGATCACTGGCCTTTTTAGGGGGGTTGTTACCGACGATAACGATCAATGTGCTTATGGTCTTAACCTCCTTTACAACCGTAATGAACTTTAATGTTTTAGGATCCATTGCCATTATCGCGGTGATGATCGGACCTAGTTTAAGTGTTAAGTTTTTTGCTAAATCCCAAGGACAGATGATAATTTTTACTCTTGCCCTGACTGCTATTGAGACAACATCGGCCTTCATTATAGCGGATGGATTAAACTTTCCTTTGGCACCGACGCTGAGCACATTGATTTTCCTTGTCTACCTGGCCATCGTATTTTTCCATCCAACCCGGGGCATAATCGGCGCTAATGTTATTCGCAACAGAAAAAAGAGCAATTATGACTTAATCAGTCTTCTAATCCACTTTTATCACCACGAGCTGGAAGGAATCAGAATCTGCGCCAATGAAAATGAAACAATTGTCAATCACCTTCACTGGTCAAAAAAGAAAATCAGGCATTATTTAAAGAAAGCAAAAAACAAACACTATATTATTGAGAGCCATGCGAGCTATGGCTTAAGCAATCAAGGACATGATTATATTAAGAACTACTTGTCACGAGACAATGAGGAGGAAGTATATGAACCGCGCGACAGAAAATTATCTTAAGAGTATCTATGAATTATCCCTTCATCATGATAACGAATTTGTAAAATTGTCATCACTAGCAAAAAGTCTTGGTTTCACCTCACAAAGCGTAAATGAAATGGTCAAGCGCTTAGTCGAACAAGATTTGGCTGTTTTTGTTCCTTATCAAGGGGTAAAACTGTCTGAAAGTGGTAAAAAAATTGCGGTTGAACTAATTAGAAGTCATCGGATTTGGGAGGCTTTTCTATTAAAGGAACTTAATTTTTCAAATGAAGAATTGGCAGAACAAGCCGATGCTTTAGAGCATGCATCCAGCAAAAGCATGCTCGACAAATTATATTTTTATCTTGGGCAACCCAAGTATTGTCATCATGGACATCCGATACCCCGTCCTGACGGAACCATTCCCCCCATTACCCATTATTCGCTATGGGAAGAAGAAGTCGGCAGCCTTCAAATAATCGCTAAAAGCCCTGAGATAGAAGGGGTGAAACGCAAGCTTTTGCCAGAGTTGAGCCGCGTGACAATTGTCGCGCACAACCATGACGGGGTCAAAATCAAACTAGCCGATGAGACAATTCTTAATCTAAAGCAAGAGGAAGCAAAAAAAATCTTTGTATTATCGTCTAATATGCATTCCTAAATTGATTTAATTAATAGTTTTGGTATAATATCAAAGGCTAACAGGAGGATTATTATGATTAATGTTACCGAGTTAAGGCCGGGAAATTATTTTATCGAAGAAGGCCAAATTTATAATGTTTTAGATATCTTACTTAATAAGACGGCAATGCGGAAAATGGTGGCGAAATTAAAAGTCAAAAACGTTCGCACTGGTTCAACGACGGAAATGAGTTTCAATTCGGGTTATGCGATTGAAAGAATTACGATTGATAAGCGCAAGATGACTTATTTGTATGATTCGGGGAATTTTCTTGTTTTTATGGATCAGGATACTTATGAGCAGGTTGAGGTTTCCAAAGACCGGCTTGAATGGGAAATGCGCTTTTTGGTGGCTAATTCAGAAGTGGATATCGCCTCTTATGATGGGGAGATTATGGGTATTACCCTGCCGGCCAAAGTGGCATTAAAAATTACGGAGTGTGCTCCCGGAGTTCGGGGAAATACCGTTACAAGTGCGACCAAAGATGCAGTGCTAGAAACCGGAATCACGATTCGGGTTCCGTTATTTATTGAGGAAGGAGAGACCGTTTCAGTTCGTACTGATACGGGTGAATATGATGGCCGGGCTTAAGCCATCACTAATTCAATTAAAATGATTATTTTGGCAACAACCGGTTGGTTGGTTAGTCTAGGCTGGATTCTTTTGGGAGTCGTCTTGGGAGCCGTAGGTGGCTTCTTCATTTCTCGTTGGTATTTTAAAAGAGAATTGGCCAAGAATCCTCCGATCAATGAACAGATGATTCGCGTAATGTATGCCCAGATGGGACGTAAGCCTTCGGAGGCACAGATTCGCCAAATTATGAATAGCGTCAATAAGAGTCGCTAATTAAGTAAAACATTTATTTGTGATATATGCCCGGTTTTCTGAACAAGTTAATTGGAATGTAGCCTAAGGCAATATGGATGCTTCCCTCTATTCAAAGGGAGGCATCCTTTTTTTTATATGTCAATCCTACGAGTGATGAACATGCTAGCCGTAACTGGCTGATTCTTAACCGGAAAAAAGCAGCAACCCGCGGCCTATCATTTCTATACAGGGAGTGAACATAGGTAACTTTCTATTGATTTATAGTTCGAAGGATAATAAGTCTAATTTAAAGCATAATAAGTAAAGAAAGTATCTCTTTCGTTCTCTAATCTACTAACCTATCAATCTTTTAAATACTTTTTAGGAATCCGTTTTCATATATCTCTAAGTATTTTATTAAGGCCATTTTTTTGTGATTTATCCATAATATGAGCGAATATCATAAATAGATGCTTTTTTCCCAATAAAAGCCACGGTAAATCAGTATTTATAATGGGCTATTTTGTAGATATTTTTTTGCGAAAGATATGAATGGAAGACTGATTACTCTGACAGAATGGGGGATTGTTTATTTTTTCTAAATGAATAGTCGTGCTACAATGGTTTTAAAGATGATTTCAAAATAAACATTGGATAATCTTTATTCGCTGCGGATGGGAGTTAGTTATGAATTCGAATGACGAAAGTCGGATTGCCAGCTTGGCGGATGAGATTAGTCAAGGGAATCTTGTCAATTTCACTGAATTTTTTGATTTGACCAAAAAGGCTGTTTTTTACACCGCCTTTTCAATCTTAGGCAATGAAAGTGACAGTGAGGATATCGTTCAGGAGACATTCATAAAGTTTATCGACAGCCACTCGCGGATAAAAAAGGAGCAAAGTCCATTCGGCTTTTTATTGGTGATTGCCCGAAACTCAGCTTTGAGTATGTTGAAAAAACGCAAACGGGAAGTTTCTTTCCCGGAAAACTTTGATGAGAGCAGTGTCCCTGATCTTAATGATTATACCAAAGCCGGAGATGAGTCGTTCTTTAATTGGATGCGCAGTTGCCTAAAGCCAATTGAATACCAAATCGTTATCCTGCATGTCGTTAACGATCTTCCCCATCGCGAGATAGCCAGAATTGTCAAGCGGCCCCTGGGAAGTGTCACATGGATATATCAGCAAGCAATTAAGAAACTAGATAAGGAGCGGAAGAAGTATGAAAAGGTATGATAAGTTAGAGAATATTATTGTCAGCCATAGTAACCACGATGTTAAAACCGAATCGGCGGACATTATATCGGTCTATCATCGGCAGCCGATTTTGCCGAAGAAGAAGCCGTTTTTCGAGCGTTTTTTTGCCAATCGCCTGGTCCGATCGTTTTCTTTTAGTTTTGGCGCGCTAGCCCTAGTGATCGGATCGTTCTTCGCTTTCGGCGGCTATAACTTATTTATTACAAAATCAAGTATAAACTTCGTCGCGCGCCCGTTTACTGATGATCCCCTGAAAGCCGTATCGCTTCAGCTTATTACCGGAGAGCAACTTTTTTATCCCGAAGCGGAAGCATTAGGAAAAAAAGACAACGGCAACAATCAAAGCGAAAAAGACAAAGCCTCGTCGGCCTATAAAAAATTCAGCAAATTAATCGATCAATTTTACTCGTTTAAAAATGATTTTAGCGTCGAAAGCGACAGTGGCTTTTTCCTTTTTGAAGGGAAAATTTTCGATTATCGAATTTCGATTGCCAACGATTACTATTTTTATTATTCCGGGGAAGAAATCGGAAAGAAGGAAACGCAAATCAGCGGCTATTTCGTTGGCGAAAACGGAACCTTTTCCATCTCGGCGTATGCGGATAAAAACGGAATAGGTGAGGTTGAACTTTTACCGGTTAATTCGTCAACCGTCGAAAGTCGGCATCTCAGTACTAAATTTGACGTCAATGATGGCATTCAAAAAATTGATTACCAATGTTTTGATGGTCCCAAACAGGATTTTACGCTCAGTTTCTCCATTGGATATAATGAAAATGGACAAGAGGGTCTCGCCTATAGATTATCTTTCATGGCTCCCGGGGAAAGTGAAATCGAATTTATCGTTGAAGATAACGATAATTGTTTCAATGTTTTTCATGAGTCGAATGGCAGAAGTGGAAATTTTGAAATTGATCATCCGGGGGGCGGACATGGAAACGAAAATATGCCTCCCGAAATTCCCAATGGCACTTGTTTTAAACATTTACTTAATAACTACTAGAAAAATACTAAAAAATTACTTTACTTCATCCAAGTAATTTTTCGTTCGCTTTTCTTAAATAACCGTTTTATGTTTTCGCGATGACGATAAATTAAGATTAGAGCATAGGCCGTCATCGATAAGGCGTAGAAGAGCAAGTTCGTGGTTGAAAGATAGAATCCGAACGGACTTTTGATAAAGAACAAAATCCAACTGCCGATCATCAAAAACAGTCCGGTAATAATTGACGATAAAGAGACGTATTTTTTCCATTTTAATACACCAAGAAAGATAAGAAGGCCGGTTATAGTAAATATCCAATTGCTGGCTATTGTAAATCCGGCGAGGGTGCTGACCGCTTTTCCGCCCCGAAAATTAAAAAATATCGGATAGCAGTGGCCGATTAACAGCGCCGTAATCGATAATGACAGTAATAAATCGGGGGCAAAAACATCGCCTAAAGCCGGTATTTTTAAAATCCAATATACGCCCCAATAGACGAAGGCGGCTTTGGCCATATCAATAAGAATCACTGCAATTCCGGCTTTTCTTCCTAGAACACGTCCAACGTTGGTTCCGCCGGCGTTTTTAGAGCCAAATTCTCTGATATCCTTATGATAAAAATGTTTACTAACAATGATTGAAGTTGAAACCGATCCCAATAAATAACTCAAAATGATAGCGAGTAAATAAATGATTATCGTCAAAAGTAAAGTTGGCATTTTGTTTGCCCTCCGGTTAACTTTATCATTATATTTACCCTAGTAGCAAATTGCAAACTTTGGTATAATTATACTAGATTTTAAGGGCTGTTTTAGATTTTTGGAGGATGTTTTGTGGCAGATAAAATTAACTACAACAATTATAACGAAGACAGTATCGAGGTTCTTGAAGGACTAGAAGGGGTTCGTAAACGGCCAGCGATGTATATTGGCTCGACGAATGCCATGGGTCTTCACCACCTTGTTTGGGAAGTTGTCGATAACTCGGTCGATGAAGCTATGTCTGGCTTCGGCGATAAAATTACGGTTACAATCCATAAAGATGGGTCAATCAGCGTTCAAGACGAGGGACGGGGCATTCCTGTGGGAATTCACAAAAAGACGAAAATTCCTGCGGTGCAGCTCATTTTTTCCACTCTCCACTCGGGGGGGAAATTTACGGAGGCGGCCTATAAGACCAGTGCTGGTTTGCATGGGGTTGGAGCATCCGTGACCAATGCTTTAAGTGAGTACTGTGATGTCACGGTTTACCGAGACGGTAAAACGTATCATTTGCGGTTTGAAAATGGTGGGAAATTGGTAGTTCCGTTAGAGATTGTTGGCAATACCAATCGCCATGGCACATTGGTGACCTTTAAGCCTGATGCCAAGATTTTTTCGACCGTTGATTTTAAATGGGATACGATTTGTAATCACCTGCAAGAAAGCGCGTTTTTATTAAAAAAAGTTCATTTTTACGTTGTGGACGAACGCAATGGATTAAATGAGGATTTCTTTTATGAAGACGGTTTGAGTCAATATATCGGCGTAATAAATCAGAATAAAGAGCCGATGAGTGATATTATTTCGTTTGATGACGTATATAATGCTTCCGATCATAATAATAATCTTGAGCCGATTCAAATGGAGCTAGCAATGCAGTACTGCAATGGCGACTATGGAGAAACGGTCTTAAGTTACGTCAATAATGTTCGCACTCACGATGGAGGAACCCATGAAACGGGACTTCGGATGGGACTTACCCGCGCGGTCAATGATTTTGCGGTTGATAACAGTCTTTTACGTGGGAAAATGAAATTAGAAGGCGGTGACATTCGCGAAGGATTAACAGCGATTATTTCGTTGAGAATACCGGAGGAAATACTTGAATTTGAAGGTCAGACTAAAGGTAAACTAGGAACGCCAGACGCGATGACAGCGGTTAATAATTTCGTCTATACGAGTTTGACCTACTATCTCAAGGAACATCATGAATTTGCCGTTAGTCTTATCAAAAAATGCATCGATGCTCAGAATGCCAGATTAGCTGCACGCAAAGCCAAAGATGAAGCTCGTAAAAGTAAAAAACCTCGTAATGATATTATTCTCTCCGGGAAATTAACTCCGGCACAGAGTAAGGACTATAAAAGTAACGAGCTTTTTATCGTCGAAGGTGAATCGGCGGGAGGGACGGCGCGGACGGGACGAGATCGAATTCATCAGGCGATTTTACCGCTTCGCGGAAAACCTTTAAATACCGACACAAACACGATGGATAAAATGTTGAAGAATGAAGAATTTGCCACTTTGATAAATACTATCGGCGCCGGCATAGGCACTGATTTTGATATTGATGATGCACATTATGGAAAGATCATTATCATGACTGATGCCGATACGGACGGAGCCCATATTCAAACGCTACTTTTGACATTCTTTTATCACTATATGAAACCCCTGATAAAAAACGGCAGTGTATATATCGCAGTACCGCCACTTTATCGCGTTCATAAAGAAGTTAATAAAGAGATTGTTTATCAATACGCTTGGGACGATGCTTCTTTAGTTGAGGCGAAAGCCAAAGTCGGCGCGAATTACAAGATAAATCGCTACAAGGGATTAGGCGAAATGAATTCGGATCAACTATGGGAAACAACGATGAATCCACGGACACGGATGTTGGTTCGAGTAAATATTGAGGATCCGTTGTTAGTCGAAAAACGAGTTGGCATTCTTATGGGAAAAGATGCCGGCAATCGCCGTAAGTGGATTGAAGAAAATATTGATTTCAATGCCACAGATTCATTTATTGAAGAGGTGCGCTAAATGGCAAAGAAGAAAAACAATATTAAGCCAGTTGAAGAAGTGGTGGAAAATATCATCGAAACTCCGATGGATGACATCATGGGGGAAAGATTTGGTATTTATGCCAAAGATGTCATTCAAAATCGGGCAATTCCCGATGCTCGCGATGGGATGAAACCCGTTCAAAGAAGAATTATTTTTTCTATGTTTGATGAAGGAAATCTTTTTTCTAAACCAACGAAAAAATGCGCCCATACTGTAGGGTCGGTTATGGGTAAATACCATCCGCACGGCGATTCGTCCATTTATGAGGCCTTGGCCCGTATGAGCCAAAATTGGGTTATGCGGTACCCGTTAATTGATTTTCAGGGTAATAACGGCAGTATCGACGGCGATCCGCCCGCGGCCTATCGTTATACCGAAGCGCGCTTAAGTGAAATTGCCGAAGAGATGGTGCGCGACATTAAGAAGAATACGGTGGATATGCAATTGACTTTTGATGACTCCTCGCTCGAACCGATTGTTTTACCGGCTCGTTTTCCTAATTTACTGGCTAATGGTTCACAAGGTATCGCGGTTGGAGTGGCTACCGACATTCCTCCGCACAACTTACGGGAATTGATCGCGGCAATAATCTATCGCATCAATCATAAACGAGCCACTAATGCCGATTTACGGCAGTTTGTTCTCGGCCCGGATTTTCCGACCGGAGGAATCATCTATCGCTCGGAAGGGTTGGATTCAATCTATGAAACCGGACATGGAAGAATTGAAATCGCGGCTAAAAGCGAAATTCGTTTCGACAAGGAGATTAATCAAATTGTCATTACCGAAATTCCTTACGGCGTGAACAAGAGTTCGGTATTGAAAGAAATCGATCTTATTGCGCACAACCATAACATTGATGGAGTAATTGAGGTCCGCGATGAAAGTGACCGCAAGGGTTTGTCAATTGTTATCGATGTCAAAAAAGATACCGACATAAACGTTATTTCCGAATACTTATTTAACAAGACGCAACTGCGAACTTCATATACGGCCAATATGGTTGCTATCGAGGGTTATCGACCGAAGACTTTAAATTTGTTAGGAATGGTCGATGCCTATATTAATCATCAGGTTGAAGTGATTCGTCGTCGTTCGGAGTTTGACTTGGAAAAATTTAAGAGTCGATTGCATTTGGTTGATGGTTTGATTAAAGCCATATCGATGCTTGATGAAGTTGTACACACGATTCGCTCCAGCAACAATAAGGCCGATGCAAAAGATAACTTAATCAGCCGGTTCGCTTTTTCCGGCGAACAAGCGGAAGCAATTGTCATGTTGCAACTTTATAAATTAACCAATACCGATGTCACGGTTTTACAAGAGGAGAAGAAGGCGCTTTTAATCGATATCGAAACATTGGAAGGAATTCTGGCCGATGAGAATAAACTTAATCGGGTAATCATAGATGATCTGAAGGACATCAACAAAAAATATGGCGACGATCGCCGTTCTAAAGTTGAAGATCGGGGCGAAATCATTCAAATTGATAAGCGTGATTTAATAGCAAAAGAAGAAGTGATGATTGCGCTTACGCGCGACGGCTATATTAAACGCTCTTCACTTAAGAGTTTTAAAAGCAGTGGGGATAATTGTCTTCCCGGAGTTAAAAACGGTGATTCACTAATTGCCAGTGGCCCGAGCTTTACTACCGACAATCTGATAATTTTTACTTCTTTAGGCAACTATTTAATCGTTCCGGTATATGTGATAGCGGATGGGAAGTGGAAAGACGAAGGAAAGCATTTAAATACCATCGCCACCCTTGACGGTAATGAAAAGTGCATCGCCGTTTTTAGTGCGCGCGCAGTCAGAAGCGACTTGTACTTTGCTTTGATAAGCAAACATGGTCAAATAAAGCGCACGGTTGTCAGCGATTTCTCCTTAACCCGTTACTCACGACCCATTAACTGCATGCGCTTAACACGCGATGACGAATTAGTCGCAGTCGATGTCACAACCGGCAATTCATCGATTCTCGTCGCCTGTAATAACGGAACATGCTCGCTATTTAATGAAAACGATGTTTCAATACTCTCGCTTAAGGCGAGCGGCGTTAAAGCCATAAATGGTTTGAAAAAGACGGAAATTTCTTCCATGCTGGTTTTTGATCCGCAAGAGCGGTCTAAGCTTTTAGAGATTACGAGGGAAGGTCATGCCCGATTTATCGATTCAAATTACTTCGATTCAACCGCCCGTTTGGGAAAAATTCAATATGCTTTTAAAGCTTTTAAAAGCGATCCCCAAACCCTTTTATACATTGATAAAATTGATAAATCGGCCAGTTATATTTTGTTGCGTGGCCTTTTGGCTAACGGCGAATCGTTTGACTTTATACTCAATGATTTCCACGTTACCCCCATCGATAAATATGCCAAAAAGAATTTGGACTTTCTCGCTGACGGTGTCGAAATTGCTTCAATCTATAAAGAGCGTTTGCCGATTATCGATGATTCGATTGTCGCCTATCAACCGGATAAGAAGCCAAATGAAAAAGATGGTGATGCGAGTGAAGACAATACTGATGAATATGAACAAATTAGCATTTTTGATGCGATGGGTGATTAAATAAATGCGGGCCAACCTTATTTTTATAAAGGTTATCCAGCAATGTAAATGAAATAGACGACCGTATAAAAAGCAATCACGATTAGTGTAATAATGGAAAACCGATAGTCTTCGGTGTCATAAAAAGGAAAATTACCGGTTCGGTCATTGCGAATGCTAACAAAACTGCCGATAGCTATCATGAGGGCAATAACCGGGTTTAAAAATAAGGCTACCAGCAGAGCTAAAGAAGTGGATAAACGCTCACGATAAATTGTGAACATGCTAATTTTTGGTTTGCTACTTTTATTTTCCATCATGCTTTATCCTCGTACCTATTATATAATATTTAATTTTGGGAGGATATATTTCTTTTATCTTAGCGAATATTTTATTAAAATATAAATAAGGAGAGTTTATGCTCAAAACATTTCGACCAACTTACCACGCTTTAAGCGTCTATGACATCGACATTGATTTCTATAAAAAGCATGGCTTTGAGAATGTTATAGTCGATTTGGATAACACTCTCGACTCCTATAAACTATTTGAGCCCTCGGTCCGTGCAAAGGAGTTAATTGAACGACTGCTGGCAGCGGGTCTTAGTGTGTTCATCATTTCGAACAATCACTCGGGTCGGGTTAATCAATATGCCGATGCCTTACATCTTCCATATCTGGCTAATGCGCATAAGCCATTTAAAAAGCGAATTTTACAGTATATCAGGGCGATGAAAATTGATGTCAGCAAAACTATTTTAATCGGCGATCAACTCTTAACAGATGTGGTCGTGGCTAATAAAATCGGGTTACCGGTTGTTTTAACCGAAAAGCTTGTTCGTGAAGATCAATGGACAACCCGATTTAATCGTCTGTTTGATCGGCCGATTAGGAAATATTTAAGGCAAAAGAACCTTTTGCCAGATTGGAGAAACTAGCTTATGGGTGAAGTACGTCGCGTCCGTCGCTGCTATGGCTGTGGGGAAGTTTTACAATCGGATAATCCAAATTTACCGGGCTATGCGGATCCTTGGGAAATGGAACATCATGAGATTGTTCTCTGTTCCAATTGTTTTGCTGAACAACGCATGAAGAAGAAAGCGGCTAACGAGCCTATTTTAGACGCGGATTTCCGCGAGATATTAAAACAGGCTAAGGCCCATAAATCCCTCATAATCTACGTTGTCGATTTATTTACTTTTGAAACCAGTTTTAACTCTGAAGTAGCGGAAGAAATAAAGAATAATCCGCTTATTGTCGTGGCAAATAAAGCTGACCTCTTGCCTCCTAAAACCAATCTGGATAACATTCATGATTATGTGGCCAAACGGGTGACGGATGCCCACCTTAATCCGTTAAAGATAATTCTAACCAGCGTGGCGCAAAACTATAATATCGATGAAGTAATCAAGACGATATTTACCTATAGTGAGGGTAAAGATATATATTTCATCGGGGCCTATAGCTCTGGCAAATCGGCTCTAATCAACTCACTTTTGAAAACATATAAGAATCCGACGCAAAAATATATTTCCACCTCCATTTATCCCAATACAACAATTCAGGTAATTGAAATTCCCATTGATGAACAGCATTCAATGTATGATACTCCCGGACTTTCCTTATCTAATAGTTATGTCGGCAAGATGGCGGCCGAAAGAGAAGTAGTTCATGATTTGATTCCAAGGACCTTGGTTCGGGGACGGAACTATTTTCTTAAAAGCAAGGATGTTCTACTATTTGGCGGTTTAGCTTTTATCGAAATTGTATCGGGCGCTAGGGCTCCATATTCAATCTATATGGCCCCGAATGTGGAAATTCATAAAACAAGTATAGCCACCGCCAATGAGGTTTTTGAGCGGCTTATTCGCAAAAAACTCACGCGGCCGTTATCAAACTTAATATCGACCTCACGGGATTTAGATGTTTATGAAATAAAGGTCGATTATGAGAATAAGTGTGATATATCTATTTCCGGCCTCGGCTGGATTTCGTTTGTCGGTAATCACCAAGTCATTCGAGTTTACGTTTTAAATGGCATCAGTATCTATCATGGTACCGCTAAAGTATAGGAGCAATTATGCTAAACAATCATCAAAAAGCTTTTTTGAAAAATAAGGCCAATGCGTTACGCCCGCTGTATCAAATTGGGAAAAACCTTTTAGGGGAGACACAGTTGGATTTGTTGGATAAGGGTTTGAAAGCCAAGGAATTAATTAAAATCAGTGTTTTGAAGTCGGCGGAGAATCCAATTGAGGGAATCGCAATCGACCTCTCGATGAAACTACAGGCGGAAGTAGTGCAAATTGTCGGCCGCATTATTACCCTCTATCGGGCCAATCCCCATCTTCCTCATAGAATCGAATTACCCCGATAATGAACAAGACAATAATATATGGTGGGTCTTTTGATCCCGTTCATTTAGGACACCTTCAAGTAGCGGAATCGGCTCTTCATGAAGTTGGAGCGGATAAAGTGGTTTTTGTTTTAGCCAAACACCCACGCTGGAAAGATGAAAAGAATAACGAGCTTGATCGTTTAAGAATGCTTGAGCTTTTCTTAAAAGACACTCCGTGGGCGGAAATTTCGCATATGGAATTAGATAGTCCGGCCCCGGTAAACTACTCCGCTGATACCGTTCGCGATTATCAGCATCAACATCCGGATGAGAAACTATTCTTTCTTTTAGGCGCTGATCAGGCCAATAAGTTTCATAATTGGTATAAGAATACGGAACTAATTGAAAGAGCCGGGGTCCTAGTCTATGAACGGCCGGGAATTCCGTTAAATCTTGATAATGTCATAACCTATAAGATGCAAGTTGTTCCGGGCCCTAAGAGCCCGACTAGTTCGTCTTTAATTCGTGAGCTAAAGAGCGCGGATACTTCAATCGAAGTGCTGGAGTATATCGCCAGTCATAATCTATACTACTTGCCTAAGATCAAGGAATTTATTTCGGGAGATCGACTTGCTCATTCGCTTCAAGTGGCAAAATTGGCCAAACAAATTGCTGAAGCGAATGGACTTTCGGGAAGCGATGCCTATGTGGCGGGCTTACTGCATGACATCGGTAAGAACATAAGTGAATCTTTTCAAAAGGAAATTATGCAAAAAAAA
The DNA here is from genome assembly GCA_035326105.1 of Bacilli bacterium. Lineage (NCBI taxonomy): Bacteria > Bacillati > Bacillota > Bacilli > Bacilli bacterium. The sequence continues at coordinate 92,082 of DAOKYO010000002.1, forward strand.
TATGCGGGCTATGTTGATTTGAATAAATGGCTGCATCATCAGTTCATAAGCGAGTACCTGGCGCGCGAGGTTTTTGGAATTAAAAGCCGAACAATTTTAGAGGCAATCAGAAAACATGCGACCGGAGATCAAAATATGGGGCCGATTGCAATGATAACTTATAGTGCCGATAAAATTGAGCCCACCCGTGGCTTCGATAGCAGTAGTCTCATTGCATCCTGCATGAATGACTATCACGATGGTTTTCTTAAAGTTCTAGCAGCTAATCGGGAATATCTGCTTGCTCATGAGAAAGATATTTATAATAAATTAACAAAGCGGTGTTTTCGCCAATACTTAAAGGAGTCAATATGAAAGAGATTTATCCGGAAAAAGTTCAAGTTTTAATTAAGGCCTTAGATGATAAAAAAGCCGAGGACATTATTGCTGTAGATGTTAGCGAAAGAATGCCTTTAGCCGATTACTACATAATTGCCACCGCGACCAATGAGCGACAGCTTAATGCATTGGCTGATGTTATCGAAACGGCGCTGAAAAGTATCGGTGCCGGTATAAACCATATTGAGGGAAAAAATCGTGGATCAGAATGGGTCCTCATCGATGCCGGGGATGTTATCGTTCACATCTTTAGTCCTCAAGGTCGACAAAGGTTTAACCTTGAAGGAATATACTTGCCTAATTAGAAAAATAAGAAGTCCGATGATAAAAGAAGAAATTGGAAAGTCCAATTAATCGTTGGACTTTTTTTATTGAAATGTATCAAAACCATTTAACAGCTAGGAGCGAGCTATAATTTGCTGACTAAAAATATAATAAAAGTTTAATGTATATATGGAGCATAACTGAAGCAGTGGAAGAGATTTTGGTATGGGTTCATAATAAAACGCTCCTAAAGGGTAAGACAAATCACTTCGCATAATGTATATTATGTAAACTAATATTTAAATAATGCCCATGAGAAGTAAATTAATAATATTTTCATCGTTAAAACATAAAAAGTCTTCTTGCTTCAAACATAGAGTTTTCCACAAAAAGACTATACTTATTTATGACTTAATAAATACTAAATAACTACTAACGTTATTGCGCGAATGGATTACCATTAATAATTGTTTGATTAATGGCAGAACGTATTTTTTCCATTTGCTCATCACTAAGTTTACTTATAGGCCCTTCTCTTTCGCTTTTCTTGCCATTAATAATTCCAAATCGGTAAATACGAATTTTGTCAATTCCACGAATTTGATTAAAAACGGCAATTGTTTCTTTGTCAGTTAATAAGTCGGGAATCTTTCCAATAGCGACATCGCTGGTTGGGTTGGCATCATGATGCTTTGTTTTTAATGGACATACGATAGCGATTTGATTGTTCTCATAACTATCCACTAAGATAACCCCATAATGGCGCTCCTTGATTTCACAATTGACACCGATGCCAAAATCAATTTCATATATTTCGCCTGCGTGCAAAGTATATTCGGTTTTGTATAGAAGCGAAAACTTTGCGTAATTCAGCATTCTTCGCATCCAATTTAGAATCGTAATTGATAATTCCATTTCGCTAACGCTACGAAGCATTTGCTCTTCGCAGGTTAAATCCTCGGTTTGACCATCATCACTTAATCGGTAGCGGCTTTTTTCCCCATCGTAAACTTTTTTCTTGTAAAAGACTTTTTCCTTTTTTTCCGAATTCATTTCATACCTCCTGTTTCCAATCGGAAATTCAACTATGTGGGTAACTTGCACGTAAAAAAAAGTCGGATTGTTGATTCGGCTTCTTCAGGCATCTAATTACTTATGAGGAGTACATGGACTCGGTTACTAAACTAATCCCCCACCATCGCTACTTAAACTGTGACTTTTTACGAAAATTAGTTGCCACTAAGTCAAAGATTATACTAATTACAATTGCGTGTAAAGCAAAAACGAAAATTTTTATAAAGTCAGCATCATAGTAGGCTTGAGCGATACTAAACCCTAAGCCACTACTGCGATTATTTCCGGAAAGAACCTCGCTCATAATCGTAACTTTCATTCCTAATCCCACTGCCTGAATAATGCTCAATAGTACATAAGGCAGCGCAATCGGGAGTTTGACCCAAAGTAAAGTTTGCCAGTGATTTTCTCCTTCAAGGCGCATGGCATCATAAAGATCTTGGTCGATTGATTTTACGCCTGAATACGTCGCTTCATAAATCAATGGAAAGGAAATTAGAAATGAAACAATAATTGGCGAAAAAGAAATCTTGATTATCGAAATAGCTATCAGGATAATCACTGCTGTTGGGACACTACGGAGAGCGCTAATTAAAGGCATGAGAAACCGATGAAAGTCCGCATAAGATCCACTTACCAGTCCAAGTATTAATCCCAATAGGCACGCGATGAGCACTGATATAACTAATCTCGTTATTGTGGCTAAAACAGCCTCATAAGTGGTAATAAACGAAAAAGAAGATATGTAGGCGGGTATAACCTTGATGGGCGAGGGAATAATATAAGCATTAATGGTTAGCGAAAGGATTTGCCAAAGGATAAAAAGAAAGAGAAAACCGAATAATAAAAAGAGAATTATCCGTAAATTAGGTTTTAAGGAAAAAATTCTCTTTTTCATAATAGTTAAAATAAAGGTGAGTAGGCTGAAGATGGGTAATCTTCCTGCTCCATATATTCAAGATAATTTACAAGACTATATTTACCTGTGGCAAAGCCCATGTTGTTAGGTGCATCTTCCACTTCCTCAAAGAGTTGAAGATCGCTCACGGTTGAGCTATCAACTCCAAAAAGAGCTTTCTGTTCGTCACTTGTTCCGTATGCATCCATCGCATCAATTGCAATTTGCGGATGAAAGATTAAATTGTTGGTCGCTTCATCCAACTGTGAAATAAAAAGAGCCAATTGGTCAGGATTCTCTTGATACAGACCGGTTTTAACAAAAACACCCGCTTGAGGAAATCCATCGAGATTAGATAATTCATTCCACATTTTTTGCATATCGACATCGTAGGAAACAGTCGTTCCGCTCTTTTCAATGTTATGGAGGATTGGCTGAGCGGTTAAAACATAGTCGACAGCCTCCCCGCCATACAGTCCGGTTTTAATAACGGGAACCGTGTCGGAAACCGAACTCACAAAGTTTAAATTATCAATACTGGGAAAAACTTTTTGCAGAATTTGATTGGGGATGCCCTGAGCGTTCCCAAAACTAACAACTAAATCGCCAGTTTTAGGGTTATCACTACTGCTTTTATTGATTCCTATAAGGTGAAAGTTGCCTTTGGTTACGATGCGCGCCAATTGGTAGGGTGCATTATTGTTAACAATCTGCTTTAAGCCTTGGCTATGGTCCATGACGATTACATCATAGGAAGCTGCCGCAAAAGCGCTTAAAATAGCGGGGACCGAAGAGTTCGTGGATAAAACGCCACTTTTAGCCCAAGGATAAAATCCCAATGACGGAGCGCCAGAAGGAGAAATAATTGAATAATCTAAAACAAGGTTCGCACTGTTATCCGTGTTTGATAAAGAACTGTCGCTATTAGGTGATACTTGATTGCCTTGGCAGGCGACAAGTAAAAGTGAAAAAGAGGATAACAATAAGAAAAGCTTATTTTTCATCGTTATTAACCTCAGTAATAGCCTCCCCTATCATTGTATCCGCCTTTTGTAAATCAAAATTTGCTAAAATGGTCGCACCCAAATCCGCGAATGAATGCCGATCTTCTAAGAAATGGCCGTTTCGGAAAAGAGGACTATACATTAAGAAAGGGACCTTTTCGCGGGTATGATCACTGCCATGCCAAGTCGGGTCATTGCCGTGATCAGCAGTAACCACAACCAAATCGTCTTCCTTAATTACGGACAGCAATTCTCCTAAGCGCTTATCAAAAGCTTCAAGCGCTTCACCATAGCCAACCGGATTCCGGCGATGACCATATTCGCTATCAAACTCAACTAGGTTGGTAAATACGAGGCCACGGAAATTACCGGTCTTGGCTTCTCCGATAGTCTTATCCATACCATCCTCATTGCTGACGGTCTTTTGGGTTTTCACCACTCCTTTTTGGTTAAATATATCGCCTATTTTCCCGATGCAACTCACCATATAGCCTTTGTCCTTTAAAATATCCATAGCGGTTGTCGAGGAAGGAGACAAAGCTAAATCATGACGATTTGGCGTGCGCTTAAAATTTTCGGCATTTGTCCCGACAAAGGGCCGCGCGATAACCCGACCGACCCGCCATTCCGGTTTCATGCAAATTTCGCGGGCGATTTCGCAGCAGCGATATAACTCTTGAACGCCGGTTACCTCTTCATGCGCTGCGATTTGCAGAACGCTGTCAGCCGAAGTGTAGACAATAAGCGAATTCTCGCGCATCTGCTGCTCGCCAAGTTGCTTGAGGATTTCCGTTCCGGAAGCGGCGACATTGCCGATAACTTTGTGTCCAGTTTTTGCTTCTAATTCGCTGATAAGTTCAGCGGGAAAACCGGTATCGGTAAAAGTTTGAAAAGGTTCAGTTGTCAAAATGCCCATCATCTCCCAATGGCCGGTCATCGTGTCTTTGCCGTTACTGGCTTCTTGGGCGCGCATAGCGTAACTATGCGGATGCTTAACGGATGACTTTACACCCTTAATCGAGTTTAATTCGCCAAGGCCCATCGCTTCCATTACCGGCAAGTGGAGGCCGTTTGGCATCTTTTCACTGATATGGACAAATGTCGAAGCTCCTTTATCACCAAAACGTTCGGCATCAGGCATTTCGCCAATGCCGGCGCTATCCATTACAATCACAAACACTCGTCTAAAATTTAATTTGTTTCCCATATAACATACCTCCGAAACATAGTATTATAATTCATTTACGGCTAGTATACAAATCGTAGGCGCTGATTATTCTTCGACTCGAAACATGAGTGTAAATTTGCGTTGTTGCAATTGAACTGTGACCGAGCATTTCTTGGACCACCCGCAAGGCGGCCCCATTCTCTAATAAATGGGTTGCAAAGCAATGCCGGAGGGTATGAGGCGATACGCGCTTACTTATTTCTGCCCGTTTAGCGTATTCATTAATGGCTTTATAAAAGTATTGGCGCGACACCTTTTTTCCCATCCGATTTAAAAAAATATAATTGGACTTAAATCCGGGGTTTTTGGCTCTTACCTCCTCGATATATTTGGTTAAATATCCTAAGGCAAATTCGCCGATTGGAATAATGCGTTCCTTGTTTCCTTTTCCGATAATTCTTATGGTGTCAGTTTGAAAATTAATTTGATTGCGCGTCAATAATAAGAGTTCCGAAACGCGAAGACCACAGGCATACATGACTTCCAGCATCGTTTTATCGCGGTATTCCCGTCGAATATCAAGGTTAGGTGCATTTAGTAGGCGGTCTACTTCTTCTAGCGACAGCACAACAGGTAAATGGGATCCTTGTTTGGGCAGATCAATTTTCGGCAAAGGATGTGAATAAAGATTAGATTGCGATAAAAACAAAAGATAATTTTTAATTGCCGATATACGACGAACGATGGTCGTCATCGAATGACCTTGATTACTTTGATTATAGATAAAATCATTTAGTTCCGCGCCGGTTAGTTCGCACGTATCCTGATAGGGAAAATCCCGAAAAAAGAATCCAAGGTCGGACAAGTAACTCTCAATCGTGTTTAAAGCGAGTCCTTTCTCTGCGACAAGATAAGTTCGATATAATTCAAGTGACTTAATAATTACCATAAAATTACTAAATAACTACCTTTCTTGCTTTTTCTTCAAATCACGGGCGGTTAGAAGAAGTTCTTTTTTCATTTTGCGATTGATCTCACTGATCAGTGCTCTAGTCTCGTTTTCTTTCTCAACTTGCGAAAAATCAAATAGCGACATCTGCACAACGGCATCTTCGCGACGGACAATGTTTTGAAGCGTAACGCCAATCAAGCGAATCAATTGCCCCTGGTAATTGCGATTTAATAGATCTAAGGCGACTTTAGCAATAATTGAATAGTCATTTGTCGCTTCCAAAAGCGTTTCGGAGCGGTTGATGATGCTAAAATCGGAGTTCTTAATAACAATCTGAATCGTCGACCCGATATAGTCTTTGCGCTTAGCCTCTTCACTGACTTCTTTTACCAGTTGGTTAAGTAAGGTGACAATCTCTTCGCTATCATTTGTATCATTGAGAAAGGTAGAGGAATGACCGATACTTTTTGGATCATCGGGTTCACTTTCAACGATATCATTACCTCGGCCATGAGCCCAATCCAGCAGAACATAGTAAAATTTCCCCAGAATTTGTTTCACTAACGGATCGGTCGACTCGGCAAAGTCCCCAATCGTTTTTATGCCGATTTTTTGTAGTTTAGGCCAAGTTTTTTTGCCGATGCCGAACATCGAAGAAATCGGCAACGGCCAAAGAATTTTTTTTATGTCTCTTCTACGCAAGATGGTTATTCCCATCGGTTTTTTGATATCGCTGGCCATCTTGGCCAAAAACTTTGTCGGGGCTAAACCGATTGAGCACTTCAACTTGGTTTGTTCATAAAGTTTGGTTTGTAAATCAAGTAAATATTTGTAGGGATCACTGACATTTTTCATCGCGCCTGTCATATCCATATAGCACTCATCAATACTGGCAATTTCCTGGATTGAAGAGTATGTTCTTAGAAAAGAAAAGAACTCGTGTGAAAGGCGCGAGTAAAGATGAAAATCAGGACTGATGACAACTAGATTAGAATACAGCCGCTTGGCCATGTAGGTGGGCATTGCCGAATGAATGCCGTATTTGCGTGCAGCATAAGAGGCGGTGGAGACGATTCCTCTCCGCCCTGAGCCTCCGACGACAAGTGGCTTACCCATCAGGGTGGGATCTCTAATTTCTTCCGCGGTGGCAAAGAAAGCATTCAAGTCAATATGCATAATAATTTTTGCCATAGATTCCCCCTATGCACAATAATTATCGCATATAAAAAGCGTGATGTTAATTGTCTTACCGCTTTTTTTTGGCGTCGCTACGCAGCTCACGAGCGGCATTTATAACCGTAGTCGTTATAACATCACCGCCAAGCATTCTAGCGATGGCTTCCACCGTCTCCTCTTCGCCAAGAATGCTGACTTCAGCACGGGTGGAGGTAGCGGAAATAAGTTTACTGACGTAATAGTGATGATCAGCAAAGACAGCCACCTGTGCTAGATGGGTGATGGCAATAATCTGTGTGTCTATGGCTAGATCGGCAATCTTCTTTCCGACCATCGATGCTATTCGACCGCTGATGCCGGTGTCAACCTCATCGAAAATAAGGGTTTCAGCACTTCCTAGGCGCCGAAAGATAATTTTTAAAGCAAGCATAAGCCGACTGGCTTCACCGCCGCTGATCGCGTTCTTAATGGGTAAAAATGCACTGCCGCGATTCGCCGCTAAGACGAAGGCCACTTCATCACAGCCACTAGGTCCAAGTTCTTTTAAATTGAAATCAACCTTAAATTCAGCGTTGTCCAAGGCGAGGTCCTTCAATTCCAAGTTAATCTCGCGACTTAAATCGACCGCTTTACTTTTTCTTATCTCACTCAGGGCAACCGCTTTAGCGTTAAGAATCGTCAATTCATCCGCAATAGCTTTGCCGATGCGGTTCTTTTGTTCCTCAAAATTTCGCGCATTGGCAAGTTTTTGTTCCATAACTTCTTTAGCTGCTACCACATCATTTTCCGTGGTTCCGTATTTATGAATAAGTTTTCTAATCCGATATAAACGATTATCGATTTCTTCAATATTGTCACTACTTTCCAAGAGCGTATCCAGTTTATCGATAATATTCTCCGCCTGATCACGGACACCATAATAGTATTCGTTGATTTTATCGGCAAAAGAAGAAAATTCTTCGCCGAGATTATGGATTTCTTTAGTGGCTAAATATAGGTTAGTGACGGCACCCCGATCACCGGAAAGTAAATCATATAGTCCACTGCGAATACCGGCGATTTTTTCTAGGTTACGCAAAAGCGTCACCTTGGACTCGAGTTCTTCTTCTTCATTTTCAAGAATGTTGACTTTGGCAATCTCATCAACTTGGGATTTTAAAAAGTCAATCTCATCATCAGAGATGGTCGCTTGCAAAATATTCTTCTGTTCCGTCAGTAAATCCTGGTAGCGTCTATAGGATTCGCGATACTCACGGTAGGCGATATTATCCTTAATAAATTCATCCAACAGAGAAAGGTGACGGTGCTCATCCAACAAAAGCATGTTCTCGTGCTGCGAGTGAATGTCGATGAGATAACTCATAACTGACTTGCTGATAGCCAAAGTAACCGAGCGGCCATTCATTTTCAAAATGCTTCGTCCGGAACTGTCAAGCGTACGGGTAACTACCAAAAGGTGATCTTCAGACGAAACTAAATCCTCCATTATGCTATTAATGGCTAGTAAAGTATCGTCGTTATCAATGTAAAAGCTACCCTCGATAAAAGCCCGGGCAGTGCCGTTTCTAATTTGATTAAAAGAACTGCGCTCGCCCAAAAGAAGACTGAGGGCATCAATAATAATTGATTTTCCGGCGCCGGTTTCACCGGTGATGACCGAATAACCAGGTAGAAAACCAACCTCTAAATCCTCAATGATAGCAAAATTCTTAATGACGAGACTATTGATCATAGTGGCCTATCCTCCGCTTTATCACCTTAGTAATTGATTCGGCATCTACTTTTGCCGATTGCATTTGGTTAATAACTGAATCCTGAGTATAAAAATCGTCTTTGGGCGCTTGCATAGTTATTTTACCATGATAACCCAATTCAACTAATCGGTTGGTAAGGGCAAAAATAAATCCATTTGAAGTGGCATAAGCATCAAAAATTAATATCTCATGATACTTAAGTAGTTCGCGAATGACCTTTTCATCCATCGGTTTTTGAAATATAGCATTATAAACACCTAAATCGAGGGACTTAACCTTTGAATAAACTTCATCCAGTACGGGACCAAAGCCGACTAAGGCTAAATTTTTAGAATTGCTTTTTTGATAGGTCAACCAACGACCAATCGTCAGTTTAATCCTTGCATTCTTAGTGTGGATGACGTTTGCCCGTGGATAGCGGATAAAGAAAGGGAGCGCGGTTGTTTTTACCACTTCAAGCAGCGCGGAGGCCTGTTCACTGTTAGCCGCCATCGAAACGATTACATTGGGGGTATTAAGTAAAAATGCCTCATCGTATAGTCCTTGATGGGTCTCGCCATCAGCCCCGACAAACCCCGCTCGATCAACCAAAATAAGCGATGGTAAACGCATACGTGCAAGATCATGAAGAATCTGATCAAAAGCTCGTTGCATAAAAGTGGAATAAATTGAAACAATCGGAAATTTACTATTAAGAGCAACACCGGAGGCTAAGGAAAGAGCATGCATTTCGGCAATGCCGGTATCATAGCAGCGCGAAGCGAAACGCGAAAAAACCGGTTCAAGTTCGGAGCCTTTAATCGTCGCGGGATTTATCAGAACGCTCTCCGGAACTTCCTCCATGAAAGTCAAAAGTTTTTGGGCATATAATTGCGACCAACTGACGACACTGGCGGAAGCTATATTATGACTTTTGCCGGAAGAAACAATAAAAGGAGCAACCCCATGCCAGTCCCCATTTTTGTCATTTTCACTGTAAGAATAGCCTTTGCCTTTACTGGTTTTAAGATGGATAACAATCGATTTTGTTGACCGTTTGGCTTGTTTAAAAGCCTTGTTTAAGGCTGGAAAAGAATGACCGTCGACCAAACCGACGTAATTAAATCCCATTTGTTCAAAAATATTCTTTTGAAACAGATGGCGAACAAAGAAGTTCTTAATCATCCAGGTAAAACGATAGAAAGCATAACCAAAACGGGTGCGAAATAATAAGCGCTTATATGCATTTTTTGAACGGATGTAGTTGGGAGAAAGCCGCCATTTACGAAACATCTTACTCATCGATCCGATAGGCCGAGTTATCGACATTTCATTATCGTTTAAAACGACGATTACTTTGTGATTTAATTGCCCAATATGATTTAGGGCTTCAAAGGCTTCGCCGTTCGATATACTGGCATCGCCAATAAATGCGATGATCTCGTAGTTCTCTTTATTGAGATCACGGGCAATAGCCATTCCTAAAGCGGCGCTCAAAGATGTGGATGAGTGGCCGGCCTCGAACTGATCATAAACGGACTCCGCCCGTTTTTGGAAACCGCTGACCCCGTTCTTAGTACGCAATAAATCGAGACTTCGGCCCGTAAGAATTTTGTGGGCATAAGTTTGATGCCCGACATCAAATAGCAGTTTGTCTTTTGGAAAATCAAATGCGCGATGCAGGGCAATGGTCGCTTCCACTACTCCTAGATTACTCGAAAGATGTCCGCCGAAAACCGATGTTGCAAAAATAACTTCGTCGCGAATCTTGTCGGCTAACGAAGCAAGTTCTTTTTCATTGAGGCCCTTTACAAACTTCGGATTGGAAAAAGATAAATCCAAAGCTTTTGGGGCTTGATCGTCAAAATCCTTAATGTTAATCATATTCACTTAAATAATACTAATTAAATACTAAAAAACTACTTTTCAGTATTTTCTTCGGTCACCCGAACAATTTCGCTCTTCGCCTCATTTAATTCTTTTTCAAGAACTTTTACCAGTTCGTTTCCCTCTTTAAAAAGCGTAAGTGATTTTTCAAGTTCAACTTCTCCGCCCTCAAGTTCCTTTACTATCTCGTCCAAACGCGATAAACGTTCAGCAAAGCTTTTTTTATTGTTCTCCATGGTCTATCTCCTTACTTGCAATCACTGAGGTTATTTTACCATTTTGCAGTTTAATTTGCACCACTTCACCGAGGCTAACATCGTTAATATCTTTTACGAGGGTGTCGTTACTTTTCATGACGACTGCATAGCCTCTTTTTAGAACGGCAAGTGGTGAAAGCGAGGACAATTTTTCCTCGTCGATTTTTAGGCGGTGGAATAATTGTTCAAAATAGATTGAAGGTAAATAATCGAATCTTTCCTTTAAGGAAGAGAATCTTTGTTTAAACACATCAATCTGACTTTTAAAGGTTTTAATGAGCATCGCATCCGCAGTTTTATTTTTAGAAATCAAAAAATCAATTTGCTTAGTATAGGCATCCGCGGTAATTCGTCCACTTAATAACTTTATTTGGTGACTGTAACGCTCAATAGTACTTTGCGATAGATACTTTAATTTGTCCTTATTAAGTACAATGCGTTCTTCCCAGCGATGATACGGTTCTTTTTGTAGAAAAATTAAGTGTTTTTTTAAAGCGCTATACTCCTGATCGCAGATACGAAATAATTTGGCCGCTGACGCCTGAAGTCGCAAAAAAGATTGATCGATGCCCTGCTCTACTTCATGGCGGTCGAAAGTGGCCGCTTCCGCCGCACCGGTTGGGGTAGAGACCCGTTTGTCTGCTACGTAATCAACCAGCGTGGTATCAATTTCGTGACCGACGGCTGAAATTATCGGGTAAGGAAAAGTTGCAAGGGCACGAACCACTTTTTCATCATTAAAGGCCCAAAGATCTTCCTTTGAACCCCCACCTCGGGCAATAATTAGCAAGTCTAGGGGATAGCTACGCGCCCGAGCAATGGCATTTAGCAGTGAATTTGGCGCTCTTTCACCTTGAACTAACGAAGGAAAAAGATAAATTTTTGTCAACGGATTACGCCGAGAGATGTTTTCCGTAATATCTTTCTCAGCGGCGCTGTGATCACCGGTGATGACGCCAATGGTTTGGGAAAAAGGTGAAATTGCCCGCTTCCTTTCCGATGAAAAAAGGCCCTCATTTTCCAGTTTCTTCTTAAGTTTTTCAAGCTCTAAAAGTTTTAAACCTAAGCCATACAACTCCATTTCCTCGACATTTATTTGATATTTTCCGCTGGCGGCATAAAGGGAGATGGTCCCGACTACGATTACTTCATCACCGTCTTTAGGGGCAAAAGCCAGATTAAAGCGTTCCCCTTTAAACATTACGGCTTGAATTTGCGATTCCTCGTCTTTAAGGGAAAAGTAGGCATGGCCGCTAGGATAAACTTTATAGTTGGATATTTCCCCTTTCAAATGAAGATGATGAAGGCTATTTTCGTTGTCAAAAATTTTCTTCACATAAAAGTTCAAACTCGAAACGGTAAAAAAGGGTGCCTCAGTCATGATAGCACCTTTTCTAAAACGGCATTGATATAACGGTAGTCACCATCGTCAAGAAACTTCTTCGCCAAATTTATGGCGACGGAAATCACAACAATTTTTTCCACTGATTCTGAACCATAACGGTAATGAGCAATACTGAGAAGAAAGATTGCCTGAGCTACAAGATTAAGCCGTGACCACCGCCACTTATTTAGATGTTGATCAACTTCTTCGCTTATTTCTTTATAGTGTTTAATTGATTTAATCGCCATTTCTTTAACAAAGAAGTCAACATCACTATATGGCTGATTGCAAATTCCACTAATTAATTCTTCGAGATCAATCGGAAAATCAATAGCTTTATATGTTAGGATGCTATAGATAACACTGAGAGCATCAATTTGATTCTGATTGCGACTTTTTTCCATACAGCACCTCTTATTCCTTGCTATTCTATCACAATTTAGCGGGAAAAAAACTTTTATTTGCCCTCGATATCGCTTTTTTCCGCCAAGCCATGACGATAAAGAAAAATAAAGGCATAAATGGCAAATAGCATCATCAATAAAAATGCACCATGAACGATTAAACTAGAGATAAAATTGTTAAAATCAATGTATTTAAAGTTGTAAATAATGATAAGCAAAGCAAGGTCGAGAAGATATGCCCCACTTGAAATAAGTAAACTGGTTAAGTATCCGCGTTTAGAAAAGTATCCGCCAACAACAAAGGCAAGACCGCCAATTATTGTAATTGTATGGGCGAGGATGAGAAAAATTATTTGGCTCGATGAGGCGTATAAATAATCAAACCAAGTAGAAACGGCTAAATTCAAGCCCAGAAATGGTTCACTGGTATGAGCGAATAAATAGTAACCCGCTATAGCAATAATTCCTATATAAACAAAAATAGAGGAAAAACTTCTATAAAATGCTAAGAATATCTTCGCTTTATGTTTCATGTTTGAAATCATGATTAAGAAATGCTCGAAATCTCGACATTGATCTTAAATGGGATAAGTTCGGTCATTGATGTCAATGCATTCGCCACTTCTTCTTGAATACGAGTTGCCACTTCACTTACGTTAACAACGTTGCGATCGATGTTAACATATATCTTAACGTCAACCAGGCCGTTTCGAATCGAGCATTGAATCGGTTTATGAAGGGAAAAAACGGTTTTAATCGGTTCCCGCACTTTTGCCCCAGCGACGTTATTAGTCGCAATCTCTGCAATCTGATCAAAAACAACATGCGAAATTCCCATGAGACCATTGCGCGTATAGTTTTGTATATAAACATATTGGGCCATAATGCTTACCACCTTCTAATATGAATATTATAAAGATAAAGTAGCTAATCTTCAACTAGGATAAAAAAGGAGTTCCATCGTTCTTTTAGGGCAAATAGCATTACTATGCTTTCGTTAAAATATATCGTTCCTTTTATAAGTCTAAACCATTTATATAATATCAAAATCATTTAACTTGTTAGCTTGCGTCTTAAATAAAGGAGAAGATTTCATTAGGCAATCATCGATTGCTTAATTGATTCGGGCAAAATCATCTTTTCTAAATCTTAAATATTGAAGATTTTCTTATGTATTTATTACTCTTTCACAAGAATATTTATTGATGTCTATTACAACTTAAAATAATAACATATAACGTAAAAACAAATTAAATGCTAAAGCGATTACTATTGATTTACTAAAGGCATACTATACAATCTAATTTTAAAGTATGATATTGACAACTTAAAGTATTAAAATTATGGCTTACATTATTACAGTTCTAAAAAAAGAACCCAGCAGGGTTCTTTGTGTCTTACTTATTTAATTCCTTAATCAATTTGACAAGATGATCGGCCGTAAAGTCGAATTTAGCAATCACGTCTTTGGCTGGCGCGCTGGCCCCGAAATCGTTAAGACCCATCACCGTTTTAGCATACTTATACCATGAAAGTGGGGAAAGCATTTCGACGGCAACGCGCTTTTCATAAGGTACTTTCAAAAGATCTTCCTTAAACGCATCGGTTTGTTGATCAAATAAATATGTTGATGGCATACTCACAACCCGGACATCAATACCTGAAGCTTTAAGTTTCTTTTTGGCATCAAGTGCCAATGACACTTCACTTCCGGTGGCAATTATCGTGAAATCAGGAGTTTCGTTTTCCTCTTTGCCAATCACATATGCTCCCTTAGCCATCTCCTCACTTCCACTTCCGGGAAGGACTGGTAGTCCTTGTCGAGAAAGAATTAAAGCCGTCGGGGTTGAAGTTGACTGTAAAGCCAATTGCCAGGCATAGGCGGTTTCCCGGGCATCAGCCGGCCGAATGACATTAAGATGCGGAATTGAACGAAGCATAACTAATTGCTCGATAGGTTGGTGAGTTGGTCCGTCTTCTCCGACGGCAATCGAGTCATGCGAGAAGAGAAAAATAGCCGGTAAATGCTCGATTGAAGCCATACGAATGGCATTTTTCATATAATCGGAAAACACTAGGAAACAACCAACATAACTTCTTAAACCACCGTGAAGCAAAATTCCGTTTTGCATAGCGGCCATCGCAAACTCGCGGATACCAAAGTTAATATTTCTTCCCTCACGATGAAGAAATGAATAATCGGTCTCCCCGGGAATCAATGTCATGACTGAATGGGCGACATCGGCACTGCCGCCAACGAGATTGGGAACCAGCCGATTGTACATCGCCAACATTTGTCCACTTGTGTTCCGGGTGGAATCCTTAAAATCATCGGTAAATTCTGGAAGAGGATCCTTCAAATAATGATTGATATCCAAGCCTAAATTACTCACAAATTCCGCCGCTTGCTTCTCATGCGTGCTCGCATAAACATTAAGCGCGGCTTCATATTTCTTATAGGCGTTGGTACCACGTGCAATAAATGTATCCTTAAAGATATCATATACTTCAGCGGGAATCTCAAAAGGCGGATAAGAATATTGATAGTGGCCTTTAGCGTAAGCACCATCGCTTTCTCCTAAAGGATTTCCATGGACTTTATAGGTTCCGGCATTAGCGCTGCCTTCGCCGATAATAGAGTGGTACATAATAAGCGTCGGCCGACTGCTTTTTTTGGCTTTTGTTAGGGCCTTATCAATCGCTTTGATATTGTTTCCATCGGCAATCTCAATGACTTGCCATTCGCTGGCCAAAAACCGAGCCTTAACATTTTCGCTAAATGAATTGGTCAGCGGTCCGTCAAGCGTCGTGCTGTTGGCATCATATAAGACAACCAAACGATTAAGTTTCTGATGTCCGGCGAAGGAAATCGCTTCTTGGGATAATCCTTCCTGTAAACAACCATCGCCGACTAAGGCATAAGTGTAATGCGACATTATTTTTTCACTGTTCGGATAATGAGCGCTCAACATAGTTTCGGCCATCGCCATACCGACAGCTTGGGCCAATCCTTGAGCCAAAGGTCCGGCCGTGGCGTCAACGCCGGGTGTCATTCCAAATTCCGGATGACCGGGGGTAATGGAGTCGATTTGGCGGAAAGATTTCAAGTCTTCAATCGAAACCGCGTAACCGGAAAGATGTAATATTGTATATAGCAAAGCCGAAGCGTGACCGGCACTTAAAACGAACCGATCACGATTAATCCATTCCGGATGAAGAGGATCAGCAACCATATGCTTAGCAAATAAAGTATAGAGCGCGGGAGCACTGCCAATCGCCATTCCCGGATGTCCCGATTTTGCCTTATTGGTAATGTCGATAACCGTGGCACGAATTGCGTTAATCGCTAATTTGTCATTAAAAACTTTCTTTTTCTTAAACATAAGTCCTCCTTTGGCAATATGCCGATATTAATAAGATGTTTTCAATATGGTAAGACTTGGAAAGAGACATTTTTTATTCCTTAATGTTAAGAAAGACACCAAAAGTCACTTTTCCGACTAACAAACCAACAGAGAGAATTATACCATTTTATATTGTTTGAATAAATTCAAATCCGAAAATATAAAGCAATTATTGGTGATGGTGGTGATGTTCTTCAAGTCCGTCAATTAATTCATCCGCTTTATCGACAACTTGGCCATAAGGAACACTAAATTGCTCTTCCGTCAGCATATTCTTTATCGTTACAACTTCTTTGGCCACTTCATCGTCGCCGATGATAATAGCAAATTTCGCCTTTTTGCGATTGGCCCGTTTAAACAATTGTTTAAATCCTTTCCCATCAAAACTTGACTCACACCTAAAGCCGGAAGCGCGTAAAGATGTTAAAAGACTAAATGCATCGGTAAAACTCTTGGTGCCGACACTCATGATATAGAAATCAATTCCCTCATCTATCCCTTCAAGCAGGTTGTCGTCGCGCATAACGGCATAGAGGCGCTCAAGCCCAAACGCAAAACCAACGCCTTCCAATGCAGGACCGCCGATTTCTTCCACCAGATGGTCATAGTGACCGCCCGCCCCGATTGCTCCGTAATTCTGACCGGTCATCGAGGTATAATGAAACTCAAAGACGACTCCGGAATAATAATCGAGTCCGCGCACAAGGTTGTTGTCAACCTCATAAGGAATGCCAAAGGCATTGAGGACTTCCAAAGTCTCGACAAAATCAGCTTCAGCCTGTTTGGTAAGATAGTCGCGCATAATGGGGGCATGGCGAACAATCTCCTGATCATGCTCCACCTTGCAGTCCAAAATCCGGAGCGGATTGGTATTGTATCGATCGTGACAATCCTCGCACATATCATCGATTTTGTCGGCAAAAAATTCCTTCAGGGCCATTCGATAGTTATCGCGTGACAACTTATCACCTAACGAATTAATTTTGAGTTTCACATCTTTTAAGCCCAAAGTTTGAAGGATGGAGTAGCCAAGTAAAATAACTTCGATATCACTATAAATTGAATTGACCCCTACTTCTTCTACCCCCAGCTGATGAAATTCCCGAAAACGGCCCTGCTGAGGACGTTCATAGCGGAAAACCTCACCCGAGTAAAAGTATTTCAAAGGTAAATCTGTGTTGGCATAAAGCTTATTGCTGACGATGGCGCGCATAATCCCCGCCGTACCCTCGGGGCGAAGAGTAATAAACCGGTCACCCTTATCCTTGAAGGTATACATTTCCTTGCGCACGATGTCGGAACTATCGCCGACTCCACGTTCGAAAAGTTCAGTGTGTTCAAAAATCGGCGTTTGCGCATAGGAAAAACCATAAAATCCACATAGTGAGGAAAAAATAGTTTCAATATATTGATTGGCGACACCCTCAAGATCATAGATATCATGAGTTCCCTTTGGGGGATTGATTTGATTCATGCTATTACCTCCATAAATCGGCGACTAGTCTATTATAGTGAGCATAAAAATGCCCGTCAACCGCAGACCTAATGGACGACTCTTTTTACTTCCTGTACAGCAGGGATATTCTTTACAATCGCAAAAATATCATTTAAACGGTGAGCGTCGCTGACGAGAATTGTCGCTGAGATAGTCGTGGACATCGTATTGTTGTGAAAACGCGCATTTACACGACTGACACCTATTTTATTGGCGCTAAAAACAGACAGGATGTCCACCAAAAGATTCGGGCGATCATCGCAGTCAATGGTAATGTCGACCGTATAGTTTTGAATACCCAAATTTTCATTCCAATATACATCCACCAAACGTTGCTGCTCACTTGTGACATTAGGGCAAGTCACGCGATGAACGGTAATCCCCTTGCCTTTAGTAATATAGCCGACAATATCGTCACCCGGGATTGGATTACAGCATTTTCCAAGCGTGATAGCCACGGTTCCCGCGCCTTCAACATGAACCGGATTCTTGTTATCCATACTGACGTTTCGAACCAGTTTTTGCACGTCACGTTTTTTGGGAATGTTTAAAAAGTCAATAATGGCCGCGGGTGACGGATTACGATTTGAGATATCAATAAATAAGTCATCAAGGTCTTCAGCATTAAATTCATGAAACACCTTAGGATCATCAATCAGTCTAAGGGTATCAGTTTCATTTATATCCCGCTCCCGGAAAGCATCGATGGTCGCCTGTCGTCCGCGGGCAATTTTTTCATCCCGGACAAGATCGCTGTTTTTTTTGATCAAAAATTTACGAATATGATTTTTTGCGCTGGCCGTCTGGGCAATTTTAAGCCATCCTTCATTGGGACCTGAAGATGTTTTTGAAGTTCTGATTTCGACAATATCACCGGTTTTTAAAACAGTGTTTAAGGGTACTAGGGAGCCATTAACGACGGCCCCTACAGCTGAATCACCCACTCCAGTGTGAATTTTATAGGCAAAATCAAGCGGAGTAGCCCCGACCGGTAAATCGATGACTTTTCCTTTAGGGGTAAAAACATATACATTCGACTCGAAAATATCGTGCTGCAAAGTATCCATGTACTCTCGGGCGTTATCGCTCATGTCGTTACTTACACCGATAAAATCTCTAAACCAGTGTAATTGTTCTTCGATTTCCTTTTGTTCGCGACGCGGATCGTAGTTGGCTCCCTCTTTGTAGCGCCAATGCGCGGCGACACCGCCCTCAGCGATTTCATCCATTTCCTCAGTTCGAATTTGAACCTCATAGGTTTGACCATCACCGGCCACAATTGTCGTATGTAGCGACTGGTACATATTTGGTTTGGGCATGGCGATATAATCTTTAAATCGTCCCGGCATCGGTTTGTATGTAGCGTGGATAAGTCCCAAGATTTCATAGCAATTCAATTCCGTTTTGGTAATGACGCGAATGGCCATTAAGTCATATATTTCATCAAAATTATGATGTTTTAAATACATTTTCTTATATATCGAATATATTGACTTTACCCGACTTTCAAGCCGAAAGGGTATTTTATGTTCATATAGTATATCAGCGATCCGCTTTTTGAGATCCATCAAAGATTTTTTACGGTTTTTTGTCTTGTTATTCAAAGACTGCATAATCTCGTTAAAAACTGACGGTTCGAGATATTTTAAACAAATATCTTCCATTTCACTCTTAATATTGTACATACCAAGACGATGCGCTATGGGAACGAAAACCTGTAGCGATTCTTTGGCAATTGCTTGCTGACGATCAGCGGACAAATATTCTAAAGTTCTTAAATTGTGCAGACGATCGGCCAATTTGATAATAATGACACGAATGTCTTTGGCCATACCCAAAAAAATCTTTCGGTGATCTTCATAGACAAAATCGCTGTCGTCTTGGCGCTTTGACAATTTTAAACGTTGAATCTTGGTCACCGAGTCAACCAACAGAGCAACATCGTCTCCCCAACGAGATCGAATAAAATCAATAGTTACATCCGTATCTTCAACGACATCGTGAAGCAGTCCGCCAATTAAGGTATTAGGACCACCGTGTAATCCGGCAATAATGTAGGCGACCTCAATTAAATGGTGAATGTAGGGTTCGCCTGATTTCCGCAACTGATTACGATGCTTGTCTTCGGCAAATTCATAGGCATCACGAATCCGCTTCCGATCCGCTTCGTCTTTAATATATAAAAAATACAGTTCCTCAACTTCTTCAAAAGTATGAAGTTTATGGTTGCCGATTTTATGAATAATTGTTTTTTTGACGTCTTGATAACGCCTAACATGAGTGTTCTGCGCCGCCATCCGAATATTGGCTGGGACATCGTAAATTAATTTTAGTTTTCTTTCAGCCATATTCATCACATCCTCTTTAATATTATAGGTTAAATGCTTAAAAAAATGAATAAAAAAGGCTCCATTTACAATGGAGCCTAGTTTTGAATCAAATCGACTGATATTAATCAACAACGGCAAATGTCAAGACAACGCTCTCAACATAAGCAGTATATGAAGCTTGCGGTTTTTCTAACTTAAAGAAGTGAATGTTTTCGGTAGCTTCAAAATTAACATCATAAGAATATTGACCGGCCACATTGCAAACCTTGGTTGCACCTTCAGTCGCAGTAGCAACAGACTCACTACCAGCATAGAGGTCTAACTCAGTTAAGTTTGTTTGAGCTTGATCATAATTCACAGTAATTTTAACAATTGCCAATTCGGAAGCGACATCATTAAAGAATCCGCTTTGAATTTCATTCTTATAGCGCATTTGGATAAATCCATTTGAACTTAAGTAAAGTTGAGTGAAAGCAATTGATAATCCGTTAACGGTAGCAGTTCCATCAGCATAGGTGGCACTAAGGGCCAAATCACTGGCCGTAATGGTTAAAGTGGTTTTAGCGACAGCCGCGATGACGGTTAAATCAATTGTGCCAACAATGCCCGCAGTCGATGAAGTGGCGGTGATTGTAACCGCGCCTTCAGCAACACCAGTAACTAATCCTTCGGCATCAACAGTGGCTTTTGCCCCGTCACTTGATGACCAAGTAACGGTTTGATCAGCAAAACCATCGCCGACAGAATTTGGAAGAACTTCGGCTGCTAATTGTAAAGTTCCAGCAACCTCGACGGAAGTAACACCATCAGCTGCACTAACAACAACACTAGTCGCAGGAGTTAATTCACCTTTATGAACGGTTAATTCAGCAACGGCACCAAGTAATAGTTGTGGGCTTGGGGTATACCAGCCTAATACACCAGCGAAATCAACGGTATCAACTGGAGTTAAGCCAGCAATAACATCAGCGATAGCTTGTTCAACTGTATCGTCAAGATACTTATCAGTTCTAACAACGACGCTTTCACTACCCAAAGTAAAGTTAATACTCGAGGAAGTTCCAACAGTAACACTACCACTGACATAGGCTAAACCAGTCACGGTAACGATACGGCCAGCATCGGCAGCGGTCAAAGCACCCATTGTTGAAATAACAAGCGGATTGATGGTTTCAGCAGAAACGCCAAGATCAACAACCACGGTGATGCTCGCAAGTTCCATAAAGTCTTTGTAGATGGAGGTCGTGCCAGAAACTACTACTTCATGGCCAACAACGAACGAACTACGCATTGCAGCAGGAACATTGTAAAGATATAGTCCGGAATTGCCCGATTGAATGGAAAAAGATCCATTTGAAGGGGTTGAAGTCACAGTTCCCTTAACGACAGCGGCAACACCGGTGGCAAGTTCATGCACAGCGGCTGGAGCTAAAACGGTTTGGGTTGTCGCAGTAACGGTAATAACGACGGAATCAGTGAATCCACCATCATCCGTGGTAACAGTAATTGTTGCTTCACCAGGAGCAATCGTCGTAACTAAGCCAGTAGCACTAACTGTTGCAGCCGCTTCATTACTTGATGCATAGGTAGCAACTTGATTGGCAGCATTCGCTGGTTGAATTCCGGTGACAAGTTGAAGGGTCCTATATTGTTCAACGGTTGCAACTTTTGAAGAATTACCATCAGTTGCAAGCGTGACGCCGGTAACAGCACCACCAACGACACCTTCATGAACAACAATATCATCAGCAGATACAAGCGAGAATTGGGCGTTATTTTGATAACTTCCAATAATACCAACGACATCAATTGTGTCGATATTTGGACGTAAATTATCTAATTTCGCAGCAATAGCTGTTAATTCGTCAGGACCAAGATTCTTGTTAAGACGGAGATCGACTTGTTTATTGTCGAAAGTAACATAATAATCAGTATGGTCATTAATATTAACAGTTTGAGAATCGGCAAAAGGAGTAGCACCGTTAATGGAAACCAAACGACTATCCATGGTTAGAAGGGTTTCGTTGGTCCAAGTAGTGATTTCAAAAGTTTCAACGGAATAACTTGTCGAGACGACATTCAATTCGGTGACCGGATTGATTTCATCGATTCCGTAATATGGCGAATAGGTTCCGGAAGCTTCAACTGAGTCTCCGACTTTCACTGCGCCAAGAACAGTAGTGCTAACTGCGTATAAAAGGAGAGCATCAGCACCATCTTGAATCGATACAGACATCGTGCCGTTTGTTAAACTATCTTGGTAAATTTTGGTGACTTTTCCACCAACCGTCATTACGGTACCAGATACATATTCAGACACATCTTTAATCGCCACGACACTAGGCATTTCTTCGCTACTGCCTTCAGAAGTTGGAACACTTACTGAAGTATCAGAAGAGGGAAGGCTTATGCCACCGCCTCCACTACTGCTACCGCCCTGACCATTACAGCCCGCGAGTAACAATGCGAAGATTGGTAATAGAATTACTTTCTTTTTCATTGTTATGATTTTTCCTCCTTTTCTATTACATAGAGATTATAACATAATTATTAAAATTGTAATGTGGTTGTTTTAATAATTTGTGCGACTTAAAAACATAAGTACACTTAAAAGCCTATAAAAACCAGTTATTTAGCAACAATCAATCAAAAACATCAATATTTTGCGTATTTTTGCGTTTTGACTTTACTAAAAATTTTCATTTTGCCAATCGGAAATCTGATAAATTAAGGATTTACGGCCGCGAAATTCGTTAAGATTCATCTCGCCATAAACAGTTATTTTATCGTAACTTTTCAGGGTTTCTTGAGTAATATTAAAGCCCAATATTTTGACATCATTCTTTATTAAGGTTGATATATGCTGACCGTCTTTAATGAATGACAAGGCGGAGGTGGCAACGTGTTCAATACGAAAAAGCGGCTTGGCAAAGCCAATTCCGAACGGCCGAAAGGTATCCATCGTATAAAAATTAGTCCAGTTGATATCATCTAAAGCAATCGCTATTGATGCATCGTTATCAATGATATCCATGGGTTGCTTGGCCAGTTCATTAAAAGCTTTAGAAAAAGCCGTCAGTTGGTCCCGGCTTATACTGCACCCGCCCGCCGCCTTATGGCCGCCGAAATTTAAAAGATAATGCTCCAAATTTTTAAATGCATGCACAATGCTAAAGCCATTATCAGCGCGGGCACTTCCCTTATACACCAATGGATCTTGTTCGGTAGGGCAAAAAACGATGGTTGGCAAATGGTATAAATTCATATACCGCGCGGCTAAAAGTCCAATCAACCCCTCTTTTGTGTTCGAGACAGCAATAAGGGCTCCATCGTGCACAATAATTTCATCGTTTCCTTCACTGATAGTTTCCTTTAAAAGCGTCTGTCGGGTAAGATTAATCTCTTTTATCCAATTGCTAAAAGTAACAATTTCCCTTTTGGAGTCGGACAGGAGAAATTGAACGAGATAATTGACTTTTTTATCCTCAATAATGCGACCAACCGCATTGATTTTTGGAGCGATCGACATCCCGATCGTCTCCTCGTTAATGGTTTCAAGCTGAATTAACTCATAAATAGGGGCAAAATGGCGTTCGTTATATAGATTAATCCCGATGCGAACCAAGGTACGATTGTGTTCTTGAAGAGGCATCATGTCACTGATTGTCGCGATTGAGGCCAGAAAAACTTCGTACTCATCGTAGCGATTAAGCAAGGTGGAAGCAAGCATGAGCGAAACATAAGCTCCGCACGAATAAAGTTGTGAGTAAGCTGAATATTGCGGATGCAAAATATAATTAGCGTCGGGAATTTTCTGGCCGACAGTGTGGTGATCGGTGACAATAACATCGATGCCTAACTGCCGTGCATACGCTATTTCTTCAATTTGCGAAATTCCGTTGTCGACCGTAATAATTAATTTATATTGTTTATCGTTAAAAGCGTCGATCATTTTTCGGTTGATACCATAACCATCCTGATAACGGCTAGGGATATAGTAGCCAACATCCGCCCCCATCTTTCTTAAAGCATGGACGAGAATCGTGGTCGACATCACGCCATCGCAGTCATAATCGCCATAAACGATTATTTTTTTATGTTGGCGGATAGTTTTTTTAATCAATGACACAGCTTCGTCCATTCTTAAAAAGAGCCGGGGATCAGGTAGATCAAATAAATGAACCGGTCTTGTTAAAGCATAATACTCTTCTTCACTTAGGGAGTAATTTGTCAAAAGTTTATGTAAAAAATCCATGTCAACCTTTCAAAAAGGCTGCCTTTCGGCAGCCTTTAAACTAATCATTAATACCGATAATAATCGCTTCTTCTGGTTCAGCCGAATTGCGATGCTGAATGTTCTTCTTAGTAACAGTTTTCTTACTCTGATGTTTTGGTAAGGAAATGCGTTTAATAATCTTGTAGAAGAAATTCTCAAGTGCGGGACTGACATGTAACAAAACCGTTGGCGCAAGCAGAATGGCGATAAGCAGAGCGGCAAACACCAGGGCCACGTTCATCGGACATAGGGCAAAGTAATTCAGGGCAAACAGAGCCGCTAATAAAGTAAACAACAGAATTGGTGTTGCCGACATATTTACGCCTTTAAACGCCACTTCACTCCTGGTTAATTGAAGGAAGTCATTATGCACTTGTTTTTCTTGATTAAACATATAAGCGGCGACAAAGGAAGCAAAGATCAGTCCTAATTCCAAGGCTACCGCAACCAATGGAGTTACACTGATGCGGGTGATAATAAACAATCCAACCGCAATTAAACTCACAATTGATGAGGAGACAAGGAAGGATAAACCACGGCTTAGTCCATAGCGAAGCATGTAGTAAACCGTTACAGCCAGCCACGCGATTAAGGTGGCAAAGGCTACGACTAAGATATTGGGTGAACCGGTGGACACAGCAACCGGATTAACCGAAACTTTAGCGGCCGAATCACTTTCGGCAACGACGTCAAGCAAAGCGTCCTTAAGCGCCATAGAAATTGACATTGTATCGTCAACTTTTTGATATGTAACGATGGTGTCATCGTTAAATGAACCAGAAATGTTCAAAATGTAGTAGGTGTAATTAACGGTGATTTTGTCGGTCCCTTCGCCCTCAGTGGTAGATTTTTCTTCAACATCGAGCGAGGAGTAATTTAATTGTTCGCCATCAACGTAAATACGTTCAATTATATTCTTTGGCGAATCGGTAGTTGATACCGTCGAAATCGGCGAAGTGTCAGAGTTTACCGTCAAATAGATACGAGTCATATCCCCGCTGGAAACCGGGATGTTCAGCGCATTATTGGAACCGAATCCAAGTCCTAATAAAAGTCCAAGACTTGCAACGGCAATGGCGCCACCGCCAACTAAAACCGATTTGCTCTTTTTACCGAAATTAAATTTGGCAAAATAACCTTCATAACTGTCTTCTTTAGAAATAGAACCGGATTGCGGAATACGTTTTTGATTAATTCCAAACCAACCGAAGGCCTTCTGCGTGGCGGTGTTATTGGTCAAAAGCCACATCAAAGCTTTGGTAAGGGGCAAAATAACAACAATATTGATGACGGCTCCAAACATAGTGAAGGTCGAGAGTCCTAAAAGCGCCGCTCCGCCGAGGAAATAGGTAGCAAAGCCAATTATAAAGAGGGCGATAGAGGCATCGACCGCAATCATCGTGGATTTCTTTGATCCTTCGCTATTGGCTTTTTTCATCGTGCGACCACGGTATATCTCGTTTTTAAACGCGTTTATGTGACTGATAAAAGTAAAGACGGCAAGGACAAATACAATAATAAAGCCAATGAGCGTGGAAGTGGATAATTCAATTCCAACCTTATTGTAGAAAGCCAAAGATAAAAACACCGACAGGAGGCTTAATGAAACAACGCCGATTGTCGGAACTCTTTCAAAAGCAGCGAGAATGAGCGTTACTAGAAGCGCTCCCACCATCAGTGAAATCAGTGTTCGAGAGAAATTTAAATGCAGAATGCCATCATAACTGAATAGATATTCAACCGAGGCATCGACAGTGTTGCTGAATAGATAGTCAATTGTAAAGTCACCGTAAGAAGTTGAGTTAAAGATGTTGACCAAATACTTGGCATTATTGTTGGCCTTGGTAATATTAGCCAGAGTGTAATTTCCGTTCTCATCCGCATCACCCAGGCTCATCGACATCGCAATGGCTCCATTATCAACGCTGGCCTTGTCATAGAATATATGGCGAGGATCAAAAGTCATAAAAAGCTTACTTTGCATGTCTTCATCATCGCCCGACTTAGCGGTAATGTAATCATCTTTGGTTTCATCGTAATTAGACCAAATTACAATTGTCGCATTATCAACTAAAGTTGTCTCAGTGGCACCCTCAGCGGTGGTACTGCCCTCATCTTCTTGAATTTGAGTGGCTTCATCGACGACGGCTTTGAATTCGGAGATGGCGTCCGAATCTTTCAAGTCGATAACTACGACTGGGACTTGTCCTTCATATTCGATATGGGCGGTGGTGAAAATATCATCGCCGACAAGAGCGGTTGATTTATCGGGATCGCCGAGCGTTACCGTAAAATCGGCATCGTAATTTAAATAAGCGCCTAAGCGGGTGTACTCCGTACTGCTCTCTTGCTTAACAGTGACACGAACGATATCGCTGCCTTCACGAGCTATCTGATATTTTGATACGCCATAGGTATCGAGACGTGATTCCATTGTCGCGACGATGGAATCCATCGTTTCGACGGAGATAGCACTGTCATTGTCGGAATCCTTGTTTTCAATCCGGTAAGCAAACTCACGGCCGGAGTCATAATCAAAGTTGGGAACGGTTTGACTTACGACTGAAAAAAAGTTGAAAGCCATACCCAGGATGGCAGTTAGACAAATAGCTAGATAAGCAAAAAAACGACGCATATTATTTCCTCCAACAGAAGAGCGGTTTTTACTTTATAAGTAAACAACATAATTTTACATATTGAACGCCACAAAGTAAACCAAGAAATGACAAAGCAGGCAAATAAATCTATTTAAAGATAGTTTTCATTCAAATCAAGACTTGGCAAATTAATGTACCGATATTTATGTTTTAGTCGCCACCGGCAAAGACTAAAAACAATAATACTCCCCAGTCCCATGGCAAATATATAGAGCAACACGGTTATAAACCAGGCCAGGCGCGGGCCAATCTCGGGTATTAAAGCGGTATTTATATTAGAAAAAACAACGATGTTCACGACATCAAATGGTCGAATAAAAAACATATTGAAATCAGAAAGACGGGGGTTCTTGCTGATAACCGCCAAGGAGTCCATCAGCAACGCTATTCCTACCAGTCCTAAGAAAACGATGAAAGCTTTGTGTACTTGCTTGTAAGAACTACCTATATAGCGGTAGATAATAACGAAAAAACTGGTTGTAACCATCGAAAGGTGCCAGATCATCGTATGGATGGAAATGGCAACTGACCACACGAATACCGTTGTAGGGATAATCATCACCGCAATTCCCGCTAGCAGGGGATAAAATGCCAGAAAATCATAACCGGCTTGACGGATCTGCGCTTTTTTTATCCATGGAAAAATTAAACTGACATAGAGGGGAACCGAACAAAATTGAAAGGGAAACCCATACCACGAATAGTCAGTAAATAAATTTAGATAGCGAATTTGCTTATAAACCTCTATCGACAATAAAAAAGCGCCGTACGCAAAGATAATAAAATCAAAACGACTTCGGTTAAAAACGAACTTCGTTTCTTTTCCTCGATGATTGCCTACCAGCAAAATAACGGCTATAATTGCCAGCATCAAGCCGATGAATGAGAAGTGAAACCAACTGAAAGGCAAAATATCGGTCGGAGAGGGATTGCTCACATTTCCGCCCAAGCGGGAAATATAATCGACATCCCACTGCCACCCATCGATTAGAAACAGATAAATGCCGGGAATAATGGCGATGGTTAGAATCGTCACGGCTTCGAAAATGTTTTTTTGCCGCTTACGAAAAAAGATAGCTGTGCAAATAAGGCCTAATTCCAATATAACAAAGATAATACTAATTAAAATACCGGTTGATAAGTTCATATTTAAAAAAGGCTTTCTTGATGATTTTTCTTCAAATGATGATAGGCTTTATCGGTCGCCATTCTTCCTCTTGGGGTCCGATTAATCATTCCGATTTGGAGTAAATAGGGCTCTAGGACATCTTCCAAATTACCGACTTCTTCTCCGATGGCGCTGGCGAGGGCTTCCAAACCGACTGGCCCGCCGTGAAAGCGATCGATTATCGTTGATAGGTATTTGATATCGACGTCATCCAATCCAAGTTCATCGACTTTTAAGGCATCAAGTGCGAAGATGGCCGAAGCCTGATTTATGGATTTTTCATTGGCAAAATCCGAAAAATCACGCACGCGTCGAAAAAGGCGATTGGCAATACGTGGGGTGCCCCGCGATCTTTGCGCTATCGCATTAACGGCTTCGGGGGCAATTGCCGTGCTGTACACTTTTGCTGTCCGGTTGACGATATCGGCAATTTCATTTTCCGAGTAAAAATTTATTTTCTCCGCAATGCCAAAGCGAGCCCGCAACGGGCTTGTTAAGTCGCCGATTCTCGTGGTAGCGCCGACAAGGGTAAAAGGCGGTAGCGGAACTTCAATCGTTTTGGCGTTGCCATCGCGATTAATGATAACCGACAGCGTAAAATCTTCCATTGCGCCATATAGAACTTCCTCAACGATTCGCGGAAGGCGATGAATCTCATCAATGAATAGAATATCACCACTCTCTAACGTTGATAAAACGGCGGCTAAATCACCCGGTTTTTCGATTGATGGACCGTTAATGACCCGAATTTTACCTTTCATTTCATTGGCGATAATATAAGCCAGAGTGGTTTTTCCAAGTCCGGGCGGGCCATATAGGAGCGTATGATCGAGGGTTTCGTGTCGCTTTAAAGCGGCACCGATAAAAACCCGCAGATTGCGCTTCAAATCATCTTGCCCGATATATTCACTCAAGTGCTGAGGGCGAAGAGAAATCTCCTGTTCCTCTTCAAAACTGTCGATTTTTTTGCTGTTTAAAATATCCGTCATGCAACAAACCTACTTTCTTATTATCTGTAAGCATCGTTTCAGTAACTCATCGTCGCTAATTCCCGGAAGATAGGCGTTTTTAATCGCCCGGTTTATATCGCTATTTTTAAATCCAAGGCTCAAAAGGGCCTCTATGACATTCGGGCTTAAACTTCTATCGGTTGCATCCGTTTCGGAAAGCTGTCCTTTGATATCGAGAATAATTTGAGATGCCGCTTTGGGACCAATTCCGGGGAGTTTTTTCAAATATTTAGTGTCTTTACTCGCTATCGCTTGATATAAGAGTGCCGGAGAGGTCGCTCTTAGGGCATTCAAAGCCGTCTTAGGTCCAATCCCGCTGACGGATATCAAATCTAAAAATGCCCGTCGCTCATCATCGTCGACAAATCCGACCAAGTATTGTTCATCTTCACGAATGATCTGCTCAGTATAGATTAAGCGCGACTCGTCAACATGAAAATAGTCGGGATGACAGACGAGAATCCGATAAAAAATATCGTGAACATCGACGACTATACTTTCACTGTCAATTTGAACGATTCGTCCCTTTAAACCATAAATCATGATCCGTCTCCTTTCTAGCGGCTGATAAGAATGTAATATATTAATCCTAAAAGTAGTAAAAATGCGGTTAATAGTGAAGCGACAATGACAATTTTATTGCGTTCCATAACTGGCACCTACCCTTTGAGTCATCGTTTAGACGTGCGAAATCGATCATTCAAAATAGTCGAATTCAAAATCATCGAGAATAACGGTATCGCCATCCTTAACCTGCATTTTTTTCAGTTCATCATCGACCCCGATAAACCGCAGATACTGAAGTAACTTGAGGAGCCCTTCGTCAGTCGATAGGTTTATTCGGTGATAGGTGTTTAGTACCGAATCACCAAAAATACGATAGGTATGATCGTTAATTTTCTCAATTCTAAAGACATCGCGCAGCGACATTTCATTGGCATCATAAATCTTAACCCCGGCCTCTTCTCCCTGCTTGGTTAAAATGGGGAATGGGAGGGTAACCGCGAGAATATCTGCCACTTTGTAAAGCAAAAGATCAATTCCTTGATCCGCTAGGGCACTTATTGGAATAATCTCATGTTCCTTAAGTTTTGTCCGAAGTGTTTTTAACCGTTCGTTTGCCCCCTCTTCATCCATTTTGCTCGCGGCAATAACCATCGGTCGTTCACTGAGTCCAAAACCATACTGAGTAAGTTCGTCCATAATTGTTAAATAGTCTTCGTAAGGATCCCGTTCGCCGTCCATGGATATGACTTGAACAAGCACGCGGCAGCGTTCGATGTGACGAAGGAACTCCAGTCCCAACCCTTTTCCTAAGTGGGCGCCTTCAATAAGACCGGGCAAATCCGCAGCAACGAAGGAACGGCCATCTTTAAGTTCGACCAAACCCAAATTTGGGGTTATCGTGGTAAAAGGGTAGTCGGCAATCTCAGGTTTAGCCTTACTAATCACGCTTAAAAGTGTCGATTTTCCGACGCTGGGAAGACCGATAAAACCGACATCCGCCAAAATTTTTAACTCTAATGTCAGAATCTTCTTTTCGCCGGGAAGACCATTTTCAGCGATTTTGGGAACGCGAATTTGCGGCGACTTGAAACAGGTATTGCCTCTTCCGCCCCTTCCGCCTTTAGCCGCGACAAATTGCTGACCTTCGGTCGCTAAGTCGGCCAAAAGTTCATGCGTTTGAAAATCGTATACCACCGTACCAACCGGTACTTCAACATATACGTCCTCCCCCTTGCGCCCGTAACGATTGTTTTTATCGCCCTTTTCGCCTTCATCGGCTTTTATTACCCGGGAATGACGAAAATTAATTAAAGTCGACGAACTTTGACGAGCAACGAGGATTATCGAACCGCCTCGGCCTCCGTTTCCCCCATCGGGGCCGCCCCGATCAACATATTTTTCCTTGTGAAAAGATATGGCCCCATCGCCACCTTTTCCGGCTCTTAATTCAACTTTTGCTTTATCGATAAACATAAATTATTTTTCCTTTTTTGTAAGTACTTCATCAATAACATAGAACGGACGTCCCTGCGCCTCGATAAAGGTCTTACCGACATAAATAGAAATGATTCCTAGCACCAGTAACATAATCGATCCGACGACGAAGATTGAATTTATTATGAGCCATAGTTCAAAGTTAATCGCCAAATTCAATACGCTTGTTTGAGCGAGGATAAAAAACACTAATTCGGCTAAAAGCGAAAGACCAGTCAAGAAGCCAATCCAAATGGCGGTCCATAATGGCCAATACACAGGTTTAATTGAGCTGGAAATTATCGCATTAAACGCCAAATCAAACATGGCATGATAATTATAATGGCTCTGGCCCTTAGTCCGTTTTTGCCGCGAAAACAACACCTCGGTTGTCTTGTGACCGATATAGGGAACTTCCACCCGAAACACGCGGGTCGATTCACTTAAAGCATTGACTTCGTCAACAACGCGCCGCGAGATGAGACGATAATGGCCGACATTGCTCGGTACCTTTATTTTCCCGGAAATCTTCGTCATATAATCATAAAATTTTTTCGCCGTAAATCGTTTCATGAAGCTGTCTTCTTTACGTGAGGCCCGTCGGGCGTTTACCACTTCAAAGCCGGCTTCATATTTTTGAATCATCGCGGGAATAATCTCGGGAGGATCCTGCAAGTCGGCATCGATCGGAATTACCGCCTCGCCTTTAGCAATATGGAGTCCGGCACTAACCGCCGGTTCATGACCAAAGTTTCGTGCCAAGTTAACAATTACAATATTGTTTTGGTGGGCTTGCTGTTCCTTTATCAGAGCTAATGTGGCATCATTTGAGCCATCATTTACAACAACAATTTCAAAATCATAGCCGGGAACATCACTCACTACTTTATTTATGCGGGCAAAAAAGTCGGCGACGACCGCCTCTTCGTTATACATAGGAACGACAATTGATATTAAGGGCATATAATTTCCTCTTTTGACTAGTATATTATAAATATAATATAAAAAAAAGGCCACACCAGGTGGCCGATATTTACGATAAAACCTTATTTGGCTTCAACGGCATAGACGGAAACTTGCTTTTTGTCTTTTCCAACCCGTTCATATTTGACGATACCATCAATGGTAGCAAAGATTGTATCATCGCCGCCTTTTTTAGCGTTAACCCCAGGATAAATCTTGGTTCCTCTTTGGCGATAAATGATTGAGCCGGCAGTTGCAAATTGGCCATCAGCTTTTTTGGCGCCTAAACGACGACCGGCTGAGTCACGTCCGTTTTTAGTTGATCCAACACCCTTCTTCGAAGCGAAGAGTTGAAGATTCATTTCAAACATCATTGTGTTGCACTTCCTTTCACTTTTCTTTTTCTTACTTTCACATAGTCTGCTTCATTTTTGGCGACACTTTTTAGCGCCCGATACATTGTTTCAAGTACGATTACATCGTGAGATTCAGGGATAGATTTCTCTTTAACGCGAACATACCCCTCCTCAACAACAATTTGATAACTATCAGGTTTATTCAAACTGTTGAGGCAACCGATTGCAATAGCACTGACACCCGCACAAACCAAATCATGACCATACTCGGCACTACCAGCATGGCCGGTAATTTCGATGTAATTAATCCGATTGTCAATAAAGTGGGCGTTCACACGAATCATATAGTTTACTCATTGATGGCTTCAATGGATAGGCAAGTATAAGGTTGCCGGTGTCCATAAGTCCGCTTGTAGTTAGCTTTCGATTTGTACTTGAAGACGATAATCTTTTTGCTAAGACCATGTTTTTCGACTTTAGCCGTAACTGTGGCTCCTTTAACGTAGGGAGCACCGATTTTAACGGCCTTATCGTTGACAAGAAGAACTTTATCAAAGGTATAAGCTGAACCAACTTCCGCGTCGATTTTTTCAACGTAAATTTTTTGGCCAACTTCAACTTTGACTTGCTTTCCGCCAGTTTCAAGAATTGCGTACATAGTTTGCACCTCCTATTAAAAATTCACTTATACTCGCTATAAAGGTGGATAAATCACTTGAACCTTTTCTAAGCGGTTGTAGCTAGTGAGGCGACAACGCAAGTAATATATCACAAAGACGCTGGACAATCAATATAAAAAGCTTTTTTTGTCGACTGTTTTCCGGAGTAACGGATAGTAACCAAACATTATTTAAATAAGCCGTCAGCCCAACCGTTTTGCGAAAAGGAAAAATATCCTTGATCAGTAAGAATAATGTGATCTAAAAGTTGAATCCCTAGGGTAGGAGCCTGAGATCTTACTTCACTTGTGGTAATCACGTCATCGCGCGAAGGTTTTAAGCTCCCTGAGGGATGATTATGAATCAAGATAAAGTAATAGGCATTGGCCCGTAAAACCCGGGCAAAAATATCCCGAAGATCGATACCAAATCCCTTGCCTGTTCCCAGGTAGACGTCGTCTTCGCCCAACTGTTCTTTTTGGCGTGAAAAATATAAGATCATAAGTTTTTCGTTAGTAGCGCTAAAACGATGCCGGTAGCGATTAAAAATGGTTTCTGAATGCCAAACTGGTAAATATGATTTTTGCGGAACGGCCGCCAGGCGATTGGCTAACTCAATGGCCGCTATAATTATCAACGATCGCGCCCGACCAATCCCTTCAACTTTAATATCAATCGGCTGCTTTATTTTAGCTAAGCCAGGCAACCCGCCCTTCATATATAGAAGCTTTGATGCGCATTCTAGAGAATTCAAACCACTAGTTCCACTTCCGATAAGAAGCGCTAATAGTTCCACCTCACTTAAACGCTCAATACCTAAAGCAATAGCCTTTTCGCGTGGCCTTTCGCTCGTTACCATTTCGCAGATACGCATCAATTATTCCCATGTAAATTTGAATCCTCCGGGAATCGTTGTTGAGCCTTCTTTTGACATAAAAAGTCGATAAACAACTACCGCCATAACTGCAATGATAACTACCGCCATCACCGCAGTTAATGTAATAATCTCACCACCTTTGATTTGACTACACTCATAGGCACTTAGTGTTTTCATAAAAAAACCTCCCTACCAAGTAGATAGCGAGGAAAAACATTATTTATTTAATTATTAGTTTTAATTTTGCTTCTGCTTGTGCAAGAAGTTTGCGGTTAGAATCAACTTTTTGTCGTTCGTTTTCCACCTTAGCGACAGGAGCTTTCTTTACAAAGTTAGAATTATTTAACATTCCTTCCGATCGCGCAATTTCACTTTGATAAAAATTAATTTCTTCCTTTAGTTTAGTGATAATTGCCGTTTGATCAATAACGGCATCAATCGTCATGACCGCCGATCCGTAAAAATATGATCTAAGCTCGGGATGATTCTGATTACTTATCGTAATTTCATCAATAAATCCAAATCTTTTTAAATAAGGATAATAAGGAAACAAATCAAATTCTGGATGACGGAAAAAAACATTTATGTGCGCATTGGGTGCCAAATCATTTTCCTTTTTAAAGGAGCGGATATCGGAAATCATTTTAATTATTATATCGACGTCATGAATGTACTTTTCGGCATTATTAACAACTATGGACTGAGGATATTCTTCTTCCATAATGCTATGTTTATGCCCTGGGAGGCTTTGATAAATTTCTTCGGCAATAAAGGGAGTGAATGGGTAAATCATCATCAAAATGGATTTAATTGAATGATACAAAAGATTTAGCGTTGTCGTGTTTGACATATTTTCATCTTGAAGTGTAACTTTACTCATCTCTAAATACCAAGAGCAAAAATCATCATAGACAAAGTTATACAAATGAGTTGAAGCAATTCCAAACTCATACTTGTCCATGTACTCAGTAACATTTTTTATTGTGGCATTAAGTTTCGCATATAACCACAAATCGAGTGGGTTTAGGCTATTGATATCAATTGACTGAGGAACAAAATCCTCGGAAATATTTAATAATATGTATCGGGCAGCATTCCAAATTTTATTTAAGTAGTTGCCGCTGCTTTGAACCTTCTCCTCGATGAAGCGTGTATCCTGTCCGGGAGTGGAGCCGGTAGCTAGGAAATAACGTAAGGCATCAGCGCCATATTTATTGATGACATCCATTGGATTGATGCCATTACCGAGCGATTTAGACATTTTTCTTCCTTCCGCATCCCGAATAAGACCATGCAACACTGATACTTTAAACGGAATCTTCGCGGTAAAATGCAAACTTTGAAAGATCATTCTCGAAACCCAAAAGAATATTATGTCATAGCCATTGGACATTACATCCAGTGGAAAATACCGTTTATAATCATCGGTATCATCAGGCCAACCAAGAGTTGAAAATGGCCAAAGGGCACTACTAAACCACGTATCCAGCACATCTTCATCTTGAATATATTCATCAATATTCTTTGGTTCTTCTTCACTCACTAAAACTTCGCCAGTTACTTTATTATAATAAGCTGGGATTTGATGTCCCCACCATAATTGCCGCGAAATGCACCAATCCTCAGCATTCTCCATCCATTGGGCAAAAGTTCTAGCAAAGCGGTCAGGAATAAACTTAACTGCTTGCTCGGTCTTTTGATTGGCCAGTGAAGCCTCCGCTAAAGGACGCATTTTTACAAACCATTGTTTGCTAAGATAAGGTTCAATAACCGCATCTGACCTTTCTGAGTGACCTACGGGATGAATGATGTCTTCTATTTTTACTAAATTGCCATCACTTTGAATTTTTGCAACTAATTGCTCCCGGCAGACAAACCGATCCATTCCATTATAAGGTCCGGCTAATTCATTCATCGTTCCATCAGGATGCATAACTATTGGATGCGGAAAATGATATTTTTCACCGATAATAAAATCGTTTGGATCATGCGCAGGCGTACATTTCATTACTCCAGTACCAAAACTTATATCTACATATTCGTCCGCAATAATCGGCAATATTGCCCCATTTGCAGGATTAATTGCCTTTTGATTAATATATTTGCTGAAACGTTTGTCTTTTGGATTCACCACTAGACATACGTCGCCAAACATTGTTTCAGGACGAGTTGTCGCCACCACAAGAAAATCCGAACTAGCGACTAAATTATATTTGAAATAGTAAAACTTTCCTGGATCATCTCGGTATATAACTTCAATATTGGATAAGGCGGTTTTAAACTTCGGGTCCCAATTTATAATTTTTTCGCCCCGATAGATAAGGCCTTCATTATATAAGGTAACAAAAACTTTTCTCACCGCCCGATTTAGCCCGTCGTCAAGAGTAAAGCGTTCTCGCGAATAATCTAAAGCCAAGCCCATTTTTGCCCATTGTTGACGAATAGTATCGGCATATTCCGCCTTCCATTTCCAGGCGGCTTCAAGAAACTTTTCCCGTCCAATCGCAAAACGATTGGTTCCTTCGCTTTGAAGTCTGGCATCCACCTTGGCTTGCGTAGCAATTCCGGCATGATCCATGCCAGGCACCCACAAAACATCATATCCTTGAGCGCGCTTATAGCGCGCA
This sequence comes from Bacilli bacterium, assembly GCA_035326105.1. Taxonomy (NCBI): domain Bacteria; kingdom Bacillati; phylum Bacillota; class Bacilli; species Bacilli bacterium. Next base: position 128,463 of record DAOKYO010000002.1, read on the forward strand.
ATAATATCTTGAATAGTGTTATCCCAGGCATGTCCAAGATGAAGAATTCCCGTCACATTGGGGGGAGGTATGACCATGGAAAAGGCGGGCTTTGACTTATCCTGTCCAGCGACAAAATAATTGTTATTTAACCAAAACTGATATTTGTCTTTCTCCACTAACTGGGGATTATAACGTGTTTCCATAAAGCCTCCTTAAAATAAAAAAACGTCCTCCGAAAGGACGCTAGATAACCGTGGTACCACCTTAATTCGGAAATATTAGATAATTTCCGCACTCATTTTCTCGATAACGCGAGCAGCGCTAGTTCCCTAGAGACTCATCCGCGACCTATAAATAAGATACATTTGATGGCTTCCACTAACCCATCTTCGCTAGAATGATACTCATTTACTCCTCGGAATCACTGTCAACATTATGCTACAACATAAGCGTGATTTTCGCAATAAAAAAAGGCTGAAATTATTGGTTTCAGCCCTTATACCGCCTAGTACATATCCGGATTTGGTCCAGCAGAATGAGAATCCTTGTCTTTAATCTGTGCTACGGCCGCACCGGTAGTAACAAATAAAGCAGCAATTGAAGAAGCGTTTAGAATGGCACTTCTAGTAACTTTTGTCGGATCAATGATGCCATCTTTAAGAAGATTGACCCAATTCCCGGTAGTCGCATTAAAGCCATATCCTTCTTTTTGCTGGCGACTTTTTGCAAGAATATCATCGCCATTATAGCCGGCATTTTCAGCGATTTGGTAGGCAGGAGCTGATAGAGAATCTAAAACAGCTTGAATTCCTCGCTGGATATCGGGGTTTTCATCGTATAGCTTCGCTTTTAACTCACCTTGAATTTGCAAAAGCACCATGCCTCCACCCGGAACAATTCCTTCGCTAACCGCGGCTTTAGTTGCATTAAGAGCATCCTCGATGCGCAATTTCTTTTCCTTAAGTTCGCTTTCATTCAGCGCCCCGACACGGATAAGAGCAACACCCCCCGCTAGTTTTGCCAGGCGATTCTCAAGGTTCTTGCGATCATATTCACTAGTCGAACTATTAATTTGGGCTTTAATCTCAGTCACACGCTCTTGGATACTATTTTTAGCGCCATGGCCATTGACTAGAGTGGTAGTGTCCTTTTTTATAACCGCCTTACCGACTCCGCCAAGATCACTTACTGTTGCTTCCGAAAGTTTCATTCCCAAATCTTTAGTGATGAACTTTGCCCCAGTCAAAATAGCGATATCCTTAAGCGTTTCTTTTTGATTGTCACCAAAGCCTGGAGCTTTTGTAACCACAACATTAAACGTTCCTTGTAATTTGTTAACCAAAATGGTGTTGGTAACCTCATTTTCCATATCATCACAAATTACGAGTAAAGGCCGATTTTCTTTAACTATTCCTTCAAGAATAGGAAGAATGTCTTGAATTGTTGAAACCTTCTGATCGGTAACTAAAATATATGGATTATCTAATTCCGTAGTCATATTGTCGCGATTGGTAACAAAGTAAGGAGATAGGTAACCTTTATTATATTGTAGACCCTCAACAACCTCTAGCATAGTGTCAAAACCTTTTGATTCGTCTACACTAATAACTCCATCTTGACCGACCTTTTCCATTGCTTCAGCGATAATTTTTCCTATTTCGCGATCGCTAGATGAAATTGCTGCAACATTTTCGATATCGTCTTTAGTCGTGACTGGATGGGAGTGAGAAAGTAATGCTGAAGCCACTTCTTTTCCCGCCCGGGATATTCCTTCGCGAACAAAGACAGGATTGGCACCACTTTCAATGGCTCTAAAACCGCGATGAATCATCGATTGGGCCAAAACAGTCGCGGTAGTCGTTCCATCGCCGGCCACTTCATTAGTATTACTTGCTACCTCATATACTAACTTTGCCCCCATATTTTCAAATGGGTCAGCCAGTTCAATTTCCTTAGCGATTGTGACGCCGTCATTAACAATCATCGGCGTGCCATATGTTTTTTCTAAAATGACATTGCGTCCCTTAGGACCGAGTGTAATTTTAACCGTATCTGCAAGTTTATCAACCCCGGCTAAAAGCGATTCTTTCATTACAACATTATTTCTAATTTCTTTTGCCATAATTATTCACCTCTATTCAATAATTGCTAGAATATTTTCTTCTTTGATTAAAAGATATTCCGTCTCATCAACTTTTACCTTAGTCCCAGCATAAGATTCATAAACTACGCGATTGCCGGTCTGCACAAACTTGACTTCATCACCAATGGCCTTTACCAATCCGAGGGCGGGTTTTTCCTTTGCCTCTGAGGCAAGAATAATGCCACTTTGGGTTTTAGGCTCATCTTTCAGCAAAGTCAAAGCAACATAAGAACTTAATGGTTTTAACATAAAATTCCTCCTTATTAGCACTTTGTTATTGTGAGTGCTAGCATGTATTATTTTATACGTCTTTTAGCACTTGTCAATATCGAGTGCCAATAAAATTATAAAAAAAAGAGCCATCATTCTGGCTCAAATAAAATACAGGGGAGAAAAGATAATTATTATCAGCAGTATGAAAGCTAAATATAAGCCCCAAATTTTGGATAATTGCTGGTGGCGTTTACTAATAAAAACAGCGAAAACCGTTCCAAATATCGATGCAATGCCTAGTCCGGTAAGAAGGCGAAATCCCTTATAAAAAATCGGATCAAAATTTTTGTTTAAAAACCAATTAAATAAACCGATTGAAAATACAATAGTAAGACCTGTTAAAACTACAACATTAGTGTTTATCTTTTTCCAATTCATCTATTTGACCCACCTTTCGATAGTCGCCGCCAAAGAGGATATCGATTGTCGATTTTGAATTGAGACGGGTAAGATTGATAATTTATCATCTTCAAAACAATTTTGCCATTGGCGTGTGAGTTTGGCCTTAGCACTTTGATTCAGTTTATCACTTTTGGTGGCAATAAGAATAAATGGTACATTTGTCGCTTTAAAAAATCGATATAAATCGATATCCTCAACCGTGGGTTGGCGACGACCATCAAGTAAAAAAAGAACCACTCTAAGCGAAGAATTGTTAACAAAGTAATCTTCCATCATCTTTCCAAAATCAATCCAGCCCTCTTTTGAACCTTTGGCAAAGCCATATCCAGGAGCATCGACAAAATATAGTTTTTGGTCAACTGAATAATAATTTAAAAGGCGCGTATGTCCGGGTTTAGAGGATGTAAATGCAAGATGGGAGTTGTCGGTTAAAGCATTTAATAAAGATGATTTGCCCACATTGGATCGACCAACAAAAAGGACTTCCGAAAGGTTTTTTTCCGGACGTCCATTTTTTTCAGTCGCACTTTTAATAAAGATGGTGTTACGAAAGTTGAGCATCTTTCTTTGGTGACTCCTTAACGATATTTTTCAAATCTAAATTGTCAATTATATCGTTGGTAAGAGCAAACTCAACCGCTTCACCAACTGTATCAATAATCTTAATGTCCAAGCCCTTTTTAACTTCTTCCGGTACATCTTCGAGGTCACGTTCATTATCTCTAGGAATAAGAGCCATTTTCATTCCAGCTCTTAAGGCACCGGTTAGTTTTTCTCTAACTCCACCTATTGGTAGAGCATTTCCCATAAGCGAAACTTCACCGGTCATACAAACGTTAGCATCAACTTTACGGCCAGTTAATGCCGAAATAATACCAACTGCCATTGCAACACCAGCCGAATTTCCATCCTTTGGCGCGGCGTCGGGAAAATGAATATGAATATTGATTAAATCAAACAGCTTAGGATCGATTCCGTAATGGCGGGCAAAACTGCGAACATGCGCCATCGCAATCGTTCCGCTTTCCTTCATCATATCTTTAAGGTTGCCGGTGACATTGACGTTTCCCCGACCGGGGACTTCCGTCGACACTTCAATCGGCAAAATATCTCCGCCGACCCCACCGACAACAGCCAAACCGGTGACGACTCCCACTTTATTTTCCTTTTGTTTTTTATTGGAAAGAATCAGCTCCTTACCTAAGTAGCGTTTTGTTTCTTCCGCATTGATATCCACAACCGGATTCTTGTTGGTAAGTAGCTCAACGGATAGTTTTCGCAAAATGGAGGCGATGGTTTTATCGAGCGAGCGAACGCCGGCTTCCATCGTATAATGCTCGATGATCTCAATGACCGCTTCGCGACTCATAGTAATATTGTATTTTTCCAAACCATGGGTCTTAATTTCCTTTGGCAGCAAATGTTCAAGAGCAATATGAATCTTCTCGTCTTCGGTGTAAGGCGGTAGATAAATCATCTCCATCCGATCGCGAAGCGCCGGTGGAATCTGTTCAATATAGTTAGCCGTGGCAATAAACATTACCTGGCTTAAATCATAATTTTCTTCCAAATAGTGGTCGTTAAATTCCTTGTTTTGTTCGGGATCCAAGACTTCCAGCAACGCGCTGGCGGGATCGCCATGGGTGGATGAAGTCATCTTATCTACCTCATCTAGAACAAACACAGGATTAACGGTACCGGCTTTTTTCATCGATTGAACGATAATACCGGGCTGAGCTCCGACGTATGTTCTTAGAAAGCCGCGAATTTTTGCTTCATCATCAACTCCGCCGAGTGAGCATTTAACCATTTTGCGACCAAGGGCGCGGGCGATCGATTTGGCCAAACTCGTTTTTCCTGTTCCGGGTTCACCATAAAAACAGATAATCGGAGTGTGGAGATTATCGGTCATTTTTTTAACGGCAATGTATTCTACAATCCGCTTCTTAGCATCTTTCAAACCATAATGGTCCTCGTCTAGAACCTTTTGAACATTAGCGATATCATTATTGTCCTGAGTGACTTGCCAATAAGGAATTTTTAAAAGCCAATCGATATAATCAAGCGCCCGTGAACGATCATTATCGTTGCCCGAAAGCCGTCTTAACTCTTTTTTAACCCGCTTCTTAACATAATCAGGATAGGGATTCGCATTTAAGCGATTAAGGATTTCCTCGTTGGTATCCAAGTCTTCCTCATCGTCTTCATCGGTTTCAGTCTGACGATTTTGGCTTTCCTCCTGAACTTTCTTCGAGATAGTTGAAGCAATTGAGCGCACCGAATTCTCATTTTGCTCGCCGCTGATAACGTCAATAACATAGCTTAAGCGTTCGTTGACATCGACCAATTCGAGAACTTTTTGCCTTTGCTCGGTACTGTTAATCAAGTAAGTGGCAACGATATCGGCTTTTTCGCCCGACGAAAGATTGGAGTCCAACCGATCTTGAATGTCGGAATTATTGGCCGGAGCCAAACTGTTTTTATCAGCGATAAGGCCGTAAAGTTCTTTAACCAAATCCGATTCTTTCTTTTCGTCGCCGACAACATCGCTCAGAATTTGCGTATCCGCAAACCAACCGTTTTCTTGTGAAAAATGACCATCGTTAATCGCGACCCGGGCGACAGGGCGAACCTCGATAGTCGTATAAGACGACCGTTTTTGAATTCCGGTAATCTTAACCAAAGTGGCAATATGATATACTTCGTCAAAATTTGGATTTGAACTGGTATATATTTTTTGGGCGGTTACGACTAAATACTTGTCATCGCGTGCATTAGCGACATTAATCGCCGCTAAAGTATAACTACGGCCGGCATCTATGGTCGTAACTTCATCAATCGGGATAATAACTTGACCCCGCGTGAATATAATTGGTAATTGAAGGACTTCTTGTTCCATATAACTTACCTCCTCTACGTAATTATTCTAATTGAAAAGAAATAAAAATGATAGCGATATGAAAAGAGGAACCGTCGCCGGTTCCTCTTAAGCAATTACTTATTAACAGAGAGTAAATAATCGAAGATATTTCTCTGTTTGATGTCCGCTTTAAACCGATCAAGCGAGTCACCAAGAATCTCACGAACCTTAGCGTCTTCCATCTTATATTGCTCAGCCAACTTCTTTATTTCGGCATTCAAAGCTTCTTCGGTAACCCCGATGTTTTCCGCTTCGCCAACTTTTTCGATAATAAGATAATTTGTGATATTCCGCCGCGCTTCCTCGTGGAATTTTTGATGAAGGGCTTCCTCCGTGGTATTGGTCATTTTGCAGTAAGAAGCAAGGTCAAGACCATTTTGGCTGATTTGATCCTCTAAATTCTTCTGCATATTGTGCGCTTCATCAGCCACAATTTCATCGGCAAGTTCCACTTTTGATGTTTCGCGAAGTTTCTTTAAAAGCTCTTCCAAATAACGGTTTTTCTCATCATTCTCTTTTTTTAGAGTTAATTCTTTTTTTACATCCGCGCGGAGTTCACTAACATTGTTGACCCCTTCACGCGATAGGTCAGCCACAAATTCATCGCTAAGTTCCGGAACTTTCTTGGTCTTAACTTCATGAAGTTTAACTTTAAAGGTTGCGTCTTTTCCTGCCAAATGCTCAACGTATTTTTCAGGGAAAGTAACCTTTACTTCAAATTCATCTCCCGCTTTATGACCGACAACCTGATCCTCAAATCCAGGGATAAAAGAGCCAGAACCTAGTTCCAAACTATAATTCTCGGCTTTTCCACCATCAAATTGCTTACCATCAACATATCCATCGAAATCAAGAACAACGGTATCGCCAAAAGCGGCCGCGTCTTCTTTGAGAACCAACTCGGCATTCTCTTCTCTAAGTGAGACGAGACGCAAATCGATATCTTCTTCCGAAACTTTAATTTCCTTATGTCCGACGGCTAAATCTTTATAGGCGCCGATCTCCACTTCCGGAGCGACGACGATGGTGAATTTAACCTGTAAATCGTTATCCGAAAACTTTGGAACATCGTAACTTGGACGGGCCATTGGAACAAGATTGTGTTCACTCAATACTTGACTAAAAGTTGGTTGAACGAGACTATCGAGGGCCTCGGTTAAGATATTGTTTGGGTTAATTTTTTCTCTTGCGAGTTTTTCAGGAGCTTTTCCCTTGCGGAAGCCCTTAATTTCTAATTCGCCGGCTAATTTCTTGAAAGCTTTCTCTTGTGCTTCCTTCCATTCGCTTGACTCAAAATCAACGATGATTTCGACATGCGAATTCTCTAATTTCTTGACTGATGATTTCATTTTTCCTCCTGCGACAATAAAACTTGTCTACACACGAAAGAAATTATAACCTTTAGGAAGATATCAAGCAATAAAAAGACGTTTTTTTACTGATTTTCCTCAATAAGATGAATAATTTCTTTTACCTTATCATTGTCTACTTGAATATGGTTTTCAAATGTAGCAATATCCAAAATCATATTTCCTAACGCTTTCGATGCTAAATAAGATAACGCCACTAAAAGGTTATTCATACTATATGCATCCAAAGTAGTTGGAAAGAGATTTAATGTTACCTGCTCATAAATTTTTAGTGCAATTTGATTAATTGAAGTGTCGTGATTAAAAGTTTCCATCGCTCTTTTTAACTGTTGACTGGCTAAACTTGCAAATGGCGGAGTAACTAAACTTGGATTTAATAGAACGGTTTTACTTTTTTTAGTGGTAAAGGCCAAATTTTGATTATGTTTCTTACTCATTAATATTAAAAAAGCATATAGGCGCACGTTATAATCTTTTCCCAGCGCACATAAACTAATTATTTCGTTATTGTGTTCGTTACTATTCATTTTACTGATATAGTTAAGGGCAAAAAGTTGTTTTTCCGATGTTTGATCAATTTGAAGATTCTCAGTAAGGTTTTCATCATCAAGCTGCGGGCGATTTTGCTTTTCGCGTTGTTCGATATAATTCGGCAAATCACGTACAAATTCTTCCACTTCCATTGAGTAATAAGGCATACTCTGATATTTGCTTGCCCACATATAAGCATCTTTAATCTGCCGCAAGTCTAATAAAAGATCAATATGAGTGCGCATAAATTTGATTGGGCCACAATCATAAAGATAATCATGATACTTTATTAAATAATTTAAAGCTTCATCTTGTCGATTCAATCCTTCAAGCGCTTGGCAACGAGCATATATGCTATCGGCGTCCTCTTTATCTAACGACTGCCGCAGAACCTCTTCAAATTGCCCGGACCGGATTAATTTAAAATAAGAATTCATGCTTATATGGCCGCCTTGTTAATGTGCTCTAAAATCAGCAATCGCTCTTTCAGTCGACTTCCAAAGCCATAATTTCCAAGCCGGCCGGAGGTTTTAATTACCCGATGACAAGGAATGATAAACGGAAGAGGATTAGCGTGGCAACTGTTGCCCACCGCTCGGCTGGCTTTTGAATTTCCAACTGCTCTCGCTATTTGGGCGTAACTGCGGGTCTCACCGTAGGGGATATCCTTAATCGCGCTCCAGACTTTCTGGTCAAAATCACTCCCGCTTGGACTGATAGCAATCGAAAAAGATTTTCGTTTTCCAGAAAAAAATTCTTTGAGTTCTTTTTGGGCTTGCAAAGTGATGGCATTGGGCTGCTCCGTCGTTAAATTATCAGCGCGACTAATACTGATTAGAGCATTTTCGTCAGCGGCAATTATCAACGTGATATCTTCGGTTTTTAAATATGAAAAATATGTGCTCATAGGTGCTCCTAACTAGTCCTTTATTACCCGCGTTGCGATGAAAGAAGGGACATTCTTCTCCTTAAGATAGCCGTCTGAATTAGTGTCTTCATAAATATCAAGCAAGCGAAAGCCCGCTTTTAATTGACCGCCAATTTGCTCGCTTAAGGTATGGGAAAATTGCAGTCCGTAATCGTGACTCATCATATATTCGTACTGCTCCTTACTTTTGAGGGGGTTGAAGGGGAGAGAGAAACGAAGTATGGCCTCATCCTCATCAAAAGCAAAATTTATACCGTTATCTAACCCGGCAATCATCGTTCCACCCGTCTTTAAAATCCGATAGCACTCATGGAATACGGGCTCAACTTCTTCAATGTAGACATTCGAGACGGGATGAAAAATAAAATCGAAACTATTATCTGGAAAGGGCAACCTCTTCGTCATATCTGCTTTAACAATATTAATCTTGTATCCTTCGCGTTGAGCGACCAGCGCCTCGCTTTCCAGTTGCTTAGAAGAGTAATCCAAAATCGTACATTCGGCGCCTAAAGCCGCAAAAATCGGCATCTGCTGGCCACCACCAGAGGCCAGTCCTAATACTTTTGCTTCCTTTAATTTGGGAAACCAGCTTTTGGGAACTGGTACATTGGGCGTAAGCACCATTTGCCAAACTCCTTTTTGAGCAAGCAAATACTCTTCATGCGAAATCGGTTGGCCCCATTCCCAGCCGTCCATGACCCATTTATCGATAACTTCAGAATTAATGTCTTGGTATTTTTTCATTGAATCATCTCCTGAAAATATTTATTGCTTCTTTAACGAGCACTGCCAATATATGTACTTTCGTATTCGTCTAAATATATATCCTAATCATATCTTAAGCCAGAGAGCGGGACGTAAACCGCCTTTATTGCTTTTAGTAATGGGGTGAAGCGTGTTAAATGAAGGATTGCATATTCCATTACCTTGGATTCCAATATTCCCGTCGCCATGAATATAAACGCTCACCCGTTGATTTTTCCCGGGGGTTCGCGTCCACCACCACCAAATATAATTTAGATAGGTGGCTCTTCGCAGATGGTTGTTAACGTCTTTGCGCTCAAACCAATATCGTTGTTTTGGCTTCGGGTTATCAAGTAAGACGCTGCTATCACCAAAGTAATACTTAGTAACCTCCTCGAGTGAAAGCAGAAAAATATGATCGAGGGTATCATTTCCGGCATGGGTGTGATACCAATTGTTGGCTCTATTTTTGTTGACAACCGAAATTATTTTACTTTGCTCAACAGATGAGAACTGAGAAAGAAAATCGTTGTTAAGATAGTTTCTGATTGATGAATGTTCCCAATCAATATCTGTTTTTTGGGCATGATAATTACGCTGTTCGATAATCTCATCGGTTATTATCAGCAATTTCCCGGGTTTAATATCTAAGATGCGCCATAGATATTTTCCAAATGTAATTTTTTCGCCTATTTCCATTATTTTCCCTCGTTTAATTTATATGAGCAAAAATAATCCATCGCCCATTTAATGATATTTTCTTCACCCTATAGCCATATTTTTCCGCCTCTTTCTTATAGTTCAAAAAAGAGTGATCAAGGGGAAATGCCAAGATGGTTTCCGCCTCTAAAAAAGACAAGGTTATCGTGTCGCTTCCATCTTTTTGAAGTGCCTGCCATAGGGGTTCATATTTACTCATAGTATCTCCATGATCATAGTATACAATATTTCGTGTCTGCTATAAGGAAAGTTCAATTATTATTTTGGTCTTTAATTAAAAGCATGATTGCCATCAAAGCACAGACGGCACCGATACCGATGCCGAAGCCGGCATCATAAATATAATGGCTGAATGAGCCGGTATTTAATGCCAAAAGCACGGACTGAGTTAAAACAATCGCCGTTAAAGCCGAACAAAGATTAATAACCTTTAATGCAAATAAAGAGCGATTAGTTTTTTTCGTCGCTCGAATGAGGCCCGATATCGCTAGACCAATTTCGAAAAAAGACACTGCAGCGACTGCGATGGCCGGTATCGTTCCAATATCGACCGATTGATGAATAAAAATAATCTGCACAATCATATATGAGATATAGATAAAACAAAATATCAGCAGTGTTATCGGTATTAACTTGGGCGACTTGCCTTTATATAAATAACGGAAATACTGTATCTTTGCCGTCCCAATCGCTAACGTAGCAAAACCGCTCATGGCGATAAATATGGAACCAAGAAAAATGGACACAATAATTTTGACAAAAGCAAAAATAAAATTTCCAATCATCGACGCGGTCGAAGAAAAATGGGCCCGTTGTCTATATGTCATAGCTTGATAACGGGAGATAAGCTCGCTAATTCTATTCATTGCCTTCATTCTCCGTTAAATATGACATGCACTATAAAAGGAAGAAGACCAAAGATCGTTGCTTATATCATAGTTACTGCCAGTAGGGGCATTTAAGACTTCAGAGTGATTGTTTTGACCGCCATATAATGATGATTTAAGAGGTGACCCAATAAAATATACGGGGCTATTTATTTCGCCATTTGTTACAAAGTGAAGGGTACCACTGGCTGAATTCAAATAGGTCTTGACATTTGCCGCTTTTAACCGATTTAAGGTTGCGACATGCGGGTGGTTAGAGCAGGCGCCAAACTTATTTCCGTAGGTGTTAGTCCCTTCCACCCGGCCGGCGGATATTACCCCTAGCTCAGGCTGCAAGTACTCGAGCAGGGACGCATAGGTAGCGGTTCCTGAGCCATGATGACCAACTTTTAACATCGTAACTTGATGAAAAGAAGAATTATTCTGATTGTTTTCCACCATTATATTTTCGCCATCAATTACCCCATAAGATGTTGAGTTTTGCATATCGCCACTGAGATAAAAGGAAAAATTTCGATAATTCAGTATTGCTTGAACACTGGTGATATTTAAATCTTCGATCGCTTGTCCCTGATAAGTCAAATTACTTGAATCTAGTTCGGAATTTGATTGATAAAAACCACTATCAATCCAATCGATAAATAATTCGGGGGTAACATAAGTCCGTTCGAGCGCATTGTGAAGATTATTTACGCAATCATAAATGGAATGATAGACTCCATCCCACTGATTGATACTGTTTCGAATCGAATTATAATAATTCGAATCGTTATACCCGCGATATCCATAATCCACGAGCATATCAATTTTGTTCACATTGGAATCGATAAAACCATCCACTCCGCCGATATGGTCAGAATGGGGGTGGGAGACAATCATCAACTCTAACTTTTGATCGGTAATATATTGGTTATATTGTTCAGCTAAATAAGAACCATATTTTGTGCCATCATCATAATTTGTACTGGCGTAATTGCCGAAGTCGACTATAATCTCCGCATTATCGGCTTTAATTAAAAAAGCATCTCCATATTGCGATGGTTGTTCAAATGCGACTATTTCTAGATAGGAGGAATCTATCTGGTTCAATAAAGGATGGGCGGCGCTGCCAAGGACAGCATTCTCATCATAAGCGGTCAATGCCGGTAAAAGTGCGTCATTTTCCCGGGGAAACATCCCCGTTGAAACCATAGTAGAAATTCGATTGTTAAATGCGTCATTAATATCTTCGCTTGATAGAGAAGATGATTCATTAGATGAACTAGATTCTTCGCTATAATCACCACTGTCCGAAGTGCCAGTAGTATCAAAAGAAGATTGACTAGAATAAGACTGATTATGTGAACAACCGGTTATAACGGTTAATAACAACACTAGTGAATACTTGAATCTTTTCATAATCATGCTCCAATTCGTCCGGCAAATAATTGTTTAGTGTGTTTATTATAGCAAATTAAAAATACATATTTTACTTAACTTTAATGTTTTTATTAGCGACTATGCAGAATATTTGATTGTGCTTTTAAATGAAAAAAGACATATTACACTGTTATATAAGGTTTAAAATCTTTAGAAAAAAAATTACAAGCTAACGCTTAATTAAATCTTAGCGGGAATTTAGTATTGATATGCAAAAACAACAATATCCGTTAAATACCGGTACTACTGAAAATATTCGTCCCGTAATTTTTCCCAATATCTTTTATCTTGATCGTCAATTTTACGAATTATTCGGCAAGGATTTCCAGCAGCTACGACATTATCCGTTATATCGTGCGTAACGATCGAACCAGATCCTATAACAACATTTGATCCAATGGTAACTCCGGGATTAATAACCACATTGCCACCAATCCAAACATCATCCCCAATAATAATTTCCTTTCCATATTCCAGTTGCTGATTACGGACATTCTTATCGATGGGATGTCCGGCGGTAAAAAGGCTAACCCGTGGACCAAGCATGACGTTATTCCCAATAATTATTTTATTAACATCAAGAAGAATACAGTCATAATTGGCATAAAAATTTTCTCCGATATAAATGTTGGAACCATAATCACAAAAGAACGGTTTATTAATATTGATTGCCTCACCGGTTTTAGCGAACAATTGTTTAATTATTTTTTGTCGGCCATCAAAATCATCATAGCGAGTGGCGTTAAACATGTCGACAAGTTTCCGGGCTTGCAGATTCATATTTGCAATCTCTTCGTCTTGGGCTATATATAGTTTGCCTTCTAGCATTCTGTCTTTTTCACTCATATAACTTCTCCCTCGTATATTAAGCTGACTTCATAAAAGAGTATACATTACTTTTAACAATATAGTTTTCAACTTCTTGATTTTCGTCCATAAAATTCCAGTTATAAAACTGACGTTTAGGCGATAAATATTATATTGCTGTTTAATCTAGCAATATTAATAGAATTATCAGTAGACCATTGGGCATAAAAAAGCGCCTTTAAACCATTGATGGTTCTGATAAAGGCGCTAAATAAAAATTTATAACAAAATCGACTAATTATAATCCGCAGACACTGCGCGTATTACTGTTATAGTTTCCCCAAATCTTGCAGGCATATTCCGGATGATCAATGAAAGGATTTCGGTTTCCTTGGATTGCGTCGGAAGCGATAGCCTCGTTGCGCTGATTCTCAGTAGAATCAATTCCGTAACGTAAATTCCATGATAGTAAATCGCTTAACTTGCCCATGGTATTATTTCCAGTACTATCATTATTTGTATCCACCAAACTTAAATTACTGCTGGCAACAACGCAGTAGAAGATAATTCTGGCGGATATGCCCCGATATTTTTCTTTTCCGAACGATTCCATCGCGGGGTCCCAGCCGTTACTGGACGATTTCATACCTTCGACATAAAACGAATTGCCACGGGAGCCGTTTTCACTCGTAATTGTTGGACGAGGCATATGGATGTCAGCCTCAACATAATTTCCTCCGCGGCTATTAGGCCATACATGTTCGCGGTTAACCGATCCCTGAAAAGAACCTGAAAATTTAACCGATGTGCCCGAATAAAATGAAATTATATTGTTGGAATTAGTCGGATCACCATCAGTTATCGGGTAATATTCGCCAAAGTTCTTATAGCCGATAGTTCTCTTACGCTTGCTAGAGTTTAAGCTCCGCAAAGCGGCAAGTAAATTATTGCCTTCCAATGAATTGCTGATTGAAGCGTAGTAACCAGTAGGTTCAGGCACGCTGGAATCAGATGAGGATTCGCTGGTTGATTGCTCTTCACTGCTTGAGGAACTGCTCTCGGAAGTGGGTTCTTCAATACTGGTCGTAGTGGAATCACTACTTGGTAAAGAAGTGGTCGAATTTGAACTAGTCCGGTCGTTTGCACAGCCGACTAGAAGCATAATAATTAATGGCAAGGCCATTTTTTTAAGTTTCATAAAGATCCTTTCAATTGTAATAATTATATTAATAAACAGTGTTCTTTTGTGCATCGAGAATTTTTACGATAGTCCGATTTCAAGCGTCAAAATTATTAATTGTTTAATAAATTATGACCAATACAGCTAACAGATTATTCGTTGCCTATATATAAACTAATACTTGAGTCCGATTGTTTTTTCCCATCGCTCGGCGGCCGGTAGCTGAAATGTTCATAAATCCTTCAATATCTCCATTTTGTTTATTAATTTAAGTTAAGGCGAAATGCTAAATTTGTCTTTTAATAGCACTTCTTTAGTCCGGTATATGCTACCACAATTTAGATTAGTTGTCGAAAAAAATTAATACTTTTATAAAAGAATTAAAAGTTGATTGCTATTCAATACTGAAGTCAGGTAAAGAACAAGCAATCAACTTAAACGGATTATTATGGATTGAATTAACGCATAAGAGCGAATAATTCGCAATTAATTATTATAAATACTCAACATGTAAATCGGCACTGGAAGAATCTTTGCTCTCTAATGTAATCTTGACATTAATCGGCGATTTAGTGCTCGGATTCCAGCGGTACGCCGATAGATCAAACGTTCCCTCGGTAAGGAAGTCCGAGTAGCTGATGTAAGATGTGTCTCCGGGAATACTATCATTAAAGTCATTCTCGAGAATTTCGACGATAAAGTTGCTCGTTCCCTGATTATTGTACATAAAGAATTGCCAAACATTCGGTTTAGACGATAAGGCAGCATTAATCTTGTAGACCACCACTCCGGGCTGACTGCGATATATTGGGTTATTGGAACGATGGCCTTGATATAGACCATCAGGAGTATAATACATAACCAGCAAGTATTCATCAAACGCATCACCATCATCAAGATTAGCCGAACCTCGAGGAATAAGTAAGACACTGTTCTCGCCATCGGTATCGAGCGAATAACTATCAAGAGTTACATCATATTGGTAACCTTTTTGAGCCACTAATGGACGATTCCATCCCCACATCAGCTTATTAAAAGGACCATGATCAGCGCAGTTATAATCCATCATATCCCAACCGCCGACCGGTCCGACATTGTAGGAGCTAGAATATAAATCGGGCATTCCTAATAGATGGCCAAATTCATGAATGTAGGTCTCGGCATTTACAGTAGTAGGAATGCCGAGTGAATCTTTCATAAACGCATAACTGGCCCACATATAATGACCGAATTCTACGCCATCAATCGTCGGATAAGCCGGAGTAAAAAAGTTAGAATGATAGACAAAGGCCCACCAAATATTGTTGTCCTCGCGATGAGCATACTGAACCGAATAGATAAAGGCTATACTATCAATGTAACCGTCGTCATTGTTATCATATTGGCTAAAATCAATCGTCTCATCAAGACTATCCAAAGCCTCGGCAATCATGTCCTCGTAGCCATTGAGAATACTATCGTAATAACTATAATTGCCAACTGTAGTGTACTTTGGGGCAATATCAAAATGAAGATTCAGTTTGCCATAACTTGATTTATTGTAGAAGCTTGACACCGATTCCCATCCTGTTTCTTCACTGCTTCCATTAAAGACTAAATTCAATTTTTCGTCATAACCAGTTTCAAATGGAGTGCCGTTAACTTCGACTGGAACCACGAGCATATTGACATCACCAATGGATGGCAAACCCGATTTTCCAAAGGCCTCAACTTGATATTCATTAATCGTTTTCGTGTCCGAAAGCGTATTAAGAATGCCGACTGGCAGCGGCTCTGAACTTGGTTCTTCGCTTGTCGTACTAGTAATTTCACTTGAGGTTGTAGATACTGATTCCGTGTTAGAAACCGATGGATCGCTCGTAACCGATGCGCTATTTGAATTTCCGGTTCCGGAACAGCCACTGGCCATTAATGCTACTAGCACTAATAAGTATTTTTTACTTTTCATAAAATTTCTCCCGTTTTTATTTTTAATATATATACCATATTTAAAAAGCCTTTTTTTATGTTAGCGTTTACAATGCGCTTGTAGAAAGTATTTTTATTTTTAAAAATAAAAAAAATAATGGCTAAATTTATAGCGATTTTTTAAATAAACGATTAAAACATCCGCAGAGCGACGGCAATATCAATTTTCTTGATTTTGAAGAAAGCCGTTAAGGTTGTAAGCAAAGAGATGCCCACGATAAGCAAAACAATAAAAAAATATATGGCGATATTAGCCGAAAACAAGGCATAGTTGATGTTAAAGACACTTGGGCTCATCATTACCAAATTAAAGAAGTGCAATCCGATTTGTGCCAAAATTAGCCCGAGAAGACTAGCTATCAAGGCTACATAAGTATTCAACAGAATAAAAATGCTATAGATTCGCCTATTGGATATTCCTAAAGATTTTAATATAGACATTTCCCTATACTTTTCTTTTACATTGGTTCCACAAGATATAATAAGGTATAAAATAGTAATCAATAATAGGGCTACTTCAACCGCAATTAGTACCATAAAGAAATCACTATTGACCATTATGTTAATTGATAAAACCGGTTCCACAATTTTAAGAGCAAAAAACATTTTTTCTTTAAGCATACTTTGAATCTGTGTTTTAGTTATATTAGCGCCTATAACATACCCAGATAAATACTTGTTGCGTTTTTCATTTAATTGATTATAAAAGCTTGAATCAACATAAATTCCGCTACTGTTATCATCCGTTATTCCCGTTATTACTAACTCCGGCTGAATATCGTATAAATTTATAACTGATTGATATAGTACAAAATTAGGACTGGCATTTAAATCTTTAAATTGCACAGTCTGGCCAACAACATTGTCTAAATCGTCGATATAATTTTGATTATCAAGGAGAAAATTACTAGAGACAACGACCTCGTTAATTGCAGTTGGTTTATGACCTTTTATTAAGTTGTTGTTATTGTAATTGGCATATTTTACTGCCGCTTCAGCGTAGGCTTTTGTATTAAATCCACTGATAAAAAAATTGCTAGCAGGAAGATTGTTTGTTGCCGTACGCTTTAGATTATCGAGTGTGGCTTGTGAGATAAAAGCGACACCATATTTTGTATAAAATAAATCTTCATTTTCATTTTCAAAGTTCGAGTTATTTTGAAGAGCCTCAACATCGGCTACTGGGTAATCAATATCAATAATATCGCCCAATGCTAAAACGGCATCACCATAAAAGCCATCGCTATTAAAGGATATATTTACAATTTCACTGTCCATAAAGTAGTGAACAAATGAAGTGACTGATATGCTGTTTTCGGAAGGAACAGCTACTTCTTTTCCATAAAACGCAACCGGTTGATCAATGATAGCCACGATTAAATTTAAATTATGAATGTCGGAGTTGGAGAATATATAACTCAGTGGTTCAATATCGGCATTAAGTAGACTGTTATATATTTTTTCGCCTGTAAACGAAGTTTTAATCTCGTTGGTCGGCGCATTAGTTTCTAATCGATAAACGCGGGAAAAATTTACATCATTGTTATTTAGCGCATTAAATATTGCTTGCGATTGATCAAATGCGATAACACTGCTTGTTGTAAAAACCAGGATAATATTAATTATCAGTAATATGATGGAAATGATGTTACGACCGATTTTATTTTTTAGCAAAAATAATGAGTACATAAAAATATGTCGGTTTTTAAACATAGTTGCCTTATTCCCATTGTTTAAAGTAAAAGTATCATTATTTTTACCGGTTAAAATTTGAATTTTTATCTTTGAATTCCGATATACTTGATATATGTCATACAAGACGCTCAAGTAATTTTCTTTTGAAGCTATAAAACTCTTTTTCTGATTATCACACGTACAGGCGATAACAAAGTTATCATTTTGCTGTTTATAACGAATAATGTCTAAAATCAAATCAAAAGCAGAAAATCCCTTTTGAGGAAAATCAATCTCATAGTCTTTAACGGAGAGATCCACTGCGTGATCGATTCTACCCGACTTAAGAAAAATTATTTGATCGCCATAAAAATAAGCGCTTGATAAATCATGGCTAGCAACGATAACGGTTTTTGAAATTGAAATTTCCTTTAAAAGCGTAAATATAATGGTTGAATTTTCCGCATCTAAACTACCTGTAGGCTCATCGAGAAGAATTATATCTCCGCCTTTTGCTAAAGCTCTACCGATGGCTAATCGCTGTTTTTCGCCTCCCGATAAAAACTTTGTCGGCGTATTTATTTTATTTTCTAGTCGTATTTTCTTTATAATTTTCATTACTAAAGCATCGTCATCACATACTATCTTCAAATTATCAATGACACTGAAATCATCCAGTAAATTAAATTCTTGAAAAACGAGCGATATCGTATCCTTTAACCGTTTCCGGGTATAATTATCATTATCGTAATCAATTATTTCATTAGAAATCATTACTTGCCCGGAAGTCGGTTTTTGGAGTAAACCGATAATACTTAGCAAAGTAGTCTTACCACTACCGCTTTCTCCGGATAGAAAGATGAGCCTTTTATCGGGAATCGATATCGATACATTTGAAAGAGCATTAAAAACAAGATTGCCATTTTGAAATGATTTGGTCAAATGAGAAATTTCAATCATTATTGTGCGCCCAAATATGTTTTTACCAATGTGCTGTAGGTTATAAAGTTTTCAGCTAAAATTGAAATTGACTCATCCGATCCAGTTACATTCGAATAAGAGTATCTTTGTTCAGCTGCTATATGATTATTGCCATTATTATAGAAAGCGACAGTATTGGAATTAATTGATTTATAATTGGGCAGTATATTTTCAAATTGACTCCCAGCAATAACCGATAAATCAGTATCAAAATAGGAAAAGAATATGTAGCCAAAAACATTGGTTTTTAACACTTTATCATATACATCATTTAATAAATCGACAGTAATGTATTCCTTTTGCGTTTTTACATCAAAATATACACCGACACACGCATAATCATTATTGATGTCATCAGCCGAATTAAATGCATCATAGTTCTTTAGTTTTGATAATTCCTTACTTCTATCTTTAAAAGTGTAAAAAAAGGAATTCGTGCCATTTATGAAACTTATTGATTCAGAGAGTCGAGATGGACTACAAGAGGTGACAAACAAAGATAGTATGATAGAAAGGACACATATTTTAATTTTTCGCATAGATTTAATCTCCTAAAAAAGTTTAAGCAAAAATGTAAAACTAATACTATCGCCACGTAATCAAAAACTATAGTTCTATTTCATAGGAGTGAGTTTTCAAACCGAAATACTCATTGCCAAAATATTTGACTTCGTGATTAATAGAAATGCTCGGCATTGGTAAAGAAGCAGGTCCAATAAATGTAAAAAATCCATAGTAATCAGATGAGTAACGAGAATAATTGTTTTTACCTGAAACGGAATAATCGGTCTCATAGTATCCCAGAGCCACATTTGTTTTGCTTGATAGTTCAAGCTGACTTATCGTAAAATCGACAGAAGCCGAAATTGTAAAGCCTTGAGTCCCATAACCAACACCAATAGTACCTGAAGTCGATGATGCTGTATTCTTTGGTGCCCATGTGCCGATTGAATATCCATTTGAAACTTGAACATTGGTATTAACACCTCTAACATACCAATCATCACTACGGCTGCCTATACCCAAAAACCCCCAATTTCGTGAATGACTAATTGGTGACATAACGACTCTATATGCAATGGCGTATACTCCAAAATAATTAATATTTTTCAATAAAACTTGTTGCATATCAGTTGATACTGGCTTTTACCGCCATCAAGTTTTAGTTAGGAAGATTTAACAAATGATTGCGATCGGTATGGCTACCAGTCTGATGAAATTGAAAAACCATATGCATCGCATTCAGCAGCAAAAAGTGAACCACCGAGATTCCGTACATTTTCAAGTTCATTAGCATAATTTGGTGAAACAAAGCCTTGATCTTTCACCATATCTTGCCGAAATGCATAACTAGAGTTCGTAACAACGAGTGTAGCAAGAATAAAAACAAAAAAAGTTTTTCATATAGCCCCCTTTTTTTATATGCTAACTATTCGCACATAAAATGTCAATAATTCTAAGACGCCGAACACATATTATTTAAGCCATAACTTTTTGTATTGTACTCGAATCTGTAGAGAAATTTTAAACAGCCAAAAGATTTATAGTTAGTTTAAACTTTTTTTATAAGTTTATTATAAATTTATCGTTTTAGAATTAAAAATGTATACTTTTTCCTTTTTCGTATAATAAGACAATCAAAACACTGGAATTGGTGCCTTTGTATAATACTTATAATTCGGGTTTTCGTCATAGGCATGATTTGTCCCACAATAGATTTCGATTATATCAACGAACCATAGATTATAAATCTCATTCTGATATCCATCAGAATTAGTAATGTCACCATAAATAGTGAGACAGCAGTGTATACTAAACCCCTAGAAGTTCGCAAAAAAATGTGTTGTCTAAAAGGAATAACCTATATGGGACGAAAACGATAGGTAATACGAATATTAATTTTGTGACTGGTTTGACGTTTTGATCGGTTCGATTCTTACTATTGGTTTAGCCACTAAAAGTATGGCAAATATGAGACCGTAAATGTTTCCAAAAATGACTATACCCGCCATTATTCCAGGAAGAAAACTAGTTGATATAGTAAATAAGTCTGTTCCAAGAGATAAAATCCCAAACGAAAACCCTATGAATTGCAATACACATACACAAAGACCAATTATTCCCCAAGTGTTTATTCGATATTTCCTGTTCCGACAATATGCTGTGCCTACAATCATATTAAATGGAATCAGTGGCAATAAAATGAGTAATCCCACTATTCCATTTGTACCGATATTATCCGAGCTTTTTATATCAATGACATCGATTAAAAACAATAGTGAAAGCACGCCTAAACAAATCGAAGTTACTATAAAAATGATTCCAACTAAACGCGTTCTTTTCATAAACTATCCCCCTCCAGTTTAGAGACCTCGCTTATTTCGCTATATGTCAATTCAATCCCTAAGTAGATGTAATAATATTTAAGCTTTCCAGAAGATTGTAGAATGACGGCATATTTATTTAATATCCCACCATTTGACAAGACAAATTTAGTCATTTTGTCAAATTAAGTTGTTATAGGCATTACCTCGTCATTGCTGGTGCTTGTCATAGAATTTATAATGGAAATGGTCTTTAAATCATTGACAGGAATATTTGTAATATATTCATTTGATATCGCAATTGTTTGGGAAGTATTGCCAAACTTAACGGTGAAACTATTTGAGGATGTATATTTATTGATTCATCATTAATACTTTCGATTATTTTAAAAGAGCTTCTATTCATTACATCTCAAGTTGACCCATCATACAAAACAATGTTATCTGCAAAGACACGATGATATACATGAGGATTCTTTAGAGCAGGAACGAAAATTAATGGAAGCCTAGTTCATTTTACAAATGGTGTCCCCGAGGCGACTCGAACGCCTGACCCACAGCTTAGAAGGCTGTTGCTCTATCCAGCTGAGCTACGGGGACAACGCCATATAATAATAATGTTAAATTAGACTTTTTACAACCTATAAATCAGTTCTTATCATGAATTTTTTTAAAAAGCGCGCTTGCCACTTTCTCTGGTAAAAGCTGAGTTAACTCCGTAATTGAAGCATTCCGTAAATCATCCAAACTTGGATAGTTTTTCCTTAGGGTCTCTTGGCGATGCTTTCCTAGACCATCAATTCCATCAAAAATGGAGACAAATAGCGATTTGCTTCGTGTAGAGCGATGAAAAGTGATTGCGTAACGATGAACTTCATCTTGCATTCTCATCAATAAGAAAAAGAGCGGGGAGCGAATATCAATTGGATGAACTTCGCCATTTTGATCCATTAAACCTCTGGTCTGATGATGCTCATTCTTATATAAACCAGCGATGTTTATATTTGCCTCAATGCGCATCAAAGCTTTTTTGGCGGCGTTAATTTGAATAATTCCTCCATCGACAATAATTAAATCTGGAAGCGGAAGTTTTTCATCAACTAGGCGCCGATAACGCCTAAAAACCACTTCTTCCATACTAGCTGCATCATCGCCTCCATGCTGTTCTTCCAAATGAAATTTACGGTACATCTTCTTCACTGGCTCACCATTTATGTAACAAACCATTGCGCCGACTGGAGAACTGCCTTGCAAATGGGCATTATCAAAAAGTTCAATTCGGTAAGGTGTTTTAATAGACAGCAATTGGCCCAGTTGTTCAAGTAGAAAACGATTGTCATCATTTAAACGTGCAGTTAAAAAATGCTCATCCAAACCATGGCTAGCATTTAATTGAACCATTTCAATTATCTGCATTTTCTCTCCCCTTTGGGGTACGAGAATATTTACTTCCATTAAATCACGAAGAGAGTTAGCAACCTCACGATCACGAAGCACTATCTCTTTTGGCAAGTCATGGTGATCATAGTATTGGGCTATAAGATCCACCATTTGCTCTAAAGGATCATCAAACTGCTCTAGCGCATAAAACTCTTTTCCTAAGAGTAGCCCGCGCCGAAAAACCATAACCGCCATACCTAAGTAACCATCGCGACTAGCAAAAGCAAACGCATCGCGAGCCACCTTATCCTTACTTTCCACAATCTGCTTGGCGGTAACGTGTTCAATAGCATCCAGCATCTCTTTATAGTCTTTTGCCATTTCGTAATTTAAATTAGCACTTGCATCCAGCATCTTTTTAGTTATCTCTTTTTTTATATCATCGTCATATCCCTTTAAAAATCGCTCAATTTTATTTACTAATTTTAGGTAATCTTCATCGCTGATTTTATTAATGCAGGGGGCAAGACATTGTCCTAAGTGATAGTATAAGCAGGGAACTGAAGGCATCACTTTGCATTTTCTTAGCGGGAAAATTTTATTGAGCAAATCAATGACTTGATAGGCACTACTAGCATTAGGGTAAGGACCGAAGTAAATAAAATTCTTATCCTTTGTGTTACGGGCAATTTTTAAAATCGGATCCGTATTTTTGCGTAGAGCAATGTAGGGATAGTGGGAATTATCCTTTAGCAAGATGTTGTAGCGCGGATAGTGCTTTTTAATTAGATTCATCTCAAGGATTAAAGCTTCCTTTTCACTAGGTGTCATAATCGTGTCAAAGTGATCAACGTGAAAAACCATCGCGGCCACTTTACCATTTTGCGGCCGTAAAAAATATTGGGAAACGCGTTTTTTTAAATTTTTGGCTTTCCCCACATATATTATTTTCTCGTCTATATCCTTCATCAGATAGACACCGGGACTATCGGGTAAAAGGCTAATTTCCTTTTTTAAACGTAAATTCATTTTAAAGTTACCATCGTTGCCCCCAGGCCACCTTCGCCAGGACCACCCAATCGAAATTCTTTGATCCAGGATTGGTTTTTAAGATACTCGTGAACCGCCCGTCTTAAAGCGCCACTACCATCGCCATGAATTATTCTAACCTCTTTATAATGCTTGACTCGGCAGCCATCAAGAAAGCGAGAAACTTCAGCAAGCGCTTCGTCTACATGAAACCCAATCACATTACACTCTAATCCCACCTTACCTTGGACAATTACCGAGTCATGGTTTGTCACCGGGTTATTTTTCTTCTTCTTTGGAACTTCAGCATGGACCAATTTATCGACATCGGCGGATATCGATAGTCCGTTAATCGCGCGGATTCGAGCATGATTGCCTTGTATCCGCGTAACGCGTCCAAGAATTCCTAACCCGGTAACCAAAACAAAGTCATTTTCATGAATTATATCTTTGCTCTTAAAATCGGGCTCGGCATCTAACAAATCGGTTAATTCTTTTTTGGCGGCAATAACCTCATGAGGTTTTTTAGCTTCTTCCAAGGTTGCTAAAATTGCATTGGCTTTCTTCAATGCTTCATCAATTAACATTGCTTTTTCATCGTTAACATCTTCGAGAAAATTCTTTTTACGTCGGTTCAATTCTTCTTTTTCTGATTCGATTTGTTGTTCAATTAGACCAATATCTTTAAGTTTCTTATCTAAAATGGTCTGCTTTTGTAAAACATCGCGGCTGCTTTGCTCGAGATTGCGAATCGTAAGCGCAATATCGGAAGTGCCCTGAGTATTAAGAATTGATTTCGCTGTATCAATAATTTTAGCGTTAAGGCCCAAGCGTTTTGCGACCATCACTCCATAGGAAGAACCCGGCACACCTAAAGACATGCGATACGTCGGCTCCAATTTATGCTCGTCGAAAATCATCGAAGCGTTTATCAAGCCTTCAGTATTAATTGCCATAATTTTTAAGCCACTATAATGAGAACTTATCATTGCAAAAACATTTTTTTCAAGTAAAAACTTTACCACTGCTTCTGCAAGAGCCGCCCCTTCGTCTGGGTCAGTTCCCGTTCCTAACTCATCGATTAAAATTAAATCATTGCTTTTAGCTTCGCTGGTTATGCTGACTAAATTAGCAATATGTCCCGAGAAGGTTGATAAGTTATCGGAAATTGATTGCGAATCACCAATATCAACATAAATATTTTTGATAAAGCAAATATTCGCTCCTTCGTCAGCCGGAATGGCTAAGCCGGCATGATGCATTAATATAAGCAAGCCGACGGTTTTTAAAGCAACGGTTTTACCTCCAGCGTTTGGTCCACTAATTATTACAATCCGTTCCTCCATAGTAAAGGAAAAATCATTTGCAACAACTTTATTTTGATCAAGCAAGGGATGACGAGCAGATTTAATTTTAATTGTTGATTTAGTATTAACATCAGCAATTGTCGCATTGATTTCTAAAGCGTACTTGGCTTTGGCGGAATAAAAATCGATGAGTCCAATCAACTTGTTATTTGCCAATAAATGATCTTCTTCGCTAATAATAAGCATCGTCAAAGCCCGAAGAATTCTTCTTATTTCCTCAAGTTCATTGTTTTTTAAAGCCACCATTTCATTATTTAAAACGACAATTTCATTAGGTTCGATAAAAGTTGTTTGTCCACTGTCGGATATGTCATGAATTATGCCACTGACTTTATTTTTATCACTTGTTCTAACCGGCAGTACATAATGGCCATCGCGAATCGTCAAAAGATTGTCAGAAAGAAAACTTGAGTAAAGGCCCGCCAGGCGGTTGACTTTTTCATTGATCTTCTGCTCTTGTCGGCGCATACGCTGACGAATTGATTTCAAGGTAGCTGAGGCTTCATCATATATTGTTAAATTGGGAGCAATAACCCGATGTATTTCCTTCTGCAAGGGAGTTAAATCAAAGAAGTCAGTCACTATTTCTTTTAAAAATGGATAGTCGCGATCTAATTTGCCAAAAAACCGTTTTATATCATTACTCTGTCCAATATCTGTGGCTACGTGGTCAATATCAAGGGGAGTAAGAATGCCCCCTTTTTTGCCGTTAGTAATAATTGGGAAAAGATCAAATGATGAATTGAGTGGCCATGAAGAAAACCGCACCAAGGTTTCAATCATTTCTTTGAGGGTAGCTAAAGCATCTTGAAGTTCCTCGCGATGAGAAAACATCGCTAAGTGCTCAATATAATCTTTGGCCACCTCGGAGTGGGTATATTGTTTGATAGCCGCTTGTATGCGACCGAATTCCAGAGTTTCACTCGTTGTTTTCATAAATTCCTCTTTTTCAAACATATTATAGGGCATGAGAACTATTTATGCTAAAATTATTAGCATGGACACAGCATCTATTAAACTCGATAAAGAACAGATAAAGCGACTAATCGGCTTTTTTGATAACTATAAAGTGGCGGTTGATGGTGAATATGTTTTCTTTAAAGCGATATATGAACAGACGATAATTCGCGTTTACGCCAATACCCATCACGACTATCAAAAAGTAACTTTCAGCGGTCCTAGTGCCTTGAAGTTAGCTACAAAGTTCGATGCTAATTATCAGCCGACAACTAAACCGCTCGTTAAGGAATCAGCCGCGGGTTTTTTGACTTTTGATCCGCAAATTGGCAGTGACGAAGTTGGATTTGGCGACTTTTTCGGTCCGATCGTCGTTACAGGCGCTTATGTATCAGAATCGGATATGGATAGTATTTCGACTTTTAAAATCGATGACTCTAAGAAAATGAACGATAAGTATATTATGGAAATTGGTCCATTAATTGAGCACAAATATGATCATGTCTCGTTTGTAATTAATAACGACAAACTGAATGAGTTGTTTGCGAAGGGATATAATCTGAATAAAATTAAAGCTATGCTCCATAATCGCGCCTTAAGAATTTTGGCCGGTAGACATCCGGACTATAAAACGGCCTATATCGATCAATTCTGCTCACTAAAATCATACCTCGAATATATTGAAGAACCCATTATTGAACGCGTGGTCCTTCGCACCAAAGCGGAAAGTTTATTTCCCTCCGTGGCCTTGGCCAGTGTTATCGCCCGTTATACATTTTTGAAAGAAATGGCCAAACTCGGAAAGATTTACCATACGACATTTCCCTTAGGCGCATCGACTAAAGTTGATGCCTTTGCAAAAGATTTCATTCAAAAACATGGTCGTCAAACAATGAGCCATGTCTGCAAGACAAAATTTCGTAATTGGAAAGATTTAGGCGAAAATAATTAATTCTCCTGGTTGCGAAGCCCGTTTAGCACATCTTCAAAATGCTTTGGAAACGGAGCCTCGACTGTGATTTCTTTATTTGTCCTAGGATGGACAAAGGTCAAACGAAAAGCATGAAGAAGCTGCCCGTTTTGATATAGCAAGTGATTGTTGCGCCCGTAAATGGGATCGCCCTCAATCGGATGGCCGATATAGTCCATATGAACGCGGATTTGATGAGTGCGGCCAGTTAAAAGCCGACAACTGATTAAGGTATATTGATTAAAGCGCTCCTCGACATGAAAAAGCGTCGTTGCTTCTTTGCCGTCAATCAGATCAACCGCCATCTTAAAGCGGTCTTTTTTATCGCGTCCGACGGGTGCGATTATCTTGCCATCATCTTCGCTGATAACTCCGTCTACGAGGGCAAAATATTCCCGATGCATCGAATGATCCGCCAACTGTTTAGATATTCCTTCATGTGCAAAATCGTTTTTGCATACAAGCAATAGACCCGATGTATCCTTATCGATACGATGAACGATACCCGGTCGCTTAACTCCATTTATTCCGCTCAGGTTTTTGACCGAATAGAGCAACGCATTGACAAGCGTTCCAGAGTAATGCCCATTCGCGGGATGAACAACCATACCCGCCGGCTTATTGACCACGAGCAAATCGGCATCTTCATAAACGATATCAAGCGGAATATCTTCCGGCTCAATCGCCATCGGGGCAAGCGGACGTTCATTAACGACGATCTCATCTTCGATTTCAACGCGGTAAGCGGGTTTAAAGTTCAATTCACCGTTGATGGTGACATACCCTTCTTTGATCAAATGCATAGCAAAAGTACGTGAATGTTCCTCGAGCAGTGTTCCCAGCGCCTTATCAAGCCGTTCTCCGACAAGCGTCTCATCAATTGTGAAAATCCGATCTTCACTCATGCTTATTTACCTCATCAATTGAGGATGGTACCTTTTCCTTATTAAAAGCCACTAAAAGGGCAAGCCCAATAAAACCGATTACCAGGGTCATATCCGCGACGTTAAAAACCGGAAAGTAGTAGTTTCCAAACACAAATGAAAGAAAATCGATCACTCCCTCTTTATAGAAAGCGCGATCAATAAAATTGCCGAGCGTTCCCCCGACGATAAAAGCGATATCCAATTTCATTAAATTGGTTAGTACCTTGTCTTTTTTAATGCGATAGAAAACGAAGGCGACTCCGATAATAAGACTAAAAAAAGCCAATATGATTGTATTTCCACTTAATATCGACCAAGCCGCGCCGGTATTTCTCTGATAATCAAAATAGAAAAAACCATTGATGATCGGTTGCATGTTGGGTTTAAGCGAAACTACAATCCATTTGGTAGCCTGATCAAGAGCAATAATAACTAACATTACCCAGTAGTATCCCTTAAAAAGGGAAGCAAATCTTTGTTTAATCGACATGTTCATCTCCTATTGCTTCCGCGCAGCGGTGGCATAAATGCGTGCCATCTTCTAACGTAACCGTTTCATCATGGTAGTTCCAGCAGCGATCGCATTTGGTTCCCGAATGACGAACGACATTAATTCCCGTGCCTGCAAATTTGACCTCGCTGACGATAAATAGCCGGGCGAGTTCATCTTTATCCATTCCGCGTAATGAAGAGGGCACAAGTTTTTCATTCACTTCAATTAGTGCCTCCTGAGCACTTCCGATCAGACCGGCCTTGCGCGCTTCTTCCAGGGACTTTAACACCGATTCACGGAAATTTAAAAATTCCCCATATTGCTTAAGCAGCGCCTGATCAAAAATCTTCGGCTTGGGCATGTCTTCCAGCTGAAGAGCAAACTTTTTGTCCGTCTTTGGAAAGGCACGATAAACTTCTTCCATCGTAAAAGTAAGTATAGGTTCATATAAACGCATTAAGCGATCACTGACGGCATATAAGACATGTTCGACTCCCAAACGCCGTGGGGAATACTTACTTTCGCAGTAAAGAATATCCTTGGCAAAGTCGAGGTAAAAGCTACTCAAATCAGCACTGATAAAAGTAGCCAGCGCACTTGTCACCGATGCAAAATCTAAATTATCATAAGCTTCAAGTACATTATTAGTCAACGCGTCAAGGCGCGATAATAGGAACTTATCAACGATTTCAGTCGGAACAAAGTCTTGAATAGATTGAATATATTTCTCATCATCAAGCGCAGGCAAATTTCCGAGTAAAAAGCGGAAGGTATTGCGAATCTTACGATAGCTTTCGCTCATCTGTTGGATAATGCTCTCGCTTAGTCGTGAGTCGGCGTGATAATCGACATTAGCCGCCCATAGACGAAGTAAATCCGCTCCATATATATTGGCAATTTTGTTGGGATCGATGCCATTGCCCTTGGACTTAGACATTTTTTCCCAATTCTCGTCCATGACAAAACCATGACTCGCCACCATTTTATATGGTGCTTTTCCTGTAGTCGCTACCGAAATGATGAGTGAGGAATTAAACCATCCCCGATATTGGTCGCTGCCCTCGATGTAAAGGTCGGCTGGAAACTTCATTCCCCGTTGCAAAAGTACTCCGCTAAATGAGGAACCCGAATCGAACCATACGTCCATAATATCCTTTTCTTTGCTATATACTCCGTTTGGACTATGAGAATTTGTGTAGCCTTCAGGAAGCAAGTCTTCCGCACTGCGTTCAAACCAAACATTGCTTCCATATTGGCGGACAAGTTTGATGACATTGTCAAAAATGTCTTTATCAATAAGCGGGGTTCCGTCTTCGGCATAAATAATCGGAA
The DNA here is from genome assembly GCA_035326105.1 of Bacilli bacterium. NCBI lineage: Bacteria > Bacillati > Bacillota > Bacilli > Bacilli bacterium. The sequence continues at coordinate 158,170 of DAOKYO010000002.1, forward strand.
TGGGAACACCCCAAGCTCTTTGCCGCGAAATACACCAATCACCCCGGTCTTTTATCATATTATGCATCCGGGTTTTTCCCCATTCGGGATTCCATTTTACTTCATCCACCGCCTTTAAAAGCTGATCGCGAATTTTATCAATTGAGCAAAACCACTGGGGAGTAGCTCGAAAAATAAGCGGTTTGCCCGTCCGCCAGTCATGCGGATAACTATGATTAATGATTGTATCGGCTAAAAGTGCATCTTCTTCGCGTAGCCAAGCGAGAACTAGATCATTCGCATTCTCATAAAAAACGCCCTTTAATCTCTCTCCTGCTTCTTCCGTCATAAATCCTCGGCTGTCAACTGGACATAGGATTGGTAAATGATACTTCTGACCAACAATAAAATCGTCTTCGCCATGTCCAGGAGCCGTATGAACTTGGCCCGTGCCCGCATCATCAGTCACATGTTCACCATTAATAATTAATGAGTCGCGATGATATAGAGGATGCTCAGCCACTAGCCCATCCATATCCTTTCCTTTAATGACTTTAATCAACTGGGCCTTCTTAATGCCCGTTTCTTTCATAAACGACGACAAAAGTGAAGTAAGAACGATAAGTTTACCTTTTTCTGTTTCATATAGTCCGTACTCAAAATCAGGATGAACGCTGATGGCTAAATTGGCGGGTAATGTCCAGGGGGTTGTCGTCCAAATGACAAAATAGGCATCATTTGGTAAAACCGTTCCCCCGTCTTTTACCTTAAAACGCACATAGATGGCGTGAGAATCGACATTTTTATATTCAATTTCGGCTTCTGCTAAAGCCGATTCGCTGCTCGGTGACCAGTAAACTGGCTTTAAACCTTTAAAAATTAATCCCTCTAAAGCCATCGTTTTAAAGACATTAAGTTGGTTGGCTTCATACTCCTTATCCAAGGTTAAATAGGGGTGGTCATAATCGCCAATAACTCCTAACCGTCGAACTTGTTCACGTTGGATATTGACCTGCTTTAAAGCATAGTCATGACATTTATTGCGAAACTCATTTATAGGAGTTGTTTTGCGATTAATACCATTTTTTGTAACTTGATTTTCAATTGGTAATCCATGTGTATCCCAGCCAAAAACAAAAGGTGTGTAATACCCGGACATATTTTTATAGCGAACAACAAAATCCTTTAAAATATGATTGAGCGTATGTCCGCAATGGATGCTGTTGTTAGCATAAGGAGGCCCGTCATGAAGTTGATATTCTTCACAGCCAAGACGATTTTCCAGCATTTTGGCGTATAGATTTCCCTCGCGCCAATCAGCGACAAAAACCGGCTCCTTTTGCGCTAAGTTTCCCCGCATTTCAAAATTGGTTTTTGGCATCAGTAATGTTTTCTTTAAATCCATTGTTTTTCTCCTTTAAATAAAAAAAAGCATCCTCTAAGGACGCAGTCGCGCGGTACCACCTTATTTCCAAGATAAACTTGGCGCTCGAGCGGATAACGGCCGCACCGGGAAAATCTAAAAAAATCAATTTTCCACTCCGAAGTGATACCACCATTTTGTCAATTCTAGTCTCACACCTAACACTAGTCGCTTTTATCTAAAAAATGGTGACGCGTCTTCATCAATGTTTTACATGAGTAATTATATCATCAATCACTTTCTTAGCAACTGAATAAGAAAAAAAGTGGCATCAGCCACTTTATTTCTATTCGTCTTTCAGAAAATCCGGAAGAATATTCTCACTGATATCCTCCTCTTTTTCCTTCTTCTCTTTAACCGCGACGACCGGTCGATTCTCAATCGGTTTGGCGCCGTCAACCGAACGATTGAGCGAATCATAGGTCGGGACGGTGGTAAAGTCCTGCTGCTCCTCAAAGTCCGTGGCAATCACACTGACTAAAATTTGATCGTCCAAGAATGAATTAATAGACACCCCAAATTTGATATCTAAAGAATTGCCACTGGTCTCAATGATTTTATAAACTGTGTCTTGCGCCTCATATAAAGAAACATTTTTGCCACAGGTGACCGCGATAATAGCCTTGCGAGCTCCGCTGAGCGAGGCCTCGAGCAAAGGTGAATTAATTGCGTTTTGCGCTGCTTCTTCCGCCTTATTTGGGCCACTGCCGCTGCCGAAACCGATGAGGGCGATACCGGTGTTCTTTAATGTATTACGAACATCGGCAAAATCGAGATTAATAACCGCAGGTAAGAGAATTAAGTCCACAACGGTTTTGACCGATTGTGCTAAAACCTTATCACTCGCTGCGAAGGCTTCACCAATTGGGGCGGTTCCGCTCACCATAAGTAATTTGTCATTACTGACAACAATAATACTATCAACGACATCCTTTAGTTTATTCAATCCTTCAACGGAGTTGGCAATCCGTTTTTTTCCTTCAAATGTAAATGGCCGCGTAACAATGGCAATCGTCAGAGCACCGCTTTTTCTTGCAATCTCAGCGATAACCGGCGCGGCTCCCGTTCCGGTGCCGCCTCCCATGCCCGCGGCGATAAAAACCAAATCGGCGCCTTTGACAACTTTCTCAATATCCTCGGATGATGATAAGGCTGCATCACGACCGACGCTTGGCTCACCGCCAGCTCCCAATCCATGTGTGGTTTCAAGTCCAAGAACAAGGCGATTGCGCGCACGGGAAGTAGCGAGCGCCTGCTTGTCAGTGTTGGCAACCCAAAAATCGACATTTTTAATGTCGTCATCAATCATACGGTTCACCGCATTATTTCCGGCGCCACCGACACCGATAACTTTTATATTAGCGATGGGCTCGAAATTATCTAAGTCGGATCCTCCGGGAGCAATTTCATCGTAATTCTGTTCTATATTTTCTTCCATAGGGCCTCCTATAGTTCTTCTTTCCCAATACTATTGGCAGAACGTTTTGCCTTTTTCTTATTAGAAACATCGCGCGTTACCGAAGCGACACGTGTTTTTTCATCCCCGATTTCACTAGTATAGTGGTCGTAAGCGCTCAGTAATCCTAAAACCACTGACATACCGCCATTACGGGCTCCGAAGGTCTCTGGTTGCTTGAAAATAATCTGCCGATCAGAGTATTGCTGATTGAAAGCGGCCTGAAGTCCATTTATATGAATCATTCCTCCGGTAAAAACAAGGGGATACTCATTTATACGATCGTTATTCTGCTCATTAACCAATTGGCGGATTGTCCGATTAATATCGCCGTAATATGTCACCAGCCATTGATCGATTACTTCTGATAAATCATTTAAGTATATCGCACGGGAAACTTGATCGAAGGCCGAAGTGGAGGCGATTTTGGCTTTTAATGAACACACTGTCTTGTCTCGTCCATAGTTTTCAATGATACGCTGAGCATCCTTTAGGGATAATCCCAATCTTTCGGCCACTAGCGAAGCAAGATTTTTACCACCCTTCATAACGTAGGTTGAGGCGAAAAGCTTTCCCCCCGCAATAAGACTGGCGGTTGTTTTTTCGTCTCCCATATCAATTAATAAATACTGATCCGGTAGATTGTGGTAATTAGCGTATAACTTTGAAAGAGCATAAGTTTCAGCAAAGGCCTTGCGAACTTTAATTCCTGAGCTATTTACTACATCGCTATAACAATCGCAGATATGGGTTGGAAGAATGTGAATTTTAGCAGTAATGGAGAGACTGGCGGAATCCATTCCTATCGGAGCGCGAGTAAACTCTTGCCCTTTATCCAAAATATAAATTTCAGGAACAATCGAAACGACGCTCGCATTATCGACATTAGCATCCTTGCGAATGATATTTATGACATTTTTAACATCGATTTGTTCGACTTTTCCAACCGGGCTAACGACAGTTGAAGAACGCTCGGCTTGAAAAACTTGTAGACCAATTGAAGGAAGGGCGATAATCGCCTCTTCGGGTTTTACCAATATGTTTGACGGGATCGCTGCCACGAGTGACTTGATAGTTTCACTAACGAGCGGAGCATCCACGATTTCACCGCTTCTAAGTGCGCTTGGAATCATTTGATAGCCGGTATGCAAAACAATCGGTTGATTATCTAGAACGTAACCGACAACAAGTTTAACTGCGCGATGGGATATTTCAATAGCGACAATTGGTTTGTTCATACTCATTCCTATCTTTTTTCTTTAGTTAAATTATATGTAATTGTTGTCTTGCATGCAATTAAAAACCTTAATATTTCCCTTTGGACTTGTTTTTTTGATAATCGTATTAAAAAAAATCATTTGGCTTATATCTAGCAAATGCTTTTTTTCTTTTATTCGGTAAAAAAAGTTGCTAATATATTTAATAGGAGGTCTATATGGAAAGAAAAAATAGACGATTTTTATTGCTTCTACCTGTTTCATTGTTAATCGCCGGTTGTAATTCTCCCGTTAGTGCCAAAGATGCTTCGGCTGCCTTGTCAAAAGCGTATACCCAGATGCTCGATACCGTCGTTGACGGCATCACCCTTGATCAAACATTGAAGGGTACGATCGACATTAAAAATTACGAGGGTGGATCTGAGACAGCGACAAATTCTGCTTACATTGATGGTGAAGAAGAATTCTCTTTTAAAGGTGTAGATTTACTTGGCGACGCTCCGCAGGCGAGTTTATCCATAAAGGGCAAGGGTTCAGCGACGATTGATTCGAGTGAAACAAGCGTCGATGAAGAAATCAATGCCTACTACACTGAAGGTTTCTTATACGGCGATCTTTCTAAAGCACCGTCTATCCAAGAACTTGATCCCGCATTCGTCACTACTCCTAATTGAAGGTCCAAGCTGGATTACTGAAGGATTATATGGGCGTTGAAGGTGATGTTACCGTTCGCGACTTAATGGTCAATATGGGCGGAATGGAGCTTCCGACAGCGGAAGAATTGTCGTCATCTGCCGAGGAATTTTTCGGTGGTTTCAGTGGTTTCTCAGCGACTACTGTCAGTGGCGGTACCAAAATTTCGTTAAAGGTGAATAATGATACTATAACCGATTATATAGTAGCTATGTATACAAAGGATATAGATATGTCAAGTATCCCATCCTATGTATCTTTGGATCTTGACGCTTTGCGTGAAGAAGCCGCGGCGATGGTTGATGCTTATGGATCGTTTGACCTAACTTTGTATGTTGTTTTAACGGGAGATACCCTCTCAGAGATTTCCTTTAATGCTAATCTTGATTTGGCGATTCCCACTTCTTCATCGGATATTGTTTTTACCGCTGAAAAAGCGGCAAGTGTATTTGAAGGCGTTAAAATTAAAGCCAATGTTGAGTTTTCAATAAAGCTCAATATGAATGTAACACCGACGATTACGCTTCCTACCGATTTAGATACCTATACGATGATTCAAGATAATTGAAAATCGACAATTGAAACAGGAAAGACCGGTTGTTGAGATGAGACCCAAATGTTAGACCAACTAACAGGAGGGTCTTTTTTTTATAAAAAAATGGCATTGGGCCATTTTAAAAAGGAAGATTGATTCAACAAGTGATTAAAGTTGTTCGATGGTGATTTCCGAAGAAACATTTGAAGAACTGTTTTCCTCGGTGGAGGTTGTTTGTGCTTCCGCGGGTGAACCATTCTTTGCAAGTTGAATGGGAACGCCAATCCCCGCGCCAAGGGCAACGAAAAAGATGAGACCGGTTAACACTTTACGAGTCCGATAGTAACTTGCTTTTCGTCCATTTTTCTCTAACTTGTCGCGCATATTCTTCACCTACTTTCTTTCTAAGATTCTTAATTTAGCCGATGTTGAACGGCGATTTCGTAAAACTTCTTCCTGACTGGGGACAATCACCTTTCGATTGACGAGCCGATATTCCTTCTCAGTTTGAAACGGATTACGTTTGTCGCCGATTACCACGGCACTGTTCTTAAATACTTCCTTTACAATTCGGTCCTCTAGACTCTGAAAGGTTATGACCGCAATTCTTCCGCCACTATTTAATAACGGAATGCATTTTTCAAGGGCAACTCGTAGAACATTTAACTCGTCATTAACGGCGATGCGCAAAGCTTGAAAAGTCTGCTTTGCCGGATGTCCTTTTTTTCTCAATTCGCTGTCAGGTTTGCTATTCTTAATGATTCCCACTAAATCATTGGTGGTCACAATCGGTTTTTTCGTTCGATTGCGAATAATATTTTGGGCGATACTATAAGCAAATTTTTCTTCGCCATAGTCTCTGAATATCTTCGTTAAAGCCTCGAGAGAGAATGTGTTGACGATGTCATAAGCAGTCGGGCGCATTGAGGACGGGTCCATGCGCATATCAAGCAGCGCATCGTAACGATAGGAGAATCCACGATCGGCTTCATCAAATTGTGGGGAACTGACACCGAGATCCATCAGTATTCCATCCACTTTGTTTATCCCCAGGCTTTCCAGTTTTTCCGCCGCCTCGGCAAAGTTGGCGTGGATAGTCGTCCAATTACCGCCGCTTTTTTCCAAAACTTCCTTACTCCTCGTAAGTGCTTCCGGATCCTGATCAAATCCATAGAGGTGACCATGGGGAATTCGCTTTAGAATTTCTTTGCTATGCCCCGCTCGTCCAAGCGTCAAATCGACATATATTCCTCCGTCGCGAATGTTTAAACCCGAAATTACTTCGGAAAGCAGAACCGGTATGTGTTCATTTTCACTACTCATGGTTCTTATCCTCAGGTAAGCCCTCGGCTATTGACTCCATCCGCTGCGCGATGTCCTGCGAATATTCACCCCATTTTTCCTGATTCCACACTTCGAAATGATCATTGACGCCGATTACGGCTACGGATTTCTTAATATCAAGTCGAGTAAGAATTTTTAGGGGAAGAGCAATCCGGCCGTGATCATCCAGTTCCGTTTCAATCACGCTCGCTAACCGTAAACGAATAAAGTCGCGTTCATCTTTATGATTGTAAGACAGAGATGAAGTCTTTTTGACCAAAGCATCAAAGTCTTCGGGGAGATATATTTCAAGCGTTCCGTTATAACCATTCATAACGTAAAGACGATCTTTTACTTGCTCACGAAAGTGACTTGGAATAACCAAGCGGCCTTTACTATCAAGCGAATGGTAATAAGTTCCAAAAAACATTTTTCCCACTTTCTCCCACTTTCTACAATCACATTATATTTAAGTATGTTTTTTTTGTAAAGCAATAAACGTAAAAAAAGCGCCAATCAGATGGCGCTAATCCATATTATCAGATATAAGTCACTCGTCTTCTTCGACTTTAATCCCTTCAAATGGGTTATTTTTCCCACGACCAGCCGCGTATTCTTCCTCACTTAAAATTCTCACTCCGTCTCCCACTTTTGGAAGTTTTGCCCCGGGTTTAACGGCCTTGAGCGGAATCTCAGTAAGCAGTAAGCCAAATAAGTAAGGATCCAAATCGATGTAATTGCCGCTGATTGGAAAAATATTGGGATCTTCATTTTCTTTATCAAAAGTAAAAATCAATTGATCATGAAGGCGGATCTTCTTCATAAAAGGCTCGAGAGTATAAGCGCATTCTAGTTCAACTTCCGCTTCCATCCGGACATCAATTTCAATAATGTCGCCGCTTTCAATAACACTGGTTTCCACGTTGCTCGAAAGGATTTTCCTCAATGTTGGATTATCCCGTATCGAAAAAGCCGACAAATCAACTGATGCCTTTAAAATAAGCGGTTTATTTGAACACTCATTAAGAAAGATTCGCATGTTTTACCCCCGTAGTTCAGCCTTAAATTGATGAAATAAGGCCGATTTAATTTCTTCTTCTATCGTCCGGACATCGCCATCGGTCAAGGTTTTTTTGTCGTCTCCGTAAAAAACGCTTATCGCGATTGATTTCATTCCATCTTGCACATGCTCACCTTGATAGACATCAAACACTTCCACGTTCTTCACTAGGGCTCTTCCTGCCTTTTTAATACATTTTTCCACATCGCTTACCGCAATAGCTTGTTCGATAACAAAAGCCAAATCACGGCGAACAAACGGATACTTAGGGATGGCTTTACTTTTGATCGGACTGGTTTTGAGTGCCAGCAAAGAATCGAGATTTAAAGTTAAAGCCACGACTGCCAATTTGTTAAACCCATGGTTCTTCTTCCATTCAGGATGAATCTCACCTAAAACGGCAGTCGGATCCTTGGCAAAGAAAACCTCCGCCGAACGACCAGGATGAAACTCATTGCCTGAACTGGAAAATTTCTGTAGATGATAGCGGCTGGGTTCAATGCCAAACGCAAGAAAAATCCCTTCGAGTAAACCCTTAGCATGATAGTAATTATAACTTTCCTTTTGAATGCTTCCCCATTTCTTGTCCTGACCGACAAGGACAACCGAAAGCTGGGTCATGGAACTATTTTGCCCATAAGCGTTAGATATTTCAAAAAGGGCAAAGTCCTCCATTTGATGAGCCACATTATATTCCGCCACCTTGAGTAAAGAAGCGAGGGTATTGGTCCGAAACAAGGCATGTTCAGGAGTCATAGGATGTAATAGTTTAAAAGGAATATCCTTATTCAAATAGGCGAACTCCTTCGTTTCCTGCTCACTGATAAGCGAATAAGTCAACGCCTCATTCAACCCGTTGCTGAGTAAGAAATGACGTAGTTTTTTAATGGCGTCTTGCTCAAAATTATATCCCCCGACTGTCGTGGCAAAAATCGGCAAAGAACTGACGACATTATCATACCCGTAGTAACGGATAACTTCTTCGCTTAAATCAGCCACTCCCGAGATATCAATTCTAAAATCCGGCACTTCGACCACAAGCGCGGATTCCGCCCTTTCCTCAATAATTTTAAAAGACAGATTTGTCAGTGCTTTTTTTATCTCCGACAAAGAAAAACTTGTACCCAAGCGATGGTTGATATCCTGAATAGAAAAACTAATCAACTGCTTTCCATGGTTGATATGGTCGTAAGTTATGACATTTGAGATTTCCTTGGCATCCGCCAGTTCACGAAGCAAACGGGATACCAAAGCTAAAACCCATTCGCTTTGATGAGGATTAATTCCCTTTGCAAACCGCGATGAAGAATCACTTACCAAATTTAGTCGCGTTGAAGTGTGACGGATGGTCGCGCCGTCAAAGAGGGCCGCCTCAACCGCAATATGTTTGCTACCGGCATCAACTTCGGCCGTTTTTGATCCCATCACTCCACCAAGACACATTATTTTATTATTAACCGTTATTGCGATATCGCCCGCCATAACGTGATAGGCATTGTCATCTAGCGCCATCCAGTCTTCATCTTCGATATCGTCGCGAATGACAAAACTCTCACCATTGACCTTATCAAGATCATACATATGAAGGGGTTGTCCGGTTAGAAGCATAATATAATTGCCGATATCGACAACATTATTAATTGAGCGGATTCCCGAAGCCATCAGAACCGTTTTCAGCCATTTAGGTGAAGGTTTAACCCTTATTCCCTTAATTTCCATCAAGGAAAATAAGGGACACTTTTCCGTTTGTGATTCGACTTTTAAACCACTGTCAAAATCCGCTTTCAAATTTGCGGTCGGAAGCGAGACCTTTCTTTCAAAAAGGCCTCCAAGCTCGCGCGACAAATTAATCGCCGCCGAACAATCCGGGCGATTGGCAAGAAGTTTTAAATCTAAAATAACATCGTCTAGCCCAAGGTAAGAAAGGACATTTTCATTTCCCACTTCCGCTTCATCCGGCAGCTCTTCAATACCGGCGATTTGATTCTCGTTTAAAAACTTATGCTCAACCCCAAGTTCTGATAGCGAACAGCACATTCCGTTGCTTTCAACACCGCGGATCGTCGAGGGGGTGATTACAACATCATTGGCAAGGTGGCAGTTTTCTAAGGCCACGATGACCTTAAGTCCTTTTTTAACATTCGGCGCTCCGCAGACAATTTGACGAAGTCCGTATTTTGCCCCCAAATTAACGCTCAAAACATGAAGATGGTCAGAATCGGGATGAGTCTTTACTTCCAAAATTTGGCCGATGACCAAACGGTCACCAAACGCCAGAGGATAAAAACCTTCGACTTCAATGCCGGCAAAAGTTAGGCGATCGCTTATCTGCTTTGGACTTAAGCCGGATAAATCGACATATTTATTTAACCAATTTAATGAGAATTTCATAATTGCTCCTTACTTAATACGAACGTATTGCTGTAAAAAGCGAATATCGTTGGTATAAAATTTTCTAATATCATCAATGCCATAGCGAAGCATGGCCACCCGCTCGATGCCAATACCAAAGGCAAAGCCTTGATATTCATCGGGGTCATATCCATTCATTCGCAGGACATTGGGATGAACCATTCCCGCCCCTAAGATTTCAATCCACCCCGTTCCTTTGCAAACGGAGCAACCTTTTCCTCCGCACTCAAAGCAACTGACATCGACCTCTACACTTGGTTCGGTAAAAGGGAAGTAACTTGAACGAAGACGAATCTCTCTTTTCTCGCCAAACATTCTTTTTATAAATAACTCCAAAGTCGCCTTTAAATTAGCCATATTGATGTTTTTATCGATAACCAATCCTTCGACTTGGGCAAATTGATGGGAGTGCGTTGCATCATCGTCATCGCGACGAAATACTTTTCCCGGGCAGATAACTTTAATAGGTTGCCCTTTTTTTTCTTGCATTACCCGAGCCTGAACGGGCGAAGTATGGGTCCGCAACAATGTCTTGTCATCAATATAAAAACTATCCTGCATATCGCGCGCGGGGTGATCGGCGGGGATATTAAGCAACTCAAAATTAAAGTGATCGGATTCAATCTCCGGACCTTCGGCAATCTCATATCCCATCCCGATAAAAATCCCTTCGATTTCGTCTTTGATGAGAAACAGGGGATTGATACCCCCGGGGAAATAATTTTTACCCGGCAAAGTCAAATCGATTTTTTCCTGCTCCAATTGTTGAGAAAGGGCAATTTGCTCAAGCTTTTGTTTTTTGTCCGCTAAAAGTAAATTAGCTTCTTCTTTAAGTGCATTTACTTCCTTCCCGTATTCCGCTTTTTCCTCGGTAGGAATATTGCGCATCAATTGCATTAATTCGCTGATTTTGCCTTTTTTGGCATAGTAAATGTTAAAAATGGCGGTCAGATCTTCCAGTGATTTGGCTTCCGAAATTTTAACCTTAATTTCATTTAGTAAACTGTCGAGATTACCTTTCATATATCCTCCTAAAAAATAAAAAAACTTACGTTCAGGAACGAACATTCGCGGTACCATCCTGATTCGTAAGTATTATTTTTACGCTCTTAATTGCATTTAACGCATGCTACGGGGCGATCTTAACCCGGCTCATCGGTGAATTCGGTTAACTCTATTGGGGATCTCACACCAACACTCCCTCGCTGACAATAGAAGACAAACGTACTACTCCGAATCAATGCCGATTAAATTATAACACGCAGCCGAAAAAGTTATAAGTGGGTATTTTGCTTTAATTGATACATTAAAATGCCCGCGGCCACTCCGGCATTCAACGAATCGACATCTTTGATGGGAATGATCACCTTGTCCGTCGCCGCCTTCAGTACAGTTTCGCTTATTCCCTGACCTTCGTTACCGATTACTAAGATATATTTTCCTTTGACTTTCAGGTTTTTGATATCGACGCTTTCCTTATCTAACGAAGAAGCGATAATCTGATATTTATTCTCCCGGGCATAGGTGATAAACTCTTTTGAACTCATCCGTACCAGGGGAAGCGAAAAAATTGTTCCTTGCGAGGCCATGATCGTTTTTTGATTGTAAAAATCGGCACTTTCGTAACTGGCGATAATCCCCTCAAAACCGAATGCCGTCGCGGTTCTAATGATGGTTCCCATATTGCCCGGATCTTGAATCCCATCAAGAAATAAAAGGTTGGTCTTATTTATAACGCTGCCATTCGGCTTTTCGACAATCGCCAGCACATCCGGAACCGATTTTAATGAACTCATCTTCGCCATCACATCATAACTGACCCTTATTTCATCGCGGTCAAACCCCTCTTTTAAACAAAAAACCTTCTGAATGACTTTTTTTGATTTAGCCATCGAAAATAGGTGTTCGCCTTCAATAATAAAGCTATTGGTCGCGTCGCGATATTTTTTTTCTTTTAAGGCGATGACTTGCTTGACCAAATCATTGCTTCGACTAGATATAATTTTCGTTTCTCGCGTCATGGTAAATTCCTTTCTTCATCTGTTTGGATAGTCGGTGATAATCCGGCATATATTTATAAATAATCTGGTAGAAATGCGGGCCGTGATTAAACTCATAATAATGGGCCAGCTCATGAATTATGATCGAGTCGATGATGGCGTAATCATAATGAACAAGAAAACTGGCAAACGTCAAAGTATGGCTTGCCCGCGAATTTGAACCCGCCAGTTTTCGCATACTTCGTACCCTAATCTTATAAAAAGGCGCGATGTTCATCTTTTTTTCAAAAAAGGGGACTTTGACTGCCAAGTAGGCCAACAGACGATCTTTTTTTTCTTCTTCGCTCAAATCGCGCTCAATCTTTTTGCCGAACAGATAATTTGCAACTTGGTTTAAAGATAATTTTTTTTCGGTCCGAGCAATCAAATTTTCCCCGGACTGAATGATAATTTGAAATATTAAATTTTTTGTAGCTACCGGAGGCGCACTGACATAAAAAGTATCATTTCGAAAACGAAGATATATATTCTTAATCAATTTATGGGTAATATTAACCTTGTAGAGTCGGTTATTAATGCTAATTGTCGCTTCTTTAATTCTCATATCAATAGTATAGCGATTATTGGCACGAAAACTAGTAAAAGTAAAGCGAATAATATAGAATAATTACGAGGAAGAATGATGGAAAAGATTTTAGTATCGGCATGCCTAGTTGGAATTAATTGTCGCTACGATGGCCGGAGCAAAATCAACGGGGATATTGAATCCTTAAGAGAATATTTTGATTTTATATTGATTTGTCCGGAAGTTGAAGGCGGCCTACCAACGCCCCGTGCTCCCAGCGAAAGAAATGGCGAAAAAGTTATCAATTCACTAGGCGCGGATAATACTTCTTTCTTTTTACAGGGAGCGCACAAAGCTTTAAAGCTTGCTCAGGCCAATAACGTCCGTTTTGCGCTTTTAAAAAGTAGGTCACCGTCATGTGGCTTAGGGCTGATATATGACGGCACATTTAGCAAAACATTGGCCCCGGGGAACGGAGTGACAGCCGATCTGCTGCTCGCTCACGGAATAGAAGTTTTTTCGGAAGATCAAATTGAGGATTTGTTATGCAAAATTCAACTGTCAGAAAAATGACTTTAATCGCTCTTTTAGCCGCCGTTACCTACCTTGCTACTGCATTTTTGCGAGTGCCCTATGCCGGGAACCAAGGCTATTTGAATTTTGGGGATGCCATAATTCTTTTTGCTGCCTGCTTTATCGATCCGATATCGGGAGGAATTGTCGGCGTCATCGGAGCCGGATTGGCGGATTTTACGTTCGGATATATTCAATTCTTACCTTTCACCATTGTAATAAAATTTGTCATGGGTCTTATTGCCGGCTTTTTTTACCGCTACGGAAAGGGATTTGTTCGCTACGTAGGCATTGTTATCTCGAGTTTGATTATGGTCATCGGCTATGCATTTGCCTATTACCTTTTATACGGAGGCTGGGGAGCGGTTGTCGCTTATTCGCCTTTTGATATCGTGCAAGCGGTCGTTGCCGTTATTATGGGTTTAATATTGATTTTCACTGCCAAAAAAGTTCGCCTTATGCGCGAGAGCGATAATTAATCTTTTGCCCTATTTGATGTTATTAATTTTCACTTTTAATAAAAAGCCCCGAATTACTTTCGAGGCTTTTCTTTATAAACCAAGTTATTTTCAAATAAAAAGAGAAATAAAATGCAGCTCAGTGCTTCGATTCCTTTAGCGAAACAACAACTTCCTTATCAATACGCGCGATGGCTTCTGTCATCAAGTCGACCATCGCCACATAATCATTATAATCGATGATACTCACGTGACTATGGAAGTAACGACAAGGTAAACTTACCGTCATATTCACTATGCCATCAAATTGTTTATGGATAGCGCCGCTATCCGTTCCGCCGGCGGTCAATAAATCGTAGCAATACTTAATTTTTCTTTCCTGGGCAATTGATTCCACCCAATCAAACAAACCGCGATGCGCGATGACTGAACTATCCATAATGGAAAGAGCCACTCCCGCTCCCAAACGCGAAGGTGAGTTAGGGGCCCCCGGTAAATCGTAGGACATTGTAACATCGGTTGCAAAGGCAATATCGGGTTTAACATGATAAGCGGCAGTTCCCGCCCCCCGCAAACCTACTTCCTCTTGAACGGTTCCAGCAAAAACAACGTTGCATCTATGGCCGCGAGCTTTTAAATTTTTAATAACTTCAATGCCGACGGCTACGCTCGCCCGATCGTCCCAGGCTTTGCCAAGAAGCGCGGTTCCGTTATTCATCACGCGGAAACTTTGCAGGGGAGTGACGGTGTCGCCGATTCTGATTCCCATATCTTCAACCTGTTTTCGGCTATCAACACCTAAATCAAGATACATATCTTTGAGATCCATGACCTTGTTTTTTTGATCGGCGGGCATCCCATGCGGAGGCTGTGCCCCAGTAACTCCGACGTATTCATGACCATCCCGTGTTTTAACAACAAATTCATGCGCCGGTATCACGTGACCCCACCACCCTCCGACATTGCCGAGGCGGATAAGTCCACTTTCCTCAATGCGTAGGACCATAAAACCAATCTCATCCATATGGGCGGTAAAAAGAACGGTCGGTTCTCCTTTTTCTCCCGGTAAATAGGCTAAAGTAGAGCCGAGATTATCAAATTCAAAATGATCGACGTCATCCTTCAAATACCGCTGAATCAAACGGCTTACTTCCCTTTCATTCCCGGAAATTCCCCGAACTTCCGAGACTTCTTTAAGTAAAAGTAATCTTTCTTCTTTATTCATAATAAAATCCTCACTTCAGTAATTATTGTCTTGACGTTTAAAATTCTCGGCATTTTTTTTTAAATAGGCGTCTATGATATCGCTTTCAGAAAAATTTATTGCCTTGGATATCGTTAAAAAAGAAGCGAAAGCAGCCTTATACTCCGCTAGAGATTCCTTGATAAAAAATGTCTCGAACTTCTGATAGACATCAAGAATAAGCGTTGAGAGAACATTTGTTCTCGGCTCCAAAAATTCAATTTGTTCAACTTTAAGATTTTTAGCCAGTCCCAACGAAAGCAAAAAGTGTAGAACATCCGCGTACTCATCCAATAGTCGTTCTTTCGACTCACCGGTCTTGGTAGACCAAAATTTAAAAGTGCGCGTGGCATTGGCAAATTCACCGAGTTCAACCAGAAGAGCGAGTTTTCTTTTAACTAATGTCGATGCATAATCAACATTTTTATCGGCATGAATTCGCCTATCCAACTCGCTTTGTTTAGAAAACAGCAGATTGAGGGCAAAGACTTCGCTCATAAGACCTCCAAATGCCAGATATCGCGATTATACTCGCTGATGGTCCGATCGGTGGAAAAGAAACCGCTCATGGCAATATTGTAAAGACATGCCCGCGCCCATTCGTTGCGATTTGAATAGTAGAATTGGTCGATCTTTTTTGAAGCCTCCAGGTAAGCGCGAAAGTCTTCTAAAATTAGATACTCATCGCCCCGATACATGATTTCATCAAAAATCGCCCGAAATTTATCGTTATCCCCATTGCTCCAGAAACCATTAATCAAACTATCGATGATAATCTTGACATCAGCATCGGAATTATAGACATCCCAAGGATTGTAACCGCTGTTCCGCTTAGCCATAACTTCTTCTTCTTTCAACCCAAAAATATAACAATTATCCGACCCCACGCGCTCGCTGATTTCGACATTAGCACCATCTAGAGTGCCCAGGGTCAAAGCGCCGTTCATCATAAACTTCATGTTGGAAGTGCCGCTGGCTTCCTTTCCCGCTGTTGATATTTGTTCACTTATATCCGCAGCGGGGATGATAACTTCCGCGCTGCTTACCGAATAGTTTTCAATAAAGACAATCTTCATAAATTGCGATACGTACTCGTCGTTATTAACCATATCGGCCACCGCATTGATTAATTCAATTACTTTTTTGGCAAAAAAGTAACTTGGCGCCGCTTTCGCTCCGAATATATACGTCTTTGCCATCGGCTTATAATCGGGATTGTTCTTAATTTTATTGTATAGATACATAATCCGAAAGACATTCATCAACTGGCGCTTATAGGCATGAAGACGCTTAATTTGAACATCAAAAATTGAATTGACGTCAATGTCGATATTATTATGATTTTTCACATAGGCGGCAAGTTTTCGTTTATTCTCAAGTTTAATCGCCAAAAATTCGTCCTGAAGTTCCTTTTCATCGACAAAGGATCTTAATTTTTCCAAATCGGAAGGGGCGGTAATCCAGCCTTCGCCAATCCGGTTAGTCACTTCTTTCGCTAGTTCAGGATTGGCATACAGGAACCACCGGCGATGGGTAATACCATTGGTTTTATTATTGAATTTTTGAGGCATTAATTTATAAAAATCCGGGAAAGTTTGCGTTTCCAAAATCTTGGTATGTAGGGCCGCGACTCCGTTAATGCTATAGACGGTATATAGCGCAAGATTAGTCATATGGACCATGCCATCGCGAAGAATTGCCATATTGCGTTTGGCATCATCGGACAATTTTCTTTCGTTAAAGAATATTTGCGACCGGCGATGAATTTCCTCAATGATCATGTAGCAACGTGGGGTCAGCGTCTGAACATATTGTATCGGCCATTTTTCCAGCGCCTCAACCATAACTGTGTGATTGGTATAGGCCATAACGTGAGTGACTTGATCCCAAGCCTCATCCCAACCAAAGCCATACTCATCCATTAGAATTCGCATCAGCTCAGGTATCGCTAAAATCGGATGCGTGTCGTTAAGCTGAAAAACAAACTTATCTTTAAAATTCTTCAACGAACTGTACTTTCTCAGATGCCCGCGAACCGACGATTGAAGTCCGGCGCTGACGAGAAAGTATTGTTGACGTAAACGCAGAAGTTTTCCGTGCTCCGTACTGTCATCGGGATATAGGCCGTGGCAGAGTTCTTTAAGGGTCTGCAGGTAATCTTCAAAAGCCTGATCCTTGGGAAGATTTTCTTCGCTAGGTTCGGCGCTCCATAGACGGAGCGTATTAGCCACGCCGTTACGATAGCCAATAATCGACATATCATAGGGCACCGCCTTAACACAGACCGGATCCACCGTTCGAATGCCATAACTACCGTCCGCTTTGGTATAAGTCTCGGCGTGTCCATAGAACTTTACTTCGACCGAGTGTTTGGGTTTTCTAACTTCCCAAACGTTGCCATTTACCAACCATTGATCGGGAACTTCCACCTGACTGCCATTTACGATTTTTTGTTTAAAAAATCCATACTCATAACGAATGCAGTTGCCGTGGCCTGGATAGCCCAGCGAGGCGATTGAATCCATAAAGCAAGCCGCTAGCCGTCCGAGGCCACCGTTGCCCAGTCCAGCATCGGCTTCCTGGTTTTCTAGATCGTGAATATCAATTCCCATTTCCTTTAAACCATCGCGCGCGACCGAGTAGATTCCTAAATTCATCATATTGTTGACCAGCAAGCGGCCAATTAAAAATTCCATTGAAAAATATATCAATTGTTTTCGATTATCGGCCATAATTTCATCGCGGGTATTGCGCCAATTAAAAGCGCTAAAATCGCGAACCATCGTGCCTAAAATATCATACCGTTCGGTAATGTGACTTTCCTTAACCGAGCGGCCATATTTCTCAATCAAACGTTTTTCAAATTCGCTTTTAAAGACTTCTTTACTATCAAACATATTGCTGTGTACCATAATTCTTTCCTCTAATTTACTTGTAATTACTTTTCGTTGTACTTTAAGATAATCGCTCCCAAAGACGCCAGTTTTATCGTTAAGCGGAAGGGGTGATTTTCCGGTCCGGAAGTTGAAATGGTGTCCAAGGGAAGTCCGTTGTATTGGTTCCAGCCGCCATAGACATCCTTGTCGGAATTAAACAGTTCAATATACTGACCGGCGCGCGTAACGCCGATGTCATATTGCTCATAATAAACCGGTGTCATATTGAATATAAATATCAAATGTGACTTTCCAACCCGTCTTTCAAAGGCAAAAACCGATTGATTGCTGTTATCGACCATCAACCAATTAAAATGCGACGGATTATACTCTTCAAAACTTAGTGCTTCCTCATAGACATAGATTCGATTTAAGTCGCGGACAAGCCGAGAAACGCTGTCGTGTTTAGGAAATTTCTTTAGTTCCCACGGAAGTGATTTTTCTTCGTTCCATTCATCAAAACTCGCCAATTCGTTTCCCATGAAAGAAAGTTTTTTCCCCGGATGAGCAAACATATAAACATAAAGATTACGCAAAAGAGCAAACTTTTGGTCGTAATCGCCCCACATCTTGTTAATTAATGTTCCTTTGCCGTGGACAACCTCATCATGCGAAAGGGGCAACAGAAAATTCTCGCTGTAGAAATAGGCCATAGAAAAGGTAAGTTTGTTATGATCGTATTTCTTGTACACCGGATCGAGGGCATAATACTTTAAAGTATCGTTCATCCAACCTAAATCCCACTTATAATCAAAACCTAAACCTCCGTATTCCAGCGAGTGAGTGACTCCCGAATAATCGCTGCTATCTTCAGCTATCATCATCAGGGCCGGGAAACGATAGTGTAGTTTTCCGTTTAGACGCTTGACAAATTCAATGGCTCCCGAATTTTCCCCACGGGCGCGGTTTCCATCCCAAAAGATGATATTGCTAACCGCATCGACCCGCACACCATCAAAATGGAAATACTCAACATAATATGCAATTGCCGACATAAGAAAACTTCGGACGGGGTCTTTTCCTAAATCAAATTGAGGGGAACCCCATTGGGAGAAGGTATTGGTTGGATCATCGTATTCATAAACGTGAGAACCGTCAAAGTTAATCAATCCAAACGGATCCGGAGCAAAATGAACGACAACGAAATCTAATATAACGCCGATTCCCGCTTGGTGAAGACGATCAACAAAACTCATAAGTTGCATTGGATTGCCATAACGGCTGTCCACGCTATAAAAGCCAGTTGCCTGATAGCCCCAACTTCCATCGAATGGGTATTGGGTAATCGGCATAATCTCAACATGGGTGTAACCATGTTCCTTAACATAGGGAATAAGATAATCGGCAACCTCTTCGTAACTCAAAAAGCGATTTTCAATCTTGCCGAGCCACGATCCTAAATGAATCTCATATATACTCATCGGTCGGTCGAAATTGCGACTCCGATTATTCATATAGGGCTTGTCGTGCCATATAAACCCATCGATATTAAATAAGCGTGAGCATGAATTAGGCCGAAGTTCCGAGAAAAAAGCGAAAGGATCGGCTTTATCTACATAATTTCCCTTGGCATCAAGAAAATGAAATTTATATGAATCATAGTTTTCCAATCCCCAGACTGTCGTTTCAAAAACACCCGCCGGGTCGATCTTTTTCATAGGATTTGCTCCCGGTTGCCAGTTGTTCCAGCTACCGATAACACTGACATCAGCCGCCAGCGGCGCATAGAGACGAAAAACAACTCCTTTACGAGTAATTTTTCTCTTTTCACTCGTCGGTTTTTTTCCTTTTTCTATCGGAGGCAGGATATCAATTTCTTCGACTACATCCTCGATGAAATGAGCGCCAAAATAACGAAAACCGTCAATTGACTGACCAGTAAGATAGTCATAGAGCATTCCGTATGCCATATCATCCTCCTGTTTTTACTATTTCATTATAAATAAAACCGGTTGACAAAAAAAGGAATTTTATTCTTTACTTAAAAAAATTAAGCAATATTAAGTAAACCGCTTACATTTTCCTGTTAAGAAAATTATCAAAGACAATCAAACGATTTTATCGGGATTTATTCTTACAAAATCAACTGTAATTTAAGATAATTCATATTAGAAAACATTTTTCCGTATAATTAAGACATTTTTCTTTGCAAAGGTTGCGAAAAAGCCATTGAGCGCCTATAATTTGAAAATGTTTTAGGAGATAATTATGAGCATTAAAATTATGGCCGTTAACGCCGGCAGTTCCAGTCTAAAATTTAAGTTGTATCAAATGCCAGAAGAGACGATTATATGTTCGGGAATCGCTGATCGAATCGGCCATGACGATGGAATATTTAAGATTTCTTTCGGTGGGCAAACCATCAAAAAAATTCTTCCGCTTCCTAATCATGCAGTCGGAGTTAAACTTCTTCTTGACGCGTTGATTGATTATAAGATATTGAATAGTCTTAATGAAATCGGCGGTATTGGCCACCGCGTGGTCCAGGGCGGAAAATACTTCTCCGATTCGGCGATATTTAATGACGATACCGAGGCCAAAATCGCCAGTCTTATTCCTCTGGCCCCTCTCCACAATAAAGCCCATTTGGTCGGTTTTCATGCCTTTAAAGATGTCCTGCCAAATGTTCCCGCCGTCGCGGTTTTTGACACTGCTTTTCATCAGACAATGGAGCCGCAAGATTTTCTTTTTCCCATCCCCTACGAATATTATGAGCAATACGATATTCGCCGCTATGGCGCTCACGGCACTAGCCATAAATATCTCGGTGAAGAAGCGGCAAAACTTATACCTGAGATTGCCCATCCCCGCGTTATCTCTTGCCACATAGGAAGCGGAGCATCAATTACCGCCATCCGCGATGGTAAATGCGTCGCCACATCGATGGGATTGACCCCGCTTGGTGGCATTATGATGGGAACGCGCACGGGTGATCTTGACCCGTCCGTTATGATGTACGCTTGCAAATGCACGGGAAAAGATGTTTATGAAATGTATGACATTTTCAACAAAAAGAGCGGATTGCTTGGCGTTTCAGGAATCTCCAACGACACCCGTGATATCGAAGAAGCGACCGAAAAAGGAAATGTTCAAGCCGATATTACGAACAAACTTTTTGCGCGCCGAGTGGCCGATTTCATCGGTCAATATTTTGTTCGTCTTGGCGGGGCCGATATTATTGTTTTTTCCGCCGGTATCGGAGAAAATTCCGGATTTTATCGGGAGTTAATCTGCGATCAAATCGGCGAGGCTTTAGGCGTCAAAATCAATCGAGAATTGAATTTACCACTCCGCGGTAAAACTGAAATCATATCTACTCCCGACAGCAAGATTAAGGTCGCGGTCATTCCAACCGATGAGGAGATTATGATTGCAAGAGACGTTGTGCGTTTGCTTAATTTAAAATAGAATATGCAATCAATCAGCGAGCTCTATAAGATAGGTTTTGGTCCGAGCAGTTCGCATACGATGGGACCGGCCCAAGCGGCAAGAAAATTTTTATCGGTTTTTCCTTGTGCCGACCATTATAAAACTATTTTATATGGCTCGTTGGCGCTGACGGGACATGGTCATTTGACTGATCATGTTTTAGCGACACTTTTTAAATCCGAAAATAAACCATTAGATATCGTGTTTGACTTTAAGAATTTAAATTTGGAGCATCCGAACACCATTCGCTTTTTGGCGTTTGACAGCAATGACAATATTTTGGGAGACCGGGTTTTTTTCTCGGTTGGTGGCGGCAACATTCGGCAAAAAGGCGAAGACCCACTGCTGATTAAAGAAACTTACCCGTTTGCTAATTTTACCGCTATTAAAAAATACTGCTTTGACAATAATATGTCTTTACCGCTGCTTGCTAAAAAATTCGAAGATTCAACTCTGATGGCTCATATTGAATTGGTTTTTAAAACAATGGAAAACGCCATTCTAAAGGGACTTAAAAGCGAAGGCTTTTTGCCGGGAACGTTGCATTTAAAGCGAAAAGCCCGGCAACTGCTGAAACTGAATGACACTTTCCCCACCCGAGCGGAAAAACGCGCACAAATAATAATGGCTTATGCCTACGCTACCAGTGAAGAAAATGCGGCTGGAGGAGTAATTGTTACAGCTCCGACCTGCGGTTCTAGTGGTGTATTGCCGGCGTTATTATATTTCTATCATCATAATTTGAAATACCCTTTGAAATCAATTTATGAGGCGCTCTTGGTTGCGGGGATTATCGGGGTGACCATCAAGCAAAACGGATCTATTTCAGGGGCGGAATGCGGATGTCAAGCCGAGATTGGTGTGGCTTCGGCGATGGCGGCATCGGCAATTGCCTATCTTCATAAATTATCAATTGATCAAATGGAATATGCGGCCGAAGTATCATTGGAGCACCATTTGGGTCTTACTTGCGATCCGATTGACGGCTATGTGCAGATTCCTTGTATCGAAAGAAATGCGATTAATGCTCTGCAGGTCCTTGATGCGGTTTTTCTGGCTCAATATGTCAGTTATGATCATCGTGTTAGTTTGGATCAGATGATAACCACCATGCTTGAGACCGGCCGCGATTTAAACGTTAATTACCGGGAAACGGTCCAAGGTGGCATGGCGAGAATTTTCAAAAAGTAAAAGTTATGTGTTTTGAGGTTGATAATTTTATCTTTTGCCTTTACAATAGTCTATCTTTTGAAAGGAGATAAAATTTATGCAAATCAGAACCGATTACTTTAAGCAAACTAAAACGCAGTATCAAGCTTCTTATAATGCTATTTATAAGAAAATTTTAAAATACAAAAGAATTGCAGTTTTCGCTCATGCTTCCCCCGACTATGACGCCCTAGGTACCCAAATGGGGCTCACAACTTGGCTAAGGGATAATTTTCCAGAAAAGGAAATTGTGGCCTTAGGGCAAAATCATGTCGTTTTTACCCCTCGGTTATATCCGCCTCTTGACAAAGTGGACGACGAGTGGCTAAAAAAGCCTTTTCTGGCTATCGTCGTCGATACCGGCAACGCCGATCGGGTAGCAGATCAAAGATTCCACTATGCCGATTTTGTGATAAAAATTGACCATCATCCGGCGGTTGAACAATACGGCGACTTAAATTTAGTCAATACCGCCATGTGCGCTACTTCTGAACTTATCGCCGACTTCATCGTCAACTGCCCACGCAAAACCAACGTTTTATCAAAGGAAGCCGCGATTTTTCTTTATACGGGCATCGCCGGCGATTCGGGACGTTTCCAATACTCATCGACTACCCCTCATACTTTTATGACGGCCGCGGTATTGATGGATACCGGAATTGATTTATCACGCGATGTCTACCTTAAAATGTATGGGGGAACTTTGAATGATCTATATGTTATGAGCTATATCTTAAATCACTTTTCAGTGACAAAGAATGGCGTTGCCTACTATGTCTTGTCCGATGAAGACTTAAACAAGCTAAATATTCCCGTTGAACGGGGAAAGGAAAACGTTAATTTATTTGCCGAAACCGATGGCATCAATGCTTGGGCATCGATAACTGAAGATCGGCCAAACAAAAAATGGCGGGTTTCCTTACGCAGCAAAGAAAAGTCAATCAATGGTGTTGCCGCGCATTTTCATGGCGGAGGTCATCCACAGGCTAGCGGGGCTACCCTCTTTAGTCTTGATGAGCTTCCCCAATTAATCGACGAGTTGGATAAGTTATTTGCAAAATGAGATTGTCACTGACAATCTTTTTTTCTTATTAGCCCCAAGAGCCCGTTCATTGTGATAAAATACTGATGTGGTTTTATTATGAATTTTGTTCCTCTTCACGTTCGCAGTGGATATTCGTTTTTGCAATCGGCATTAACTGTTGATCGCATTTTGGATGTGGGAAAGAAAATGAAGTTTTCGGCGATGGGAATCACCGATATAAATGTCGCTTACGGATGGATGGAATTTGCTGAAAAGACCCGTTTGGCTAATATAAAACCAATATTGGGCGTTGATCTCGAATGTCAGGATTGGATTCTTTCCTTTTACGCCGTCTCCGAAAATGGATATCGTAACCTCGCCTATTTAGTTTATGCGAAAAGTTTCCAGACTATTACCCTTGATTTATTGAGGAAGCATAGTGATGGTGTCGCTTTGATCATCAATACTCGTCAGGATCCGATCGACCGCCTCTTAAAAGAAGAAAATCCGCAACTAATAAAAATGATTCGTGATTATGCGAACATTTTCTCTGTTTTCTTTTTGGGAATAGAAATTAACTCGGACAATGATTTATCCGCGGCTGAATACAGTCGAAAATTTGCCGATAAGTATGGCTATGAGGTTGTTGCCTTTCCAAAAATAATCTATGCCCAGGCCGAAGATGCCTATACGATTGAGATTCTAGAGGCTATCAGCCATGATAATAAGCTAGAGGATAACACCACTCCTTTGCCCGGGCCTTATTACTTTCTTGAACCGGGGAAAATAGAGAAATTTTACACAAAAAAAGAAATTGAAAACACGTTCACTTTAGCCGACATGCCCGATTATGCGATTTCGAGTAAGCGTGGTCGTCTCATTCAATTTCCAAGTTCAATTCCCGGACGGGAACTGTTGGCCAGTCTTGCCAATGCCGGGCTTAAAAAATTGGGTCTTACGCAAAACAGTGAATATCAAAAGCGCCTTGATTATGAGCTTGGTGTCATTCATTCGATGGGATATGATGATTATTTTTTAGTTGTTCAAGATTACGTTAATTATGCGCGCCAAAAGGGAATTCCCGTTGGTCCCGGTCGAGGATCAGCGGCCGGATCATTAGTAAGTTATGCTTTGGGAATTACCGAGATTGATCCGCTGCCCGAGAATCTTCTTTTTGAACGGTTTTTAAATCCTGAACGCAAAACAATGCCGGATATAGATATCGACTTCGCCGATGATCGGCGCGAGGAAATCGTCGATTATTTGAAAGATAAGTATGGGAAAAATCGCGTGGCCAACATCGTAACTTTCCAGACCATCGGTGCAAGGCAGTCTTTACGCGATGTAGCCCGGGTGTTTGATTTTCCGATTCGCCACATTGAACTTCTCAGCAAATCACTCGGGATCTATAATTACTCTCTCCGGGAAGCTTACCTGAAAATTCCCGCCTTTAAGCGTCTTATCGATAGCGACACTTTTTATTTACGAATCGTTACTTTGGCCAGCAAAATTGAGGGACTGCCCCGGCAAAGCGGAATGCATGCCGCGGGCGTCGTTCTTAGCAATGATGACCTATTTTACTCGATACCGGTTCAAAGCGACAGCAATGGCAATCTTTTGGTTCAATACGAAATGAACTATCTTGAAAGTCAGGGGTATTTAAAAATGGATATCCTTGGCCTCACAAATCTTTCTACCATCCAAAAATGCTTGGTTAATATAAACACCAACTATGCAACCGCTTTTACCGTCGATAATATTCCTTACGACGAAATGGAAGTTTTTGAACTTATTTCCAATAAAATGACGATGGGAATATTCCAACTCGAAAGTACGGGAATGGTCAATGCCATCGATCAAATAAAACCGTCTTCCTTTGAAGATATCGTGGCAATTTTGGCTTTATTTAGACCGGGTCCAATGCAAAATATTCCTTTATATGCGCGGCGAAAAGAGGGACGTGAACCCATCGTTTATGATGCGGAAGTGTTAAGGCCCATCCTTGAATCAACTTACGGAATCATCGTGTATCAAGAGCAAATTATGCAGATCGCTCAGGTGTTAGCCGGCATGAGTCTAGCGGAAGCCGATTTGTTTCGGCGGGCTATTTCCAAAAAAGATGCGGAAAAACTTGCCGAGTTAAAAGCGACGTTTATTAATGGAACCATCGCCAACGGCTATCCCAAAGATTTGGCGGAAAAGATTTTTGACACCATATACCAGTTTGCTGACTATGGCTTTAATAAATCACATTCCGTCGCCTATGCCAAACTTGCCTGCCAGATGGCTTATTTGAAAGTTCATTATCCGGCGGAATTTTATGCCTCCATTCTCGATGCGACCAATTCTACAAACGATACGAAGTTTCAATCCTATCTTTCCGAGATGAGAAAACGAAACTTAAAGATTTTCGGTCCTTCAATTAATGAATCAAATCTTTCTTTTGTGGTAAAAGACCGGGCGCTTATTTTCCCCATCGTCGCCATTCACGGCATAAATAATCAGACATCGAACAACATTTTAAAAGAAAGGGATCTTCGCGGCCCATTTAGGAGTTTTGCCGATTTCATCACGCGTCTTCACCCCTATAAAATAACCATCAATCAAGTAGAAAAATTGATTGATGCCGGCGCATTTGACCAAATATATGACTCGCGTGCCAGTCTGAGAAAAAATGCTCCGCTTTTATTTTCCTTTGCTTCGCTCATCGGCAGTAACGACCCCGAACAGGTAAATCTCACCCTTGAAAAAACACCTGCTCCGGCCATTGAACGCGTTGAGGACGACCCTCTGGATAATCTTAACCGCGAATACGAGACGCTTGGAGTAATGCTCTCGGAAAATCCACTCCGCTATAAGCAAGAACAAATATTACAAAAAGGTGCTCATCCATTAGCGGATATTCTTACCAGCAAAAATGACATTTCATTAGTGGGTATCATTAAAAGCATTAAAGTAATCCGAACAAAAGCGGGAAAACCGATGGCTTTTGTCAAACTCTACGATCAAAACAGCGAATTCGATTTTACTTTTTTTCCTTCAACCTACCAACAGTACATATCTATTTTAGAAAAAAATAACATCGTCATTGTCGTTGCCCGCCAAGATTACCAACGGCCGAATACTTATATTGTTAATAAAGTCGAACTATTGGAGGACTAGAACATGAAACAAATGATTATTATCGACGGCAACTCGCTCTTATTTCGCGCCTATTATGCGACCGCCTATAATGGCCCGGAATTAATGCATACAAAGGATGGAATCCCCACTAACGCAATTTTTTCTTTTTCGAACATGATTGGCAAAATAATTGATGAAATGCCGGATGACGCACACATTTTAGTGGCTTTTGACACTAACAAAAACACCCTTCGAAAACAGGAAATGGAATCATACAAGGCCAATCGTAAGCCGGCCCCGGAAGAATTGGTCACCCAATTTCCAATCGCCAGATCGCTTTTAAAGGCGCTTAATATTTTTACTTTTGAACTCGATGGTTTTGAGGGTGATGACATTGCCGGAACGGCCGCTAAAAAAGCCGAACAGGAGGGATATGAGGTCTTACTCTATACTTCCGACCGTGACTTTTTGCAATTGGTCGACGATCATATTACGGTGAGAATATTGAAAAAGGGTCTTTCTGAAACAATTGATATGACTCCCGATAAAGTTAAAGAGGTATATGGATTCCCACCCGATGCCATTCGCGATTTTAAAGGTCTTTCCGGCGACAGTAGCGATAATATTCCCGGCGTTCCCGGAATCGGTGAAAAGACCGCCACTAAATTGCTAATTGAGTATGGATCACTGGAAAAAGCTATTGAGGCAGCGCCGAATATGCATAATAAAGTTGGTGAAAAACTGATTACTTATAAGGAAGATGGCTTGTTCTACAAGCGAATGGCGACGATTATGACCGATGTCCCTTTGCCCTTTTCCATTGCCGAAACGAAATTTTCGGGCTACGATCTGAATGTTGTTTTGCCCTTTACCCAGCGATATGAACTTAATCAACTGCAAAATCGTGTCTCGAAAAATAAAAAATACGTAAAAGAAACGGCCGCCCCGACGATTGAAATCGAAAAATGGAGTGAAGGAAGTCTTAAGCACATTGAAGACAAGATTGGTCTTGGTCTGGTGTATGAAGGTAAAAATTACCACCAATCGGCTATTATGGCCGCCTACATATATACCGCTGATCAGCACTGTTTCCATTTGTCTTCCTCCGACTTAAAAAGCGACGCTATCCGCAAAATGCTAATTGATCAAAATATAAAAAAATATGTTTTTGATGCCAAAGTATCCGAAGTCTTGATGCTTGATAATCAAATGCAAATTGACGGAATTTGCTTTGACTTAAAGTTAGCAATGTACCTTTTGGATTCTTCGCTTTCATCTTCAATAAGACAGATTTATGCCTACTTTGCCTCCCCTGTGCCGGCGATTGCCGTTGAAACTGACGAGGAGGAAATAATTTTACAGACTATTGGAGCCTTTGAGTTAGCGGATTCGGCGTTAATGAAAATAAAGAATAGTCAGTTGGATAAGCTTTTCTTTCAAATTGAACTTCCGTTGGCTTCGGTACTGAGCCATATGGAAGTGGAAGGCTTTCCTCTTGATCAGACAACGCTCAAAAGTATCGGGGAAAGATTTAAGGCGCAGATTAATACTCTGCAGGAAGAGATATATGTTTTAGCCGGTCATGAGTTTAACATTGCCTCTCCGGCGCAAGTGGGAAATGTCCTTTTTGACGAGTTGAAACTTCCCGCAAATCGAAAAAAATCAACGTCCGTAGATCAGCTTAAGCATCTTTTCGATAAGCATCCGATTGTTGGTAAAATCCTTGAATTTCGTAAGTATGCCAAGTTGATATCCACCTATATCGATAGTCTTGTCAATTACATTTTCCCTGACGGAAAGATTCACGCTAACTTCAATCAAACGGAAACCACCACCGGACGTCTTTCCAGTTCGGACCCAAATATGCAGAATATTTCGATCCGGGACGAAGAGGGGAAGATGATTCGTCAGGCCTTCTTTTATCCGGACAAGGACTTCCAGATTCTTTCCTTTGACTACTCGCAAATTGAGCTTCGCATCCTCGCGAGTCTTAGTCACTGCGAAAAACTTATTACCGCATTTAAGGAGGGGGCCGACATTCATACCTTGACGGCTAGCCATGTCTTCCATCACTCCCCCGTGAGCGACAATGAAAGAAGGAAAGCAAAGGCGGTAAATTTCGGGATTGTCTACGGAATTAGCGATTGGGGATTGGCGGAACAATTGTCTATATCTCCGCACGAAGCCGGCACGATCATCAAAGACTTTTATCTTGCATACCCCGAAATAGATCTATTCTTAAAATCGATTATCAGCAACGCCGAAAAAGACGGCTATGTTTCAACCTTGTTCGGTCGGCGGAGATACTTATCTGAATTAAATGATTCCGCCTACCAGAAAAGAGAATTTGCCAAACGCGCCGCCATGAATGCCCCGATTCAAGGAACGGCCGCGGATTTAATTAAAATTGCCATGGTAAAAGTTCAGGCGATGTTGGAAAAACGAAAATTTGAAACAAAGATGGTCTTACAAATACATGATGAATTGATATTCAAAGTGCCCAAGAAGGAAAAGGGAATTGTCGATCAAGCGATAAGGGAAATTATGGAACAGGCTATCGCGCTTGATGTTCCGTTAAAAGTCGATGGCCATTATGGTCACACTTGGTACGATGCTAAATAAGTGAGGAAAGAAAAATGCCGGAATTACCTGAAGTAGAGACGGTTCGCAAATTGCTTGAGCCGGTGGTTAAAAATGAAGAAATTGCCGATATTGTCGTCTATAAAAAACGCATTGTTCAAGGAAGCCCCGATGTATTTATTAATACCCTTCGGGGACATCATTTTACGAGCATTTCGCGTATTGGTAAGTACTTGATTTTTCATTTGGATAATAATTTGGTGTTGCTATCTCATCTACGGATGGAAGGAAAGTATATCGAGATTGGTCCTAAGGATCAAATTAGTCGCTTTTGTCGTGTTTTATTCGTTTTTAAAAGCGGAAAACGTCTTTGCTATGATGATTCGCGGCAATTCGGAATTATGAAATTGACCGACGAGAAGCACTTTTTAACGGAAAAGGAGTTAACCAATGTCGGTCCGGAACCATTCGTTGTTGATAAGGACTATTTTTACCAACGGCTTCATCGATTGAAGAAGTCGACAAAAGAAGCAATCTTGGATCAGAAAATAATGACCGGATTAGGCAACATCTACGCGGATGAGGTCCTTTTTGCGACAAAAATTCATCCTGAAACTCCGGCTTGTACGCTGTCGAAATCGCAGACCGATGATATTATCTCGTCTTCGATTCGTATTTTAAACGCAGCCATCGCCGCTGGAGGCTCAACCATTCGTAGTTATCACCCCTCAAAAGGCATTGATGGTCATTTTCAAAATACGCTTCAGGCTTATGGCCGGGAAGGCGAAAAATGCTCTCGCTGTGGGCACATTATGAAAAAAATTCGTGTCGGCGGACGGGGAACAACCTATTGTCCCTACTGCCAGATCAATCCCACAAAACCGGTTGTTGTCGGAATAACCGGCCCCGTGGCCAGCGGAAAGAGCCTTGTCACGAAAATATTCACCGCGGCGGGATTTGTGCCATTTGATAGCGATATGGTTGTCAGAGGGCTATATGATGATGCCGGATTTAAAGATGTCGTTGAAAAAATCTTGGAAACAAATATTACTGATAGTGAGGGCCGAATCGATCGGCGAAAAATCGGGCAAATCATCGCCGGTGATGATCGGAAAAGAAAGGCGATTGAACACGTAATTCACCCGCTAGTACGGACGAAACTTGAAGAGGCGATTGCCAATTCTTCGGCACCGTTTTTAGTGGCGGAGGTCCCGCTTCTTTTTGAAAGTGGTTTTGAGGATTTAATGCAATATGTAGTCGGTGTTACCACCGAAACCAGCAAGCAGATTGAGTTTCTCAAAAATCGCGGCAGCGATGTTGATTTATCTTTAAATTTAAATGCTTCGAACAAATTTGCTCGCTATGAAAAAAAGGTCGACTATTTGATAATCAACCTCTTTTCTCAAGAAGAGCTGAAAACAACTGTAAACAAAATTATTTTTGATATCAAAAGTTCGCGTCAATAAGTTTCAATTCCATCCAAATAATATTCTTGGACAATATTGGCTTTTATAATACTTTTTATTTGTTTGGCCTTCAGTTGTCCGGCTTTGCTTCTGAGGCCATATACAACATCGATGTCCTCGAGATGGTAGTTGCTTATGAAAACAGTTATTTTTCTTTCTTTGGAACGTTCGTTGATTAAAGGTAAAATAAAGTTATCGCGCGTAAAATCGCTGATGTATTCGTTGCCGAAGCCATCGAGGAAAAGATAATCAACTTCGGATAATTGTTGAAGCACTTTGTCAGCTTCATCCCGATTATTAAAGTAGGTGTCATTTACTTCTTTAATCGTCTTGGGAGTGTCGATAAAAGCGGCTGTTCCCAAATTTCGGCTGATTATTTCATTAAAGTAAATGCCGGCTAAAAAACTTTTTCCTTTGTTGTGATCACCGCTGATAAAAATCCAGTGCTTAGGATCTTTAAGATTGCCTAAAAACTCAAGAATAAGCGGTCCTCTTTTGGTCGTAATATCGGCAGTATAATCGCCATTTAAACGGTATTTGCTCCACGCGGATGGTAAATCGCTACAAATGACATTTTTGCTGCGCTTTATCTTTGCATCATCGGCCTGACAGTGGGCATACTCTCGCATCAAGACCCCGTCTTCAAGCCGAAGATTAAGTTGAAGTGGCCCGCGTTTATCGTCATCACCCGGATTAGAATTATACTTCTCGCAAGCGTAAAAATTGTCATAAAATTCCAGAATCGTCCCTAAATTTGCACGGGCGATGGCCTCATCGACCCCCACCCCCTGTAGAGCCGTCCAAACTTTTCGGTCGCTGAAAATTTTTCTTAAAAGATCTTCAATCGCAGTTTGGTAATCTTTATTTTGAAATTTGCTGACATCAATTTTTTCCATTTATTTACCTTGCTCCTTAAGTGCCCGTTCCAATTCTTTCAATTCATCATCACTAATCTCATTTGCAATCTTGACTTTGTCTTGGTCATCGCCTTTTTCTTCGTTGCTAGGAAGACCTTTTTTTCTTTTGGCAAATCCCTTTAGGTTATCGCGTAAGTAATTGGTCGCATCGAGAGCGCTATCTATTTTTTCACGCACGAGAGCCCCGGCAATTTTAGTCGTATATGCATATGATAATTGGTTGTTTTTGAGTCTTAAAACCGTAAATACCAAGGCATTAATAACGCCATTCGTAAGTCCGTATTTAATTGATAAGTCCTCTAAAAGTTGGCGATCACTGGGAACGATCGGTCGCCCTCCCTGAAGCAAAGCCAAAAAATCGATGGGCGAGCTCAGTTCCATTGCGTTAATAAGTTTACTAACTTCAGCCTCGCTATGTAAAAGTTGTTTCCTTTTACTTTTCGGTTGGGCAAAAGTGTATTTTTTTTCTTCATCCAAATAATTCTTCAAGATTAAAAAATTCACTCTTTGACCTAAAGTTTCGTCGGGCGCATAACTTGAAATAACGCATTTCGCCAAAATCTGTTCATCGACACCATATAAAGTCCCCAATTGCTTGGCGTGCTTATATTCATCACTTGCTAGAGCATCTCTTTTAATCATACCTTGCTTTAAAAGTTCCTCAAAAAACTTATCATCGTCAAAATCGACATCGAGCTTTCCGTGCCGAATGGAGGAGGCAAAATTATTAAGGGCGTTGTTATAAGCTGGATCATTGAAGTCAGGGCGAAAAACTTCAACAAATGATGCCGATATTTCCTGCTTGCCGTTGACAACTTCATCCGCTTGAAAAAGTTTTAAAAGGTGATTGGTCGCCTTCAAACCAATTGACTTGATGAGCATTCCTTTAAAAAGTTGATCGTCAAAAAAATCATAGGGCGATTTAGGGGCATATAATTCAAATGTATAGAAGGAAAAATCCTTTTCCTGTTCATAATATGTTCGCAGTAAACCAACTCCTTCGAGTCGTTGGCGCGCCAAGTTAAAAGCATTTAAATTCATATCGGTCAAAGAAAGAAAGTCACCGATTGAGAACACCTGATCCCGTTCGAGTTTCCACGCATTGAAAAGAGTCAAAAACAAGGCGATTGAAACATGACCGACCAGCGGTTGATATAAAGCCAACAAAACCGTTGTATCATTATCACTGATTAGTGAGGCCGAACGAATTTCGGCAAAATCTTTCTCTTTAACTGCGGTCATACTTTACCTCTTCTTTGATAATATAACATCGCTTATTTTTAGTCCAACGAAAACGTGGTTTCGTATCGTCTTTATCTTTAATTTTACCCCATGTATGTGTTAACATTAGTTTGATAGTTTCATTGAAACTAGGAGGTTATCTTTTTATGATTAAAAAAGTCGGTGTTTTGACTTCCGGCGGTGATGCACCGGGCATGAATGCTGCCATTAGAGCAATCGTCCGCGCGGGAATTAAAAACGGTCTAAAAATGTATGCGGTTTTTGAAGGCTACAAAGGCTTGGTTGATGATGACATCATCGAAGTCGATCGTAGTTTCGTGAGTGAAATTTTGATGCGAGGGGGAACGATTATTCGTACCGCCCGTCTTCCTGAATTTGCAACCATCGAAGTCCAGAAAAAAGCCGTGGAGAATTTGAAGCGTCATGGAATCGATGCGCTTGTGACCATCGGTGGCGATGGGACCTACAAAGGCGCGATGGCTTTAACCAAGTTAGGAATTAACTGCATTGGCCTTCCTGGCACTATTGACAATGATATCTCATCTACCGACTACACTATCGGTTTTGATACCTGTTTAAATACAATCGTTCAAGCCGTTGATAAATTACGGGATACTTCCTCTTCTCATCAACGGTGTTCAATAATTGAAGTTATGGGCAATCACTGCGGTGATTTGGCTCTTTTCGGCGGTACTGCCTGCGGAGCAGATTTGATATTATCTCCCGAGTATCGACCAGATGATGATGAAGTTATCGCCAAACTGCGGCATATTCATATGAATCGGGCTCGTCACGCTTTGGTCATAGTCTCGGAAAAATTAATTCCCGATCTTAATCAGTTTGCCGAAATGATTGCCGAAAAAACTGGATTTGATACTCGGACGACTGTCCTTGGCCACATTCAACGGGGTGGATCTCCGTCCGCTTTTGACCGCGTTTTATCAGCCCGACTTGGTGTTTACGCTATCAACTTGTTGCTTGAAGGCAAGGGCGGAAGATGCGTCGGAATGAAAGACGGAAAACTCGTTGATTTTGACATCAATGAAGCTTTGGTTATGAAGAAGGATTCAACAAAAGAATTAATTGATGTCATTGCCACCTTAAAGTAATCACATCGTAGAAAGTTTTGAGGTAAGAAAATGTTCAATATCAGCAAAAAAACTAAAATCGTTTGTACCATCGGTCCCGCCAGCGAATCTTATGAGAAAATATCCGCCCTTTTGGATGCGGGAATGAATGTCATG
The DNA here is from genome assembly GCA_035326105.1 of Bacilli bacterium. NCBI lineage: Bacteria > Bacillati > Bacillota > Bacilli > Bacilli bacterium. The sequence goes on from DAOKYO010000002.1 coordinate 192,277, forward strand.
CGCTTAAATTTTTCCCATGGCAGTTATGATGAACATCTCAATCGCATTAAGATTGCCCGAAGAATTGAGAAAGAACGCGGAGTCTTTATTCCGGTTATGCTCGATACGAAAGGGCCGGAAATTCGTTGCCACCTGTTTGAAAATGGGGGTGTGAAAATAGATCGCGATAAAATTGTGCGCATATCGATGGATGAAGTCTTGGGAACGGCCGATAAGTTTTCGGTTTCTTATCCCGGCCTATATGATGATGTTAAAATTGGCGATCACATTAAAATCGATGACGGCAATTTGAATCTTTTAATAGTTGAAAAGGATGATAGTCAGCACGAATTGGTTTGTCAGGCGCTAAATAGTCACTTTCTAAAAAACCGTAAGGGCGTGAATGCCCCATTTGCTCGGCTGTCGATGCCCTATGTGAGCGATATTGACCGTGACGACATTACTTTTGGTTGCCAAAATGGCATCGACATGATTGCCGCCAGTTTTTGTCGGCGACCGGATGATATTTTGCAAATTAAAAAAGTGTGCGAAGATGCCGGGAGGAACAATGTCCCCGTTATCGCTAAAATTGAAAATAAAGAAGGCGTTGATCGCATTGACGAAATTTTGAAAGTCGCCGATGGTATTATGGTTGCACGGGGTGACTTAGGAGTGGAAGTTCCTCCGGAATTAGTCCCCGTTTACCAAGAGGAGTTAATTCGGAAATGCCGTCAAATCGGAAAACCGGTTATTACCGCAACCCAGATGCTGGACTCGATGGTAACCCATCCTGTTCCCACGCGGGCCGAGGTAAGTGATGTTGCCACCGCAATTCGCGAGTCAACTGATGCCGTAATGCTATCCGCCGAGAGCGCTTCTGGCGATTACCCAATAGAAGCGGTGGCTATGCAAGCGAAAATTAGTGCCACCATTGAACAGCACCTTGATTATCGCGCATTGGCGGAAGAAGCTTATTCGACTTCGGAAAAGAACAATTCCGATGCGATTGCAAATTCGGTTGCCAATACTGCCAATTTGATCGGAGCTCGTTTGATCTTTTGTTTTTCGGAAACCGGAATGTCCGGATGCCGCATTTCAAAAGCCCGGCCTTCTTGCCCAATTATCGTTGTTTCACATCGGCGTGAGACCGCTTTGAATCTTGGTCTTTATTGGGGAATTAATACCATCGTAATAAAGCAACTTCCGCAACTAATTGAAGATATGGAAGCGCTGGCTCTTATTAAGTCTCATGATTTAGGTCTTCTCGCAGGCAGTCCAATCATCATTACCGGCGGAACTCCTACAGGCAGTGGAAGAACAAATTTTATGCGGATTGTTAATGTCAATGAAATAAAGGATATTTAAAATGCAGTATGTTATCTCTTTGGATATTGGCGGTACAAATTTACGGGCGGCGATTATCAATGACAAATATCAAATTGTCAATTCGCTTAGACGTTCGACTATAGTTGGATCGGTTGATCTCTTTTTGAAGCAAGTTGCGGAAATAATTACTGATCTCGACTATAAAAAGTATAATCCGATCGCAATTTCGATGGGGGTACCCGGTAGAGTTCGGTCTAATGGTTTTATCGATGCCTTACCGAACATTCATATCGAAAACATTCCGCTTCGCGAGTATATCGAATATTACTTTAAAATTCCCGCCATGGTCCGTAACGATGCCGAGATGGCTGGGCTTGCGGAAGCCGCGATAGGTCAAGGTAAGGACTTCTATTCAACTTTTTTTATCACCATATCGACCGGAATTGGCGGCGCCTATATTCAAGATCGAAAGATTTGTCAATATTCCAACGAGATCGGTCATACGCTTGTGAATTATCATAATTCTTATTATGAACTTGAAAAAATCGCTTCCGGGTCAGGAATTATCACTTTATGCCGTTTAAACGGCATTGAAATTGAAAGAACATCGCAATTTTTTGAACGTATCCGCCTTCGTGACACCGAAATTTTCCCCGTTTTTAATGATTGGGTGGATATTTTGGATTCCTTTTTTTCGGATATTGTCGCGGCTTTTTCTCCGTCAATCATCGTTTTGACTGGTGGGGTTATGAAGAGCGCCGATGTTTTTCTGGATGAACTAATCCGCCGTCACCCCGAAGTTATAATTAAACCAGCCGGATTTGATCAGGATGCGGGATTAATTGGCGGAGCCGCTTTCGGCTTTCTGAATAAAGGTAGTGCTAACAACTAGGTTTTTGATTATAATGTTAATGAAACGAGGATTAATTCCATGAGTAAGATTGCCATCAGCAGTGATTCGACGCTCTCCATCAGCCAAGAAAAAGCCCACGAATTAGGTATTTTTGTCCTTCCATTAAACGTTATTGTCGATGAAACCGAGTACCATGATGGAATTGATATAACCAATATTTCACTAGCCAAAATGATGAGAGGCGGTCATAAAATTAAGACATCAACTCCGACTCCATACGAAATTGAATTATATTTTAACAATATCTTTGCGCAAGGTTACGATGAAATCATACACTTTACTATTTCGAGTCATTTATCCAGTATGTACGATTTATTTACTAAAACCTGTGGGGAGAATTGGCCGGGAAAAATTACAGTCATCGATTCATTGTCAATATGCCGGTATATGGCCGAAAACGTTCTTACCGCCAAACACTACGCGGATTTAGGTCTCGGACGCGACGAGATTGAGAAGATCTGCTTAAATCGCCGTACCGATGGCTGGCTTTTCTTTATTCCTGAAAATCTAACTCATCTTAAAAATGGCGGAAGAATATCCCCGACAGTCGCGGCGGTCGGCAATCTATTAGGGATTAAACCCATTTTAGCATTTAAGAATGGTGTGATTGAAAAAGAAGCGACTACGCGCAATATTAAAAAGACCATTCGCGAAGAGATTGTTAAACTGGCAAATATGAAACTTTCGCCTGATGAATATAATCTTAATGTTGTCGTTTTTGACACTAAACCCGAATTGTTAGAAATGGTTAGAAAAGCAGCCGGCGAATTGATGCCCAAGTTTGATCTGAATGTTTCTGACCTATCAATTAATGTCTGTGCCCATACCGGTCCGGGAACCATCGGCTGCGGGCTTTCTAAAAAAATTGGTGTAAAGTAGTTTATTTAATTGAATAAATAGTATATAGTTTACTTGCGACGAAAGAGACATGTCTTCAAGTCTTACTTTTTAGAGAGTTGGCGTTGGGTGCAAGCCAATAGGGGAATTGAATGAAACCGCTCTGGAGCTTCTAATGATGAATTAGACGGATTCCCCGTTATGGATTTGAGTGCGAAGAATTTGTTTCTTCGAATTAAGGTGGTAACACGTTCAGGCGTCCTTATACGGATGCCTTTTTATTTAGGAGGAGAACGCATGAAATTGATTATTGATGAAAAGGAAATGTCGGTTGAAAGAGGACTTTCTGGCTTCGACTTGATGAAATTGCTTGGCATTAAGAAAACCTTGGCCTATAGGTTAAATGGGCAGCTTTTCGATTTACGTTCGCCTATTCTCGATGAGGGTGATTTATCATTTTTGACGGAAGATGATGGTGAGGCACTCGAACTGCTTCGTCATAGTACTTCCCATCTATTGGCCCACGCAATCAGTCATCTTTACCCGCAGGCATTATTCGGCTTTGGACCTGCCATCGAAGATGGATTTTATTATGATATCGACTTTAAAGATGCGATTATTACCGATGGTGATTTTGCAAAAATAGAAGCGGAAATGAAGAAAATCAGCAAGGAAAATTTGCCGATTATTCGCCGCGATGTTACCAAGGATGAGGCTAAGAAAATTTTTGCAAATAACCCCTATAAACTTGAGTTAATCGCTGGAATTGAGGGGCAGATATCCGTTTATGAGCAAGGCGACTTCGTTGATTTATGCACGGGTCCCCATCTGCCTTCAACCGGTTACATTAAGCATTTCAAGTTACAGTCGGTTGCCGGCGCTTATTGGCGCGGCGATTCGAAAAACAAACAGTTAGTTCGCATTTATGGCACGGCATTTTTTAATGAGGAAGATCTTAAGAATTTCTTAGCCAATCTTGAAGAAGCCAAGAAGCGCGATCACAAGAAATTGGGGCGCGAGTTGGGATTATTCATGATTAGTGAGTTTGGTCCCGGAATGCCATTTTGGTTACCGAATGGCATGATTCTTCGCAACGAGCTTGAGAATTTCTGGTATGACATTCACACCAAAGAGGGCTATGTTTTTGTGAAGACACCGATTATGCTCAATCGCCAATTATGGGAAATTTCCGGTCACTGGTCAAACTACAAGGACAATATGTATACGACAAAAATTGATGAGCAAGAATTCGCGATTAAGCCCATGAATTGCCCGGGTGGCATCCTTGTTTATAAGAACGATTTACATTCATATAAAGACCTGCCAATAAGAATGGGGGAACTGGGACTTGTTCATCGTCATGAAGCAAGCGGCGCCTTAAACGGCTTATTCCGAGTTCGCACCTTTACTCAGGACGATGCCCATGTCTTCTGCCGGCCCGACCAATTGGAAGACGAACTTGAAAAGTTATTGCATCTTTTCGATAAAATATACGCTGTTTTTGGACTTTCATACAATATCGAGCTGTCGACTCGTCCCGAGAAAAAATATATTGGCGACATTAAAATTTGGGATTTAGCGGAAGCAGCCCTGGCGAAAGCCTGCCGCGCTGTCGGCAAAGAATATAAACTTAATCCCGGCGATGGTGCTTTCTATGGACCTAAACTTGATTTTAAACTTCGCGATTCATTAAACCGGGTTTGGCAATGCGGAACCATTCAGCTCGATATGAATCTTCCTGAACGCTTTAACGTTACCTATATTGATGAGAATAATACCAAGCAACGCCCGATCATGCTTCACCGGGCAATCTTCGGCTCCGTGGAACGCTTTATTGGAATCTTAACCGAGAATTTCGCCGGAGCATTTCCACTTTGGTTATCGCCGGAACAAGTGCGAATTTTACCCGTTAACAATGAAGTTCATAGTGGCTATGCCAAAGAGGTTTTGTCCAAACTGCAGGCCATTAATATCCGGGCAAAAGTCGATGATTCCAACGAAAAACTCGGTTATCGCTTAAGACAGGCCCAAATCAAAAAGATTCCTTATACCCTGGTTATTGGCGATAAGGAAATGGAAGAAAAATCCGTAACCTTCCGTCCATACGGAAGTGAGTTGCAGGTAAAAGTTGGCCTTGACGACTTTATGAAAAAAGTACAAACGGAAGTTGTTAGCAAAAGTTTGCCGGTTCGTGAATAGTTAACTAGCATTTGCGGCATATCGCAAACATATCCTCCGTTCGCCTTTATTTAAAATAATTTTCGTCGAGCGTTGACAAGCAGGCGTAATAATGATAGTATTACTGCGCTTAGAGAATACGTAGAAAGAAGAGGCGCCCGCTTCTCACCTGATTGGCTTCGGCTGGTAGGTTGTGAACTACGATGAGTTGAAATTTAACGGGCGCGTTTCGCGTCCGTTTTCTTTATTCAAGGCAATAATTAAGGAGGAAACCATTATTTATTACAACAATCAAAGTCGCAAACGTCCGGAGAAAAAAATTGATCCAATCAATGAGAATATTCGGGCGAATACTGTTCTCGTTATCGGCCCTGATGGCGATCAACTCGGAGTCATGTCCCGAAATGATGCTATTCGCTTAGCCAATAATCAGTACAATCTTGATTTATTTTGTGTCGCTCCCCAAGCCAATCCACCCGTCTGTAAGATTTTAAATTACGGAAAGTATCGGTTTGAACTTCAGAAAAAAGCCAAAGAGCAAAAGAAGGCTCAAAAAGTTGTTGAACTAAAAGAAATTCGGATGTCACCGGTTATTGATACTCATGATCTTGAGACCAAAGCCAGCGCGGCAAACAAGTTTCTTATCGCCGGAAATAAGGTTAAAGTTTCCATTAAGTTCCGCGGTCGGCAAATGAGTCACATCGAGGTTGGTGAACAGGTAATGAATGATTTTATTGCCCTTGTCGCCGAAAACGGAATCGTTGAAAAGCAACCTTTCATGGACGGTCGATTCTTAAACGCCATTTTAGCATCAAAAGTCAAAAAATAGGAGGATACATTTATGCCAAAAATGAAGAGCAAACGCGCTTTAATGAAGCGCATCAAGGTTACCGGTGACGGTAATGTGGTTCGTCATCATGCTTATACTTCGCACCTTGCGCCCCACAAAACCCACAAACAAAAGAGACACTTACGTAAGGTCGCTCTCGTCAGTAAGAGCGATATCAAACGGGTTAAGTATCTTATTGTCAAGTAAGGAGGAAAATAAGTATGGCAAGAGTAAAAGGTAGTGTTCAGACTCGCGCTCGGCGGAAGAAAATTCTGAAGAGAGCCAGCGGATATTTTGGTTCAAAACATTTGTTATATCGGACCGCTAAAGAACAAGTGATGCATAGTTTACGCTATGCGTATAACGATCGGCGGAATGTTAAGCGTGATTATCGTAAATTGTGGATTAGACGGATTAATGCCGCCTGCCGGATGTGCGACATTTCCTATAGCCGTTTCATGAATGGCTTAAATCTCGCGGGAGTTGAAGTTAACCGCAAGATGCTTAGCGAATTGGCAATTAATGATTTTGACGCTTTTAAGTCCTTGGTTGATGTCGCTAAAAAATCGCTAAATAAGTAATTAATTCTGATTTTAAAAGATTGCAAATGCAATCTTTTTTTTATGCAAAATGTTAAACATAACTAACTAGTTGTAAAGTTGACCGCTTTCATTTGATTATCATTGACAAAGAAGAACGGCCTCGCTATATTATAAGTATGCAACCGAACACGATAATGATGGTCGTTAATATTGCACGAAACTATTGAATAGTATTCGTGTCTTTTCATCTTGAAATTTGTCAGATGATTTCTTGATGGGACTGCATAATTGCTAAGTTGCATGCTAAGACTCGTTTTTTCAAAAGGAGGAAATATGAAAAAATCACTTAGTTTTAGTTTGGTCGGATTAGCTACTCTTGGCCTTGCCGCTGGACTATCCAGTTGCGGAACCAAGCAAGCGGAAATCGCCCTTATTACCGATATTGGCGATATCGATGACAAATCCTTTAACCAAGGGGCGTGGGAAGGTGTGAAGGCTTATACGGCTGAACATTCCATTTCCCATCAGTACTACAGACCATCTGAGAAGTCAACCACGGCTTATGTCGATGCGATTGAACTGGCTATCTCCAATGGTGCGAAAGTTGTCGTTACTCCGGGATATCTTTTTGAGGAACCGATCTTCCTCGTTCAAGATCAATATCCGGAAGTTCATTTCATTCTTCTTGATGGTGAACCCCATAATGCCGATTATACTGAATATAAGACCAGCAGTAATGTCCAACCGATTCTTTACGCGGAAGAACAGGCCGGATTCCTTGCCGGCTATGGCGCTGTTAAAGATGGCTTTACTAAGCTAGGTTTTATGGGTGGTATGGCCGTTCCTGCCGTCGTTCGCTACGGACTCGGCTTTGCTGCCGGCGCTAATGAAGCGGCGGAAGAAATGTCGACGAACGTCGAATTAACTTATCACTACACGGGTGATTTCAAAGCCACTCCCGAGATTAAAGCTCTATCCAAGACTTGGTATCAATCCGGAACCGAAGTGATTTTCGCCTGCGGTGGTTCGGTTGGTCAATCCGTCATGCTAGCCGCAGTTGAAGAAAGCGGAAAAGTTATCGGGGTTGACGTTGATCAATATAACGATTCTCCGACCACGGTCATCACTTCTGCGATGAAAGGTTTAGGCGCTTCGGTTATCGAAGCTTTAACCGCTCACTACGATGGCACCTGGGTTGGCGGTGAGACTTGGAATCTTGACGCAAGCAAAGACGGCGTCGGCTTGCCAACTGCCGATGAATCATGGGGCTTCAACACCTGGACTCTAGCTGAATATCAAACCGTCTATGACGAAATTGCCGATGGCACATTAGTTCCATTATCAATGATCGTCGAAAACTATATGCCAACCGATCCAAAGGATGCCGTAACCGGAACGGACGCGCTTTTGGACAATATTGCTATTACTTACATTGCCTAGTTTTATCTGGAGGGCAAAAATATTTTGCCCTCCTTTTCTTTATAAAGGAGCAACAGCATATGGATCAACCTTATGTGATTGAAATGCGCCATATTACGAAAGAGTTTCCTGGCATTATTGCTAATGACGACATATCATTAACCCTTAAAAAGGGTGAGATTCATGCTTTGTTAGGTGAAAATGGAGCCGGAAAGTCTACCCTTATGAGCGTCCTTTTTGGTTTATATAAACCAGAAAAGGGTGAAATACTAAAAAATGGCGAAGTTGTAAGAATAAATAATCCCAATGATGCCAATGCCCTCGGTATTGGCATGGTTCATCAGCATTTTAAACTGGTTGAGTGTTTTACAGTGCTCGATAATATTATTTTAGGAAATGAACCGAACAATTATGGATTTTTACAACGCAAAAAAATTCGTTCAAGTATCGTCGAATTATCCAAGAAGTATGGATTGGCGATTGATTTGGATGCGAAAGTTGAAGATATCAGCGTTGGTATGCAACAGCGCGTGGAAATATTAAAGATGCTATATCGGAATAATGACATTTTGATTTTTGATGAACCGACGGCCGTTTTGACTCCGCAGGAAATTGACGAACTGATGCTGATAATGCGCGAGATGGCAAAAGAGGGGAAATCCATTCTCTTTATCTCGCATAAGCTTAACGAAATCATGGCTATCTCTGACCGCGTCACGGTTCTGCGCAAAGGTAAACTTGTGGGTACGGTCGATACCAAAAATGTCAATAAGGAGTCGCTTTCCTTTATGATGGTCGGACGGGATGTCGAATTCACCATCGATAAGCAAGTCTCCGTGGTGAAAGACACTCTTCTTAAAGTTGAAAATTTAACTATCAGGAGTCATTTTTCCAAAAAAGCGGTGGTAAACAATGTTTCCTTTGAAGTTAAGGCCGGAGAAATTGTCTGTATCGCGGGAATTGAAGGCAATGGCCAAAGTGAACTTGCCTATGGAATTTCCGGTTTACTAAAAGCCGAGTCGGGAAGAATTATACTTAATGGTGAAGATGTTACGCATCGCAGTATTTTTCATCGCAATGAGGCCGGATTAAGCCACATACCGGAAGATCGACATAAATACGGGCTTATTCTCGACTATAATTTAGCCTATAATATGGCACTTAAGAAATATCATCGGAGACCTTTTTCACGGCACGGATTTTTGAATTATCCGGCCGTCTATAACTATGCCGACGAACTTATTAAACAATTTGACGTGCGAACCGCCCAAGGTTCGCGCACAAGTGCACGATCAATGTCCGGCGGAAACCAACAGAAAGCGATTATCGCTCGGGAAGTCACCACCGGGGGCAACGTACTGCTCGCGGTTCAGCTCGTGCGCGGTCTTGATGTCGGGGCCATCGAATACATTCATAAAGAACTGATTAAACAGCGCGACCAAGGAAAAGCGATTCTGCTTATCTCGCTCGAACTGGATGAAGTCATGAACGTGAGTGATCGTATATTGGTTATGTATGAAGGAAAGATTGTCGCCGAGCTTGATCCGAAGAAGACCAATGTTCGCGAACTGGGAATTTATATGGCGGGCGGAAAGGAAAACAAAGATCATGAAACTATTGCCGCAAATTAAAAATATCTTGCTCATGATTGGACTTTTTGTCAGTCGCATTTTTACTCAGAAAATCCCCTCTTTTTTCAGGAACTTTCCGCAAATGATGCGTAAACTGGTCGCCCAAAAAGGTTTCAAATCATTCGTCGCATCCTTATTAGCCATTGTCTGTGGATTGCTAATCGGACTTCTGGTAATGATTATTACTTCGCCAAATTACGCCATACCCGGCTTTTTTGAGATGATTGGCGGTTGGGTGTTTCGCTATGGCAGTAAGGAAATTGGCAACTGGTTATATTACGGCGCCCCGTTACTTTGTACCGGCTTATCCGTCGGATTTGCCTTTAAAACCGGATTGTTCAATATTGGAGCCTCCGGGCAATATACGGTCGGAATGTTTTGCGCCATCGTAGTTGGCGTTTTAGGCTCATCATTCGGTCAAATTCAATGGTTGGTTGCCATTCTCGCCGGTATTCTTGGCGGAGCCATCTGGGGTTTTCTTCCCGGCTTATTTAAAGCGTACTTTAATACCAATGAAGTCATTTCATCCATTATGCTCAACTACATTGGGATGTATATGGTCAACGCCCTTATCTACGGACTCGGCGGAGGAATTCTTTATGACTCCAACAAGGCCCAAACCAAAGCCTTTGCCTCGACTGCTTACCTTCCCACATGGGGACTACGTAATATTTTTCCCAATTCGGCGATTGACATCGGCTTTATTCTAGCGATTCTAGCCGCGATTATCATTTATATTATCTTGAATAAAACGACATTTGGCTATGAACTTAAGGCGTGCGGTTTAAATCGCGATGCTGCCCGCTACGGCGGTATCAACGAGAAGAAGAATATTATTCTTTCGATGACGATCGCCGGAGCCTTAAGCGGCCTAGGCGGGGCAATCTTCATTCTTGCCGGAGGCGCATTTAGATCCGGAACTTTCTACACTCCGGAGGACAGTCTATCGGCAATGGGCTTTAATGGTATCGCGGTCGCCCTGCTGGGTATGTCGAATCCGATTGGTATAATCTTCGCTTCCGGATTTATTACCTTTATCGAACGCGGAGGCCACTTCATTCAATCATATGGATTCAAGACGGAAATTGTCGACATCATTGTTTCCATCATTGTTTATTTCTCCGCCTTTGCTCTTTTAGCTTCCGAAGTGATTCGTCGCTTCCATTACAATCGACAGAAAAAGAAGGAAAAGCGCAAATCCCTTGAGGATAATGAAACCGCAACTTCAGAGGAGAGTAAAATATGAACTTTGGTGAAGTAATGGACATACTATATACAATTATTCGTGAGTCTTTCATTTTCTCTGTCCCGCTTTTAATTGTTGCCCTCGGAGGAATGTTTTCAGAAAAATCAGGTGTCATTAACATTGCACTTGAAGGAGCAATGGTTTTTGGGGCCTTCTTTGGAATCGGCTTTATTCGCATTATGGAAAATGCCGGCTCGCCCCTAAATAGTAATTTAATGCTTATTCTGGCGGGTATCATATCGATGATTGCCGGCGGTTTATTTTCCAGCCTTTTGGCCTTTTCAGCAATCAACATGAAAGCCGATCAGACAATTGGTGGAACCGCCTTGAACTTGCTCGCTCCGGCCGTAGTGATCTACGCAACTCGGGCATTGAGTCCGCAAGATGTAAAGAACATTCAGTTTTCAACCAGTTTCTTAATTCAAAAAGTGCCATTTTTGGGCGATATCCCAGTTATAGGCGATATCTTTTTCCGTAAGATAAATATCATGCTCTATATCGGTATCGCCATTTGGATTATTTCTTGGATTGTGATTCGTAAAACAAGATTTGGGCTTAGACTTAGCGCCTGTGGCGAGCATCCTCAAGCCGCCGATTCCGTCGGTATCAATGTATATCACTATCGATGGGCCGGCACAATCATATCCGGTTGCTTAGCCGGACTAGGAGGATTGGCCTACATAATTTCCTCGACCGTATCCTTTGACGGAAACGTTAATGGTTATGGATTCTTAGCCATTGCCGTTTTAATTTTTGGCCAATGGAAACCGGAGAAAATTGTTTGGGCGGCACTGTTTTTTGGCATCACCAAATCCTTTGCCTCAACCTACTACTTAATTCCCGCAATCAGCGATCTTTCGATCGCGTGGTTTTTCAAAATGCTTCCGTTTATCGCCACCCTTGCCGTGCTTATGTTCTCATCGCGGAATTCACGGGCTCCGAAGAGTGAAGGCATCCCCTATGATCAGGGTAAGCGATGATGCAGATGCTTATATAATTTCGACATAAAAATGCCCCCTTATCTTTGCGATGAGGGGGTTTTCATTTTTTAATAGGCAAGTAAAGATTTAAAAAATATCGTCTAATTTACTTTTTTCGGTAATTTCCTTAACGGTTATTGACTTCATAATTTCATCGATTTCCGATTTAAAATCCCACTTCTCCTCAATTGATCGCACTTCATACATATGGGGCATTGTCTTGGGATTCTTGGGAGCAAATATCGTGCAACAATCTTCGAAAGGGCGAATAGAAATCTCATATGTTCCGATTTTTTTGGCGATTTCTATAATCTGAAGTTTATCCATCACGGCAAGCGGACGAATAATTGGCATCGTCGTGACATTATTGATGACATAAAGGCTTTTTAGAGTCTGCGAAGCGACTTGACCTAAGGATTCACCGGTTGCCAGCGCCGATATTCTTTTATGGGCAGCAAAGCGTTCGGCAATCCTTAACATCATCCGCCGCATAACCGTAATCGGGTATCCCTCGTTTGAATACTTATAAATTGATAGTTGCAGATTGGTAAAGGAGACAATGTGAAGTCGTATTTTACTTTGATAGCGAGTTAGAACCCGCAAAAGATCCTCTAACTTATCAATGACTCCAACCTGCGTATAGGGTGGGGCAGCAAAGTGAAGACACTCAACCTCAATTCCTCGTCGGATAAGTGAATAGGCCGCCACTGGCGAGTCGATACCGCCACTTAACAGTAATAGTGCCTTCCCGCCGGTTCCTAGCGGATAACCGCCGGCCCCGGGAACTGATTTGCCGAGAATTAATGCTCCATCACTTAGAATTTGAATACGGATAATAAAGTCCGGATCATGTACATCCACCCGAAGTGAAGAGTTTTCAAGTATAAATCCCCCGACACTGCGATTGATGGTTTCAGAATGAATCGGATATGCCTTATCTAACCGCTTTGTCTGGACCTTAAACGTGCTTGCCTGGCTGTCAATAGCTACTTCTAAAGCTATTTTCTCAATTGAATCAAGATCAGAGTTCACTTTCATAACCGGCGATATCGCGTGAATGCCACTCACATCTTGCAAACGCCTAATGATCTTGTCGCCTTCTTCTTCGTCAAAATCAATGTAAATATGATCGTGCACAGAAGTTATTTTTGAAATAGAAAAATCTTTGAGTGAATGCCGAATATTATGTTCCAAGCGCCGTATGAACTGGGCGCGATTTTTTCCCTTGGTCGAAAGTTCGCCATAGTGAATCATCAAGCGATGAAATAAGTTTGAATTCATTTTTTTATACCTCGCAATATTTTAATCAATACGCTCATAAATGTTTTTGCTTCTTCAATGGTGTTATCAGAGCATAGCGAGAGCCGGATTGTATTTTCGGCTCGCTTTTGATCATCAAACATCGATGCTATAACTTGACTGGCCCGGTGTTTTTTTGCACTGCAGGCCGCAACCGTCGAAACCATAATCCCGTGGTTAGACAAATCTTCAACCACGACGGAAGCCTTGGCTGTTTTTAAGGAAAAATTGATTATATAGGGGAATAAATCCGTGCTATTTAGCTCAATGTCATTTATCTGACCTAATTCATGGTAAAGATAGTCGAATACCGATTTTACCTGTATATAATCTCCCGACTGTTGCTCGAGTGCCAAACGGACGGTCTTGGCTAATAGAATATCCGGAACCAATGATTGCGTCCCACTGCGATACCCTTCCTCCTGACCACCGCCACTAAAAAGCGGAATAAGATTTATTTCTTTGCGCAATAGGAGCGCCCCCGAACCCTTTAATCCGTGAATTTTATGCGCGGAGAAGCAAAAGGCGTCAAGTAACGCAAATGGAATATCCACTTTACCAATGCTCTGGGTGACATCACTATGGAGCAGTGTCCGTGGATTTTGCCTTACAATTTGGCTAATTCGCTTCATATCATTGATGGCGCCCGTTTCATTATTGACCTGCATAATGGAAACTAGGATCGTATCCGGTCGAAGGCTTTTCGCCAAGTAATCATAATTGATTTCCCCGTTATTCTGCAGGGGAACTATGGTCAAAGAAAATCCAAATTGATCACGCAACTGAAAAAATGCATCCAGTACGGATGGATGTTCACCTAATGAAGTGATTAAGTGCATACCGCGATTCTTGTAGTTGAGAGCCGCCCCTTTGATAAAAGTATTATTTCCCTCAGTAGCTCCACTCGTAAATATCAGCCTGAAAGAAGAATCGGCCAGACTATCAATCAGTCTCTTGCGAGACTCATTTAAAACTTTATTTGATTCATTGCCCAATTGATGAACACTGTTGGGATTGGCAAAGTATTTCACCGACAACTTTTCAAAATCATGCAAAATCTGCGGCTCTAAAGCCGTGGTGGCGGCATTATCAAAATATATCATTAATTTGACCGATACCTTTTTAATATATTGCCGGCATCAATATAGGCTTGTTCAAAGCCACCATCATTGAAACTTAACTCATCCTGTCGGAGCATGGTTTGAACATCGGTAAATGTCCCCCGATAAACGTTAGCGTACACAATGGCATTCTCGGCCAAAATTGCCAAGTTATAATCCTTATCAATTTGATTAAGAAGCGTCTCGGCTTTATTCTGTAGCTGGGCCACCGTACCGTTCACCGCCACCAAATCGATTGGCTGGACATGAAGCAAGTCGTTGATTGTACTTATAAGCGAGTAGCACTTATCAAAACTGGAGGCGAATTGCTCCGCATACTTGTTAACGCCTACATCACGAACGCTCTTCTCCGCCGCCTTAAGTTTATAGAACAGGGCATTGATGAGCGTAAAGGCGTTTTCAGCATCGGTTTTCAAGTTTTCTAGGTAGGTATGATAAGCATCTATTAATTGTTTTGTCGCTATCGTCTTATCGGCCAAATTATGCATTTTATCAACTAAAAGGCTGTATGGTTGACGAGTGGACGAGTGGATAAATGTATCCAGGGTGCGCTTAATCAAGGAAACTTGATCTATTTGATTCTTAATAATCTCCAATTCTTGGACTTTTTCGTTGTCCATGGTGTAAATGTTTTGAATAGTCGGCATTCTATTGGCCAGCTTAATGAATGACCGTTCGATTTCAATCACATTGTTGTAAACCCCGTCATACTCATTTTCAAAAATAACGCGCTGATCTTTTTCTCGTCCAAAGGCAGTTAAAATCTCGTTTATCCGATCGGAAATTTTATTTAAATTTTCGCTTACATTTTGAACATCAAATTGTTTTATATCGGAAATAATCGCATTTAAGTCCGTCCGCATTCCATCGATGCCAGGACGTGAAGTAATGTGGTGTAAGGGATAGCCCTCCGCACTCATCTGATTAAATTGGCGTTCCATATCGTCAATTTTTTGCGGTACCACCGTCGCGGCTTTTAAACACAACTCAGGAAGCACATCCGTAATTTTATCAAGCGAAAGTATAATCTTAGAAATCTTTTTAAGTATTTCCTTGGATTCATCGTAATTGCCGATTTCAACGGCCTTATCATAACTAGCAAAAATCTTCTCCATATTGGCAAACGCTTTATCAAAACTATCTTCGACCAACATTAATTCATCGCGATGGTTTTGATACTTGTTGACAAGTTGACGGAGGTATTCTTTTTGCTCCACGGCCGCTTGGCGGGCATCCTCCTCCGGTTTAACCAGTTGGCTTAATTCTTTATTAAGCGCCAATACATCGCGTTCGAAAATGATAATAGCGGGTTTTTGGCGGTTGTAGACTTCTTTGAATTGGCGTTTATGTTTACTTTGAATATTTTCATTCATCTTCCTTAAAGCTTGGACCGCATAGGCATCGGTCTGATCGCGTAGCATCGTATAGCGTTTATTGTATTCTTCAAATTGAGGACGAGCCAAAAGATTAACGTTGGCTACACTTTCGAGGCGATTGATATAGCCGGCGTCTTGATTGAGTAAAAGGCTATGAATGTAATCGTACTTTCTTTTTAAATCACGTACCATCTTCCGATTTTTACGGTTGTAAAAAAAGATTCTTCTAATGATTAAAATTAAAATAAAAACCAGTACTAGAGCCCCTAAAATATAAAGAATTAGATTCGTTATATCAATATTTTCCCAATCAATGCTTAAATACATACGCGCTCCTCCACCTGTTGTAATTAGTATATTATGGATCTTATTGAAAGTAAATTGATTACGGATAACTCGCAAATATATGCATATATTTGTTGCAATGATACTTGCCTACGCGATTAACGCTTATATTTTTATTTTTTATCATCCTGACTACGACCAATACTTCTCTTTTATCTATTTTTTTCCTTTGGGCAAGCGTAGAAAAATATCCCTTTTGCATTGACAATGACCCGGATAATTATTATAATCAAAAAGCATGTAAGCAGCATGCAAATATCATTCGTCTAATGTTCCCACTTTACGCGGTCGAGTACCCTTAGCTACAAGGTGAAAGCCATCATGGAAACATCCGGAATGAGGATTTGCACCTTTGTCTTATTATGCAAATAATACCAAAGGAGGAAACATATCATGAGATATACCGGTTCTGATTGGAAACGTTCGCGGCGGCTTGGCTACTCGACGCTTGAAACTGGTAAGGAACTTGCTAAACGGCCTTACGGTCCTGGTCAGCATGGCAATTCGCGGAAGCGGAAGCCGTCTGAATATGGCAAGCAACTTATTGAAAAGCAAAAGCTTCGGCAAACCTACGGCGTTAACGAGCGTCAATTTCAACGTTTATTCCATCTTGCTTTAAAGAGCAAGGAGGTTACTGGTCTTGCTTTCATTCGTATTCTTGAAAGTCGTCTTGATAATCTCGTTTTCCGGATGGGCTTAGCCCGTACACGGAAAGCGGCTCGTCAACTCGTCAATCACGGACACGTCGTGGTTAATGGCAAGAAAGTCGACTTACCATCATATCTTTGTTCCACCGGCGACGTAATTGGTCTTAAGGAAAATAGCCTTAACCTCAAAGTCGTTCGGGAGTCCCTCGATAGCGTTGCGGTTATTCCCGCTTTCGTTAGCGTCGATAAGGAAAAAGCTATCGGCAAGTTTGAACGTTTACCAGAGCGTAGCGAAGTTGTTCAAGACATCAACGAAGCTCAAATTATCGAATACTACAACCGCTTGCTTTAGTTTTAAAGTTTGGCTAGGCTGGGTGATTGATACTAGTAAAGAAAAGATCCGAATTTATCGTTCGGATCTTTTTTTATACTCAATTGATTGCTTTATTAATATTGATGTGCGACTTCAAAGCGAAGAAATATAAAAGATGATTTATTCTGGATGCTGTAATGCTTGATAACTTTATAGAAAGGTTCTAAATCGCCATTACGCTTCCCGCTATCGCCCATTGAAACGTCCTGGTTTTTGTGATGTGATCAAGAAAAAGCACAAACCATATGTTTTTAAGCCCTGTCAAACTCCCACTTCCCTCGGTGAAAAAATGACAAATGGATGTATTATTCATTCCTATGGAGGGCAAAGTTAATACTTTGGATGCGAACCGCGCTACTACCGCTACACCACCATCGACGGAACTTACCGCAAACGATTTATATATCTCTATCGGAAACACTCTTCTTATTCAACCATTCGACGTTTTTTGTAAATCCCTCGGGATTCAGCATAAGTTGATCCGCCCCAGATGTTTAAGACACGATGTAAGGTCGACCGTAGTCACCATAATAATCGAGCCCACTTTTATAACTACGCAAAATTATATTCTTGCGAAAATCTCATTAAACAAATGAGACCTTATCGCATCCATCGCCTAACATATAACTTGCTTCTTCCTCACCCCGGCCTCACATCATTTCAGACTAACACTAACAAACTTTTTAGCACCTTAAAACAAATACTTTTAATTATTGCAATCACCAAAAACAGAGAAATGTTTGATGTTTATAGTCTTTTTTTAAATCATATTAACCACCGTCTCGATGTGCGAGGACAGGCTAAACTACTTAAATCACATATTAAATAAACATGCGGAAGGAAGAAACAAACATGTATCATTTTCTTTTGTATTTCGCATCTTTAAAAGAACCATATTTTTCTATTTGCCCATCTTTAAGCATGCTTGCTAAAACTCTTTCGATGGTTGAACCGCTGATATCGGGCACGATAGCGAGTATCTCTTGTTTTGACATTGGAAGGAGGCTGTTTAACAGCACCATTTTTATTCGTTCTTCTTTCTTTATTTTTTTAAGCCCGACTGTTGCTAATCGTTTTTCTAATTCCAAATAGCATTTATAGAGCGTGATAATAAAGTTTTTGATAAAGTATGAGTAATCATTTTTGCCTTCTTCCCAAGATTGCGAAGAAAATCTTAATGCCTCGTAGTAAGATCTCTTGTTTAGGTTTATTTGCTGTTCAAACGAGATGTATTTTCCAACATCATAATTGCTTTTGTACATAAGAAGTAAAGAGAGAAGTCTCGACATTCTTCCATTTCCATCGTCAAATGGATGGATGCACAAAAAATCCAAAATGACGCAAGGGATAAGAATAAGTTGATTAATGTTGGAATCTTGTCTAGCGTCCATGTACGCCAGAACAAGTTGATTCATCGCTTCTGGAGTTTCTTTTGCATTTATCGGCTTAAATCTAAGTTTACGATTTCCGTATTGGTCAATTTCAATGATGGCGTTGTCTTCTGTTTTATAATGTCCTCGAAATGGCGATCCACTTTGTGCGAGCATGATGTCATGAAGGCTAAGAATATCTTTCTCATCGAAGGATAAACTTTTATAATTTGTATGAACAATATCTAAGGCATCTCGATAACCGGCAATTTCTTTTTCATTATGATTTGATGGCTCGATTTTTTGTTCCATCAGTGCTTTGATTCTTTTGTCTGTTGTAATGATTCCCTCAATCGCGTTGCTTCCTTTAACCGATTGGACTTTAGCAATAGTAATCAACTTATTAAATAGCTCAGAATTAAGCTTTTTCTTTTCTTCTTCTTCTTTTTTCACCTCGTGAATGTAATTAGTAATATTTAATAGTTCGGATGGTAGATTGTCGTTTTTTAAGAAGGAATAATCAAATTTTCTCATCATTTTCTCCTTTTACTGCATTTATTTTAAAATATTTAATGCAGTATTTCAACAATATAGAATCGTTTACTGCATTTTAATTAATGCTTTTGATGCAATATTCAATGTCAAAATGAAGAAACGAACATATCGATTTGGAGCCGAAAAACAAGACCTATTCGAATGATGAGATAGAAAACAACAGAAAAATTCTGTCTCAGAAGCGAAGAATCTGACATAGGGAATATTCCAAAAATCCAGCTTTCAAAAAATACAAAATCAACAATAAAATCGGCAATGTCACCATACATTTTTCTACCGACAATTCGCCTTGGGTACTTGGCGATTTAGTTTTAAGAAAATCTACTGTCTGTTATTTTTTAGGCATTGCATTATCTTCCAAAACGAAATATGTTCTCAACGTGAACAACTTACCTCACTAAATCTCGTCGCATCCATCGCCTAACATATTACTTGCTTCTTCCTTACTCTGGTCTCATATCATTTACAAACTGACATGATTTTTTTATACTCAGTTGGTATGTTCGATTAAATAATAATTTTTCTTCCCCCGTCTTAAAAGAGTATAGCGACCGAACAACGCATCGGATTGCGTAATAATTTCAGTGGGATCGGTATGTTTATTTCCGTTGATTAAGATTGAATTGCCCTGAATAAATTCTCTCGCTTCGCGTTTGCTTTTGGCGGCTTTAACCTCAATAAGTAAGTCTTCAAGCGCAAATTCACCTTTAATTTTTACGATTGATGAAGCGAACAATTCCGTTATTTCTTCCTCGGACAAAGATGTAACTTCGCCCGAAAACAAGGACTCACTCATCTTGATAACCCGGTCGGCATCGGCTTTACTGTGGATCGTTTTTACCACTTCATAGGCTAAGGTTTTTTGGGCAAGCCGGAGCGATGGGTTTCTACCATGTTCAATCGCAATGCTTTCAATTTCATCTTTACTTAAAAAGGTAAAAACCCTCAAGTAACGAATGGCATCCTCATCACTGGTGTTGATAAAGTACTGGTAAAGTTTATAAGGGGAAGTCAATTTCCGATCGAGAAATAACGCCCCATCTTCCGATTTACCGAATTTCTTTCCGTCACTTTTAGTGATTAGGTGGGCGGTCATGCAGCCAACTTTTGCTTCCTGACCTTCAATACGGCGAATCAAATCCAGGCCGGCGGTTAAATTACCCCATTGATCGGATCCGCCGATCTGCATATTGCAGTGATATTGCTGATGAAGTGTTAAAAAGTCGACTGATTGAAGAATCATATAACTGAATTCCGTATAGGAAATTCCGGTTTCCATACGACTGGCAACTACATCTTTTGCCAACATATAGTTAATTGTAAAATAGCGCCCAAAATCGCGCAGAAAATCTAGATAAGAGTATTTTGACAGCCAATCATAGTTATTTACGATAAGACCTTTTTGAGGATCACTCAAATCAAGAAACCGCTCCAATTGGTTTTTGATTGCCAAAGTATTGGCTTGCAGTGTATCCTTATCCTGCAAATTTCGTTCTTTGCTTTTGCCCGACGGATCGCCAATCATTCCAGTCGCGCCCCCGACAACCGCGATAATTCGATGGCCGCTTTGTTGAAGTCGCATTAAAAGTGAAATCATCACAAAATTGCCAATATGCATACTGCTCGCGGAAGGATCGAATCCACAATAAATCGTCTGCGGAGTCTTTAATAATTCGCGGACTTCATTTTCGTTAGAAAAGTCTTTGATTAGATTGCGATACTTTAAATCATTGAAAATATCCATATTTCTTTCCTCCAAAATAAAAGCGCCCATCTAAGGACGCTTGATAAACGTGGTACCACCTTAGTTATGAAAATATATTTCATCCCTCAATACTACTAACGCTAGTAAACGCTATTTTTCAATAGATGCTCCGAGTTGTAATTCCTCAAACTTGCTCAAGCAAGATGAGTACTGGGTCTCTTCAACGCACAGATATTTTATCAAAATAAATGATAATCGACAACTACTCCTTCGTCGTATCCCGCTTAATAAAGGTCGATTCGACTTTAATTTGCTTTTGTGAAAGCTTACCTGCCATAAGATCACTTAGCATTTGCATCGCCTTCCGGCCGACCAGTTGCATATCAATATACATACTGGAAATGGTCGGGCGGATAATATTAGCATATTTGGTTCCAATAATTGAAAGGACTTCGACATCTTCAGGAATTCTCAATCCCGAATCGCGAGCAGCATTGATAATCGCCGCTGCGAGCGAATCACGATAAGCAAGGAAGTAACCGGACTTTGTCGTCTTAAAGAACTCGATAAAGTCCAAATAAGTCTTCGTATATGAGTCATCGCAGCTTAGAATTCCATAGCTCTTATTCGCGTCAATATGCGTAGTTACAAAGCTTCTTTCGATTCTCGCTAAAAGCCGTCCCGCATTATGAACATGCAAGAAATACATTTTCTTCTCGCCGCTCGTAAAATAACTATTCAATATGTCTCTTAGAAGATGCTCATATCCAAAGGTAATACACCCCACCTTATCGGAGGTTATTTTATTATTAACAGCGATAACCGGCACTTGGTAAGAAGAGATTTTTTGAGTATCTTCAACATCGAGTTCATCATCAAAGATGATAGCCCCGTCGACATGGGAAGTTATAACTTTATTCATCGCCTGGATAGCTTCTTCTTTATTGTGCGAAGTTACAAATAACGACAGCATATAGCCGCGATCCCGCGCCGCTTCCGTTAAACCATTGAGCATATTCGATATGTAAACATAATTGGCCCGGGGAATAACAACTCCGATATTGGTAGACCGATTCGTGGCTAAGGCTTGAGCGAGCGCACTCGGCTTATAGCCTAAGCGAGAAATGGTATCCTCGACTTTTTTCCGCGTTTCTAAAGTAACATTCTTATGATTGTTTATTACTCGCGAAACCGTTGCAAGCGATACTCCCGCGGCTTTTGCGACCTCATAAATTGTCACCCGATCTTTAATATTATCCATCAATAAAGTCCTCCCTTAACAATTACATTATATGTAAATTTTTTTCATAGTCAACGAAGATAATGCCAATTATATGAAAAAATATAGCAAAAGGCTTTTCAAAAGGACGTTTTTTACCGATTAACTGGATAATCTACGGTTTCAAGTCGGGAATTAGGATAATTATGTCGTCCTTCTTTGGCTTCTTCACTGCCATCCAAAGTGACTAAATCTCCGGTATAACCGACCGTATCATTGATGACAAAATAACTGCCTACCCCGTAGGTATCCACCGGAGTATGGGCATCTTCAAATTCCTTAATTTTATCCGGGTTAAAACCGCTGCTAACAACAATTTTAACGTAATTGAATCCCTCTTTATCCAAAGCCGCTCGAAGGGCAAAGATTAATTCCTTGCACACCCCATGCGGATCAAAACGGGAAGTATCCTTATCGTCAAAATAATGATCAACCATCGATTTTGAAGTATCGACGCGAACGGCGGCAAGTTTTTTCTTAAGGTGGCGTGCTGCCTTTAATCCATCGGTAATAACATCATTATGATAATCAATAAGCGCGGTCACTTTTTCATCCGGAAACGCCGCTAGATACATATCGCAGGCTTTCAAAATGTCTCCGCCATTGATTTGAATCAGGGCATGGGGCATAGTTCCAACTCCCTTTCCTCCATACCAATGAGCTTGCGCATCAGTAGAAACTTTTGCTATTCCCGCCACATAAGTAGCATATCCGTCTCCTACTTGCGTCAAATAATCATCTTGGCGATCGGCCATGGAGAAAACATTTTTGCCGTTTACCACTTTTAATACTTCGCGAACATTGGTGGCTACGCTACTTCTGCGCGCCAAAATACCGTCGATTAAACTTTCTAAAAAGCCAAAATCTTCGTATCGACCCGTGACTTTCAAAACCGGTTCGTTAGCCTGAATAATATCGCCATCATTAAGCGCCTCAATAATCAGATCCTCCGGTTTATTGGCAAAAGTATGAATAAGTGCAATCGCTTCATCCAGTCCGCATACCATCGTATCATCGCGGCGTTGAAACCACTGCTCGGTAACAATATGGTCCTTTAAAAATTGGTGAACTATTTTTTTGCTTTTTAAAAAATAATTAGCCGTATAAAAACCATCGCCGATTTTCTCTGGAAAGCAAAAGGTCAGATTAGTTAAGCGTTTAATTTTGCCTGCTTCTTTAAGTTTGATTTCAAGTTCTTCCATATTTATTTTCTCCTTATTTGAAAAATATCGTCGCCACTTTTCATCGTTTTATCGAGTTTAAAAGCTATCTCTTTCGCTTCATCTTCAATTCCAAGATCAACCGTTCGGCAGATTACTCCTTGCGTTTCATTATCTCGATCACCAACGATACGACCGCTGGCAAGCGTCGTATGCTCAAGCGCAACTACGACCATGTCATTCACATAAATCCCTTGCAAATTAGAATTTAGCGTAGTGGTCTTTTGCCCTATTTCCAAAGTATAACTTGAAATTTGATTGCTTATACTCTGAATGAAAACAACTTTTGCCGCGACAAATCCCGAAGATGAACTATATTCTAAAAGCGGAAGATGAAGTGGCTCTAATAGGGAATTTAACACTTCGATTAATGCTGATGGGGGCAAAATTACCAGACCGGAACTTTTAATTTTAATAATGTGCTGCAAATCATAAATCTCATAGCCAATAATTTCATTATCGTTATATAGAACTGTGATTTTTCCTTTTTTTTCTTTTCGCGAAGGAACCCGATCAAAGAATTTCACCCAGAGAATATCTCCAAATAAGGGCAGATTGTAAAATAGTCCCTGACTTTTAGTCATCGACGGGCCTCGCGCCATAGTTGAAACCGTTCAGCATTAATATGATTTAACATCCAAAGAAGCGATTTTTTGGCGGCCAAATAATCATCGATATCAATTACGCTTGAACAGGTATGAATGTTGCGCGCGCATATGCAGTGTGTCAAGGTCAATATGCCATCAAATTGGCGATGAATAGCCCCGGCATCGGTCCCCCCATTACTGTCAAAATATTGATAGCGAACTCCCGTTTGCTCGCACGCTTCCCGCTGAAAAGCCAACAATTCGGGAAAGGCAATCATCGAGCGATCATAAAACCGCAATAAAACGCCCGCTCCCAATTGACCTAAAGCCCCTTGATCTCCCATTGAATCGCGCGCCGGAGAGCAATCGAGAACAATTGCTAAATCAGGATGAATCTTGTGGGCGATTGTTTCAGCTCCTCGTGTTCCCACTTCTTCTTGAACAGTTCCGCCGATATAAATATCAAAATCGAAATCTTGATTTTTGATTTCTTCAAGGATATCAAGGCCAAGAACAAGTCCATATCGATTGTCGAAGGCCTTTGCCAAAAGCCGTTTCCTTGAAGTGAGTATTTCAAATGGGCCGTCAGCCACAATTTGCGCGCCTTGATATATGCCGTTTGTCAGTGCCCCCTGCTTTGAAGAAAAGCCGAAGTCAAATAACATAGAAGCTATTTTTGTCGGTACGCTTCTTTCAGTTTCGCTCAAAAGATGGGGAGGAACAGCATCGATGGAACCTGGTATCCAGTTGCCATCACGGGTCTGAAGGTGAACCCGATGGGCAAGCAGAGTTTGATCATTGACTCCGCCAATTGGCGCCACCTTAACCATCCCGTTATCCGTTATCTCGCGAACAACGAAACCAACTTCATCCATATGACCGGCAATCAAGACTTTAATTTTATTCTTCTTGCCCTTTTTGTGGGCAAAAATGCTGCCGAGATTATCGTAAATCAGTTCGTATCCCAGCTCAGAATACTTTTCCTTAAGAAAGTTGGTAATTTCCTTCTCATAGCCACTGACACCATTAATCTGGGTCAGAGTTTGGAAGAGGTTCAATTGTTTTGCGTTCAGGTCCATACGTCCTAAGTCCTTTCTTAGCGACTAACCGATTGATTTTATTACCCGCTAAACGAAATTTTTTTTCGTATTCGCTCAGGGAATCAAAATCGGCGCTCAATTCTGGATAATCAAAGGATAAAAAGTCGATTTTCCAGCGATTATTGCGAAAATTTTCCAGTGAGTAATTGAATAAATCAAGATTGTCCGTTTTTTGAAAAATCTTTCCACCCCGCACTAATATCCGTTGATACTCGAGAATAATATTGTCAAATGTCAAACGTCGTTTAGCATGGCGTTTCTTCGGCCAAGGATCGGAAAAGTTTAGAAAAATCCCGCTGATTGTTTCATCAGGAACAAAGGGCGCCACCTCATAAATGTCAGCGTCCACCAGTCGAATGTTCTTTAAACCCGATTCGACAATTTTTTTGGTGGCAACACTAGCGGCCGATAAGTTTTTTTCGATGGCAAGAAACTGCCGCCGGGGAAACTTCTTAGCCAACCCGATGATAAAATCCCCTCGTCCCGCACCAACTTCAATATAGACGCCTTGATGATCCAGATACTCTTGAAACTGAGGATCGTTCAATTTGTTCGCATCAAATGTAATTTCACGGTGATCTTCAATATAAGGCTTACCCCAAGGCTTATATTTTAATCTCATAAATCCCGCCCTAATTTATAGATTGCATGCGCATAAATAGCCATCGACCGCCGTAGGTCATTGAGTTCAAAATGTTCGTTGGGAGAATGAATCAAGTTGTCCGTTCCGGGGAAAGTGGCACCGAAGGCAACTGTGTTCTTGCTCTCTTTGGCATATGTCCCTCCCCCAATCGTCATCGGCTTACTAACTGTGTCGCCGGTTTCCTCAACATAAATTTGATATAGAGCTTTAATAAATGGGCTTTCCGGATCAAAATATAGGTATGGTGAAGTAGAAATAATCTCCGTTGGAACAAGCGTTTTTTCATTAATTCGCTCAACGATATCCTCGCCATTGACCGTCTCCGGATAACGGAAATTAACCGTCACTCTTAAAACGGTATCCACATATTCGATGACGCCAACATTATAGGTGGTTTGATGAAGATTATCTGACTCAAAGTATAAATTCATCGCCTTGCCAAACGGATCGGCATAAAGCGATGCCAAGTTTTTAAGAGCGGCCAAATCATAATAATCGCCTAAAAATTCAATCAATTGCAAACCTGCGTTTATGCCAAGTTCCGGTTCACTGCCATGAGCACTTTTGCCGAAAACGGTAAGGTGCATTTTATCGTTTTCCTTTTGAAGTGAATATTTTAACTTGCGCTTTTTTAACTCACCATCGATGGTATCATCGCTAACGATGACCGCCTCCGCGGTATCGATGACTACATTCGATGCCGTACCGGCATTAATTGAGATAACCGGAAATAGATCAATCTGCGCCTGGTGAAGATAATTGGTTATTCCCTTTTCCCCATAAATTAACGGAAAATCCGCATCGGGTGTAAACCCATATGTCGGATAGGGCTTCTTTAATTCATCAAAATAGTACTTCAAGCAAGCGGAACCATTTTCTTCGTTGCCGCCAAAAACCATCGTGACCTTATAGCCATCAATCAAGTGGGCGTCACGAAGTGCCTTCAAGGCATAGTATGCGGCAATTCCCGGGCCTTTATCATCACTGGTTCCTCGACCATACATCACATCATTTTCAATTTCGCCCGAAAAGGCCGGATGTTTCCATGCACCCGAAACCGGAACTACATCGGCATGGGCGTAAACTGCGATAAGTTTATCGCCGCTTCCAAAACTGATTTCGGTTGCGTAACCATCGCAATAATCAACCGAAAAGCCATCTTTTTCTGCTAGTTTTCCAATGAAAGTTAAGGCTTTATGAACGCCTTCGCCAAACGGCATATTCTTGGCCACCGTAGCGCCATCATAGACGGAATCAATCTGCACAAAACTTTGGAGTGTTTTAATTGCCTCAGTCTCATAATTTTTCATCAGTTCTTTAAAATCGTATTTCATAAAAATTACCTCAATGTATGTATTTTACTCTATCTATAACATTTTTTCAGTATCGGAAGAGTATTTTGCCAATTAAATTCAGTAGCGCAGGAATCGATTAAGGATCGGATACATGCTCTGAATAACAATGGTCGATATAATCGCAGCCAATCCGGCCTCAAGCAATGAATTTGAGCCGATAATAACCCAGAAAACATCCTTATATGATGGCTCGCGGACAATTAGCATTCCCAGGGTAAAGAAACTATGAAGCATCGTTAAAATAAACGCTGAAATGGGAACGGATACAAGCAGCATTTTGCGATTACTTGCCCAGTGTTTTTTTACGAAATACATCAATAATCCCGCCAAAAGGCCAAACAATGCCCGCGGAAGTACGGAAACTTCGGGATGGGCAAAAAATGGATCCATAATACTGCGGGGATTAGTAAGCGCATTAATCCAACTCGTCAGGCCAAAAGTTAATCCGAAAATAAATCCATCCACGGGACGGAAAAAGAATGAACCTAAAATAACAACAATAGGGATGATTGTTAAAGTATATGGTCCGATCGGAATAAAGCCCAAAAATGGAACCGTAGCCATCAAGATGATAATGGCGATAAATAACGCATCTTCGCTCATCATTTGAACACGCTTATTACGCATTATTCGTTCCTCCTTCAGTTGCATTCCGTTCAAAAATAATTCGTAGGCCATTAAGAACCGTGTCGGGAGCAAAATAGTAATCGCTGCTGAGAAGATCTTTAACTAAATAGGCATATCCCCCCATAAGAACATGGTGACAACTGTAGCCTAATTCTTTTTCAATATCATCAACTAGTCCGCGAATCATGGCCGCGCAGCCATAAATCGCTCCGCTGTTCATTGAATCGGAAGTGTTGCGGCCGACGATTTTCTTCGGTCGTTTTAAGGATATGTCCGGAAGAAGCGCCGTCGATCCCACCAAAGCCTGAACCGAGACCTTTAGGCCTGGAGTAAAGACTCCCCCGATAAATGCACCGTCCCGATCAATCACAATTACTTTGGTGGCTGTTCCTAAATCAATCATAATCGACGGAAAACCAAACCTTTCCTTTGTGCCAACCGCATCTGCCACCAGGTCGCCGCCAAGTTCAAGCGGATTATCTATACGAATTGATAGGCCCGTCTTGATTGGAGGTGCCACCAGTAGAAAAGTAAAAGAAAAGACGGATTCCAAAGCATTTTTTATTCTTTCTGTCAAAGAAGGAACAACACTGGCTATGATTCCGCCCGAAACTTTCTGATAGCTAATCTCCGCCTCACGAAACAACATTTTGAATAGACTCAAATACTCATCCTGGGTTTTCTTCGCATCGGTTAGGGTATGAAGAGTCGTTATTAACTTCTCTTTCTCAAAAAATCCCAACGTGATATCGGTGTTTCCCATATCAACTGTTAAAAGCATAATCAAATCCTCCGCTACCATCCTGCCTATGCAGGTATCGTGCGTCTTAATTATACGGAAAAATCTCTTGAATGACAAACTCAATGATTACTTTACGTTTTTCATTGATAGGCCAATCCGATTGCGTTTTTCATCGACGCTTATAACTCTGACCTTCACGATATCATTGATCTTTACAACTTCCAGAGGAGAGCGAATAAAACGGTCGGCCATTTCGCTGATATGGACAAGGCCATCACTATGGACACCGATGTCGACAAAGACCCCAAAATCCATAATGTTACGTACAGTTCCGTTTAAAATCATTCCTTCCTTTAAATCGGAAATTTCTTTCACATCATTCCGCAGATCGGCGCTCTGCGCCTTGTCGCGCGGATCGCGGCCGGGTTTAACCAGATCCTCAATTATGTCTTTGACGGTCGGATATCCCACTTTGTTTTCTCTTGCAAAAGCACTAATATCGATAAGTTTTAATTTTTCGCTGGCTTCGTTGCTGCCGAGAGTAGAAATATCGATTTGATTATCCGCAAGCAATTTTTCGGCTATGGCATAACTTTCCGGATGAATACCGGTATTATCCAAGGGATTATAATCCCGGATACGTAAGAAACCCGCTGCTTGAGTAAAAGCTTTGGGCCCGAGTTTGGGAACATTTAAAAGTTCTTTCCGCGATTTAAATGGTCCATTTGTCTCCCGATAAGCGATTATACTGTCGGCAAGCGAAGCGGATATTCCCGCGACATAACTGAGCAAACTGGCGGAAGCCTCATTTAAATACACTCCAACCTCATTAACGGTCGCTTCGACTACCCCTAATAGAGCATCTCCCAATTTCTTTTGATTCATGTCATGCTGATATTGGCCGACGCCAATTGATTTAGGATCGATTTTTACTAATTCCGCCAACGGATCAATCAGCCGACGCCCGATGCTTACCGCCGAACGCTCTTCAACGTGAAAGGTTGGAAATTCTTTGGCGGCTAATTCGGAAGCGCTGTAAACGCTTGCTCCCGCCTCATTGACAATGACAATTTTTACCGCAAGATGATGGTTATTTATAAAATTATCGAGAAAGGTTTTTGATTCGCGGCTAGCCGTTCCGTTGCCTAAAGCAATATAGTCAAAGCCATATTTCTGATGCCAGTTTAATAGAAAGGCCTCGGCTTTTTGCGTATCGTTATGCGGTGCCGTCGGGTAGATGACTCCCTTACTGATAAATGTTCCATGCTGGTCAAGGAGCGCCAATTTACAACCAGTTCTAAAAGCCGGGTCAAAACCGAGAATTTTTTGGTTATGCAGTGGCGGTGTCAGCAGGAGTTGACGCAAATTTTCTTTAAAAACAACGATAGATTGGTCTTCCGCCCGCTCCATCAGTTCATTCCAAATTTCGTTTTCAACACTCGGGAATAAAAGTCGTTTAATGCTATCAAGAAATGCCGTATTCAAATCTGAGCCATAAGGCTTTTCAAGGGCAAAGAATGATTTTGCTTTTACTTTGGCAAATTCTTCAATGTCAAACAGAATATCCATCTTTAGTATTTCCAGTTTACTCCCGCGATTGAGGGCTAAAATTCGATGATTAGGAATCGATTTAACCGCTTCCTTATAGTCGTAATAATTAGCAAATATTCCTTTTTCATCTTCACTTTTCTTCGTACTGTGAACCTGACCTTGGCTTTTAATCGCCGTGCGGATAGTCGCTCTCAATGAAGCGATGTCGGCCCACTTCTCGGCGATAATATCCCGGGCTCCCGCCATCGCTTCATCGACATCAGCCGCCTTCTTTTCACCCACAAAACGACTGATAATTGCCTGATCAGTCAAAACTTCCTTTTGCGCTAAAATAATATTAGCCAGAGGTTCAAGCCCTTTGGCTATAGCCATCGTGCCTCTTGTTTTACGTTTTGGCTTATAGGGCCGATAAATATCTTCCACTTCCGCCAAAGTCATAGCTTCTTCAATTTGTTCAAAGATATGTTCATCTTCAACTTTTTGCTCGCGAAGGCTATTTATGACTGTTTGCTTTCGCTCCAAAAGGTTAGTTAGGTATTCACGACGGGTAAAAAGGCTACGGAGAATTCCATCATCGAGTCCCCCGTGCATTTCCTTCCGATAGCGCGCGATAAAAGGAATGGTATTTCCATCGTCTAAAAGCGAAAAAACCGTTTTGACTTGCGCGGAGCTAATCGCTAGTTCGCGGGCAATAATTTCTACGATATCCATAAAATCACCGTATTACCACATTCACAATTTTGTTCTTAACCGCGATAACCTTAACGATGGTCCTGCCATCTATATAACGGGTAATTGCCTCATTACTTAGCGCCACATTTTTCAAGTCCTCGATTTCCATATCAAAAGGAACCTTAACCGATGCCCGGAGTTTGCCATTTACCTGCAGGGCAATCTCAATTTCATTCAATTGAAGTTTACTCTCGTCATAGGTCGGCCACGGCGCATATGTAATCAATTCTTCATGACCGAAATTATGATACAATTCCTCGCCTAGATGGGGAGCAATCGGCGCCAAAAGACGAATAAAGCCGTCAAGATATGGGCGATAAATAGACTTGGCTTTATAGACGTCGTTGATAAAAATCATCATTTGGCTTATCGCTGTGTTAAATTGCAGTTTCTCGTAATCTTCCGAAACTTTTCGCACCAGATAATTATATGAATAGTCCAATTCTTGCGAGTTTTGCTCGGATACTTTACTTGTTTGTTCCGGTTCAGAAAAAACTCTTTCCACGCGGTCGAGCCATCTTTTGGCTCCGTCCAGCCCCGTATCCGACCACGGAAGCGAGGCCTCCAGCGGTCCCATGAACATTTCGTATACACGCAAGGTATCCGCGCCATACTTGATGATTACTTCATCTGGGTTGACGACATTCCCGCGCGATTTTGACATCTTTTCGCCGTTACTTCCTAAAATCATCCCCTGATGAAAAAGACGTTTAAAAGGCTCGCTCGTACTAACGATTCCTTTGTCATAAAGATATTTATGCCAAAAGCGAGCGTAAAGGAGATGCAAAACGGCGTGCTCCTGGCCGCCAATATATAGGTCGACAGGCAGCCAGTGCTTTAATAAAACCGGATCGGCGATGGCGGATGAATTATCCGGATCCAGATAGCGCATATAATACCAGCAACTTCCCGCCCACTGCGGCATCGTGTTGGTTTCTCTTTTTCCCTCTTCGCCGTCGATTGTAACAT
The DNA here is from genome assembly GCA_035326105.1 of Bacilli bacterium. NCBI lineage: Bacteria > Bacillati > Bacillota > Bacilli > Bacilli bacterium. Next base: position 223,753 of record DAOKYO010000002.1, read on the forward strand.
TGAGCCAATCGGTTGCATTGGCTAACGGCGACTCACCTGTACCGGATGGTTTATATTCTTCTAAATTCGGCAAAACAAGCGGAAGTTCATTTTCCGGAACGGGAACCAGACGCTTATCCTTATTCATTATGATAATCGGAATCGGCTCTCCCCAGTACCGCTGACGGCTAAATAACCAATCTCTTAATTTATAGTTGGTTGTTTTTCTACCTTTTTTCTTAGAAATCAGCAGGTCCAAAATAACGGTTTTCGCATCCTTAATGTTCAGTCCGTTGGCAATATCCGAATTAATATGCGCTCCATCATCGACAAAAGCGCTTTCGCTTACGTCGGCATCGATAATCGGTTTAATCGGCAAGTGATATTTTTTTGCAAAAGCATAGTCGCGTTCATCATGAGCGGGAACTGCCATTACGGCGCCGGTTCCGTAACTACCCAGCACATAATCGGCCACATAGATAGGAACCTGCTCTTCGTTGACGGGATTAATGGCATAAGCACCAGTAAATACTCCCGTTTTATCCTTGTTTAGCTCGGTTCGATCCATATCCGATTTCTTCATCACTTCTTCGATATAAGCGTCCACTTCCGCCTTGTGTTTAGAAGTGGTTATTTTATTTACAAGCGGATGCTCTGGTGCCAAGCAGCAATAGCTACAGCCATATAATGTATCAACTCGGGTAGTGAAAACGGTAAACATAGCATCGGCAACCCCCGCCACTACGAAATCAACCTCCGCTCCTTCCGATCGACCAATCCAATTCTTTTGCATTTCAATTGTCGAGTTGGGCCAGTCTAAACCCTCAAGCCCGCTTAGTAGTTTATCCGCATATGCGGTTATTTTTAATAGCCACTGCCGCATCGGCTTGCGAATAACCGGAAAGCCTCCGACTTCACTCTTGCCGTCGATAACTTCCTCATTGGCCAAAACGGTTCCTAATTCCGGGCAAAAATTCACCGGTTTATAATCAACGTAGGCCAATCCATCCTTAAACATATTTTCAAAAATCCACTGCGTCCAGCGATAATATTTAGGACTGGAAGTTTCGATTTCCCGGTCCCAATCGTAGGAAAAGCCCAAAGCTTTTATTTGCCGACGAAAATTGGCGATATTTTTCTCGGTAAAGTGAGCGGGATGATTACCGGTTTTAACCGCATATTGCTCCGCCGGAAGGCCAAAAGCATCCCAGCCAATTGGGTGGAGAACATTGTAACCCTGCATTCTTTTCATACGCGCGATAATATCGCTCGCGGTATACCCCTCCGGATGTCCAACATGCAAGCCTTGACCGGAAGGATAAGGAAACATATCCAGGACGTAATACTTCGGTTTGGAAAAATCATACACATCGCAATGGTATGCTTTTTTATCTTCCCAAATTCTTTGCCATTTTTGATCAATTGAATTAAAATCGTAGCCCATAGCTTTTTCCTCCAAAAAATAAAAAAGATGATACGAAGGGCGAATGAATCGCGGTACCACCTTACTTTCGCTAAAATTTAGCCTCATTATACGTTTTAAGGCAACGCATCCATTCCGCGGATAATCTGAGATACAGGTTTCAAGTTCGCTCTTCCACTGTCAGCGAATCGCTAATGGCTTTACATCCTGTTTAGTGATGTCGGAATATATTTATTTTACCATATTTTTTTGATTAGTAAATCAAATCAATAAGCATATTGCTCGCCCTAATTGTTGTATTACCAGCTACGTAAGATTTTTCTTAGAAATAAAAATAGGTGCCAACAACATCGCTTAAATCTTAAAATAATTGCTGAAAGATTTATGAATCACTTATAAAAACTTTGGTGCAATTCCTCTAAAAATAAACGCTGCTATCACATTGTTATATTTTAACGAATAAGCAGGCATGCCATTAAACTTACCAGTCGGAAGTATCAAATTCTTTAATATGCATTAATCCGATTGAACAATAGTTACAGTTTTCCTATTATGTGGCCGACATATTTACAATATTCTAATTTATCAAGAAAGAAATGATTACTTTGTTTAATTTTTCATTACTCAAAAATCATGACGTTGATAATGGAAGTAGTGTTTGTCTAATGTTAAAACGCGTATATGAAAAAAATACTAAAGTCTCTTTTAATATCAGTTCTTGCCATTCTCAGTGGAGTCAGCGTTTCCTATGCGGATTTTGTTTTTCCAAAAACTGGAAGCACCAGTAATGTCGGAGAAATTGATTTATCAATTCATGAATGGGATTTTTTTAGTAAACTAGACAAAGATTATTTAGTTTCAATTTCAGGCGGAGAAAAGCATAGTTTAGCCGTGACATCCTTGGGAAAAGTGTTTGCCTGGGGAAGTGATAATTATGGCCAAATCGGCAATGGAGCGGGGAGTAGTTCAGATGTAACCAGTCCGCAAGATATAACCGCCAACTTCGCGGGACTAGCCACGAATGAAACTGTGGTTAGTGTTTCAGCCGGCGCAAACCATGCCTTTGCCGTGACATCCCTAGGAAAAGTGTTTGCCTGGGGAGGTAATGATAATGGCCAACTAGGTAATGGAAGGTCGGGGAGTAGTTCAAAAGTAACCAGTCCGGAAAATATAACCGCCAACTTCACGGGACTTTAATGAATAAAATTGTGGCTAGTGGTATAACAAGGCGGCATTATTTACTTTCCATAACATTTCCAAAGAAATGTCTGCTGTAGATAATAGCATTTTCCTAAAATATATAATTCAGTCACTCTTTTTTTGAAGAAAGTAATTTCACATCATTCTTAACTTTACATCATAAGGAGTATTGCTAACCCCAATGCTAATCCATATTGACCGAGCAAATATGGAAGCATAATATAAAAATTTTCGTGCGGTTCGCGGCGTTCATATATTGTGTGCCCTAAATAGACATCACTTGCGATGAAAAGAAGGCTTCCAAAAAGGACAAATCCGGAAGCAAGATCGTGACGTGCGCTTGTCAAGATAAGGGCAGATACAAAAACCGTAAAAAGAATGGCTCCATAAATGGTAGCAATCCAACTATCATTTTTAAATTTCGCTTTCAAGACGATGGAGGCCAAGTAAATGACTATAAATACAACCGCCACTCCGTATAAAGAAATCCATAGTGGATTTAAGCTTATGCCGGCAATTTTCAGTATTAAGTATATATAGAAAATATGGCCAATGGCAAAACTGATGAAACCGCCGTACAAGAAAATTTTTTTATCCTTAAAAAGCATAAACAAATCGCCTAAGCATCCAAAGCTTAAAGCCAAATATAAAAACCCATTAGAAATTTTTAAAAAGTAAATAACCAACATCAACGAAGGCATTAAAAACACCTTTGTGATTCCCCGCGATAACTTTTTTTCCTTATAGGAAAGTACAAGATGAATTAGCGATAAGACAACTAGCCAAATTAAAGCCAGGCCTGCCAATAAGTCCATAATTACTCCTCCTTAAGTTGTTGATAAAGTTTTAAATACTCCTCGCCGGATTTTTCCCAATCATTATTAGCGGACATGGCATTTTGGATGAGCCGACTAAAAACCTTTGGTTTTTGATAAGTCTTCGCGGCGAGCATAATTGCTTCATTTAACGCCGAGGAATTATACTCATAAAAACCAAAGCCGTTGGCCTTAGAAATTGGATTATTCTCATATCCTAAAACGGTATCTTTTAACCCTCCCGTATAACGAACTAAGGGTAAAGTCCCATAACGGAGGGCAATCATCTGACCGGTTCCGCAGGGTTCAAACAATGATGGCATCAAAAAGATATCCGATCCGGCATATATCTCGTGCGCCAGCGCATTGTTATATCCAAGATAAATACCGACTTGCTCAGGAAATTCCCGTCTTAGGTTTTCGAGAAAATCTTCGCAGGCTTGTTCTCCTGAACCCAGAGCGACAAAGTAATCGCCTTTTTCTAATGCCGGGCGAATAGCCTTTTCGATGAGATCGATTCCTTTTTGCCAAGTCAGGCGTGAAACAAGCCCAAATAGCGGCCGCTTCTCATCATTTGACAAATGGAAGGTTTGCAATAATTGCTTTCGGCAAAGGCTTTTACCGAGGCCGAAATTTGCTTGCGAATAGTTAGAGGCCAAATACTTGTCGTTTTCCGGATTAAACTCCTGATAGTCAATACCATTTAGTATCCCCACAAAACGGCCGCGCCGGAGTTCAATAACGGAATTCAGCCCTTTGCCACCCTCGGAAGTCAATAGTTCCTCGGCATGTGTGGGCGAAACTGTCGTAATCATATCCGCATAAATGATCGCCGATTTTAAGGTTGACACTTGATTGCCGAAACGTACTTGACCATTATCGTAAAGCTGGTGGGGCAAACCATAAAACTCCGTCAGCAAATCCTGTGCAAAAATCCCCTGAAATGCCGGATTATGAATTGTCAGTACCGTCTTTAGTTTCGCAAACGGCGCATTGCCTTTTTCACGCTCTTTGAATAGTACGGGCAACATGCCCGCCTGCCAGTCATGAACATGAACAATATCGGGAAATGGCACCACTCCTTGCTTTAACATGTCATACACCGCTTGGGTAAAAAAAGCGAATCGTTCCGTATCGTCACCATATCCATATAACCCTTCACGGGCGAAGTAGTATTCATTATCAATCAAATAGTAGGTGATGCCATCAATAGAAGTAGTAAAAAGATTAGCTCTTTGATTGCGCCAACCGAGAATGACATCGAAACTGGCAATCTGGCGGATAGGATAATTCATATCTTTGAATATCGTTCCATAAAGGGGCATAACAATCGCCACTTCCTGCTTGGAGGCAACCAATTCTTTGCTTAAAGCATAGACGACATCCGCTAATCCACCCGTTTTGGCCAAGGGATTTGCTTCACTGCTAACCATTAATATTTTCATTTAAATTTGATCTCCTTGGTGGACGTAGGCGGGGTGGCTTTCTTCACCGTTTACTTCCTTGGCAAACTTGACGTGACAGTATTTATCCACAATGGCATTACATAAGCAAACATTAGAGCCAATAACCGATTGGGTAAGAACTATCGAATCGACAACTTTGGCTCCCGGTTCAATGACCACATCCCGCGAGATGATCGAGTTTTGAACTTTGCCATAAATTTGGGCCCCATTGGCTATAAAACTATTGCGGACTTCGGCCCCCTGATCATAAAAGGCCGGTGGCGTATCGTGAGTGACCGTATATATCGGCCATTCCGGCAAAAATAACTGCTGCCGATACTTGTAGTTAAGCAACTCCAAGGAGTATTCGATGTAATGTTCCATGCTATCGAAACAACGCACGAAGCCATCGTATCGATAGCCATGTACCCGTTCGCCGGCATTGCAACTAAACGCAATGATATCGTGAAGACCAAAGAAGGAAGATATCTCATTGCTTTTTTCCATTAATTCCATCAGTTTGGGGCGATTAATGATATACATTTCGAGAGAAATGTTCGCCGTATTAGCCGTTCCCTTGTTTGACCGAAGATTTATTACCAGCCCGTCGTTATTAAGGGTCACGATATCGCTTCCGATAAAGTGGTCTTTCGCTCTATCAACGGGAGCATAGATCAATGTAATCGCGGCGTTATTGGCGATGTGCTCCTGAAGGACTTTTCGATAATCGATCGCGCAAATAAAATGAGCCGGAGCAAAAACAATATAATCAGCGGTGCTTTTGCGCATCACCCAATCGTTGGTCCGTATATTGGCGAAGTCGGTATTGTAGCGGCGATTGAAAATCGCGCTTTCGTTGTACATGATGTTTTCAAATCCCGTCTTGGTGTTGACGTTCCAAGTGTTTCTGGAACCTAAGTGCTTTAATAATGAGCGCGGTTTCTCTTTGACTAAAATACCCACTTGGTCAATTCCCGAGTTGGTAAAATTTGATAGCGCAAAATCCATAAAAGCATATCGACCCAAAAATGATGTTGAGGCCAATGTCCGATCGGTAGTCATTTCTCCTAAATTAGGTGAATGATGAAGATTTAAAAGACCAAGCATTTTTCCACTCATAAATTACCTCCCTGATTGGCAAAAAGAGCAATTTTTCCTTGCTCACCTTTAAGCATTGAACCCTTCTTTATCACTTGATCCGGGCCGACGATGGCATAATCAATTTCGACTCCTTCTTCTATCGTGACATTAGGCATAACCACTGAATTACGGATTGAACTGCCATGGGAGAGGATGACTTCGTTAAAGACGATTGAATGATCGACTTCTCCTAAAATAATCGCTCCTTGATTAATCAGCGAATCTCTCACCGCAGCACTTTTTCCGACATATTGGGGAACGGAGTGCGTATCTTCAGTAAATATCTTGAGTTTTCCATCCTTAGAGAATTCCCGTTCGATCTCGGGGTTAAGCAAATCCATGCTTGCTTCCCAATAAGAATTGATAGTTCCGACATCCTTCCAATAACCATCGAATTGGTAGGCGAGTATTTTTTTCTTTTTTGCCAACAGATTTGGAATAATATTCTTGCCAAAATCGTGTTCACTCTGGTTGTCTTTATCATCTTCAATAAGCGCCGAACGCAAAATCTTATAGTCAAAAAGATAGATTCCCATACTTGCGAGATTAGACGTTGGGTTGGCGGGTTTCTCGGTAAATTTCGTGATGAAATTACTGCCGTCAACATCCATTATTCCAAAGCGCTTGGCCTCTTCAAGCGGAACGCGAATAACGGCGATCGTCAAATCAGCTTTGCTTTTAATATGCGCGTCAAGCATGGTTTGATAATTCATCCGATAGATATGGTCACCGCTTAAAATTAAGACATATTCCGGATCCATGTTATCGAGAAAATCAATATTTTGATAAATTGCGTCCGCCGTCCCCGCATACCAGTTACTGCCTTTTTCCGTCTGCCGAGGAGTTAAGGTGGCCGTCAATGACCGTACTCCGTTCAGTCCCCAATTATCCCCATTTCCGATGTAAGTGTTAAGAAACGTTGACTCATATTGGGTCATAACGCCGACAATATTAATATTTGAGTTGGCGATATTCGACATAGTGAAGTCGATTATTCGATATTTCCCTCCGAAAGGAATGCCCGGTTTAGCGCTTTTACGTGTTAAATCGAGCAGACGGGAGCCCTTTCCTCCTGCTAACAACATTGCCGCTACTTTGTTTTTTGCCATAAATTGTTCCTCACTTGTCATTATCAATTAGATTTATCGTCCGCTTCCATTCCCGAACAGCCATAATCAAATTATTGCGATCATCAATACTGGCTTTAATTATTTCCGATGTCACTGGAACCCGAATATTCGGTGCAAAATGAAAATCCCAGTCAAAGAAACTCAGAGAATAATTTTTGCTTTCATCAAGCGTTATTACCGGACGAGCCACCAGATACTGCAAACGATATAAAATCGGCTTAAATAATTCATCGCGCCGAATATCACTCCAATCCGGAACTAACTCCCGGCTGGTGAATTGAAGATAATCTCGTTCTCCGATTCGAATCGAAGATCGCTGAACAATTGATTTTTCGCCATCAGCCCAACGGCGAGGTTGGTGAAATCGATCACCGCGAAGCTGATAGAAAAAATCTGGCCATGATTTTAAGACGGTTGAAACGATAATTAATTGATTTTTATTTTCAAAATGATTGATGGCAATTTTTCCATTGTTATCGTCCATGGCAAATTCAGCTTCATACCAATGGCCCTTTAGCGAGTAGTTTAAATTCGATATAAGCGGATCGTCATCAATAATTTTACGGCTGGTCCAATTTAAATGACCAACCTTCATCTCTTGATCAATTAATGCATCGTAAGCCCTAGCAAAGCGTTGATTTTCCTTTTTGAGCTGAAGCGGATAGACGATAAATGATGCCAGTACAAAGACAACAACCATTGCCAAAAGAAGAATTAAGAGGACATGAGTTTGATTGCTGACATTAATCACCTTAAAAATTAGTAAAAACAGTATAACAAGATAGACCGCAGCCAGCGAAAGAAACAAAAATAAAATATGTGAAAAAACGCGCCAAAGATGATTTTTTTGCAGTTTTTGAAGTTTCTTGGTTAATAACTGCCGATCCATTTTTCCCACTTCTTTCACTTAATATAATAAACTAAAGCCAAATCAAAAAAAAGACCTTGAAGGTCTTTTTTAAGCCAGTTTGTCTTCTTCTGCATATAGACGAACCGACGAAGCATTTTTTCCTCTTAATACCACGAGTGTTTCATCAACTAAACCGCTAATTTCCGCCACTTTGTCGCTCGGAGCGGATACGATGGCCTGAAGTCCAAACTTGCGGAGCAGTCTAATCGCTTCCTTAATACGGCCTCCATCCATCTTTGAAAAGGCTTCATCGAAAATGATTAGGCGAAGCGTATTGCCTAGTTCACCCGTTTCGTTAACGTGATAAAGCTGTGCAAAAGATGCTAGCACGGAAATATAAAACGGCGTTTGCGTCTCACCACCGGATTTCTTTTTAATCATCCTCGACAGCCGTTGCTCATTGCCTGACTTATCCTTAACGACTAAGTCAAAGTCCAAATAGCTCCGATAATCGGTGAATTTTTCCACGTTAACCAAAACCGCCGCATTGTTGGCCGCATCATTGGCCAAAGCCACCTGGGCAAACAAATCGCGCATTACCGAATCATATTTAGTTAAGAATTCGCTGTCGTCATCTCCCATTTCCAGCAGTAAGTCATCCATGATCATATCGTAATAGACACGATAAGTTGATGAGGGTCGAACCGTAAATCGATATGAGTCCTCTCCAAAGGTAGAAGCCGACAGGGCGAAGTTTAATTCTTTGATTTGATCTTCGACGGCTTCAATCGCACTTCTAAGTTTTGAAATAAAATCATTTTTAAATTGCTTTACTGCCTTATCGTAGGCATCATGAATTTTCACCTCATAATCGGGTAAGCGAACTTCCGTCATATCGCGATACTCGGCTTCATATACTTCGTTATCTTCTTGCTCGGTGTCGTAAGTCAGCCGATATTCGCGGATATAATCCCGCCGCAGTTTTGTCAGTTGCGTAAATAGGTTATTGACTAGATATTGAGCGTGCCCGAGCGAAATATTGTACTCGGTTATTAAGTCGAGAGGGGATTTTCCCTTAGCTAACTCCTCTTGAAATAAGGGCTCGGCTTTTTCACTTACCAAGAAGGGATCAAAGTTTTCCAAAAGCCGATTTTCCTTCTCTTCAACGCTCTTTTTTTCGCTGGGAATCTTGTCATTTTTAAGTGTTTCAATCAAATTGGTGATCTTGCCCTTTTCTTCAAACAAAGAAGCGCGGTCACTTTCCAAACCGGTAATGTCCTCCCCGATATCATCGATTCGCTTATCGAGAGTCGTTAATTGCGATAAATCGTGTTTGCTGAGTTCGCCATCAACATAGGCGATATTTTCCTTAATGCCTTTGATGTCCTTCAACTGTTCTAGTTCCGCATTCACCGTAGCAATTTCATTGCTGTTTATAATCTCCATGCGGTTAGCTTCATTTATTATCACCGCCAAATCCCGAAGTTTCTTTACCAGTTCGGCATTGGCCGTAATTTCATACCGCTTGCTCGTCAGTTGATTTTGACTTATTTCTCGACCAATAAAATGTTCCCGATAAAGATAGGGATTAATTTTTCCAAACGCAAAATTTCGGTATAAATCACCTTCAATGGTTATTCCATTTCCCGCCGCGCGTGCTTCCGTTAAATTACGGCATTTCATCAATCGTCCGATTAAAAAATTGGCATACGCTTCGGCCCCCGGATGATCGGTCTTAATTTCTTCGGCGAGAGAATTCTTTTCCGCTCGATAATCGCGTTCAATAAGTCGATTGGCGTCAATTAGGGTCAAACCATAATAGTTAAACTTTTCTAAAAGTGAGCGCATTATCTCATAGGATTCCATATAGTACTCATCGTCGACGAAAAAATTAAATTTCTGATTATTCAAATAACCCTCGATGGCATTCGCCCATTCCGGATGTCTTATATCAATCAAATCAGCGAAGATTGAGACACGGATACTTTGATTATGACGACGGCTGAGTTCAGTCTCGAGCTCGCGTTTAACGGCAAGTAGGCGCGCCTCATATGATTTGCCGCCCCCCTGCATATCAATTTCTTGCTGCTTCAATAAAGCGGTTTTTTGATCATAACTAGTAATTAACTTTCCAATAAAGATGGCAAGACCGCCAACTCTTTGCTTAAAAACGCCCAACGAATCCCGCCAAGCAAAGAGAACATCGGTGGATAGACTGTCGATATTATCCAAAAACTTGTCGCGTAAGTTCATGCTTTGCGTTAAAACATCAAGCGCCGAAGCCCGCAGATCGTTAATTTCTTGGATCAGCGCTTCATCGCTGATTGAACTAACATCAAATGATGTCAACGTGTCGGCCAATGATTGACCGATAGAGATAAAGTTGCTCACGTAGCGAGATAGGTTTTCATTGATACGCTTGGCCGTTTCATTCAGTTGCAAAAGGCGTTTCTCTTCACTTGCCTTTTGGGCCCGTAAATCATCGGTAATACGATAGATGTCACTATTGGCTTTGTCTTGAATAAGATGCATCTTCTTGCGATTCAATTCCGCGATGGAATGATCCACTTCAGCGATATCAACATCAATTGAAGCCAATCGCTTGGTGGCATCGTCTATCTGATGATAGTAACTATCCAAGCGTTCGCGATCATTTTGAAAACTCGCTTTTTCTACGATATAAGAGTAAATTGATTTTTGTTCAAAGTTGTCTTGATACAGCTTATAAGTGCTATGAATAGCATCCAGGCGATTAACCCTTTCCCGCATTATCTGAGCTTCTTTTTCCAATTTTCGATATTGAAGAATATTATCTTGCATTGGAGTGATATCGACATTTTGCTGCGGATCGCACACATATTCGGTAATAAAAGTAGTAATGTCGGTAATCGGCGTAAAAGATATCGATTTCTTCAACAGTGAAAAATACTTATCTTTCAATCCGCCAAACGATCTTTTTAGGTATTCCTGATATTGGCGATTGGAATCAAAAAACATAAATTTACCGGCATAATTACTCGATAAAAAACTGTTTAATTGCTTATAGTCCATCGGAACCCGGTTAATGATAAATTGATTTTCCGGAATGGGGGCGTCAATTTCAAAAAAGCGGTGCTCTTCTTCACCATCGTCATAAATATCAAAGACGATTCCCATGGTAAAGGAAGTGGTATTCTTATCATCGAAAAACTCCATCGCGATGTAACTTGAGAATCGCCCATTACGAAGATAATGAAAGCCGCCATCAAGATTATCGCCTAACTCTCCTCTCAGATACCCCTTCAATGTACGATTGCTTTTATCCATGGCCGCTTTGTTAAAAAATCTTCCCGAAGTGTCGCCCAAAAGCAAAACTTGGATTGCGTCGATTAAAGTCGATTTGCCGGAAGCATTGAGTCCGGTTAAAAAGTTAATACCGCCGAAATCGATTGTTTCATTCCAAAAATAGTGCCAATTGATTATTTTTAGTTTTTTTAATGTTTTCATACGATTGATCCCCCATCATTTTGCTTAGCGCTTATCTGATCAAGCGCATTACCCATCGCGGCGATCATATCACTGTCAACCGCGTATAAGATGGACGGCAAAATGTAAAATGAGACATTGCCTTCATCATAGGAACCGCTCACTTTGCTGACGATATTGTATCCGGCTAAAATCCGTAGACAGCGATCGACAAGACGACCGGTAAGTTTTTTGCCGGGAAGAAGGATGCCGCGATCAAGCATGACTTTTTGCACTTGAGGCGTCGTAACATATATGCTTTCCCCCGTCTGACTAGACTCCGATTTTTCCGATTCGTATATCAAGCGAAGCACAAAAGTAATCAGCGAAGTCTCGCGATCCAATTTGGCCCGATTTTCCCGATACTCATTCTTTAGGGCAAATACCCCATTGATCAAATCGCGATCAATTTCCCAACCAGCAAAAGAAAGGTAATCATTTACAATTTCATAATAGCGTTCCAAAAATCGAAATGACGGATTTATTTTCATCGTTTTTTCACGTGTATCAAACTGGTCACGCACCACAAACCCGCTCAGAAGAAGGCTATTTACCACGTGAGCAAAGGTATCTTGATCAGAACGAGAAAGTTTAACTATTTCCTCTTCAAACATTATGCGATAAGCTCCTTTCGTTTATATATAAAGCGAGGCAATGAATATCCGTAGGATATAATCTGTCCCTCAAGGGCTTCGATTGAGTAAAAACATTTCTCATCACTCGCTTTAATGCTAGCTAAAATTAAAAGAATAAAGGCGTCAAAATTCGGAAGAGGAATCTCCTCGATGCTTATTTCATCCGCCTCGCCAAAGGCAGTTTCCATAAAGTCAAAAACCCGATCATCCGTGAATTCATTTTTTGTCTGGGCTAAGAAATCGGTCATTAACATTGAGTCGACATCGAGAAAATCGGGCACCGCCATCGGCTCTCCAAACAAACGGGATTGGCGAGTGTAAGGCAGGGTCAACGAATCATTGTCGACATAGGATTGACTTTCCAACGGTATCGCATCTTGCATTTTGGATAGAATGTTGGCCAATCCTTCGCCAGTGACAGCCGATTTCGCGTAGCTACGAAAAATCGTATCGAGATGGCCTTTGATCGTTTTATCATTATTGTTCAAATATAATATTTTATTGGCGGAAGAACGCGTGTAGTCCTGATGGCGCTCGTCAATACTATCGATCATATTGTTGAGGGTATCATACATGTCGCAAACATAATTAATCTTCGCAATTATATCTGTCTCAATCTGATTGCGATCACCGCGGGGACTATAAACCAGGGCTTGAGCGATAAGCTGCGAACGAACGTCTTCGTCGTGAAGCCAGCGCTGGAGCATATTTATGATCGGGCGGCGATACTTGGCCACGCTGTCGAAGGTTTTAAGCGGGTGATAGTATCGATCGGAAATCGTCTCTTTATATGTATCAAAATAGTCATGGAGAATCCCATTTGTGGTAAAGACCTTGCCCAGGCGATTCTGAAATATCCGAATTGAATGGCCGAGTGTGACTAATTCGGTCCGCAAGCGTTTGGTATTCTCGTAAGCTCGAATAAGCGTCGCATACATAAATTCATCAGGTTCCCCGTCTTCCATTTTTAACTCGCTATACGTGGCGTGAACCAGACTGGTATAGGGGGCTTCACTCGCGTTGGCGATCGTATTAAGTAATGAAAGAAACTGAATTGAATAAGCGGGCAAGGCGATATACTCATCAAAACTCTCCGGATCAATCTCGATATCGATCCAGCCGGTTTCCTCAAGTCGACGAACGATAAAAGCCGCTTTCAAAGCCATGGTTTCAAGTTGCAATTTTCCCTCGCTGGATAACGAATCGGAAAAATCATCCTCATCAGTCTCATCCGGTTCTTCCAGTGAAAGATCAAATTTCAGTAACTCATTATTTGCCTTGTCCTTTAAAGCCCGAATATAGTCATTTTTCTTTATTGATAATTCATCACTTTCAAGAGAATTAAAAAGGACGAGAAGCGCATCCGCATAGACATCGCGATTGGGACTTGAAAGAATTGAAAAAAAGTGGGCAGGAATTGCGTTAAAAAGACTCATTTATCAACTTTCTCCTCCTCTTTATATGTTATTATTTTACCATACGCCAAAATAAAGAAAAATATAAAAATTTATACATATTTCCTAATTTATTTAATTGAGGAGTCTTAAAAAGTTTTTCGTCCGCTAAGCGTCCATCCATCTTTCGCTATCCTGGAAAAATAAATTTATTTTTTTAACTTGTAGAAAAACTTTTTTATCACCAAAATTTTAACTGATATAACGGCAGAAAAAATTAAAAACCCAAATGACTTTTAGAGGTTATATTTTTATTTCATCGATAAAACAGGCACATTATTTATTATGTTTATTCGCTCCTTCGACTATGATATATTATTTAAAAGGAGCACAAAATGAAACTTAAACCCGACCCAATTCGTACTTTTTTCTCTTATTTAATTCTTGGAATTTGCACCAGCGGAGCGTTTTATTTAACGCTCGGCTATCCATATAATCCCTTTCGGCCTTTGCATATTATTTTATTAACCATCCCGACAATAATCGCTCTGGGATTTGTTATCTATGCGCTTAAGATGAATTATTTTTTGCTGGAGAAAAAGCGGATTGTTTTTCACCGGGGTAAGAAGGAATTATTCTATTACTATTCGGAAATTATTTATATTGATCATGACTATAGCCGTCATCATAAATCAGTCCGATTCTATACAAATAAAGGGGATGAAAGATTCCTTCCTCTCGACAAAGATCGCCTCGTTTATAAACGAATGTGTGAGGAATGCAATCATCTATTGAACTTTGAAGATTTAAAAAAGCGTTTTCCGAAGGCAAAGTTCTAAAAAATAAAAAAATGCGATGAAAAAAGATTGCTAAAGACACTACAAAATGATAATATCTAAAAGCATGTTTAAGTTAAGGGAGGTTTAGATTATATGAGTAAATTTTGCCCCGTCACCGGTAAAGGACCGATGAGCGGAAATAACCGTTCTCACTCGCTACGCGCTACTCGCCGCAGTTGGAGCGTCAATCTTCAACCATACAAAATTGAAGTTGATGGCAAGGTTCAAACCGTGAGGATGTCCGCCCGTGCATATCGGACCCTTAATAAAACCGCTAAAAAGGCTTAAAAAATGCCGCTTGTGAAGCGGCTTTTTTTATTGCATCTTTCAATTAAATTCTGACTATGACTAATCCGATACTAATGAGAATCAACAATATAAAGTTCAAACCGATTAATGCCCACTCCGTATAGGCAAGAAAGAAATGCCGGGGCCGAAGAATTTCAATTGTTCCGTCCTGACGAGTAATCTTGTCCATAATCGGCCATTTTTTCATCTTTGGATTTATGGCTAATAGCAACGCGGCGATCGCGGGAAGAGCGAGTAAAGTGGATAGGATAATTGGATGATAGGCAAAGTAGGGGAAACGGAAGAACAATATTGCCGACATGGCACTATTTAGCATCGTGGTAACAAACAGGATACTTAAGAAGAAAAGATGCCGTTTTATATTTACATAGGTAAGAATGAAAACCGCGGCCATCGCGACTCCTGTTACTACCCACGAAGCCATAAAAGTAAGGACATAGTAGTAATTTGTCATCTGTCCATAAAAAAGAAAAATGGGGTAAAATATCCATAGAATAGTAAACACGCCCACAGCCGAATAGTGCAGTGGCAGAAAGGATTTACTCGCCCCCTGAGCCAACTCAAACGGAAGTTCATTCCAAAACGAGTAATGGCGTTGCTGACTAATCTGATAGCTATAGAGACCGACGATAATTTCTATAGCGAAGGCCACGAGAATTACGACGGGAACAATGAACACTAAATCTCTCATACCATCATTCACCTCTTAATCTTTCAACGCGGGCTTGAAAGTCCGCATGACCAAAAAGATAACTCCCGGCGACTAAAATATCCGCCCCGGCTTGTCGAACTTGCCGACCGGTAATATCGTTTATTCCACCATCAACCTCAATTAATGCCTGACTACCGCTAGAAACGATTATTTTCTTGAGTTCACGGATTTTATCCACAGCGCGCGGATCAAATTTTTGACCGCCAAACCCCGGTTCAACCGACATGATTAATATAAGATCCAGTTCCCGGATAAATGGCACTAAAACTTCAATCGGTGTCTGGGGTTTTATTGAAATTCCCGCCTTTTTACCAGCCTCATGAATCATGGCGATAGCTTTTTTTATCTGCTCGTTCCTTTTGAGCGCCTCATAGTGAAAGGTGACGATATCGGCTCCAGCATCCAGGAAGGCCGGTATGTATTTTAAAACCCGTTTAATCATAATATGAACATCAAAAATCAAGGGATAATTGCCGGCCAAACTTAAAAGAACGGGAATCCCAAAAGATATATTAGGTACAAATGCTCCATCCATCACATCAAAGTGAAGATACTTGCATCCGCTTTCGCTGACTTGTTTTATTTCTCGGTCTAAAAACCGAAAATCGGCGGCTAAGAGCGAGGGAGAAATTTCGACTTTCATTTCACCACTTCCTTTGCTTTTCTAGGCTATTATATATTTTAACATAATTATCATATGTAACATTACTTATTTCACCCTTTCTTAAAGCCTCTTCAATCGCACAATTCTTGCTATGGATGTGATTGCAATCATTGAAGAAACATTGGTGCTGATAAGGGCGAAAAGGCGGAAAATTATCCACAAAATCTTCGCGGGAGATAGGAAGCTCAAAGCTGCTGAACCCGGGCGTATCAGCGATAAAAGAGTTCGCATCAATTGGGAAAAAACGCACTTCTTTGGTCATATGCTTGCCCCGTCCACCCCGCTTTGAATACTCGCCAATTTCACGGCTGAGATTCGGAAACAGTTCATTGATGAGCGATGATTTTCCAACTCCGGTCTGTCCCATTAAAATTGTGGTTTTGTCTTTTAGTAAACGATGGATTACCTCTAAATTTGAATCGCTGTTATTAACCGCATAAACGGAGAACCCTTCCTTTGTGAAATGGTCTTCGATTGCCTTGACATCGCTTTCCGTCAATAAATCCTTCTTTGTAAGAATTAATGTTACCGGAATATTTATGAAAAACGCATAGGAAAGATAAAGATAGGCAAGATAATAGGAAAAGTCGGGTTCTTTCAAACTGATCAAGACAAATATTTGATCGACATTAGCCGATCGCGGCCGAATCAATTCGTTCTTTCGGGGGAGAATATCATCGATAAGTTCCTTTTCAAGGTTAAAAGACACAATATCACCCACCAGTGGTGAGAGGTCACGAAAACGCAACTTACCAACCGCTTTTAAGTGGAAAGTGTCACCCTGTGAAAAGATATCAAAGTCGGCATAGTTATGCCCAATAATTTTACCTTGCATCAATCATCCGTCGCAAATCCAAAATATTTTACCCAAAAACTGCGATGCGGCTCCATCAGTTTGGGATTGGATTTAATTTTTTTAATGTCTTTTTGCATCTCGCGAACATTAATATACCGATCCGATGGGCGCTTACGGCAGGCATGCATAATAATTTTTTCAATCGCCCGCGGACACGACGAAATATACTTCCGCGGACTTGGAAAACGTTCTTTGATATGCTTAACCGCCACCGCAATATTAGACTCGCCCTCAAAAGGTAACCGTCCGGTTATCAGTTCAAAAAAAGTAACCCCCATCGAATAAATATCGCTTTGAGCGGTAGCGACCTTTCCCTGGGATATCTCAGGAGCCAAGTAGTGGGCACTGCCGACTATATCATCCGATTTGGTAATTTTAATCGCATTGGAATAGATGGCAATTCCAAAATCGCCCAACTTCAAAATACCATCGGGAGTAATATAAATATTGCTTGGTTTGATATCGCGATGAATAACCATGTTTTCATGAGCGACATCAACCGCCACACAGAGTTGATCCATAATGTCGAGGGCTTCAGCATAGGTGTAACGCCCGCGATTTTGAAGGGCTTCTTCAAGGGTTACACCCTTTACAAGCTCGTTTACCATATAGGGTTTACCTTTAAAGGTTCCCAAGTTTAAAACTCGGACGATATTAGGATGACTAATTGTTGCCGAGGCCCGTGCTTCACGTTCAAAACGGATAATGTTCTGCTGATTGAGCGAGACATCATCCTTAATAATTTTTACTGCGACTAATTTACGCGTAATGATGTCCTGCGCCTCGTAAACTTCCGCCATTCCCCCTTCGCCAAGTAACGAAACCACCCGGTAGCGAGAGTCAATAATTGCATTAATATCCATCATACTTCGTCTTCCCATAGTGCAACAGCGATGTTGTCACTTCCTCCGTTTATATTTGCCGCTTCAATCATTTTCTCCGCTCGAGTTTCAATGTTCTCATGTGCGGAAATAATGTCCGCTAAATGAGGTTCAATTATATTGTTATACAAGCCATCCGAACATAGAAGAATGGTCTCTCCTCGATAACGGTATGATTTTATATCAATACTGGCCGCTAGCGATACCCCTAAGGCATTGACCAGAACATGTCTTCTTGGATCTATATCCTTGGCCTTGGGATCCAGTTGGCCAACCTTAACTAGATAATCGACAAATGTCTGATCCTCCGTTAATCGTCTCATTTGATGATAAAAATCGCATAGATATGCCCGCGAATCACCAATGTTCGCCACTATCAGACGATGCCTGTGCACCAAAGCCACGACAAGAGTTGTTCCCATATCCTTGTACTGCTTGTTGCTTTGCGCCTCATTAAAAACCGCTTTATTGGCTTTTCTGATTGCTCTTAACAGCCAATTTCTAGCATCGAGCGAACACCAGAAACTTGATTTATTACGAAATTCTTCAGCCAAGGTATCAACCGCAATTTTACTTGCCAAATCACCTTGGGCCTGTCCGCCGATTCCATCGGCTACCACTAAAAAAACATTTCCCGAATTGTTGATTAGGACGAGAGCTTGATCCTCGTTTGTCATTCGTACTAATCCTCGATCAGTACGATAGCAAAAACTTCCCATCCTGGCCTTCTTCATAATATTTTTTCCTCTTTGGCCCGCAATTGGCCGCAGGCGGCATCAATATCGGTACCAAATTCTTTGCGTATCGTCGCCGTAATGCCTCTTTTGGTAAGTTGATTTAAAAACTTTTTAACGGTTCCGTCCTCGCTTCGATGGTAACCATTTTCAAGCACATCGTTATAAGGAATCAAATTAACATAGGCCAAAGTGCCCCGAATTAAGTCACTCAATTGGTTGGCATTGTCAATGCTGTCATTGATACCTTTCAATAAAATATATTCAAAGGTCACACGCCGACCGGCTGTTTTTTCGTAGTAGCGAACCGCGTCCATCAGTTGACTCAGAGGATAGGCTTGATTAATACGCATAATCCGGCTTCTTATTTCGTCGGTAGGAGCATGCAGGCTGATTGCTAAATTAATTTGAATGCCTTCATTGGCATATTGGCGAATACGATCTGGGATGCCGCACGTTGAAACCGTGATATGTCTAGCCCCGATGGCTAAAGCATGCGGATTGTTGGCGATACGAACAAAGTCAAGGACGTTATCATAATTATCAAACGGTTCGCCGGTTCCCATGACAACAATATGCGTTACATGCTCATTTTTATTTTCCTCATCAAGCAGATCATTTACGATCAAAATCTGTCCAATCATTTCTTCGGGCAATAAATTGCGTTGCTTTCTCAGTAGTCCCGAAGCGCAAAATGAGCAGCCCATATTACATCCAACCTGACTGGATACGCATACCACATTGCCATAGTTATAACGCATCAAAACTGTTTCGACTTTTGCGCCATCATCCAGTTCCAATAATAGTTTTACCGTGCCATCATTGCTGTTTTGTCGCTGAAAAATTTTAGGTTTGCGAAGTTCATATTTTTCCTTTAAAACCTCACGAAAACGAAGCGAAATATCGCTCATTTCGTCGAAAGAGTTAACCTTCTTTTCATATATCCATTTGAACAATTGGGTGGCCCGATATTTTTTTTGGTCCAACGCCAACATCTGCTGCTCTAATTTTGATAGTTCAGCTCCATATAAATTAATCATTATTTTTCCTTATCTTTCCGTTTCAAAAGCGCATAGTAAAGGGTGGAATTAAAGCGATCAATCGGTAAATATTGCTTTTCGCTGAGCAAATCAAATTGAACATTGTTCTTTAAAAATTCAATTATCAACGCATGACCTTCCTTATTCGAGCAAGTGTTAATAATGTACAGTAATAAGCCATCCGGTTTTACGAAAGCAGATGCTTCCCGCAATGCCGTTGCTTCAGAGAAAATATAATTATCCAACGCACTTTGATCAAAGTGATATAAAAAGTCAGGAATCGTGCGGATTAAATCAAATTTTGAGCAATCGGGAAGGACAACGACCAGGTCTTTTTCATCCCGAATCGCGGTTATCAGTGAATTGGCCTTTGATTCAAATACATGAACATTGGGAAGATTCCAGCTTTTTAAGGCTCCTTCCACATCATACCGTCGCTTATCGCTTGGAACCGCCATATCGATTTTCATTTCGGTTTTCGAACGGAGCGAAAGATCCAGATAAACTGCATGGGGGCGCTCCTCATAGATTAAACAGTCGCGAATACGTTGAATCGGCAGCGCGTTAATAACTTCGCTCAAAGCAAAACGCTGTTGGAAGATAGTGTGGTTAACGAATAAGGGATGACTTTGAATTCTTTCGTGATGCCGATAGACGAGCGTATCTGAAGCGGGACCCGCACTAAAATCGGGATTCTCATTCAAAATGGCGGATTGCGTATTGACCAAAGGGTTGACTCGAAGCGACTGCGCCACCGAATGGGTGTTGGCGTTTAGATAACGTCGGGTGACCTCCAATCCTAAATGCTTCATCCACATTTTGGTAAGCCAGAGGGGATTGTTGTATTTAAGGCTTAAATATTCCGGGCTATCCATATCCGTGCTATCGATAAACTCTTCTTCGTTCTCCGCAATAGCAAATATTTTGCTTTCTACTTCAGGACTAACCGCAAATTCTTTTTTCGCTTTTATTTCATTGAGTTCAAGCAAAAGTCGTTGTATTCCCAAACGTCTAAAAAAGTGTAAATCGGAGACAATCGTTGCATAGATATACAGCATATCTTTCGTAGTACTAAAACCACTATCAAGGCGTGTCAATAAGTCCTCAATGGCTAAGTAATGATGAAGGGTGCAACTTGTAAGAGAACGAACAAACTGTAGATCCTCATGTCCGCTAGGATGAGCATCCTGTACCCTTTTTAAAGCGTGTGCATAAGGAATTTTTTCATCGAAAATATATCCTAAAGTTTCGCTTACCGCATCAATAACGTTCATAATTACACCTCTATGTAAATAGTATCATTACCAACCAAACAATGCCAAGAAAAAAACGCCCTTTTAGGGCGTTATTAAAAACTTTTTCTATTTTTGGGCTAATTATGATGATGATGATGGCAATCACAGTCCTCATCTTGGCAGTTTTCCCCATCGCAATCTTCGCCTTCGCAACATTCAAATTCCGGTTTATTCCCGACTTCAATGTCGTGTCCATGCTCGCGAGCTTTCTCTTCGAAATCCTCAAAAATGTTTCCCATATAGGGTCCATTATCCGCTTCTTTATCCGTCACTTCATCGTCGTTATCTTCTTCATCCTCGTCATACTCATCAACAATATCTTCCTCTTTAATGAACCGAGGATATTCTTCATTTATACGCGAGTAACTCGATTCGCTGGCAAAATAATGAAACTCCACCGTTAAATTTACAAGAAAATCGGACGTTGCGGAAAGAAGATATGCCGCCACATCCTTCTCATGCGAGCGGAAAATTTCCGGCAGTGAAACAATAATTAAACCTTGCCAGCTAGTTTGTTCAACGCCAGCATGAAAAATATAACTCTTCGGTGCAAAGAAGACTATTTCTTCCGGCTCAACCTCCAATAATTTAGCCAAATTAGATGTTGCTTCGCGACTAAAACGTCCCGTAATATATTCATCCAGTCCCAAAATCGAAATCGTAATCATGGTCGATACCTCACAATCGCCTGAATTATATCAAATTTCGAAGGAATCAACATCAATTTTGATTTTAAATTTTGAATTTGCCGCCAAAGGAAAGACCAGTTTAGCAATAATCGGTCTAATTCGAAAATAATTACGATGCTTGATAATTAAAATTCGCCGGTAATAATCGCGCTCGCGATTATAAAAAGGTGTCGTCGGCCCGAGGACTTCCCCAAAATCCTTAATCGCATTTTTCATATCATTCGCAAGTTGCATAATAGCCTCATCGAGGACCTCGGCATTTTTACTTAAAAGGGAAATAACCATCTCGAAGGAAAAGGGGCTGTCGCCGCTTAATTTGCGAATTTTCATTTCCGTAGCAAAAAACGAAGAATAATCCTGTTTAGAGCCAAGAACAATCGCATAATGTCCGGGCATATTTGTTTGAATAATCGCTTTTCCCGGTCGATCCTTTCGTCCGCTTCGTCCAACAGCCTGGGTTATGAGTTGAAATGTTTGTTCGGCGCTGCGATAGGAAGGATAATATAGTCCCATATCGGCCAGAATTACTCCTACCAGTGTCACCAAAGGAAAATCATGTCCCTTGGCAATCATCTGTGTCCCGATGAGAATGTCCGCTTCATGACTAGCAAATGATTTAACGATCTTTCCCACCTGGGAGCGAACTTTTGAGGTGTCGCTATCTAATCGCAAAGTCTTAACTTGGGGAAAGAATTTGTGAATCTCATCTTCGACTCGCTCGGTGCCAAAACCGGTTTGCCATAGATGTTTTGAGCCGCATTGCGGACAAACGGTGGGCAATTCCTCAACATAATCGCAATGGTGGCACTTCAGCAACTTATCGCTGAGATGATAAGTCAGAACCATGTCGTCTTCGGGGCAGCGAAAAACGTAACCACACTGGCGGCAGCTGACGTAAGTAGCATAGCCCCGGCGGTTAATCAGTAGAATTGCTTGTTCATGGCGTTCGATTACTGTTTTCAATTCGGCGACTAATTGCTTTGAAAAAATAATGCTCTGCGGATATAAATTATTCGCATTCATTAAATCGACGATTTCGGTAACTGGAAGTTCACGTTTGTTAATTCGTTGCTTAAGTTGAAGCAAGTGATAAACACCTTTAAGCGCCCGGGCTCGGCTTTCAAGCGAAGGAGTCGCGGAGCCAAGCAGAACTTTCGCCTTTAATGGCATGGCTCGCATAATTGCCACTTCCCGAGCATGATAGAAAGGAAGGGTATCTTGTTTATATGATTCGACATGCTCCTCATCCAAAATAATCAGCCCGATATTGGACAAGGGAGCAAAAATTGCCGAGCGAACACCGACGACAATCCGTACTTTACCTTCGGCAATGCGCCGGTATTCATCATACTTTTCCGCCGGCGTAAGTTCACTATGCAAGACGGCGACATTTTGATGATAGCGACTGACAAAGTGCGCGACCATCATCGGTGTAAGGGCAATCTCCGGAACGAGCATCAAAACATTTTTTCCGGTTTTAAGTGTTCTCTCCGCCAGCGCTAGATAGACTTCTGTCTTACCGCTTCCGGTGATTCCTTCAAGCAAAAACACCCGATCGTCGCTTTTACAGAACTCATCGACAACCTGCTTTTGATCACCCGTAAGCGGTGGGGCGACAACCGTTTTTTCATCCGGAATCAAAAAGCGGATCTTTTCTTTTTTTTCAATTTTGATTAAATCCAAATCAACGAGCTTTTTTATGATTGAAGGCGATTTTATCTCCCGTTTTTTTACCGGCGAATTCTCTTTGATTAAGAGGAGAATTTCCTTTTGTTTAGGGCTTAAATCTTCTTCATCGCGGACAAAAACCAAATAATCCTCATAGGCGATTTTCGGTTGTTTTGCAAAACTTGAAGCCGGGCGAAGAGTCGGGGGTAACATCGCTTGCAAGACGCTGATTTGGGGAGCGATATAATAGTCCGCAACCTGCTGCGCTAGCTCCATCAACTCTAAACTTAATAAAGGTTTTCTATCAATTATCTGTTTTACCATCAAAATGCGGAACCCTTTTTCTTTTTCCAGTTCCGCGATGGACTTCATCGTCAGTTCAACGTCGATCACATAGCCAACCAAATCTCGATTATTAAACGGAACGAGAACCCGCTCCCCAATAAATATTTTTTCCCGGCCTGCGTAGCCATAAGAAAAGGGGCGATTGAGACTGATAGTAGGATGTTCAATTAGGACACTTACGATCTGCATGAACAACCTCCATTTCTCAAATAATTACGGCATTAATTTTATTGCGAATAATGCTTTTTATCTCTTCGCTAGAACGGGCAATATCATCATTGAGAACGATGTACTGGTAGCGATATTTCATCTTCATCTCGCGTTTTGCTTTGGCGAGCCGCGCGGAAATAACTTCCTCACATTCGGAGTGCCGACCGCAAATACGCGCCCTTAATTCGTCATATGATGGGGGAATGAGGAAAATGGTGACTAAGTCATTGCCGACATAGTTTTCCATAATTTGCGTTGCTCCTGAGACTTCAATTTCAAGAAAAACATTTTTACCTTCATTCCTTAATTTTTCAACAAAATCCTTGGGTGTACCATACCGGTTCCCAACAAATTCCGCATGCTCTAAGAAATTTCCTTTTGCCAAATCATCGTCAAATTCCTTATCTGATACGAAAAAATAATCGATGCCATTTTTCTCGCTCGGGCGCGGCGCCCGAGTGGTCACGGAAATCGAGTAAGCTAGATTAAGATCGTTATCTTCCATAACTTTCCGTCTAATTGTCCCTTTGCCTACACCGCTAGGGCCGGAAAGAATGATTAACAAGCCTTTTTTCATTGCAAATACCTCGGTGTTTTATCATTGTCTAATAATAAACCCTTTATGTCAATAAAGTAAGAATATGCTATAAATTTTTTCTGTTGTATTACCATTGATGTGAGACTTTGAGAGGAAGAAATATAAAAGGTGATTTATACTAGATGCTGTAAGGCCTAACAACTTTACCGGAAGGCTCTAAATCACCATGGAAGTTATAACACGACTCCCACATGACTTGAACACTAAATACTATGCCCGTCTTACATACTCAAAGGGTCATATGTTTGTAAATCATGTCAGAAGCTTCTCACGAGCGATTCATCTATCCCTATATAGAACACTCTTCCTACTCCATGGTTGATTTTGTGAAGAGAGACATCGTTTTCTTCGGGTATGTCCCTCAATCGGAACCATCATTGGCTTTGGAATTATATTCATATTAATTGTGGCTTTAAAGATTTCTGTACCTGTTTTAGAAGAATGGATTAAGAGCCAAATCTAAATAAAAAAACGTTCCAATTAAAAGACGCAAATGATATTAATCTAAACTATGTTCATTTAGTAAAAAGTCATATAACCCAAGATGTAAACACCATCTTGATTGTAATGGGCTCTAGTGGAATCTTTAACAATAACAATTTTTTTAAAGGCATCTGAGATATTTAAAAGAAACTTTTGTTCTTGTTTAAGTTTTTCTTCACCTTCAATGGTATAAACTGCTTGGATATAAAGTCTTACATCAGCTTGGTTGCAAACAAAGTCAACTTCAGCACTCTTTAAAACACTCTTGCCTTGATTATTTACAACACCAACATCAACATTATTACTTTTTCTTTTTAATTCCGGTCTCACATCATTTACAAACTAACAGTAAGGATATGCTATAATTTTTTTTGAGGTATTTATGGCATTTTCTTATTCGTTGGTTCAGCAGATTACCCGAGTGATAAAAAATGAAATTGAGGGCGCATTTTTAAATCGAATCATTCATTTTTCCCGTAATTCTTTTTCCCTGTCAATATCCCGATCAAAATCGCAAAAATTAATTATTTCTCTGGATAATAGTGAACCGTTTTTGGCCTTGACTGATCGCGAACTTTCCGGTGACGGCACAAGTAGCAATTTTCTTCTTCAACTTCGCAAAGAAGTATCGGGCGCTTTTGTTGAAAGTGTTGACCTCGATTCCCATGATCGCATTGTTCGCATATCTTTAAAGGTTTCCTCGCTTGCTGTAATTGAGAAGAAACTGACTCTGATTATTGAACTTATACCGATGCAACCAAACATGTTTGTCATCGATGATGAAAACCGAATAATTGCCCTCTGGCGGGCATCGAAGTCGCTTGACGTAATGCGCCCTTTAGCCATCGGTTTAACCTATGAATGCCCGGTTAATTTTCATGCGGAAGAAAGTTTTTCTCCCTTGGAAAAAGATTACTTGGGCAATCATCAAAACGATTTTGCTTCTTTCCTTGACATTTATGGCGATGATAAAGGAAACTTTGCCGTTTTTCCGCTTAATGAAAAATATCATAAAGTTTCTGTACAAGATATTTTTGATCGTCGCGAACAAGATTTGACCGATAAAAGAAAAACTGAACTGTTTAGCGACATTATTCATTTAGTAAATCGTAAAAACAAATTAATCAAACAAAAGATTAAACGTCTGAATGGTGATTTGAATGATGCCAAGGTGCACCTGGATGATCAAAATAAAGCCAATTTAATTTTAACATATGTCGATAGCATCGAAAACGGCGCCGCCAAATTGGTAACGGAAGATGGAGTTATTCTATTAGACCCTCAACTTTCAGCTGTAGAAAATGCCAACCGTTATTTTAAAAAATATAAAAAAGCCAAGGTCGCTCTAGATGAAATCCAAAAGCAGATCAATATCGCTAGCGATGAACTCGAATATTTTTCCGATCTGCAGGTTACAATTGCCAATGCCGACGAAACTGATTTAAAAGAGATAAAAACCGAGCTTTCGCTCAATGGTTACTTTCCTAAAAGTGCGAATAAAACGAGTAAAAAGCATAGTTATATGCCATATTTCGTCGATATTGACGGCGTTAAAATCGGCTTTGGAAAGAACAATTTGCAAAACGATGAACTTACCTTCAAATATGCCCGACCATTCGACACCTTTATTCACATCAAGGGTTATAGCGGTAGCCATATAGTGATTTTTGATATGAATCCTAGTCCCAAGGTACTCGATATGGCGGCTTCTATTTCGCTGGCGCTTTCCCACCAAAACGACGGCGAGGTGATGGTCGCAAAAATTAAAGATGTCAAACATTTAGATCGCCCGGGAAGAGTAAAAATCAATCGCTATACGAGCCTCTTTCTTCGCCAATTAGCTTTCGATACCCTAGCGACCATTCAATCTGCGCATCGCAAATAACCGGTTATTTTTCCTTGATGAGAAAATCTTCCCCTTTCAGGCATTCGCTGGTGGCCAAGTCTAAAAAGTTTTGCTGACGAAGAACTTCATAGGTAATCAAGGCCACGCAATTGCTGAGATTTAAACTTCGGGCATCAGGAACCATTGGAATGCGTAAGGTATGGTCTAAATGATGCCTTAATATATCGTGATCAATTCCGGTTGATTCACGTCCAAACATAATCCAATAATCCTTTTCGCCATGAGAAAAATCCACCCGCGTATAAACCTGATTGGAATATCTGGTTATATAGTAAATTTCCACTTGATCATTTTCGCTTTGAAATTCCCCATATGAGGAATAGTAATGATAATCGCTCTCTTTAATGTAGTCCATACCCGCGCGGCGAAGACTTTTTTCATCAAGCGAAAACGGCAGCGGTCCGATGATGTGAAGCCGGCTCCTAGTGGCTTGGCAAGTCCGCATAATATTACCTGTATTGGCCGGAATCTCCGGATGATATAAAACTATATTTAACATAAGCATAACTTCCTTTAGATTTTGTATTCAGTATTATATATAATCTATTTGGAGAAAAAAACAATTGAATGAAACATATTTTGCCCTTTGATTTAGAGTTTGCCGTTTATAGTCTCAAACCTTTGCC
Organism: Bacilli bacterium; assembly: GCA_035326105.1. Lineage (NCBI taxonomy): Bacteria > Bacillati > Bacillota > Bacilli > Bacilli bacterium. The sequence goes on from DAOKYO010000002.1 coordinate 251,123, forward strand.
CACGGGGATTACCAACCAAAATTTCTTAGTTAATGATCAATTCGTCTTGAAGGTTAGGCAACTGGGGCTGGATCCTTTTTTTTCTTACGCTCAGGAAAATATAATCGCCGATATCTTTTATCAACATGACTTGAGCCCTAAGTACCTAACCTACAACGAGCAATTTAATTATTCTTTAAGTCAATTTTTGTCATCATCGCATAAAGGCCACGGTCCTTTGTACGCCAACAGAGAAATAATTCGAATCGCGCAGCTAATTACCACTTATCAATCCTTTGATAATTCATCATTAGTCCCCTTTAATCTCGAAGAAAGATATATTTTTTACCGTAGCAAATGTTCAAAGAAAGTTTTCTCGCCAGCATATGAAGAAAAAATCGTTCGTGAATATAATCGCTTTGTCGATAAATCCCATCTGGTTTTATCGCATAACGACCTCGTCAAAAATAATTTTCTTTTTAAGGGCGACAAATTGTATATCATCGATTTTGAATTCGCCGGTTTAAATGATTCGATGTTTGATGACGCTTCATTCATAACGGAGAATCATCTCTCACCGACTCAGGAAAAACTTTTTCTTCAAACTCGTTATCCCGACGGTTTTGATCATCATAAGCTGGATATTTTCAAAAACGCACTCAATCTTCTTTGGTGCTACTGGGGCTACTATATGTATCAAAAGACCAATCGCGCGCTTTTCCTTTTGATTGCCGACGAAAAGAAAAGTCTCCTGATGGAGACCTTTAACCATTAAATTCGCGATTTTTTAGGAAATTTATCCTTATAGTAAGCTAGGGCTTTGGTTATTACTTCAACGGCCAAGTCCCGACCTTGAATATGATGAACGACGGTTTCCTTACCCTCTAAACTCTTATAAACTTGGAAGAAGTGTCTGATTTCTTCAAATAAATGGCGCGGTAATTGATCGATATTATAGATATCTCGATATGATGGATCATCGATTGCCACGGCGATAATCTTCTCGTCATTTTCGCCCCGATCGATCATGCGAATAATGCCGATTGGTCGGCAGCGGACAATCGTCAAAGGAATAATCGGCTCCGAACAAATAATCAAGACATCAAGCGGGTCGTTATCTTCGGCATAAGTCAAGGGAATAAAACCATAGTTTTGCGGATAGTGCGTCGATGTATAGAGCACCCGATCCAGCTTTAGCCGACCGGTCTCTTTATCCAGTTCATACTTATTTTTACTTCCTTTGTTGATTTCAACAACCGCCACAAATTCTTCGGGAGTAACCCGCTCGGGGCTAACATCGTGCCAAATATTCATATTTATCTCCTTTAATGTGGTTAATTATGGCAAAAGAACCACTTAATATCAATTGCTTAATTGCTTAATTTTCTTCTTTTTGTTTAACTTCCAACTTTTGAATTGCCGGATGAATATTCTTCTTGGCAAAGGTTTTTGCTAGCGAGGCCATTAAATCATAGTAGGTATCCCAGAATTCGCTATTCCGTGTCCAATACCACATCGTGATCGAATAGCCTTGATCGCTGATTCCACCGACCACAACATTTGGTTTCGGATTGGCTAACACTCTGTTATCTGAAGAAAAAACCTTTAAAATACTCGTTTTGACTTCATCGGGATTTTGATCATAGTTAAAGGTGAGGCTAATCATTTTTCGCCGTAACTTGTTTTCCGAGTAGTTGACAACATTGCTTGCGATTATCGTTTTATTAGGAATGACCACTTTTTGGTTATCGATTGTCGCTAGGGTTGTTGAAAGCATGCCGATAATCTTGACGGTTCCCTCACTGCTGCCGATGGAAATGTAATCATCGACTCCAAACGGATGGTTGGTTAAAATAATCACACCGGAGGCAAAATTGCCAATCAAGTCCTGCAAAGAAAGCCCGACGGCCAGAATTGCGCTGCTAATTATTGTCGTTATGCCGGTGATATTAATGCCAATAACCGCCAAAATTCCCACCAACCAAATAAAGCGGAGCATAAAATTAAAAAGATCAATTATAAAATACCGCACACTTTTGTCGACTTTTATTTTATTCTTCTTAACTGATTTCTTCAGTAATCCGATTACTAATTTAATAAGAAAATGACCGCCGAAAATAAGAATCAGGGCGAATATTGCCCTGGCGAAAACTTCCATTCCGTTATTAACGAAAAAATCAGCTATTTTTTGAAAAAAATCTTTGATAAATTGCCAAATTTCACTCATAGAAATAACCTCTTTTCTTATTATATATTACATCTTTGAGGCGAAAAACGAAGAAATAAATTTTTCTATCTTTTTTTCGATGAAGTCGATATAATAAAAGGTCATATCGAAGGGTAGATTTGCTGAAAGCGCTTGCAAATACTTTATGACCGTATTAAAATGACCCTACGTCACAGGAGGTGTTGATTGTGAGTTTTAAAATTAAAGTTAATGGCACTGAAAGGACATATGAGAAAAAAGTTAAGTTGCTTGATCTCCTTGATAGTGTCGATGAGAATCTCGTTTGTGCCCGTGTCAACAATCGTATTCGGGAATTGACCTATGAAGTCTATTACGATGCCGATGTTCAGTTTTTAAGTTGTAAAGATCAAGATTCAATTCGGATTTATGAGACTTCGCTTCGTTACTTAGTTGCGATGGCGATGGAGCGTATTCACCCCGAACTTGAAATTCGTTTTTCATACAATGTTTCGCGCTCCATTTTTATGCAGATCCTCAACAAAGGCATCCGGGCTGACCGGGCTTTGGTGGATGATTTGAATAAGGAGATGGCGCGGCTTGTCGATCTCGATTTGCCTTTCGAAAGAAAAGTTGTCCCAAACGATGAGGCGGCGAAAATTTATGTCGACAAAGGTTTTGAAGACAAATTGTCTATTCTGAAATATCGCCCGGAAAAAACCGTTCACTTTTATGAATGTGATGGCTACTTGAACTATATGTACGGATATATGGTTCCCTCGACCGGTTATCTTAAAAAGTTTATTATCCGCCAGTATAGTCCCGGCGTGATTATTCAATATCCCCGCTCCGAAATGGGCGGTGAAATTCCTCCATTTGAAGAGATGCCCACTTTTGGCCATACGCTAAAAGAAGCCCACAACTGGGCAATGACAATGGGAACCGATAGTGTCGCCAGCATCAATGATTATATTCTCAATGGCTCGCCGATTGATTTTATCAATATGTGTGAAGCCCGGCATAATCATATGTTGAGTGAACTCGGTGATACCATCAGCAAGGATAGCGATAACATCCGCTTAATTTGCATTGCTGGACCTTCCAGTTCCGGTAAGACGACTTTTGCCAACCGGTTAAGAATTGAACTTATGTCCCGGGGATTAAAACCGGTTCGAATTAGCATCGATGACTATTACTTGCCGCGGGATAAAGCTCCACTGGACGAAGATGGAAAGCCGGACTTGGAATCGATTCATGCCCTCGACATTGATTTATTCAATCAAAACATGCTCGACCTCATCAATGGCAATTCGGTCACTCTTCCCCATTTTGATTTTAAGATTGGCAAGCGAGTTCCCGGAAGAACACTTCAGGTTGGCGAAAGTGAGCCCATCATTATCGAAGGCATCCATGCGCTTAATGATCAATTGACCACACTTATTCCTCGCCATCAAAAATTTAAGATTTATATCGCTCCGCAAGCGCAGATAAATTTGGATAATCACAATCCGATTTCCCTTACTGATTTAAGATTGATTCGGCGTTTAGTCCGGGATTTCAAATTCCGGAGTGCTCCGGCTGAGTTAACCCTATCCATGTGGCCCAGTGTCCGTAAAGGTGAATTTACTTGGATTTATAAAACGCAAGAGGACGCCGACTACGTTTATAATTCTCTTTTGAGTTATGAACTCCCGGTTATGAAAAAAGTCGCCTTGCCGTTACTGAGATCCATTCAGGATGACTCCCCCTACTTCACTGTAGCGGAGCGGCTCATTCGGATGCTAAAGTATTTTGCGGATATGGATGACACCTGGGTACCGTGCAATTCTTTGATGCGGGAGTTTATCGGCGGCAGCTGCTATCAAGACGTTTGATTATTGACCCGAAAAAACGTGGAATGCTATTTCCACGTTTTTATTTGTCTTAAATTATTTTGGTTAATTTCCCCGTTTTTCTTTTTCAAGACGCTGTCTTTCTTCTTGCTCCCTAAGAAAGGTCGCCTTTTCTCGGTTATGCATATATTCCATCTGCCGAAAGTGAATCTTTCGCATCAGTTGATAATTTGCCCGCTCACTTTCCGAAAGCGTCGAATCCAGTTTCTCTGAAAAAGTTTTCTCCATTCGGAAAAATGATTCGAAGAGATTAATGAGTGTGACCGAGCCGAAATAGCGCGAAGAGGCATAAATCAAAACCGGCGATGAATGGGCGACTTCGCTGCTCATTTCATACCAACGGCTATATTCTTTAAGTTTAGCGATAGCTTCCAGTCCATCGCGAAAATTATATTTATAATCTTCAAGATTGAATTCTGCGATGGCGTCCAGCCACCCGTATTCGATAAAGCGCTTCATATCTTTGCTTTTAAGCCCTTGCTTTTTCATCTTGATCTTAATCTCTTGAAAGACGGCATCGGTGGATGTAACGGTCCCAAGACCCTGACGAAAGGCAACTCCGTAGGTTAGGTGACGAAGATAGGCTTCTTGCACTTTTTCACCATTTTCACTGAGTACTTTTAGAACGCATTCGGTTTCATGCAAGGTTCTCCAAGTAGCAAAAGCTTCGGTTTCAAATCCGCCGACAAGAAGATCGACTACGCATTTTCCAATCGTAAACGCTTTGGTCATAATATCGACTACCAGTGTTTTGCCGGGATCGTTTTTGGGAAGTCGGCTGAGCATTCCCAAAACGAAATTCAAATATAGGCTCAGAGTCGAAATCGGGGGATAAAATCGGCTTGTACCACTGCCAGTACGATAATCCAAATGGTTGTTTGTCAAGTATTTGTCGACCACGGCGCTTAAAAGCAATGACTGATACCCCTCATTGTCAATCAGTTTATTTTCTTCAAAATGCTCGGGTCCGCTTAAATGATAAAGGTGTTCACTTACAATGTATAAAATAACATCAATGTGATTGATGACCTGGGCTTCAAGAATATGATTTTTTTCGCTGAATTGGCCGATACTATCGATCGACTGCAAATATATTTCATAAAGAAAGTGACGATCAACATTCGCCGGTAATTTGACACGTTCGAGAATCGAAGCAAATAAAGTCTCGTTAATCGGTTCACTGTATTGCATGAATTTAACCTTCTTTCTTTTTTTAAAGATAATCTATTATAGTTTTTTGGAATCTATTAGTAAAATTAAATGTCGACCGGACGATAGATTCCATCAAAAATACTTATTAGATAAGCCCTGACGGGCTTTTGAAATACCGTCTTCAAATAGTCGGCATATATTCTTAATTGCCGAGCATAGGCCACATCATCAAAATGCTTTAGCTTATAATCAAAGAGAGTGATGGTGTCTTTTTCAACAATAAAGCCATCGATAATACCCTCATGCTCAGTTGCCTTATCAAAGAATGGATACTCACGATATAAATTTGACGCCGTAACCCCATCAAAAAGAGGTAAATTTAACACCTTAGTAATTATTTTTGTTTCGCTTTCCGTACTGTAAGCCGGCACCTTCTTATTGATAAAATCACTCATCTCTAGAAGATGATGCAACCGCTCGCCCATCACCAACAAACGATCTTCAACTGGAGATGCCATCACTTTCGAAATTTGCCTGTCCTCTTTTTGGGCAAAGGAGAAGTCAAGAGCATGAATTTTTAATAATTGCTCACTATCATCCATGGTTTTTATCTCCCGCTTTGACGGAGGATTAATATTCTTATCCGAGCTGACATAGTAAGATTCTTTATTGGGTAAAAGGGTAATAAAGTCGTCGAGGGAAGTGGCATCTTCAATGGCATAAACACTCTTTTCCTCCGTGCCGTGAAGAATAATGATTTTTTCCCGAGCCCGGGTTAAAGCGACATAAAAAAGGCGTATTTTTTCGCTTATATCCTCTTTAATCTCACGATACTTTAATAAGTCTTTAAACATATTTTGCCCGTTTTTTCGGGTGCCGTTTGGAATAATGATACCTAAGTCGGGGTTGACGATATCCTTATCACCCACGTCGGTTCGGTTAAATCGATTGAAAAGATGCGGAAAATAGACAATGGGAAATTCCAAACCTTTGGACTTATGAATCGTCATTAGGTTAACGGCATCATTCAAATTTTCGCTTGCATTGACGGATAAGTCGACTCCGTAATCATCCATATATGAAAAGTAATTTACAAAGTCGTGCAAAGTAAAGCCGATTGTAGCCAGTGTTTTAGATAATGCCACCAAACTATCCAGTTTAGCGATATTGGCCTGAATGTCTCCAATCAAAATCAAACGGTCATAAACTTCAAAATCAATCAGTAATCTGCTCAAAAGCTGGTTTAACGGCAGACTGTTTATTGTTTTATAGGAGTTGATTCTTTGCATCAAATTAGAATTAGCCCAGGTATTATCCTTTATAACCCGATAGATCGTTTCGTCACTATCATTGATTATGTATGAGCGGGAAAGACTAAGGAAAGCATGTTTCTTTGTAACCTCATCATAGTTGACGTCGTCGCCTATCGAATCGACCAGCAAGCAAAGTGAGTGAAACGCCATTATAACATCGCTGCTGGCCATGCCTTCGTCTTGCTCGATACGGAGGGGCAATTGATATTCGTCAAAAATCTTTTTAAAAAGAGAAAAGTCTCTTTTCCGATCAACCAAAATTGCGAAATCCTCCAAGGATATGGAGCGCTTTTGTCCCGTACTCTTATCCATGACTTGATAATTGCCGGAAATTTTGCTCGCTATATCACTGGCAATAATTCGAATCTCATATTCAACCCGGTCCGAAGATAGCATCTTTTTGTTGTCATAAGGAATAATTTCCGTATGGCAGTTCTGGTCCACCGAACCTTGATTATCATAATTCAGATTGCCAAATTCTATTAAATGACTGTCCCGATAATCCGCGCCGCCATACTCCAAGGTCATCAGTGATGAAAACATTTGGTTTATATCTTCTAAAACTTCTCGGCGGGAACGGAAATTTTTGTTCATGTCGATTCGATGTCCGTCTACACCTTTACCATACGTCATGTACTTATCGGAAAAGATTTTGCTATTGGCGTTACGAAAGCGATATATCGATTGTTTTACATCTCCCACCATATATAAATTATTATTGGCGATACGATTTAAAACCGCTTCTTGGATATCGCTGGTATCCTGATATTCATCCACCATAATGTACTTTAAAGAGGACCTTATTTCCTCACTTATCGCCGGATTATCCAAAACCTTCAATGCGAGCCTTGCGATGGATGAAAAATCGTATAAACCATATTTTTGTTTGAATTCTTCCAGTCGCCGATTAACTTCGTTAGCCAGTTTAATTAAAGTGATTTTTTCTTCCTTTGTGCTTAAAAAATCCTCTTTTGAATCAGCCTTTATAAGCAGGGGCGCCATCGCTTTAATTTTCTTGATTAGGTCTTTTTGTTGGTTTCGAATATTCTCATCGCTGGCATCGGTGTCTTTTTGCTTCCGGGGGAATGAAGGCAGATTTAAAATACGCCGAATAATTTCTTCTTTGCTTCCGTTTATAAAATTAGTTTTGATGTAATCGTTTATTCGCGATGCCTCGTTTGGGCTCTGCAAATAATTGGTCATATCATCCAGCAGTTCAATCCGTTTTGCAAAAATTCTTGAATACTGCCCATAGTTATCTTCAAAGAAACCGGCGGAAAGATAATTGTCCTCATACTGAAGAAGCATTTTATCGGGATTAATCAAAAGATTGCTCGCATCTAATATCGAAAGAATCAACTCCTTTAAATCATGATCGTTTTTATAACAATACTTTTTGATCAAGTTTAAAAATTGCAAATCGGGATTTTGATAGTGTCGACAAAAGACGTCGTCTATTATCCGATGCTTTTCGATGGTAAACAGCGATTGATCGGCAATATCAATATTTTGATCGACGCCGATATCAAGGTGATACTTTTTCACCAAATAGAGGGCATAAGCATCAAATGTCATAATATACGAACTATCGATATCTTCCGCCACCGCCTGGGTTAAGGGGTTGGCCGCCAGTTTCTTGCGAATTCTTTCTTTCATTTCGCGGGCCGCAGCATTGGTGAAGGTCAAGACGAGTATGCTATCCAACGAAATGCTTTTTTCGGCGATGAGTCGGTAGACGCGCTCAGTTAAAACAGCCGTTTTGCCACTTCCCGCGCCGGCGGAGACCAAAACGTTGCTGCCATCGATGTCAATTGCCTTTTCTTGAATAGGAGTAAATTTATTGCTCATCGGCCAATTCCTCCTTTATCTCAAAATTACGATAATCCTTTTCTTGACGATAGCAGACATCGCGGAAAGGACAGTGACTGCAGGCATCGACTTTTTTCCCGATTCGAAGCGGGTTTATAGCAAAATCCATCTCCCGGATCTTCCTATCCCCGGCGATGATTTTCTCTTCGGCAACGCTGGCCAAATTTACGAAAAAATCGGCACTGAATGTCTTTGAAGATTTGGATAAATTACCGTCGTTATTATATTTGACGTTACTAACATAGTAGTATTCCCCATCATGGATGTTGAATGCCGCCTGATCAAAAGTATCTTCACTCGATGGGCCCTGTAACCGCTGGCGAGAGAAATAATAGCTTTCATCATGGCCCTCCGGCAAAAAAATACGTTCATCTAGGAATAACGGATGAATGTAAAGGCCGATAATTTGATAGTCATCTGCCTCGCAAGTTTGAAAAAGAAAGTCATAGAATGGCAGTTGCAGTGAAGCTCCGTACTCTACAAGTGCCGGATTAAACCGTTCTAAACCAGTTTTATAATCAACGAGAACAACCTTCTTACCTTCTTCGCCTATAAAATATACCTTATCGATTGTGCCGACAATTCGCGTATATTTATTAATTTGATAGTCGTACTTTTTTTCGACAAGAACATGATTTAACTTCATTCCTTGCTCATGGCGATGAATAAAATTAATTGCCATTTTCAATTCTTCCTTTAAGCGCATTAAAAATATTTCTTCATCCACATTTAATTCGATTATCGCTTTTGTTTCAGCAAAACATTTTTCGAAATTAAAACCGGGACTATACGATTCTTGAAGTAACTTATGCGCTAGCGTTCCGTATTTCAAATTAAATGATTCCGTAGTATCACGCAGGCCGATAATTCGTTCAAGATAATAGTGAAAAGCGCACTCGTAATAAGTTTTAAAAGATGAATAGGAATGAACGAATGGTCTTGAACTAAAATCAACGTCGATTCCCGTGAACGAATTATCAAATTCGCGGTAAGGAATCTTTTCACTTCGGTCGAGGATCAATAGGTCGGAGGATAGATAGTCATATTTTCGTTTCCAGTCGAGAAGTGTCGCATGATAAGAAGCAATCCGTTTGGCACTGAAATCAAAATCATAGGTCGGCGATTCAAAGGTAATTTTTGAAATCTTATCGAGATAAGAGGGCGGAAAATTTTCCTCTCCGTCAACATATTTTGAATAACTTAAATGCAGGTTTTTCTCTAAATTAAGTGCCCAGAAGAGCAAATGTCGATCTTCAGCATTAAGCAAATGGATATCGTTTTGCCCAAGCAACATTTTCTCTTGGCTATTCAAATAAGAAAAATCGCGGCCTTGATGCGGATAGTGTCCCTGGGAAAAGCCCAATACAAACACTTCCTTTTTGTCATCCAAAGGGAGAAAATCCATCACAGATATTGCCGTTTGATATTTGGAAAAAGCAATTTTTGTCCGGGAAAAAAGTTGAGTTAAAAACAAATTATAATCGGCGATATCGCGAGCCGGATATTGGCCGCATAACGCGCGTATCTTTTGACTTACTATATCGTCTTTTAACAAGTTCTCATCTCCACTCGCTAGGAACGCCTGAGCTAAGGGAAAAGTGATTAAAGGTTCAGCCACCGGTAAATTGAGCGGTATGCGATATAGATGTGAGTAGCGCTCTAAAAGTGGAAGATATTCTGTCGGTGGATTGAGAAGAACGATATCGCTTAATTTTTTGTCGGCCACTAATAAACGGGATACATCATTAAAAAAAGCGCTGATTTCCGCTTCCAAATCATTAAAGACTCTGATTCTTAGTTGCTCTTTGACCGGGGGAAAGGGAACAAAATCAACCATTAAGTTATATTTCCGAATAAAGAACGCCAATTCTTCATTTTGGGGTTCATAACCGATAACGATGATGTTTTTCGCCTTTAAATCGCTGGCAAAATAATGGTTGGCTTGCAAGTACCCGTTTTTCTTTAATGCTTCTTTGATAGCATTCGCTTTGCTTAAACGCATAGAAGAGCCGGGATTTAATTTGAAATCATAAAAGGCATCAGCGATAAAATGCGCATCATTTATTGATAGATTAAATTTATTAAAGAGAAACATTTCCTCTTTTGGCCCTAAACCAAAAAAATAGTCCGCCTTTAAGTCGTCTAAAGTAATGATTTTCAAATGCGAAGTAGGATAATAATTATGCAACCGAACAAAAGTTTTTTTAACCGCGGGCGGCAAAATTAAAACGTCGTAATTAAAGACTTTATCCATGATCGATTGCATATTACAATTTTATCGACTTATGCCGATATATTCAACTAAACTATTTAAAAACACGATCGGCAGCAACCGCTTTTTTCCAGCCTTTATAACGACGGTTAATTTCGCTTATACTCATCTTAGGAAGAAATTCCTCCCGATATTGATGAATGTTTTCTATTTCATCCAAACACGAGTAAAACTTAATGGCCAAACCTGCAAGATAGGCGACACCAAGCGACGTGGTCTCCTGAACCTTAGGTATTTTGATTGTGCAGTGCAGAATATCGCTTTGAAACTGCATCAGATAGCGATTGGCGGTCGCTCCGCCATCGACTTTTAAAAGCGGAAGACTCAGATGCGCTTCTTTTTTCATCACTTCGATAACATCCTTACTTTGGTAGGCTATCGACTCCAAAGTAGCGCGCACGATGTGATATTTAGATGTGCCGCGCGTGATGCCAAATATAGCTCCGCGGACTTCATCATCCCAATATGGAGTTCCAAGTCCTACAAAAGCAGGTACGACATAGACTCCTTCCGAATCGGTGATCATCTTTGCCGATCTTTCGCTATCAGCGGCATCACGGATAAGTTTCATCTCATCTCGCAGCCATTGAACCGAAGCCCCGCCGACAAAGACCGAGCCTTCCAAAGCATAGGTGGTTTTGCCATTAATCCGCCACGCAATGGTCGTTAAAAGCCCTTTTTTGCTCATGACCGGTTTATCACCGATGTTCATCAGCATAAAGCAGCCGGTTCCATATGTATTCTTTGACTCGCCCTTATGAAAGCATGTTTGACCAAAAAGGGCGGCTTGCTGGTCGCCCGCCACTCCAGTAATTGGAACGTTAGAATCAAAAAATGATGCCCTTCCAAAAACAAAACTGCTCGATTCGACTTTGGGAAGCATTGAGGAAGGTATCTGAAACAAACTCAGCAGTTCATTGTCCCACCTTTCCTCCACGATATTAAATAGCATTGTCCGGGAGGCATTGGTTATATCGGTCGCGTGAACTTTGCCGTTTGTCATTTTGTAAATTATCCAGCTATCAATCGTGCCAAACATCAACTCTCCCGCCTGAGCTTTCTTTTCCGCTCCGGGGACATTTTCGAGAATAAAGCGAATTTTACTGGCTGAAAAATATGAATTCAAAAGTAGTCCGGTTTTTTGGTGAATCATTTTCTTGCTTGTCTTATAGCGATCACAGATGTCATCGCTTTGGCGTGATTGCCAAACGATTGCGTTGTAAATTGGGCGCCCGGTTGATTTCTCCCACACAACCGTCGTTTCCCGTTGATTGGTAATTCCAATCGCCGCCACATCCTTAATTGTAATATCCGCTTTAATTAACACTTCGTTGACGACGTCGACAACACTCACCCATAAACTAAGCGCATTTTGTTCCACCCATCCCGGCTTTGGATAAAGGCATTCTACCTCGCGCTGGGCAATGAATTGGGCTTCGCCGCGGCGGTTGAAAAGCATCGCCCGCGTGGAAGTTGTTCCCTGGTCAATGGTCATGATGTATTGTTCCATATTCGCTCCTCGATTAATTTTATTCTAGTTGCTTTTGCTGTGCTAAACAATAGAAAAAAGTCTTAGTTGCTGAACTGAGTACCATTTAGTGCACAAGAAATAAAAAAGCTTTTCATCATATAACGTCAGTAGAGAGTTTTTATTATGGCTACTAAAAATTACAAATCTCAGAAAACAGTGCAAAGCCAAAAGCAAAAATTAGATATAGTGCATGGATACTGCTATATAACCTATGATAAAAAACGGGCGTATTTCTCAACAATTATCGATTTATATAACCATCATATCATCGCTTATCATATTATTAAAACAGCTCATTTAACTCTTTGCAGAAGAAACTGGTATTTATAATGCGACTCGAATAAAAAAACAAGAATCAATAACGATTCTTGTTTTAAAACTTTCCATTAAAGTGCTCAACTTAAAGGCCACTTTGTTGCCTAAGACGCTCATTTATTTAGCGACTTTGGATGGCTTTTTCAATATCGGCTGTTTCTTTAATAATCTCTTTTGAGAGGTTTTCACTGCCCGTTTCCGTTACGAGGACATCGTCTTCAATGCGAATCCCGATGCCATATTTTTTGAAGTATAATCCTGGTTCGACGGTGATGACGTTTCCCGCCTGTAACGGCAACGAACGATCACTCACATCGTGCGTGTCAATTCCCAGATGATGAGATACGTTATGGTAGTAGACGTCCTTTACCTCATCCGGATTATCTATGAGTCCAAGTCGCACTAATTCTTTTTGATAAAAAGCGATGGTGTAGTCCTGAAGATCCTTTAAAGTTAATCCCGGCTTAATCATTGCGATAACATTTTTGTTCGCGGTTAAAACGGTTTCATATATGGTCTTTTGTAAGGATGAATACTTGCCGCTAGCCGGATAGGTTCGCGAAATATCCGCACAATATAAATCCGCCTTCGCTCCCAAATCAAATAAAACCAAATCACCATCATTAATCACCGCATTAGGAGTGGGATAATGGAGAATAATGGCATTCTTTCCACCGGCGGTAATCGTCGGAAAGGAAAGAGCGGCATTGGCTAAATCCCGAATCGTATATTCAAACAAAGCCGCCATTTGATATTCGTATTTTCCCCCGCGAATATTTTTTTGAAGGGCTTCAAGTCCGCCGCATGTCGTATGAATTGCCGCGCGTAAACTGGCGATCTCCTCCGTACTTTTAATCATTCTTAAGCGCATCAATAACGGGTAAATGTTCTTGACTTCCGCTTTGGTTTTACTTTCAAATGCCGTCGCATAATCAATCGTAGTTTGATTCTCACCGATTTTTAAATCTTTTTCGAGGTCAAAGTAAACGGAATTAACGGTATCTTTAGCCATCAATTTTCCAATATCATTGTCGAATTCATCACTGAAACGAACATCGTCAATACTGCTTAGGCGCTTCGCTTCCTCGACAGTCAAAAGTTTTCCCGTCCATTTTTCCTTATACTCATCAAACCGATCGACAAAAAGAACCGCTTCCTCTTCACTGTCCTTTTTAATTAAGAGCAACATTGAATGGGCTTGATCAATACCCGTCAAATAATAAAAGTTGCGATTAACTTCAAATGCATAATTCTCATCTGCTGAGCGTTTGGGAGCAATCCCGCTGAATAAAACGGCAACTGAGTTTGAAGCCATCCTATCAAAAGCATTTTTTCTTCTTAAAACAAATTCACTCTGTTTCATTTTATTTAATCCTCTCAATTGCTTCGATCACCGGAGCAAATTCTTCCACGTCGGTATTCTCTACTAAACCCGCATCGATTAGGGTTGCGTTTGCCGGAACCAACGGTAACCGGGCTAGTAAAGGAACATTATATTTACCCGCTAAAACATCCAGTTGGGAATTGCCGTACAGGGCAATTTTCTTTCCGCAATCCGGACAGGTAATATAACTCATATTTTCCACCAGTCCTAAAACCGGTATATTCATCTGTTTAGCCATGTTGACGGCTTTTTTGACGATAGTTTCCACCAATTGCTGGGGGGTACTTACGACAATAATCCCATCCAAAGGCAAACTTTGGAAAACAGTCAGGGCAACATCGCCCGTTCCTGGCGGTAAGTCAACTATCATATAATCGACATCATCCCAAAAAACATCGGTAAAAAACTGCTTGACCAAGTTGGAGATTAACGTTCCGCGCCAAAGTATTGGATCTTCATCATTATCGAGCAGCATATTGGCTGAAATAATTTGGATGCCTTTCTCGCTACGAGCGGGAAATATCAACTCGCCATCGCCCATCGCTTTCTCTTTTATGCCGAAGGCTTGAGGAATTGATGGACCCGTAATATCCGCATCCAAAATTGCGACATGATGACCATTATTGGCCAACCCAACCGCGGTCAAAGAACTTACAAGGCTCTTTCCAACTCCGCCCTTTCCGGAAACAACTCCGATTACGTGTTTTACTTTACTGCGCGTATTTAAATTTACGCGTAAACTCTGAGGCGCCGCGCGCGAATCACAATTCTCCTCGCAGTGCTCACAATCATGGTTACAATCCGCCATTAAACAACCTCAACTTTCCTTAAAATATTTGCTGGTTCTCGGGTGATAATAAAGTCATCACTATCCAAGTAATCAATTAATGAAGTAAGCCTTTCTTCTGCAAGAAGAAGTGTCACTTCAACTTTGACATTATAGTCCATTTTAATTATTTCGTCCCGTAAAACAACCTGTTTTCCTTTAATAATCTCCCATTGGGAGTAATCAAAAGCCGCTTTTAGTTTTATCCCCGGAATTTGCTCGTATTTTTCGCCGGCACTTATTGCCCCTTTTCCCGCTTTTACGTAGGTGCGTAATAGCCGTCCCGCCCCAAGTTTATGACCGCCAAAATAGCGGACAACGACTAGGGCACAATCGCTTAAATTCTCATTTTTAAGAAGATTTAACAATGGCAAACCAGCCGTTCCATGCGGTTCTCCATCGTCCGACATCCGCTCGCTATCTTCGTTTCGATAGGCGAAACAAAAATGACTGGCGCCCTTGTTCTCTTCTTTTAAAAGGACAATTTGCGATTTGAAGGATTCATCATTTTTAATTGGGAATAAAAGAGCAATGAACTTCGATTTATCGACTTCAATCACATATATCGATGTCGTTTTGACTGTTAGACTACTCATTATATGACCGTAACGAGATCCAATAAATCACTGATGCCATTCTTATAGTTCAAACGCTTTGTAGCGAGATTGCTGTCATCCCAGGAATCAACTGCCAGATTAAACACAGTTGCATTGACGGGCGAAGCGGCGATGTAGTCGGCAAAGATATAAGCCAAGAATGGCTTCGCATTCTTCATCAACAAATCGCTGTCAAACAATGCCGAAGTTCCTGTCGAATAGTTGAAGTTATTCGGGTCGTAGTTTTCTAGATCACCAGTTACGGCATTATAATCTCCGCCAAGAATACTCTTGAAATCATCCGTATGATCTTTTACGAACTCATCCCAAGATAAATTGGATTCATCACCGTTTAAAACTGCGGCAACGTTATTATCAAGTCCGTACATTCTTGCGAACGCTTCGTATATTTCCGTTAGTTCATGCGCCCAATTTTGGGTGGAGAACTCTTCGTAGTCACTAGGAAAAATAAGCGTCAAAGCATTGCTAGTTCCCGTTGATTTAGTGGCTTCGGCATAGAAGAAATTACTGAATACTCCGCTTATGAAAGGTGATGTTCCCATCTGCGATAAAACACCGATCATCGCATCTTTTACACTCGGGGCGAAAATAGCGTCATAGAAAGCCGTGGGTCCGGCATTACCTGCCGTTTCGTCCGCGTATACTTGATAGATGGAATTAATGGCATCCCCGGCAATTAAGTCGAGCAAAAGTTGCTTCATCGATTCCAATTCTTGTTCGTAGTTAAATCCAAGAACATCATTGGCAAAAAATGGCCGGAATGAGTCACTGACCAAGGGATTGTCTGCGGCTGAAAAAAATCCATGGAACATAATCGGCATATAACTAACCATCAAATTACTGTTCTCGATGTTGTTGAAAAGCGAATTAATCACATCGGGGGTAAAAAAATCATTATAGTCGAAATTTTCCGTTCCGATTCCACTGCTAAGAACCGTTTTTCCGATACCGGCTAATGTGGTGATTTCAGTAGTTAAACTTATCGACTCCCCATTATATTCCCCATCCGTCATCATATTCATCAACGTAGTGTCAAATGTCTCGCCTTCGCTGTTGGCACTCCAGCCAAAAAGCGTTTTATAAAGAAAAGAGTCGAAATAGGCATCACTCATCTGTTTGATACCGGTATACCCGGCGGCATTTTCATCCACTTCGGCATTATTGGGATCGCTGAAAGCCCGTGCCACTGTGTTGGCGAACGAAGTAAACGGAATCAAAATTGCCAAGCCGATAATCGCCACGCGAATCGTATTAAAGGCGGCGCCAAATAAACGCCGAAACTGAAAAATGCGAATCTTTTTTTTCTTGGGCAACAAAAGGCCGATAAGACGGAACAAAAGCATTATGATCGGAGTGATGATTATGGCCAATGTTACTAGTAAAGAATATAAAGCGTAACGAGCAAAGACCAAGGCCAGACCATATGCGTAACTGCTAAAATCCGGTGATTCCGCTACGCTTAAGCCGTTAGCCGTGTAATAACTTTCAATCATCTGTCTTAGAGTCAATTCAACCGTCGAGGTGGAAATCGGGACGCTGGTCCCCGATATCGTCAAGTTAAATGTTGCGGGGATGAAACCTCCGACCAAAGGAATACTTTGCAAACGAAGGGCCAAGAACCAATTCAGCAGAGGATTAATCGTGAAAAATATAACCACCAAAAGTCCAACGAAAATAAGTAAATTCAACGTATTACG
Source organism: Bacilli bacterium (assembly GCA_035326105.1). Lineage (NCBI taxonomy): Bacteria > Bacillati > Bacillota > Bacilli > Bacilli bacterium. Next base: position 268,155 of record DAOKYO010000002.1, read on the forward strand.
CCAAAATTTGCGAAAGATACCTACGACAAAGGCGATTACCAGTAGGGCAGCCAGCCCAATGGCGATGCCATTTAGAATTTTTACGAAATCAGTCGGGTCTAGGGAAAAATTCATGCTCATAAACTCGATCCTCCATAACAATAGTATATATTTTTCGTAAAATTATAAAAGGATGATACAAAAAAGTTTACGATGATGATATTTGTTTGCACGACTGTTTCCAAAAATATATACTACATACATGTAGGGGATGCTTATTTATGAATGAAACTTCAACGGCTAACTATGACATCGAAAGGGTAAAAGAACCTAAAGTTACTTATCCACGTATTAGTGGCACAACTAACTTTTTTGTTTTTATCTTGGGCTTTTTAGGCCTGGATATTCTTTCAGTTATATTTGGCAATTTGGCAGTGTTCTTTGTTAAACAAGAGGGCGTTATTCCCCTTTTGGTGTATCAGTCAAGTGTCGACTATCTGAGCACAGTCAATGGCCTTCGCTATATGGCCGCTTTGGCGCTTCTTTTTGGTCTCACCTATCCTTTGCTCCCCAGTTTTAAAAAAGCATTTAAACAAAAGAGAACTTGGGTTCGAGGTATATCCTACGGCTTACTGGCGATGATTGCTTCTACTGCTTACAGTATTTTCATTAATGTAATATATAAGGGTGGAGTAACCGATAACGCCAATCAGAATGCCGTGGTTAACGTAATACTATCGCACCCCGTTACCAGTTTTATTTGGATTCCTTTTCTTGGACCTATCGTTGAAGAATTGACTTATCGAGTCGGCCTTTTTGACGGCGTTAGGAAAATAAACAAATACCTAGCTTACTTTGTGGTTATGTTGGTATTCGGTTTTATTCATTTTGACTTTGCAACTGCCGACTTAACGAACGAATTGTTAAATCTACCCTCCTACTTTATTGCGGGTATCATATTCTGCTATGCTTATGACCGCGACGGAGCCCCGAGTTCAATCATTGCCCATGTGTTAAATAATTTATTTAGCTATGTCGCAATTCTTATTACCGCGTACCTATGATGAACCATACACCGAAAAACTTTCTTTCATCTTTCTTTTTAAAGGTCATCGCTATCATCACAATGACGATTGACCATTTGGCGGCTTTTTTATACTATTTTGGCATCTTTACCGATGAAAGTGTGCTGGTTCCGCTTAGAATCGTTGGTCGTATCGCCTTTCCGATATATGCTTTCCTGGCTCTCGAGGGGGCTTTGCACACCAAAAACATTAAAAAGTATTTAACGCGTTTGGCACTTTTAGCTCTTGTAATCTTGATTCCATCAATGATTCTAGAATTGGGTTACGGCGAAAGTGCAATTAATGGCAATATCTTTTTCACTTTAATTGCCAGCATTATGACGGTTTACTTTTTTAGAAAACCCGATAAAAAAATATGGTATTTTATGCTTCCGGCCATATATTTAATTGTTTACGATATTTTATACTCTTACGTGGGACTTCCCCTTCCCCAATTTTTGGAACCGATGTATGGAATATATGGATTAGCGACGATACTTGGGTTTTATTTAGGTCGAATCGTTGCTACAAAATATGTCTATCGAAGCTTAAAAAAATACAATATCGATAACCCCGCTTTTACCGAAACCCGCGAATTTCAAAATTTTGCAAATATTATTGAGTGCGTTTTTCTTTTATTCATTCAGTTAGTTTGCTATATTATCGTTGCGATTGATCCTCAACTTGATGTCTTAAATCAAGCGGTTCAAAGTTACGCATTATTAGCAGCCATTCCGCTTCTATTTTACAGTGGAAAAATCGGATACAACCCAAAATGGTTTAAAATAACTTATTACTTGTATTATCCGACTCATATTGCGATTATAGCTCTAGTAATGTATCTAATTGCCCATTAGGCAAGAAAGGAAAAAAATATGATTGTCCATGTTGAAAACGCCAAACAATTCGATGAATTGACCAAACAGGGAAGAGTACTAGTTGATTTCTGGGCTCCGTGGTGTGGCCCATGCCGGATGCTTGGCCCCGTGCTTGAACAGATTGATGGGGAGGGAAAAGAACTTACTGTTTTGAAAGTAAATGTCGACGAGCAAGGCGAACTTGCCGCTCGATTCTCCGTTTACTCAATTCCAACTATGATCCTCTACAACGAAGGAAAAATTGTCGGAACAAAAGTTGGTTATATTCCTAAGGGACCATTGGAAGCTTGGGCTTTAAACACAAAGTAAGAAAATAGCGGATATCCGCTATTTTTTTGTTGTCCAAAAGCTAATAGTATGATACAATCTTTTTCGCAAAGCCATGTGGACTAGTGGTGTAGCGGTTAACATGTCTCCCTGTCACGGAGAAGATCGAGGGTTCGATTCCCTTCTAGTCCGCCATGATGCAGGTGTAGTTCAGTGGTAGAACATCAGCCTTCCAAGCTGATTATGCGGGTTCGATTCCCGTCACCTGCTCCAAATCGCTGTTGATGGCTAAGGTAACCACTACCGAAAAAGCCAGTATCTATCGAGAGAAAACCACTCATCACTGAGTGGTTTTTCTTTGCCATTTTCAATTGTTTGCCCGAATTGGTATTTTCATCCTTCAGATTCCCTCTTTTCTAGTATTCAGTCACGGAAGGACGAACCGCCAAAAACGAGGGTACGGAAGGACGAACCTCACAGACCGATGAAGAGGTGAAAGCGGAGGACGGCCTTCCTGTATCTCTCCACTATTTCCTTATCCCCAGAGAAGAGGATGCTCTCAGGAGAAGGGACATCGCATGTCCTAGAGCCGAATAGAGATGCTCCTAGATAGACATCATTCCCCTTGATGATGCATGACGGGAAGAGTTCCTTGGCAGAATAGATATCAAATGTACTGGTCACTTTCTCAGCCAGATCGAAGATGCGCTTCCCTGAGACATCGACGAGCTTTCTCTTGGCAATGGAAACGAGGAGAGAGGAAATCTCGGAATAGATCGAAAGCTGATCCCTGGGGCTTTTCCCTTCCAGGGACGAATAGAGCTCTGACAGGCGAGCGGAGTCCACCCAGAGCTTGCTCTCTGCGTAGTCCTTAAGGATCTGCTCGACCTCAAGCCCTTCAGTTCCATTTATAATGTTACTAAATCAACCAAAATAGAACAACTAGTTAAAAATACAATGTTTAATATTTCTCTAATTATATTTAATCCTCATTCTGATGTTTTTAATAAAATAGAACACTGTGATAGAAGTGATGTTTTATTGATAGAAAATTTCATTAGTAAAAATAGTAACTTTATTGATTCAAAAGCAGATTTTCTTATCGAGTGGCAAGATTTTTCTAAAAATCCAAAGTACATTAAATTTGTGGAAGGTGCGCAAGTAGGTAATAAAGGGCATTAACATAAAAATTAAGAATAAATTATTATTAAACAATTAAGAAGATATATATTTAAAACATGTTTGTAGATGATCTATTAAGTAATAGCGGTTTTTGGATGCTTAAAGCAGAAAATGATATACTTCTATGGGTAATAGGTATGCAAATAGTGGAAAAATCGTGTAAATCAAAAATTGCGCTAAAATCACCACTTTTAATGGCAAATAAAGAATCGAAAATATTAGAATTAAAACTACAAAAGTATTAATAATTTTATTGTAGAAGCAAAACAAACATATTAAACCTTTATTATTCAAATAGGCAACAGGAGCTCACATTGCTGAGTGCAGTCGACACTAGAGCATTTAAGTTCATTTAGAAATAAACAGTAACTATTAAATCTAGTCAAGACTCAACTTCCAAACATTAGTCCTATTTAGAACATTAGAACCGAACAAGACGATTGGTTCTTTTTTTAATTTGTATGCTCTCAGCCAACCCATAGAAAATAAGTCATGCGGTAAAAATCCATATTGAGTTGGTATAAACACCTACTGCACAAGCAGTGCGAAAAATAGAAGTAGTTTCTCAAACTAATAAGATAAATGAAATGAGAACTGATGATGAGAAAGGACATTTATCCACTGATAACATTTGAAAAAATGATTTATAAAAACGTGATGTACATTTACAAATAAAACAAATATTAGTAGTACGATTACTAGTGCATCAATAGTTCGATTTTTTCGTTTGTGCCGTAATTCTAGACAATAATTACGCTTAATTGATCAGTGATTATAACTATTGTTATTAAAGAATATTCAGATGCAATTGGAAAAGAATTATTTGCCCAAACTTGACTTAACAATTTTTTTTGTAAATAATGTAAAAAGTATATATAAGGGGATAATAGTTTATGATTAAAAATACCACCAAATTACTTTTACTAAGTTTTATTATTTCTTGTCTATTGGGGTGTTCAACTATTAGTGTTTCAGAACAAAGTCCTACTGACAACAAAGTTGACATTCATTTTATTCAATTAGATGCCACTAATTTTTCTACTGTAGGGGGCGGATTTGGCAATACAATTCTTGCGGAAACAATCTTAATATTTGAAAAAGGGCAGAAATTAACACAAGAGGAAATCTTTGGCTTGGAAGATAATAAAGTGTTGAACTATAAGGTTCCACCTCTTATTAACGGATATTTCATGTTTACCTTTTTTTACTATGATCGTTATATAACTAACAATGAGACTCAGCTTACACCAGAAACAATAATCTCTGATCACGAAATTTATTATTTCGGAATCGAAGGTTGATTATTAAAGGGAATATATTTATGAATGTTTTTTTACTTATTGGCTCAATTCTTTTAACAGGAATGTACACACCTCAACAAAAAGATATTAAAAATGAGGTTTTTGCAGATGATTTTTCCAATCAGACTTTGATCGAAAGAAAGAATGATTTGTATTATGAACCAGCCCCAGATGACACCGGCTTGGGTGATCCTAATTTTTCACAAGACTCTAGTTTTTTAGAAACTTATTATCGAAATTTGGCGACCAATAAGCCATCTAATTCTTTTGGGATATGTGGTTACACAGGGATTTCGATGTTGCTGTCCTTTTATGATACGTATTGGAATGATGCAATAATTGATGAAAAGTATGATTCTCCAGTAGCAATTATCGGCGCTAGTTTACAAAATCTTACTGTCGCATCACCAGGCGTTCAGAATGACACTATGCCTTCACAAAATGCAATTATTCAGAAAATAAAACCTGATGATATGACGAGAGATGAGTTTATTGCTTCAAGTGATTTTCCAAGGGCTTTTGAATTTGGCATTATGCAAGAAGTTAAATTATTAATAGATAATGATACATTTCTTGGTAAGTTGTTTTCTATTGCATTAAATAATGGATCAATTAAACCATCACAAACTTATGATTATTATTCTTCTGGTAATCAAAGTTATTTGAATGGAATTGGTGTTAGTTACAATATAGTTGTAAATACTATAAATGATTATTTGCTTAACAACGAAGCAATTGCAAACGTTGTTACACTTAATACAAGCAAACTTCAGCAAGAAACCCCACTAGAAAAAGCGCGTCTTCGAAATGAAATAATTGCGCTAGTTCAATCGGGAAAGCCAGTTCTTGTTGGCGGGAGTCACTATAATGATACTAATAACAATGGAATTAAAGACCCTAACGAGGCCGCAAGTGGGCATCTAGTTGTTGCTTATTGCTACGATGAAGTTAATGACATTTTGTATGGAAATATGGGATGGAATATAAATCAAACAGAGAGAAACATAGATGAATATTTTAATATCAAAATTGCTGATTACTATAGCCTAAATATGAATGCTTTACCTCGCCAGCGAACGAACAATTATTATTCCAGTACTATTAATAAGTTTATTAGTTCATCAGGAGAACAGTTTTCTGAAGAGACAGTTATAAATCAAAGCGATTATGAATTTATTGATTATTATCCGACCGACATAAGGACTGCTGTTTTATATAACACTCATCTTAATGTAGACCATATAGGATTAAGAACACGAAGATTTAGGACTGGTTTCATTCAAAACCAATACGTTGTTCTATCACCAATTAGAGATGGAGTAAAATATGCTTTTATTGAATACAAATTTTCAGTTCCAGTTTTTCAAATTAATGTGGAATTGACACATTGGCGTGAATTTCAAGTTGAGTTGTTAGATAAAAATACTGGTAAGGCTGAGTTACAAGTACAAACAGATGCATATAAAATTAATGCAAAGGGAGATTGGAACAGAAAGCTTGATCTTCTTTCTGATACAACAAATTTGCCAAGAAACAGGGATAATCCAACAACGTATACCGTTAATTTCAATAAACCAGTTTACGGTTTTAGATTTTACGCTGAAGTAAACCAAATGATCAGTACAAATAACAATAATAGAGGAAGAATCTGTATAGGCAAACTAACAGTACACTCTTCGTAGCAAAGTTTTTTAAAAAAATTAGGGCCGATGAAATCAAGTGGGGGGCAAGCTTATTTGATTTCCCACTTTTTTATTTCATAGACCAAACAATTAATCGTCATAATCTGTTAATTACTACAAGTATTATTCAATTCTGCTATCAGGAAGTTTATCAATATTTTTCTGATAAGACAAAAAAGTTATCTTGCATCTTATTCTTATAAAAATTATTTAGATTCTATATTTAAATGTGCCAGTAATTTTTGATTTGAACCTTTCATTACAGAGTAATATGCAATTGAAAATTTTGTTAATACATTAATCGAGAAAATAGCTTTTCAGCTAAAAAAGTTTTAATTTTCACTTTTTTCCCATTTCGACATTTTCGCAGCAGTTGTAATATTTTCGCCTTAAAAAGCCACTTCAGTTAAGGTGAAAAGAGACTCCAAAATAGTCTTAGATTGGTTGATAAAACAACCGAAAATGCACATAAATTAGCCAATTTAGGGCTTTTTTTGTACAAAAAATTAGCCTGACACAAATAAATTCATATTTGTATAGACTCAATATTGAAGTCGATAATGTTTAGAAAAGTATAAACGACAAGGTGTTCAACCTAAAGTACAACTGGATAACTTATATCTGATATAACAGAAACTATCATCTCTTTATAATTCATGAAGTGATTAAAAGATATTTAGATACAGATGTCTATGATTTATTAATTACAGAAGAAACGCATCAATTGATTCTAGGTTATGAGGAAACATGGAAAGAACATGATGAAAAACATCTTGTAGCATCTATAGCCTAACATATCACTCATTTTTTCTTTCTAATTCTGGTCTCACATCATTTACAAACTTACATTTTTAATAAATCCCAACTTAAATGAAATATGTAAAAATTTCACCATATGCCGATTCAGATGAGATTGTTATCCGTTTGCTTTTCTGCTTTTTTATATATTTTAATTTTATCACCCACCGGCTTATGCGTAGAATATTCCATATAGATTCAAAAGATAATTGATCGTGGAATTAAAGCGGGAATGAGAATACGAAAATCTAGCGTTATTCTTGCAAAGTGATCGACAACCGATTCAATCGTTATAAAAAAGAGGGAGTTTAAGGAAAACGCAAGTGGAAATAATAGTTAGATGTTTGTATCGATAATATATTTTCGTTTGTTACCGAAATAATTATGCTGTTGATGCTTAATGTGCTTAAAAATAAAACTAATAATTGTTTCAATCATGGATGCGATATAAGAATAGTAAGGAATTCCTTAGACAAAATTAAGAGCGGGAAAACCAATTTGAAAACCAATAAAAGAAAAGAAAAATCCGGTTTGTCACACAAAATACATCAAAATCAGTTCATTCTAACTTTTTTATAAAAAATAGTTTCAAAAAATGCAAGTTGTTTTCTTATACTTTCCTGAACCCTTTTCCATTACCAAAAAGCATTTTTTTATTACATCTCATTTAGGTAAATAACTAAAATGATTATATATGTATATAAATACAATTAATGCGGATTGGGCGCTTTGCATTTATTCGCATATTTTACAAAATGGAGGACTTATTATGGTTATTCGCAATAATGAAAAAAATAAAGGCCCTTAATGTTGTTTCTTTACAATTGCTGTGAGACTTTTCTTAGAAATAAAAAGAGGTGGTTTACAGTATCTCTGTAAGGCCTGAAATCTTTACAGAAAGGTATACAAATCACCCCTGCAAAGTTTATTGTATTTCCCGTGCGAGGCATAGACTCGTTATTATGCTGTTCTACTTTACAATCAAAAAGATATTCAATTAAGTATGTCACGCGGGAGTGTCCCTTATCCAAAGCTTTTCTAATGCGATGGAATAAAGTGTTTGACAGGACCAAAGAATCACTTCTCGACAAATCACCTCGCCCTCATACTTCTCAGTCCAACAGCCATACCACAGATGAAATCAAGAAAATTGTTGATTTGATGCGACGTAATCCCAAGATTGGACTTCATGAATTGTTTTCCAAGCTAAGACTTTCGATTGGTTATACCCGTCACCCAGTTAGTCTCTAGCGCTGGCTCTTAAGGCAAATGGTTACTACGAGATTGTTAAAATCAAGCAAATCAGACAATCCACCCAATCGACACTTTATGTAGCGAACTAGGCATTGAACACAAACTGATTAGGCCCCGCGCCCCTCGTCACAATGGCAAAATTGAACGCCGCCATCGCAATGACAACAATCGTTTCTATTCAACCCTTAAGTTTTATAACTGCAACGACTTAATCAAACAAATGAAAGCCTACTTTATTAGATCAAACAATATCTGCCGTTCTTCAATCGGGAGGCTCACACCTTTAGAAAAAACCAATTAATCAAGAAAGGAATGATTGCCTAATGATATTATCAAATCACTCTTCTTTTTTTGAAGAATTTGGTCTTACATTGTTTACAACTTTACACAAAAAATGGTTTTTCAATATATGATATTCTAAATGGTAGTGCTTGCAAAAAAATAATAGTAAGTGGTAAAAATGAATCAAGAGGTCTTTACAACTCAATTTAATGAATAGCTAGAAAGAGGATGCGATGAAAAAACACTTTGCATTGGCTTTAGTTTATCTTGCAACAATTTTAACATTTAGTGGTTTTAATGCACATTTTAATGTTGAACAAACACAGCAAACAAGAACAGTTTACTATACTGATAACTATGAACTGGATTCAAGTTTTTTAGAAGAATTCGATGAGCATTCTTTGCAAGTAAAGGATAATAGTTTAGGATTAATTGCCAAGAAATCATTTAATATGTCAATACTTGATGAACTCGACTTGGTTGGACTTGACAACACTGAAGATACGTTTATGGTTCGTTATGAAATAAATTATACTGACGAAGAAAACACAGTACTTTTAAGTGTTATTATCGAAGGTATAGAGGACATTCCAATTTTTGAAACAATACCTGGAATAATAACCCCGAATGCCGCAAACGAACCGGATGTTCTATTTGTAATTGATGATGAGTTATTGTGGCTATCTGACTTGACCGAATCTGGTTTATTTGATGAAAACAATTGGTTTTCTGCACTTGTTAATACGGTAGTGAATGCCGTCTCTACAGCGGCAACAGCAATAGTAAACGCAGTTGCATCCTTATTAAAACCAGCCGTTAGAATTGCCACTACAGTCGCTATTACTATATTGGGACCAGATCTTGCCGCGAGTGTAGGTGCCTGGCTATTGAACATGGGAAAAGACGATCAAGGAATTTATCATGCGTCGTTTGATGGTTGGCAACAGTATTTTGGATACACAGATTTTTATGATACCGTCTTCAATGCTTCAACAAGTATGAGATCAAAAAAATTTCCATTTGATATAAATTCTGATGGTATTGATGATTATATTTTATGGGCTTGGAAAGGTGACTATCTAAACCTTGGCGCTGGAGCAGAACTTGGCATTTATAAACGATGGTCATATAGTGATATAATTTGGATAGTCGATAAAAACTTAGCTATGACTATGACATTACAATTGAATTATAAGAACACAAACATTATCAATTGGGAACCAACGGCAAAACAATGGTGGATCACAGGGTTTAATTACAAGTATCAAAATGTAAAAAGAGATGATTTGAAAGCGTCATTTTCGGTCACTTTTAATAACACATCAATGTTCAATGCTTTCAGTAACAAGTACAAAAATTATGGTTGGGGGTTCGACGGTTTGATTGCCAATTACACCTTTTAGAAATTGAAATGAACGTAAAATATTTAGGAGAAACAAATGAAACATAAATTAGTATCATTTATATATATAGTTTTTACACTGGTCAGTTCGATTTCGTTAGTTGGATGTTTTTCAGTAGATAATGATGAAGAAATTGCACAAGTGAATCTTGAAAGACTAATCACTGCATTAGATTCTGAAAATGCTTTGAATATTAGAGAATTGTTTGCACCAAATGTTTTAGAAAATATTGAAGACTTTGATACTCAAATCCAAAATCTAATTGATTATTATGTAGGTAGTTATGAATCATATGAGGATAGTGGACCAGTAACAAATATTGATAAAAATGGTGATAGAGTGATTAAGTGGCAAGATATGTCAAATGATATAATTACTATCGACAATATATACAGAATCAGTATCAGATGGTATGTAAAAGACTCAAATGATATTGATAATGTTGGAATATGGTCGCTGTATATTATTAAGTTTTCGGATGATAGGAATCCAAACTATTCATATTGGGGTGATGGCATGTGGACAAATGGAATTAATATTGCAAAGGTCTATCAAGATTAGCAATATAATGACTAGGGGTGTTGTAGTAGTGTTTATGAAAAGAAACATATTAAAATATTGTATTACATGTTTACTATTTATTGTATTAGGTTTGACACTGGTTGGGTGTGATTTTGCCTTTTTTGATAATGATAATAAAATAGTTGAAGATAAACTTGATAGTTTACTGAATGCCATTGAGACGGAAAACAAAGATACTATCCATGCTTTATTTGCCCATAATAAAATTAATAACATATCTAATTTTGATGATGATATTGATGAACTGCTTGCATATTATCAAGGGAATCATTCATCATACAGAAATTGGGGATTAGGAACGGATATAGATGTAGATTCTGGAATCACAAAAAAATGGTTCAATATATCTTATGATGTTACAACAACTACGGATGTATATCGCACAGCAATATATTGGTGTGTTCAAGATACGGGCGATGGTGCTAATGTGGGAATATGGTCTTTGTACATCCTAAAACTCAGTGAAGATTCAAATCCCGATTATGCATATCGTGGCGATGGAGAATGGACACCAGGCATTCAAGTTGGTAAACCAAGATCATCGTAAAAACTCATTTAAAAAGGAAACAAAAATGTTTAATTTTATACGTAAAACACTAGTTTTTCTGCTCACAAGTGGTGCCTTATTTTTAGTATCATGTAATTTTGAAAGTGATAGTGAAATATCTGAAGATAATTTAGAAAAACTATTAACTGCTATACAAAGCGAAGATATTAATCAAGTGAAGCAACTTTTTGCTCCCAATATTTCGACTCAAATAGATGATTTTGATTCTAGTGTTGTAGAACTCCTTAACTATTATGATGGAATTTTTGATACATATACAACAGGTGGTTTAGGATCCGAAGTTGACAGAAATTCTGGAGTCGAAAAGAAATGGTTTAACATGTCCTATGATGTTACAACAACCGAGGATATTTATCGTATAGCAATTATTTGGTATGTCAAAGATACTAGTGATTCTGGTAATGTTGGAATTTGGTCTTTATATATTTTAAGATTTTCCGAGGATGAGTATCCTGAAATGGCATATGGTGGAGATGGATTATGGACAAATGGAATACATGTTGGGGTTCCAAATATTGGAAATCAATAACCAATAAATCATAGTTCATAAATGTTTATGAGTAAAAGTAGAATATTAAAAATAATATTGACTATTTCTACAGTAACTTGGGTTGCTTTAGTTTTAGTTTTAATTTATATGTTCTTATGGAAAACGCCAACTTCAAAGGAAGTATTTGAAGCATCTCAAAACTTCGTTGTAGAATTAAAATCCAATACAGGGGAAACACTGGTTACATATGGATCTGCAGTTATCATTGATGGAAATAGAACGTTAGTAACAAATGCACACATGGTCACTTATAAGCAATCTGGATTGTATATTTCATATGAGTATTTCGAAATAAGATTTTCATATGAAGATGAATATAGAGAAGTAAATTTAATCAAATATGATTTAAATTTGGACATTGCTTTTTTACAAATGAATGATATTACGGATATAAAGTTAAAACCATCAACTATTTCAGATAGTTCCAAAATTCATTCTGGTGATATAGTTTATGCGGTTGGAAATGGATTGAATCATGGAATAGGTATAACAAAAGGTATTGTGAGTCTACCACAAGTAAACATAAACTATAATGATTTAGAAAGAAATGTCATACAGTGTGATTTGATTATAAATGACGGAAATAGTGGCGGTGCTCTATTAAATGAATATGGTGAGTTAATTGGAATAACCACCTTTAGAATAAAGGATAGTACTGGAAATCCAGTATATGGCATAGCATTTTCAGTGCCTATAAATGTTGCGATTGCCTATCTTAATACAAATTAGATAAAAATCAATAAATTTTCTTCACGAGTCTTCAGTCTGGGTATCAGATTTAAGAAACTCCTTCGATAAAATCAATGTATCGGAGGAGTTTTTATCGTTATGAATAAAGAAATCAGATTATCAGAGATTAGATTTAATCAAGAAACAGAAGGGATGACTTTAGAAGGTTATCCCATTGTATTTAATATAGAAACACTAATAGGAACGAAAAGCGTGGATTCATTGAAGTCATTGAACCAGCAGCATTAACCTCAACCAATATGAAAGATGTTCCTCTCAAGTATAACCAACAGGATAATATCTTAGTGATTGCACGAACAAGAAATGGATCACTCACGTTACTTGTTGATGATATTGGGCTTAAAGTTTCTGCCAAACTCCTTGAAACAAGCTCAAACAAAGAAATTTATCGAACTGTGGTCGCAGGTCTCTTGGATAAGATAAACTTTGCTTTCACAGTTAAAGATCGGTCATGGGATAGAGAAGTGGTACGATTCCAAAACGTCATATCAAATCTATCGAAAGATTATACGATGTATTGATCGTGAATGCACCAGCTTATGAGGACACATTCGTTTATGCTCGCAGTTTGGACATGGAAATGGAACTTACTGCCTTGGATAAGGAAGAACAAAACGAGAAGTCAATACTGGCAAGAAAACGAATACTAATCAAAGCAAAAAGGAGTATTCAATAATGAATTTAAATCTTAGAATCAAAGAAATCGACAGTCATCTGACTGAGATTAGAAAAGAAACAGAAAGAGTTGACTTAACAATATTGAAAAGGAAGTGGATACACTTACTTTCTTGAACACTTTTCCATTACCAAAAAGCATTGTTTTATTACATCTCATTTAGGTAAATAACTAAAATGATTATATATGTATATAAATACAATTAATGCGGATTGGGCGCTTTGCATTTATTCGCATATTTTACAAAATGGAGGACTTATTATGGTTATTCGCAACAATGGGAAAAAAATAAAGGCTTTTGACGTTTTTGCTCTTGTTTCAGTCGGAGTTTTTGGCGGGATATGTTCAAATTCAATATTGAATTCCCCAGCCAAATTCGTCGTCGGTGCAACCCCTGGGCAAGAGTTTTCTGTGACTTTTAAGAAATCGCAATCCACACTTGAAAGTGGCGCATATTCAGCAAACGCATACACAATATCCTCGCGCTTAGGCCAAAGTAATTACAAAGTTTTTGCTGATATCGTGGTCTCATATACCACCGTTCTTGGAAATGATGTAACACGTTTTAAACAGGATGAAGGTGCTTCAATCACATTTTATATCGATCCCCTTTCACCGGAGAACGATCAAGACGTCAGCAGTTTCCAAAACATAACCTCAGTGGCTATCACCTATGGAACCGCAAATGGGGGATTTATTATTCAAAGTTCTGAAGATGGTTCGGAATGGGTCAATACGAGTGTAGCTTCGGGAACAACATTGGTTGAAATTCCTTCCACTGCGAATAGATATATTAAGTTTATTTCCGATGGTTCCAGTAACACTTACTTTAGTTCCATAACTATCAACTATCAGTGTGAATAAATATCGTCGGTGTTTCTAATATTATTTCATTTATCAAAGATAGGCTTTGATTCGAAAATAAAAGAGGTTACAAAATGAGCAAAAAAAATTTTTCGGTAGTTCTTATAGGACTTATGCTTTTTCTTTCCGGTTGCAATCGGAACTCGACGCTTTCATCTAATAGTTTTGAAAGTAGTCCATCTTCATCTATAGATACGAACTCATCGTTAGAAAGCACTCAATTTAACGATTTTAAAAATAATGTTTTAAACAGTCATAATTACTTCATTCATGTCAATTCTTACCTGGAAGGAACACCTGGTGATGTCTATTCCGATACTTTTATAAACCTCAATAATCAAGCATACTATAGCAACTATTATGGAAACTATAGCGGGATTATTCTTCAGAAAAACCAAGGATATATATACTTTGTTCAAAGCGAGGGAAGCGTCGTTTACAACGGTTTTTATGCCACCAACTATGAAATAGGCATATCCTCGCTATATGACGTAGTCGCAGAAAATTTATTTTTAGCTGATTATCGGCAAGATGAAAACGATGCTTCGCTTTATTATTGCGTCGACCAAGACGTCATTGCTGTAGCCTCAAACTTTTCTGGTTACATTGACTCGGCCTGGTTTATAGCCCCCAGTGAAATAACCGCCCAGATTGAAAATGAAGAATTAATATTTAGCTTTACCTTTCAAGTAGCCTACATCGATAGTGAAACCGGAGAGGAGACTTTTGAAAATGGTTATACGACTCTTACTCTTTATAATCTTGGTCTTGCATCCAATAGTGTTTTAGAGAACTACATCACTAATCCAACACAAACTTTTTCTAATCCCACTTCTTGGAGCAGCAACGATATTAGTCTATTTAATTACTATTACAAGGGAAATATAATCCCTTTTCTTCCTAACGCCAGTTATACATTGTCCCTTAAAAGCAAAGAAACATACAATGGCGTTGATCTTCTTTTAACCGATTATGGATGTGGAAATCAGATTCCCGCTTATACAAGTTTACTAACAAATGTTGGCTTTGTTCAGATGGGAACTAATGTCAATAAATATCAATTAATTGAAGTTGATGAAGAAGACCAAAAAACTACAATTTACACCATTGAAATGGTTTATGTTCATCCAGGCGAAGAGTATGGTCAGCATACAATCGGTCATTATTATCCCAACGGTGTTTTCCAAGCTCTGCTTTCATGTCGAATTATGAATAATGCCGTCGATTCCGTACAAGCATTAAATAATTACTTAATTGCTAATGACATCAGTAATCTTATTCCGCTTGTTCCCTTCGGTAGCGAATGCACTTCCGTTGCCAATTTTGATGACCGAACGGCAAACATGAATCAACTATACGGTGATGGTGATGATTATTTTTTCTACACCAGCACGTCCTTTATCCGCTTCTATATCAGTGATTATCAGTTGGCCAAAAATGCTGCTACAAACTATATTGCTCTATTGGCCACTTTTGGCTATACCGAAGTAACCTCATCAAATGGCATAAAAATGATAGCTAATACAGAGAATAATATTCTTTATGACTCCTTTGTAGCCATTACTGATTTTAGTTATGTAAATGAAAGTAGTTATCTTGGATACATCCAAATGCGTTTTAACATCTACACACCTGATGACTATAACCCTGGTGGCGATAATTATCCCAGAATATCCGTTCAATCAAACGCACATTTACTGAGTTATAGCATTACTGATTTGAATGGAACTCCTCTATCTTCTTATGATGCAAGTATAGACGGTGGTTTCTTTTATGCCTCATTTGTCGTCGAAGAGGGATTCATAGTTTCTAGTTTATCAATTTTGGAAGATAGCAATGCCTCATGTATTTTCGATTCAAGCCAAGGAAGATGGGAGATTAAACCAAGTGCGATTGCATTAGAAAGTGTCACTCTCGTTTTAATTATTGATAATTCTGGTCACCTTTTGAAAGTTGACGACCAAATTATCGGTGCCTCAATTAACTTAATATCGCCCGTAGAAGGCTATGTTCTTGAAGGAGAACAGGTTCGCTTTACGGTGTCCGTAAATGATGCGTTTACTCTAGAGAGTATTTTTATCGTGGAAGATTCCTCGATAAATATTATTAAAAATCCTTTTGGCAATAATAGTTATTACTTCATTATGCCCAATCATAGCGCAACTATTTCCGCTCATCTATCCAATGAAAACGGAAGTGATATTACCTTATCATCGATATCGCTTTTTGATATGCAAACTTCATTTGACTTAGGCGATGTTTATTCGTTTGAAGGAGAGGTAATCGCCCATTATAGTGATGGTTCAGAAAGAAATGTCACCCATCTTGTAACTTTCTCTGGTTATGAGATGAGTGAAGCCGGAAATCAAATCGTTATTGTCAGTTATACGGAAGGCGGAATAACCCGGACCGCATCCTACAATATTAATGTTGTCGACAACAACCTTCCACCTATAAATAATGAACTGACAGGTTCTTATTCCTTAACAACCAGGATTGGCGGTGTTGACACCACCTTTACGATTTCTTTTGAGGAAGAAGGAAGCGGTACTTTTGTTCGAAGCAGTGCAAACGGAATATATACAATCTACTTTACCTATGTAAAAACAAATGACACGATTACTATAACCTTATCCTCTGGAAGCGATGGCTTCAGTAACTTTGGAACTTATCGCCCCTTTGCCAGCGACATGGAAGGGACGACAAATGCCACCCTAATTTTAGTCAGTGACAACACTTTATCCATAACCCTATATAGTGTCAGTGGAAGCGGTGCTAACATTAAAATATTTTATAATTAGCCGTCTCTTTGTTTTTTTAATTTTATAATTACCGCGGACATTGATTTCAAAAATCGTGTGCCAAAGGACATTTGAATATATAATATAAAAGGGTGTTTTTATGGCATACATATCTTTTATTGAAGTCGACAAAATATATCACATGGGTGAAGTCAATATTAAAGCCCTTGATAAGGCGTCTTTTACAATTGAAAAGGGAGAATTAATTGTTATTCTTGGACCGAGTGGGGCGGGAAAAACCACTTGTCTCAATATTTTGGGAGGCATGGACTCGGTTACCGCAGGGAAGGTTATAGTCGATGGCAAAGAAATTTCAAAACTTAATGAGAAGGAACTAATCAATTATCGCCGGAATAATATCGGTTTTGTTTTTCAGTTTTACAATCTTATTCAAAATTTAACCGCAGTCGAAAATGTCGAACTGGCGGTTCAACTATGCAAAGATTCACTTGATCCCAAACTGGTTTTGGATAAAGTCGGTCTCGAAGACCGTATTAACAATTTTCCTTCGCAACTTTCGGGCGGCGAGCAGCAACGGGTTGCCATCGCCCGCGCGCTTGCCAAAAATCCAAAACTTCTGCTCTGCGATGAGCCCACCGGAGCCCTTGACTACAAAACCGGTAAACAAATTCTTCAACTGCTGGAAGACACTTGCCGGAAAGAGAAAATGACTGTGCTTATTATCACCCATAATGGAGCGGTTGCTCCGATGGCTGACCGCATTATAAAATTCAAAAATGGTGGTGTCGAAAAAATAATCGTTAACGAACACCCGGCCCCGATTGAATCAATTGAATGGTAAAGCTTATGGGAAAGAATCGCTTACTCACTTCAACTAAACGCGAAATTTTCTCCTCTTTTCGCCGTTTCATCTCGCTATTAATCATGAGTTTACTCGGGGTGGGAACCTTTGTCGGATTAAAGGCCACTAGCCCGGATATGCTCACTTCGTTGGATAATTTTTTTGACCAACACCAGACCTACGATCTTCATCTTCAAGCCACCTACGGGTTTAACGATGAGTCTGTTTTACTATTAAAAGCCCTACCTGAAATCGACAATGTTGAGGGAAGCAAGTATTATGACGGCCTTTCGCTAATTAATGAAAAGCAATTTGTTATCCGAACTATTTCGCTACCGGAAGAAATTAATAACCTTGATTTGATTGCTGGGCGATTGCCGGAAAACGAGAATGAGATTGTTATTGAAAAACGTTATTTAACGGATAATAATTTACTGCTCGGCGACTCCATTACGCTTGATAACGAGCAGAGTATTTTAAAAAATAGTGATTTTATAATCGTGGGGGAAGTCATGTCTCCTCTTTATATTGGAACTGCTCTAGGAAGCGGCTCCCGTGGCAACACCAATGTTGGTGCAGGTATCGTCAACTATTACTCATTTATTGCTAAAAACAATTTTAACTATTCTACTTATACTGATCTATATATGACTGTCGATAAAGCAAAACAAAAAGTTACATCAAGTTCTGCTTATCTTGACTTGATTGCAAAAGCCAAAAATTCGGTTTTGCAAATTTTGGATCAATCGACGGAAAACCACTCATCGGCTGTAAATGAATCGACGATTGACAACACGAATACCTTTTCAAATAACATCATAAAAATATATGATCGGGAAGATGATGCCACTTATAGTGACTACATCGGCTCCAGCCGAAGCATCGATAATCTTTCTAAGGTTTTTCCAACTGTTTTCTATATTGTCGCCATTCTTATTAGTTTAATTTCGATGGCACGGATGGTTGAAGACAATCGCTTAGAAATCGGAACTTTAAAGTCGCTGGGTTTTTCTAACGCCCACATTATGGGAAAATATGTCACATATAGCGGGTTGGCAACTCTATTGGGGGGATTAATCGGATCAACTCTCGGTTTTTACATTATCCCCTTACTAATTTGGAATATTTATACAATTATTTTTTCCATTCCTCACTTCGTTTTTACCTACCAAATGACCTATGTCGGCATGGGCATAGCCATCGCTTTAGCGTGTATCGTTGGCTCCTCCATTTATTCGGTCGGCAAAACAATCCGGGAAAACCCATCGCAGTTAATGCGCCCCAAAGCCCCCAAACCAGGAAAGCGTATTTTTTTAGAAAAACTGCCCTTTATTTGGAAGCATTTAAAGTTTTCAAACAAAATTACCATACGTAATATCGGCCGCTATAAGAAAAGGGTTGTCGCCACGATAATTGGTATCATGGGATGTACAGCCCTAATGCTATCGGGATTTGGACTTCGCGATGCCATCATCGATATCGCTAGCACCAACTATGGTCAAATATTTACCTATGATCAGGTCGTTTTGGTTCAAAGTGGCATTAGTGACGAAGAACTCAACCAAACTTTTTCTGATCCGGCGATTACTGATTTTTTACCTGTCGATATGGTGCCTGCTACTGTTGATGACTATGAAGTTAACGTTTTTGTTCCCAGCACTGATTTGGCAACTATGGTAAATCTACGCGATGTTGATACGAAAAATACTATTTTTCTTCAAAATAATGCGGTGGTTATCACCGACAAGTTAGCCGCCCTAGCAAAGATAAGTGCGGGTAATGAGATATCCATCGTTGACACGAATAATGTTGCCCATACCTTAAAAGTTTCCGCCATTGCCGAAAATTACGTTGGCCATTTGATTTATATGAATAAGGCAACTTTTGAAAGCAACTTTACGGCTTTTAGCGCCAATACCATTTACGTAAAAACGCTTCCTTTATCGAGTGAAGCTCAATCCGAATTGGCGCTGTCGCTTTTAGCCCATAGTAAAGTGATGACGGTTACTTCTATCAGTTCCTTAATTAAGTCCGTGGAAAACACTTTGCAATCCCTTAATAATGTTGTCCTTATTTTGCTCATTCTTTCCGCAATGCTGTCATTTGTTGTCATGTTTAACCTTACAAATATCAATATCAGTGAGAGAAAACGCGAACTGGCTACGTTGAAAGTGCTGGGCTTTAACAATCGGGAAGTAGATAACTATATCAATAAAGAACTAATTCTCTTGACCCTAGGGGGAATTGCTCTTGGACTGGTGATGGGCTACTTTTTAACTGATCTTATTGTCAATACGGTGGAAATCGAGCGCATCCGTTTCATTCATCACATAAAACCACTTAGTTTTATTTACTCGGGACTGATGTCGGTAATCTTTGCCATCATCGTAATTTTTATCGCTCATCACATCTTAAAAAAAATCAATATGATTGAGTCCTTGAAAAGCGTAGAATAGGAATGTGAAGTCGAGGAATAACTCAATGAAAAAAATTGTTTTGGCTACCGGTAACAAAAACAAAATAAAAGAATACCAAAATCTTTTTTCGAGTTTGGAATATGAGTTTATTTCCTCTGAAGACATCGGACTCTCCTTAGATGCCGTGATTGAGGATGGACTGGATTTTAAGCAGAATGCGCTTATAAAAGCCCGCGCCATCGCTTCTCAAGTTGACTATCCGGTTATCGCCGATGATTCCGGTATTACCGTTAATGCGCTTTACGGTTTCCCTGGTATCTTTTCCCATCGCTTTATGGAAAATTATTCGTATCGCGAGAAAAACCGGGTCATAATGCATATGCTGGAGGACTGCAGTGATCGCCGCGCCGCATTTCATTGTGCGATAGCGCTTGTTTACGCGGACAGAGAGTTTGTTTTTGAAGGGGTTGCTAAAGGTGAAATTACCCACCATGAATCTGGCGGTGACGGCTTCGGATATGACCCGATTTTTTTCTCTTACCAACTGAATAAAACCTTTGCTGAAGCCTCATTAAATGAAAAAAACGCTTTTTCTCATCGAGCAAAAGCATCCAAAAAACTCTTTGAATTTCTCAAAAAAAATAAAGATATTATCTAAAAGAAGTGCTGTTTCCCGTTAAAAACAGAATTAAATAAACGACAAATAGTATGCCGAAGAAAACAAATATCCAAAACCGAATGTCGTTTTTAAGATGCTTCATAAATTTCACGTTGTAAATTATATACAAGATTATTAATTATGCAAATATTATATGTTTCGGTATTTTTATATCTATTATTTTTACCCATGCATATGCGAAGTTTTTCTAATGTAAATTTTAATCAATTACCTAGTTATTTATGCGTAATTAACGTGCCATTGATTAAAATTCATTGTATAATGGTATCGCATTAAATAACTACATTAGGAGGTAAATTGAATGCCAGTTATTGCTAGTGTCTATGCACGCGAAGTTATTGATAGCCGTGGTAATCCAACGGTTGAAGTTGAAGTTGTCACGGAAAGTGGTGCCTTTGGTCGGGCGATTGTCCCCAGTGGCGCGAGTACCGGTGAACGGGAAGCTCTTGAATTACGAGATGGTGACAAGGCTCGTTTCTTAGGAAAAGGTGTCCTTAAAGCAGTAAAAAATGTAAATGATGTCATCGCTCCGGAAATTGTCGGCATGCTAGTTGATGATCAGATTGGTATCGACAAGAAAATGATTGAACTTGATGGTACGGAATATAAATCTAAATTGGGGGCTAATGCAATGCTCGGGGTTTCACTCGCAGTTGCCAGGGCGGCCGCCGATTATTACGGAATGCCTTTATACCGCTATCTTGGCGGACCGAACTCTAAAAAACTTCCGGTCCCAATGATGAACGTTTTAAATGGTGGTGTTCACGCCGATAGTTCCGTTGATTTCCAAGAATTTATGATTATGCCCGTCGGTGCTCCTTCATTAAAGGAAGCCGTTCGGTGGGGAGCTGAAACCTTTAATGCTTTACGGAAAATTCTTAAAGATCGGGGCGATGTTACTTCGGTTGGCGATGAGGGCGGATTTGCTCCTCGGGGTTTAACTAGTAATGAAGAACCGCTTCAACTTCTTGTGGAAGCAATTAAAAAAGCTGGATTTGTTCCTGGAAAAGATATCTTTATTGCCATGGATCCAGCTTCAAGTGAATTCTATGACGCCGAAGAAAAGGTTTATAACTTAAAGCGGTCTGGCCAAGGAAAGAAAACCACTGACGAGATGGTTGATATGTATGCCGACTTTGCCGAAAAGTATCCAATAATTTCTTTGGAAGATGGACTGGCTGAGAGCGATTGGGAAGGATGGAAGAAGCTTACCGACCGTCTGGGCAAGAAGATTCAACTCGTGGGTGATGATTTGTTCGTTACCAATCCGAAAATTATTGCTGAAGGAATTAAAAAAGGCGTTGCCAACTCAGTTTTAATCAAACTAAATCAAATTGGCACGTTAACCGAAACCCTTGATGCAATGGAAAAAGCCATGCGGGCCGGTTATACATGTGTTGTTTCCCATCGTTCAGGTGAAACTGAAGATACAACGATTGCTGATCTTGCCGTGGCTTTAAATGCCGGTCAAATTAAAACCGGTTCATTATCAAGAACCGATCGGATTGCTAAATACAATCAATTAATTCGTATCGAAGACGAACTTGATGATGAAGCCATCTATCCAGGAATGAGTGCTTTCTATAACATTCATAAGTAATTACAATTATCTATAAAAAAAATAGAGGTGTTGAGCCTCTATTTTTTTATGTCATTACTTATGAGAACTGCGATCTTGCGGAATGGTTTTTTGGCAGATTATTTCCTGCCGAGATAAAGCCGTAAGCATAATTTCTGCACTAGCCATATTGGTTGCCAAAGGAATATTAATCACATCACAAAGGCGAAGAAGAGCCGAAACATCGGGTTCGTGCGGCTGCGCCGTCAAGGGATCACGTAAAAATAAAACTAAGTCCAATTGAGCATCGGCAATCATCGAGCCAATTTGCTGATCTCCTCCGAGTGGCCCCGATTTCATACAATGAACCTTTAGTCCAGTTTGCTCCATCACCAATTGACCGGTCGTGCCCGTGGCATACAATTCATGTTGCGCCAAGGTCGTGCGATATTTCATCGCTAAACCCATCATCGCTATTTTTTTCTTGTCGTGGGCAATTAAGGCAATACGCATATTAATCTCCTTTTATATGTTCGGGCGAAAACTTAATCCTTGAAAAAGAATGTCCGTTAGCACCGAAAAATCATTACTTAATGGATATTTTTTTATCTCATCCATCGTTAGCCAAATAACTTGCCCCTCATTTGAAGAGTTTAATTCCCCCTCGTACTTATCGGTACGATATAAAAGCGTTAAATCCCGTCGATGAAGACCAAAAGTTGTCCAAGAGTAGACCCCAACCAACTCGGGATGGGAAATCTTCAATCCCGTTTCTTCGTACACTTCGCGCTTGATTGCATCCTCTAAGTCCTCTTTTTCTTCAACATGACCACCGGGGAGCGTCAAACCGGGCCAATCTTTTTTCGTTCGCAAAAGAAAGAGGGCTCTTCCGCTGCTATCATCATATACCAAGCACATATTTGTGAGAATGATTTCTTCCATAGTTATGACTCCTGTTCATCGGCTAGAAGTGAGTTTTTATCTTGCTGATGACGAAAAACCACATATTTATCATAGAAGAACTCCGTTATGAAATTTATCGCCATTGTCATCGCCAAGATAACATAATAGTCCCACCCTAGAGTATCCAGTTCATATCCCCACCAGGTGGATAAGGGAGTGAAAACCGCATAAAATAGAATAACTAAAACCATTGAAAGCGGAACATTGGAGCTGTCTTTGAAGGTAAAACGCCGATTAAAAGTAAAATTCCATAAAACGGATAATAGCAGTGAAATAAGATAACATGGCCAATAACTCCAGGGCGTGATAATATCCAGTAGCGCAAAACTCGATGCTTGAATCACTCCCGCACTAATCGAAAAGAGCAAAAACTTAATAAATTGAATCCAGGATTTTCTGTTACTATTTGTTTGCATATAACGGAATTGAATTAGCATTTTGTGGGCAACTGATCACTTTTTGAAAAGTCGCCATCGGAGTATATTTGGGATTGAATCCAAATAAATTGATATATCGGCTGATATCATTTTTTTCATCGGCCATCGCCAGTAAAACGGCGAGCGCAGCTTTGGCGTCATCACTTGCCCGATGCGAATTGATAACTTTGTCTTCAAGTTGATAATGGGCAATGGCGTCCTTCAATTTATGCGGGTATTCGGCCCGATCCTTATAGATGGTTAGAACATCTAAAAAATCGATTGGTAAACTTTCAAAATCAACTAAAAAACGGGCAAACAGGCTCCGCACAAAAGCCATATCAAAAGCGGCATTATAAGCAATGAAGAGAATGTTTTTGTCTTCGGATGGCGTTAAAATAGCGTAAAGTTTCTTGGCCGCCTCGCTCATAAAAATGCCTTTTTTTAATAAGTCTTCATCGGTGATCCCCGTCAATTTTACGATTTCCGGGGATAGGGTTTCTTCCGGCGGGAGTTTAATTAGCTCGTTTAATTCTTGAACAAAAACAAGTTCATTATCAAGGACTTTATATCTGACCACACCTAACTCAATAATCTGGTTTTGTGTAAAATCTAAACCCGTGGTCTCGGTATCAAGGGTAATTATTTCTTGATAGTCGTTAAAAATATCCTTAAATTTCATCAGCGAACCTTCTTTCCGCAAACCGGACAAAAAACATCGTCATCATCTAATTTATGTCCGCAGTTGTCACAGAATCCATAATTTTTGGGATCAACTTCCTTTCGCTCATTGTTAAGCGAATCAATTCCCTCCATCACCGAACGAGATACCGTCTTAATCGCCGGAGAAAAAGCTTCCGCTCCCTCATTGATTACCGGAGCCGAGGCGCTCGCAGAGTAAGCCATCAATGGTCTTTGTAGAAGTAGACCTCCGATTCCAAACGGAACTAGAAACGAAAATATCGCCCCCAAAAAGATAAGAAAAATGCCGATAAAATCGAAATTTATAACATTGATAATTCCAAAAATGACCAATGGAAGACCGACAAGAAAGGAAACAATAAGAATAATAATCAAGCGTTTGCGATATTTTTTATACTGTTCTTCACTGACAAATTTTTTCTGTTCCATAATATCTCCCTATATTTTTATATTCTATCACGAAATAACATTTTTATTTAGACCAATCGTCGGCTTTTATTTCTGCTTTTCGATAGTAAAAAAGTGGCATCCCTAAACATCAGGATATATAATAGCAAGTAGATTGGAGATTATTATTTATGATAAATGAAAAAGACCTAAAAAAATTGAATACTAGTTTTCGTCATAAGCCGGTTTCATTGGCAATGGAGACTGTTCTTTTTAAGACTGCCATTAATGATGCCAGCCGGGTGATGAAAAAACATGCCGATAATCAATTCCGTTTTTCGATTGATTTGAAAACCTTACCGGTTACTAACCAAAAGCAAAGTGGAAGATGCTGGATATTTTCCGCTTTAAATTTCTTACGGGAAGAAACCGCTCATATTACCAATGTGAGTAATATTGAGTTATCGCAGAATTACATAGCTTTTTATGACAAATTAGAGAAGATCAATTTCTTTCTTGAAACTATTATTGATTTGAAAGACCGTGAAGTTGATGACAGATTGCTTCAGTTCATCCTTCAGACCTCAATCCAAGATGGCGGTCAATGGACGATGTTTGCTAATTTAGTTAAAAAATATGGCGTGGTTCCACAAGATGCCATGCCGGAAACGATTGCCAGTTCGGCAACTTCCATGGTGAATAACCTCATTGATCGGCGGTTGAAAAAATTCGCTGCCGAAGTAAGAGAACCGAATGCCAATGTCGCCAAACTAAAAGAAAAGGCTCTTGATGAACTATATTCATTATTGGCCAGCACATTTGGCCAACCCCCGGTTAAGTTTGATTTTGAATATGTGGACAAAGATGGTAAATACCATTTTGAACGCAATCTAAACGCCCATAGTTTCTACGACAAATTTGTCGGCATTAATCTTAACGATTACGTCAGTTTAATTAATTCACCCACCGACGATAAGCCCTTTTACCATCGCTTTGTGATTGATTATTTGAATAATGTCATCGAAGGTGATGCGGTTACGCATTTAAATTTGCCTTTATCTGAATTTAAGAAGACAATCGTCAGTCAGCTGAAGGATCAAACTCCTGTTTGGTTTGGAAGCGATGTCGCCCTTTACGGCGCGCGCGACGAAGGAATTTGGGATGATGAACAATACGCCTATCAAGACCTTTTCGGCCTTGATTTGACCGATACCAAAGCCCATCGCCTCGATTATCGGGCGAGTGCGATGAACCATGCGATGCTTTTAACCGGCGTTAATTTGGTCAACGATTCCCCGACCAAGTGGAAAATTGAAAACTCGTGGGGTGATAAAAGCGGGGACAAGGGATATTACCTTGCATCCGGCAGTTGGTTTGATCAATTTGCCTATCAGGCGGTTGTTCATAAGAAATACCTTACCGCCGAAGCTAAATCGGCGCTTGATACCGATGTAATCCATCTCAAGCCCTGGGATCCGATGGGAACTTTGGCCGATTAGTTACTATTTAAAGATGACCTTCTCAACGGTCATCTTTTTTTAAGCACATTATTTGAATTATTCTAACTGATAGGCGACAATATAGTCATCAGTTAGCAAATGCTAACTTAATGAAAGGAAATATTTATTATGTTTAAACAAGTTGAATTAAAATATGAATTTGATGCTCTCGAACCATTTATTGATGCTTTGACCATGGAGACCCATTATCTAAAGCATCACGCCGGGTACACCAAGAATTTGAATGCCGCATTAGCGACGGTGAATAATGCCAGTGATGATATCGTGGATTTACTGTCTCATCTTGAAAAACTGCCGAAGGAAGTTCAAACTGCGGTTCGCAATAACGGGGGTGGCTATTATAATCATAACCTCTATTTTGCCTCTTTAGCCGCCCATGCCAAAAAAGCTCCGACCGGCAAGCTTTTCGATAAGATCGGCGCTACATTTGGAAGTGTCGACGCTCTCAAAGAACAATTGACCAATGCCGCTACAAAGCAGTTCGGCTCCGGCTGGGCCTGGCTATCGAAAAATAAAAATGGAGACTTAAAAGTTTCGAGTTCCCCTAACCAGGATAATCCTTTGATGGAAACCCAAGGCGAATGGACGCCGATTCTTGGCATCGATGTCTGGGAACACGCCTATTATTTAAAGCATCGCAATCTACGCGGTGATTACATTAAAGACTTCTTTGAAGTTCTCGATTGGCAAGTAGTCGAAGATAATTACAGTAAATAAGCAGCAAAAAAGCAAGTTTTCCCTCAAAAGCGAAAGCTTGCTTTTTGTTTTGGTTATTTGCCAGTTTTCTTGAAAACTTTTTCGTCGAGGAACTCGCCGATTTTTTGGCCGAATAAGCCAAGGAAACCCCCGCAGAACAGTCCGATAATAACGACGATTATCGATTCAATCCATTGACCATTATACACGGCAAAGAAGGCCGTTGAGCCCATGAACATCAAAGGAATGTTGCCGATATACTTGATATGAGCCTGAAAAACAATGAAGAAAGCACCGACTAATAGAGCCAGGCCTCCGCCCAAATATTGGTTCCAGCCCCTGCTAGCGAAAAAGACGATAATCGCCATCATAACCACTCCCCAAAATGTGCCGGATAAATTGGTTATCGTAGCTTTGATTTGGGTGGAAAATTTTCCTCCGGCAATATAGTAACTTGCCCACCCTAGGAAGGCGGGAATGCCAATTGCCTGAACCGCGGGATAATTAACCCCGATACTTGTATTACCGACAAAAATTGCCAAAACCTGCCAGACCGCGGCAACAAGAGCAATACCAACTGCCGCAAAAAGTAGACTGCGATTGATTTTCATAACTAATCTCCTGACTATGAGAGACATTATATCGGGTTATGAAGAATAAATCTATGATTTATTAATGGTTTTTATCATAATCTGTCAATTTAGTTAAATCGATTTTTCCCACCGAAGTTTTGGGTAAGTTATCCAAAATTATAATATCCTTGGGTAAGGCGTAAATCGGCATCTCCTCTTTTATTTTTCCGATAATTTTCGCTTTTAATTCATCCTGACTTACTTCCTTATAATCCTTATTGAGCGAAAGGAATAAACGGGCAATATAGCCTAGGCGCGGGTCGGTTATTCCGATCACATAAGCTTCATACACCTCAGGAAAGTTCAATACGATTCGTTCAATATCCGTCGGAAAAACATTGATTCCGTTGACCTTAATAATCCGCTTAATCCGTTGACGAAAGAATAAATATCCATCCTTATCCAAATACCCGATATCTTTGGTCAATATGTACTTACCGGCATCCGGGATTTCATAGAATGTTTGCGCAGTCGTTTCCTCGTCGTATAGATAACCATTCATCATCGTTGAGCCCGTAACCGCAATCTCCCCCAATTCTCCGGGACCCACTTCACGATGAGTATCCAAATCAAGTATTTTGATATCGATGATGGCCAACGGTTTTCCCGCGCTATGAAGCCGATTGTTGGCAAGCGTATTGACGGCGTTGACCGTTACGGTTTCCGTAAGACCATAGCCCTCAAGTAAACGGGCGGAAGAGTTATATTGTTCCATCAGCGTATTAAAACGATCTAACAGCGACTGTGGAACCGAATCACCGCCGATATAGGCCACCACCAGATTTTTTAAATGTGGTCCCGCGAAACCTTCACTGTTCAATAAGGCGGTAAAAAGGGTCGGAACCCCGATAATAATCTTCACTTCATTCTTTATAATCAGTTTATTGACGACCGGGGCTTTAAATTTTGTAAGCAGCGTCGCTTGCCCCCCCAATACTAAAGGAGCGTGTAAACCCATGCATAAGCCGAATCCGTGAAATAGGGGCAGCACCGCAAGCATTTTAAACACTCCCGGATCATCGCTTCCAACAATATTCAATCCTTCCAGTGCGAGCGCGTTAATGGCTTTACTCGAAAGCTCGATGATTTTGGGATCACCGCTTGTCCCCCCGGAATTTAAGTAAACCGCTGTTTGCTCATCCCCCCGTTTGGCAAGACTAATTTTTCCCTTAGAGGCAAAAAAGAACGATTGGGCATGGTGATTACCTTTCGATTTAATTAGAGCTAAGGCCGATTTTAGCAATGACACTCGCGCATAGGGATTAACGGCGATGACTTGATATCCCTGCCGGTGGAGCGAAGCGGTGAGCAAAGAGGAAAATACATTTAAAATAAATATCTTCTTTGAGCGACTCTTCTCCATAAATTTGATTATTTGTTTAGCCGGAGATAGCGGATGAATTAAGTAACTTATCGCCCCCAGTTTGGCGGTCGCATAAAAAATAAAAACCGAACTCGGACAATTGGGCATGCATTGAGCGATAACTTCCCCTGCCCTAATTCCCAGACCAACCATCTTTTGGGCGGCGAGATCAATCTCCTTGATTAATTGGCGGTAAGTCCAGTGCTTACCTTCGTAATATAGAGCCGAGCGAGTCGGATGTTTTGCCGCGGTTTCAACCAAGATTTCATATATATTCATAGATCCTCCTATAATCGATAGCCAACTAGATAACCCACTAAAAATAAAATCGAGGCAATGATGACTTGATGAAGAACATATATCGCTAAAGCATGCTTGCCCAAAAAGATAACCGGCTTAGTCCATTCGGTATGGCGGAAGGCAACTAATGATTTCTTTTTGGCATAGACCGTTTTTCCGATAAAACTTCCAAAGAACATCAGGCCAATCGTTGGAAGCAAGTGAATATAATCCGCGCCGGAAATTACCCGTCCGAGCAAAAAGTCCTTAAAGTTTTCCATTATTAAATCCGGAGAAATATATCGGGCATTCCAATCGACTATAAAATATGTAAGAACGGCAAAAATTATCGCCATGGCTAAATCAACCCATTTATTATCTACCAGTAAATCCACCAATCCATAAAGAATAATTGCGATGGCCAAAACATGCAGAATTCCCATGTAGATGCCTATTTCCAATCCGATTGTAGTTTGGATTGTGTGCGTCACTAAGGTTAGCATAATGGCCACAAACGAAAGTTTAAGTCCGCGTTCTAAATTGGAGTGGGAAAAAGTTGAAGATATTCCGCTGATTAAGATAAACAGCGAAGCAAAAATGTAATGGCCGGCTAAGCGCCAAGATGAAGTGAAAATCATCGTCCCAAAATTATTCAAAGCATTGAAAACGCCATTATCAACTTGATTGAAATTACTAACCCAGGATGGATAGTCCATAAAGTCAAACATCATGTGATCTAAAATCATCAATAAGACAGCAAAGCCACGCAAAAAATCAATTTCAATTACCCGTTTTTTTCTAGTTGGTGAAAGGTAAAATTTTTGCTTCATAATAAAATTGATTATACCATGAATTTAATAAAAAAAAGGAAACATGTGTTTCCTTTTACATATGATCATGCATTGTTCGAGCAATAACTTCATCCTGTTGCTCTTTTGTCAACTTATGAAAATTTACCGCATATCCCGAGACCCTTATCGTCAGTTGGGGATACTTTTCGGGATGTTTTTGCGCGTCAAGCAATGTCTCGCGATTAAAGACGTTAACGTTGAGATGATGACCGCCATTTTCGACATAGCCATCAATCATATCAACTAAATTATCAATCCGATCACTCATTTAATTTTCCTCCTTATCCGGTTTGCCAAGGGCGCCGGGAATTATTGAAAATGTATTCGATATACCATCGCGGGCATCGTCGTACGGAAGTTTTGCTACCGATTGAAGCGCGGCTAAAGCCCCGTTACTGTCCCGACCATGCATCGGATTCGCCCCTGGAGCAAACGGCTGTCCGGCCGCTCTTCCGTCCGGCGTCGCCCCGGTTTTCTTTCCATATACGACATTGGATGTAATCGTTAAAATACTCATTGAAGGAACGCTGTTACGATAATGGAATTGTTTGCGGATTTTATCCATAAAACGATGGACGAGATCTTGGGCCAATAAATCCACTCGATCGTCGTTATTACCATACTTTGGAAAGTCGCCTTCGATGCGGAAATCAGTGGTAATATTATCACTATTTCTGATCGGATAAACACGGGCGTATTTAATTGCTGAAAGCGAATCGGCCACTACCGATAGTCCAGCCACTCCGGTAGCGAAGAAACGGCGAACCTCGCGGTCATGCAGGGCCATCTGCGCCGCCTCATAGGAGTACTTGTCATGCATATAGTGAATAATGTTCAGCGCGTCGCAATACACCCGAGCCAACCATTCTAGCATTTGATCATATTTAAGCATGACTTCGTCAAAGTCAAGAATCTCGCCGGTTATCGGTGCGTATAGCGGAGCAACCTGGGCTCCCGTTTTCTCATCTTTGCCCCCATTAATGGCATACAAAAGGGCTTTTGCCAAATTAGCGCGAGCGCCGAAGAATTGCATATCCTTACCGATACGCATGGCCGATACGCAACAGGCGATGCCGTAGTCATCTCCCATTTCCGGGCGCATCAAATCGTCGCTTTCGTATTGTATCGAGGAAGTCTCAATTGATATCCGGGCGCAGTATCGCTTAAAGTTCTTCGGTAAATTGGTTGACCACAATACCGTTAAATTAGGTTCAGGCGCCGGTCCGAGATTTATTAAGGTCTGCAAAAATCGATATGAGGTTTTGGTAACCAGAGTTCTTCCGTCAACTCCCATACCGCCAATCGATTCCGTAACCCAGGTGGGATCACCGCTAAAGAGATCGTTATATTCCGGAGTACGCATGAATTGAACCATCCGCAGTTTCATAATGAATTGGTCAATAATCTCTTGAACTTCAAGTTCGCTTACTATTCCATCCCGTAAGTCCCGAGCAAAATAGATATCCAGGAATGTCGAGACCCGTCCTAAAGACATGGCCGCGCCATTTTGTTCTTTAATCGCCGCTAGGTAGGCAAAATAGGTAAACTGAGTCGCCTCCTGCCCGGTTTTAGCTGGCAAAGAAATATCAATTCCATACGATTGCGCCATCGCCTTGATTGCCTTAAGCGCATTAATCTGATCGGTTAGTTCCTCCCGATCGCGGATTTTCTCTGGAGTAAACGGCGAGACGATTAAATTTTTGTCGGCTTCTTTCGCTTCAATTAAGCGATCGATACCATATAGAGCAACTCGGCGATAATCACCGATAATTCTTCCTCGCCCATAAGCATCGGGTAACCCGGTAATAATACCGCTTCGCCGCGCGGCTCTTATTTCTTCATTGTAAGCATCGAAAACCCCCTGATTGTGGGTTTTACGATAGAGTGAGAAAATAGTTTCCACCTCGGGATCGAGCGAATAGCCATACGCCTTGAGCGCACTTTCGGACATCCGAATACCGCCAAAGGGTTGCAGTGACCTCTTAAAAGGTTTATCCGTTTGTATGCCAACCACTTTTTCAATATCCTTGTCGATATATCCCGGACCATGAGAAATGATTGTTGATATGATCTTGGTATCGGCATCGTAAACACCACCGCGGGCGGTTTCCTCATTTTTATAATTGAGAACCTCTTGCCAAAGTTTCTGCGTATTGATGCTGATTCCTGCCAAAAAAGAATCGTCTCCCTCATATGGAGTATAATTCTTCTGTATAAAATCACGCACATTAATCTCGTTTTGCCAATGTCCGGGAACGAATCCCTTCCATCCTTCATAATTATCCATTTTCTCTTTCTCCTTCCACTTTCGCCGTCAACCATTCCCTAATAATTTCTGGTGGCTGACCGCCATAAGCAATCCCGAGGACTGCACCGTGAGAAATAAGAACAAGAGCTGGTAAATGTTGTAAATTAAGTTGTTCAATGTAAGTTCGACTCGTCGTTTCATCGTCAACGTAGTAATAGGTGATATCGGGAAATTCCTTTACCGCTTCTTCAACATTGCTTTTAAGAACAGCACATGTTGGACATGAATTACCGCTGATTTCGATAAGAAAGTATTCTTTATCTTTTCCCATACACAAGTATCCTTTCTGCATCGGCAATCAGCTTTTCATCAGGCTCTTTAACGCCCGACAAAGCATAGTGCAGGCCCAAAGCTTCATATTTCTTTTCACCCATGGAATGATAAGGCAGCACTTCGATCTTCTTTACATTTCTAAGTGTCTCGATAAATTGGCGAACCGCTAGCATCTCATGATGACTGTCGGTAACTCCTGGGACTAAAACATATCTAATCCATACCGGAACATCCCTTTGCGACAAGTATTTTGCAAATGCAAGGATGCGTTTATTCGATTGTCCCGTAAGTTTCAAATGTGCGCTTTCGGTATAGGCTTTTATATCGAGCAAAACTAAATCCGTAACTCTCATTAAATCATCAAACAAAGACATGTTATTCTCATCAAAGAGAATTCCCGAGGTGTCAATCGCAGTATGGATTTGATATTTCTTCAGCTCCGTGAATAGTTCAATCAGAAACGGAATTTGTCTTAAAGGTTCGCCTCCACTGACTGTCACGCCCCCGTTTTTTAAGTAGGCTTGATACTTTAATACCTGTTCAACCACTGCCGCTACCGTAATGGGTCGCCCTTGAAAAAAAGACCACGTGTCGGGGTTATGACAGTATAAACAGCGCATAGGACAGCCTTGAAGAAAAAGGACAAATCTAATACCCGGTCCGTCAACCGTACCGAAAGATTCAATTGAATGATATTGTCCTTCCATACGATCACCATCCCATATCGTAAATATATATATTAAAAGGAATCATAGCAACTAATTTGACTATGAAATTGTTTACATTTTGTAAATGTAAACTTTCAAGTAATATTAAGCCTTATTTTATTCCCCAAGTCAGTTATATCTAAATGGGATTAAATGTGTAATTTCTAATTATCTTTGATAATGGCTGAGCAACGATAGCCAATAAAACTGCGGTCAAAATACCCGTAAAAAAGCGAATAATGGTCTCATATAGCACAAAGGCAAATGGATAATCAAATACTAATGCGTCAAGATATAAAGCCAAAGTATTGGCTCCGGTTGTAATGACAGCAGCCACTATAAATGCCACGAAATAAATTACATAATGATCTTCTAGTCTTTGACCTTGTTTACGATAGAAATGAGCAAACAATCCAATAACAAGTGCCCTAATTATGGGTGGAACCAGCCAAATAGGCGTGGTCAATGTGAATCCATACTTCAATAATTGATTGATGAACTCGCCAAGGAAAGCCACGGATACTCCGTCGCCAATGCCTAGGGCAAGGCAAGCTAAGGCTACGGGTAAAGAAGCTATTGTAAGACGGATGTTGCCTATAGGTATAGTGATATAAGCCAAAACAACATAAAGAGCAGCCAGCATAGCATCAAGGGTGATGCGGTGAATAATTTTTGATTTCCCCATGATAATACCTCTCATTCTTGTATCAGGGGAGGTTTAATGCTCAAAACTAAACTAGTCCATGCGGATGGCGAAATAATACCGCAGAAATCAGAGATTTCTTTCGCTCGTCAGCAACCTCCCATCTGACGATACTTGACGCATCATTTCTACTCATGAAGAGCACTAATCAAAGATCAAAACTTTGATAGCGATATTCTATCACGTCAATGGGGATTAAAGTAGAAAAATGTTTTTGAATAGTTCAAAGAACAAAAGTAAATTTTAAAGTTAAATTTGCTACCAATATAAGTTTTAATGTTATAGAAGGGAATGGAAAAATTATTTTATTTAGGGATTTTTTCTATAGAACAACTTGTGCTAAGCCACAAAAATGCGCTTAATTTAAAATGGGCTTTTTTAGTCTCCATGCCGATCTTTTTAATTGATAAGAATAAAACGGAATTTATACTAACTATAGTTTTCAATTAAAACACTTAATATGAATCTAACGAATACACACGATTAAGTATGAGTCAGTATTCATTTTTTTGCTTGATGCAGTGTCTTTTAAATAATTTCTTACCTTACATTTTAACGTTAACTTTAATTCAAAATCTCATGACTATTTGATAATCACATTGATATGTCATAACTAGTTTTACAAAACAATATTTTTTTATGAATTCATTTGCTTCGAATTTTTTACAAAAGCTTTTTTTCCATAAAAGAAATTGGAAAAAATCTGTATAAACCAACTTTTTCGACTATTATTTTTCCACATAAATACTCTATTAAATGCATCTTATTTTTTATCGCAATTTTGCATATTCCATCTGTTTTATACCCATAAAATTCTGCATAAGTGGGCATGCCAAAGGACTAGCTAAACTAAATAAATTTAACAGGAGCAAAGGCCAACAATAGTCGTCCAGTTGCAGTCGTTAAAACAGTTAATCAATATGTTCCAGTTTCAAAAATCACAAGTAAAGCAACCAATAAACAAATAGCTAACAAGCAAAGAGTCCCATTAACTAAGACTTATCCGAATAGAAAAAAAGGAAGTTATATTAATACGCAAACTATTGCAAAAAGCCAATTGACAAATAGTCGATTTAAGGTTGAGAAACGACCATTAAATAAAGCGAATAAAGCGAAAGAGAGGCTTCATCCCGATGATTTGAAAGAATACTATCGGGCGCGAAAATCGCGAGGATTAAAATAAAAAAGAGCCTATTCTCGGTTGGCTCGAACCGTAGCCAATTAAGGCTAAAGTATCTCTAGCACACAGGCTAGCTCTAATCTAGCGCGAAGCTAGCTTCAGACCGCACAAGATATTACTATCCGGGGTCATCTATATTAAATCAAATGTTTAAAAATTTGTCAAGAAAGGAGACAAATATGATAAGAAAAGCAAAGACACCAGCCAAGATGAAGCCAACAGTTAAGCCTAAAAGAGGCAAATTCAAGGAGAGTTTTCCTAAAACATTCGTTAATCTTAATAAACCTAAAAGTAACATCAGCGTAAACAATTCACCAGATACGGGAAGATACAATTCGTTAACTATATAAGTTAATCGAAGTAGGCACATATTACGAATTAAAAATCGTAAGCAGAATTACTGTTCAACTTAAACCAAAATACAAAGTAAGTTAACATGAAATTGGATTAGGGCTGGGAACTTTGCATACTCTATGTAATTTTACGTGGGTATTGCACTTCAAATTTGCTATATCCGATTCCGTTTAAGGATGCTTCTTTTACTCGATAGAGTGCTCGATAATCTTTCTTTAATTCATAACCTTAAGCAAATTGATTTGCAAGCTGCTGAATCGAAAAGAATAAATAAAGACCATTGGTCAATTATAAAGAAGTTTTCAAAATAAAAAAAGCCCGGTAAGTACCCGGGCACCCTTCCCTTACGGGATGAGCGAAAGCATATGCCAATAACATAACTTCCATCTGTTGATTATCCTACATTAGTTTTCTTTTAACGTCAATTTATAGATATGAGCTCGAACTCTATACCTTCGGGTTTTAAATTATCACAAAGAAATCATTAGATTGGAGAATTAAAAATGAAACTTGGTGAATTGTTTGATTCATATTTGATTGAACAAAAATTATATAATTCTCCCGAAACATAGGTTAATCATCCTAATCAGTCAGCGTAGCCATCGCTGAAATAATCCCATTTAAAATCAGATAGTTTTGCAACATCCCCAACCTTCGAAAAATCAAAATAGAATCGTTTCCCAAACGAATAAATGCCATCCGAGCGTGATTCCTCGTATTTCACGGCGAAGGAAATAACCCCATCGTAGTCGCTTTGGAAAATTTCATTTAGGTCAAAGGAATAGATTAGGGAATAATCATCCCTAATGACTTTGTGGACATTCTCGCGAAGGATGCCGTTCTCCATTTTCCCGTATTCATTGATGGCGACTGGATACGAAAGAAGAATTTCGTTTCCGTTCAACTCCTCTAGGGAGATTGTAATTGCCCGAAAATCGTATCCGGGGTTCAGTTTCCCGACCGTTCCGTCGTAATTGGTTCCGTAATATAAGTTGGCAACCATCACGTCCACCGTAGAGGCAGCGTTTTCACCAGAAGAGGAATATTCAATAGCTTCCGATACTGCCAAGGACGGCGAGCCGCTGGATGTTGTCGAAAAAAATACTCTTTTCGAAGAAAGCATCGGCTTGAAAGCAAAAGCAACAATCAAAACCATA
The DNA here is from genome assembly GCA_035326105.1 of Bacilli bacterium. NCBI lineage: Bacteria > Bacillati > Bacillota > Bacilli > Bacilli bacterium. The sequence goes on from DAOKYO010000002.1 coordinate 304,983, forward strand.
GATAGCGCAGCCAAGATGATTTCTGATGCGGTCTCCAAGGCCAGGGCCACTGACTTAATACTCTTTTGGCCAAAGGAAGTTAAAACGACTTCTCCTTTAGTCGCAACTAAAACTGATTTCGGTCCAATCGTTTTAGCTTTTGATTTTTTCATTGCTCATAACCCCCGTTATGTTTCAAAGCACTAAATTATTTGAGTGTGCCTTAGTATTATTTTAAATATATCACCAAGCAAATATTAAGAACAACAAAATATGGGCAGTGATGTATGATTCTTTGTTTGATAACTATATAGATATCTAATCATCCTTCAGTTTATGCGGCAAAGATAATTATTCATGTTTATTTGATTGAATCAAGGAAGCGATATGACAAGTTTATGAAAAAAGTTAAATAAAAACCGACACACGGACATTTGGCGATTTAGCCCAAAATCGCCTTTTTTTATATTTTGGAAAAAAAGGGTTCTTTGAGACAGAAGGTTGACAAAATACTGTACTCCACTTTCTTCTTCATCGTTCAATTCGCCTCAATTCTTCACTTTAGTCCGCTCACAACACCCTCCAAGACTTAATAAATTATCAAGACAAATATACGTTTGATGAGGCACCTCGTTTAATCGAAAGAATTAGTCAAAATTTTCTTCAATCTGAATTACCCTATATTCAAGAGGTGGGCCGCTCATATCACAAATGGAGAGTTGAAATCGCCAACGCTTTTAGCAGGACTCAAAATAATATTCGCTATCACAATGGGGTTGCCGAAAACATCAACAACCACATTAAATCGATTACTAAAGCAGCTTATGGTTATCGTAATTTTGAACGTCTTAGAAAAAGAGCAATGCTTATTTTGACGTACGCAAAAACCCAAAAAGAAAAGGCCTAGAAATCGCTTTCTAGGCCTTCACCTTTAATTTCATAGATTTAGTCAGTGAATCAAGGATTCCATCTTTTTCCACCTTCTATTTCATTGAGTCGAAAAAAAACCACTTTTTAAGGGCAAGTCCGGTAAAGTTTTGGGTCATTTTGGAATTCGTTTTTTTGAAAAATTGAGGCCACGTATTTTAGATGAGTGGTCGGTGGTGAAACACTCCCGAGAGATATCGACCGGGGGTGTCTTTTGTTAGACTTAAAGTAAACAATTCATACTCTATTACATTTGGAAACGTTTATTTTTGATGGTATCTTGTTTAATTTTTTAAAAAATCAAACAAATCCTCTTTTTTATCAATTATATGCTTTGCTTTACCTATGTTTCTGAAAATAAGAGAATCATGACAATGGGTGTCGCAATCTATACATTCACTTGAACATTCGGCGCAATCATTACCAGCAGTTTTATGCACAGTTGGTAAAATAAGCGTTCCATCATAATATGATTCTAAATCTATATCGGATAAAACTATAACCCCATTTGACAATATAAAACTATCATTACCAAAATATTCAGTAAAATATATCGATGATGATGTTTGAATCGTGGTTGGTACGTTATCTAATACAACGAACCCATATTCGGCAGGTCCACCGCAGTCTACACAAGTTTTATATGGAAACCCATTATCCCCACTAGAAACAACATGACTTCTTAGTGCGCTTAGTCCACAACTACAAAACGAGCGATGATTGTATAAATTACCTTGAATCCATTGATGAGAAAAAGTATATGCGTGAGTGTGCGGATATGGTATTGCGTTCAAAACTTTGTAGGCATTTAACCTTCCGCCAGTCACACAAAGGTTGTTGAGAGTAGAAATTGTATCAACATTTAAGCGTATGTATGCTCTAAGTTGGACAGTTGTTAAATTTGGATTTTTGGACAATGCCAATCCTGCAACACCAGAAACGAAAGGAGCAGCCATTGAAGTTCCACTCATTGATTGATATTTATTATTAGGAACTGTGCTCAAAATGTTTGTTCCCGGTGCGAAAAGATCAACACTAGTTTTGCCATAATTAGATTTTGCCGATCCCAAAAGACCCCATAAATTAGACAAACCATTCCAATTAGATCTAACATCACTTTGATTGCTAGCTCCGACTGAAATAATATTATTTAAGTCATAGGAGGCAGGATACATTGGCTGAACGTCTGTGTTTAAATCATTATTTCCTGCGGCACATACAACAAGTCCATTGAAAGAACTGATTTCGTTATATAAAGGCATATCAAATGCAGACATCCCTAAACTCAAATTTATGATAGGTAAACCAATTGAATTTGCGTAATTGATGGCACTTATAATAGATGAAGTGGTTCCGGTTCCAACTGCATCTAAAACACGCAAGGAAACAAGCCGTGAATTCCATGTAACTCCGGTTACTCCTAGCGAATTATTGCCTTGAGCAGCAATAATCCCAGCAACATGAGTTCCGTGCCCATTTTGATCATTCGGTGTCGTCAAAGATACAGGTGAGGATGTTGTGAAATCTCTGTGAACCGAACCCGATTTTATTCTGTTCTTTAAATCATTGTGAGAACCATCTATTCCAGTATCTAAAACTCCTATAATAACCGTGCTTGAACCGGTCTCTATGTTCCAGGCGGATTCTGAACTTATTTTTGTCAATCCCCATTGTTCTGAGAACTTTGGGTCGTTAGGACTTTGAAGTATTTCGTAAATATAATTTGGGCTTGCCGAAATAATTTCTTCGTTATTTTCTAGCAATTGAATTGCATCAATGACACTCTCCTTGGTATTTTCTTCAAGATCAATTTTAATAACTTCACGTGTTGGAATTGTAATTTTCCGACCTTCACTAATGTAATTTTCCTTTGAGTTAACTTCTTTCTCAAAAGAGTTATCGGTTAATATGGAATATGACGAATAGTCAATATCAGACAAAATCTCATTTGTCATTATATTAGATTTTGTTGAATTGTCACGCTCGTATTCAACAATGATGGATCCTGGTTCGAAGTTATCGGCAACACTCGCGGAATAATGAGATTCTTTAAAGTCCGCACTTTCCTTTTTTTGAGCAGTTTTATAATTGACATAAGTGAGTTCTTCATGATTAATTATGTCATCAGAGTCTTGGTGAATATGAGCTGAATAGCTAGTTAAATTGGATGATGTATTGAAACTAACCGACAAATAAACTAAAGTGCAACTTAAAATTATAATAGCGAAATTATTTTTGTTAAATTTCATAATAACTAATCTTCTTTTTATATTTGTGAGTAGATAAAGTTTTTTTCGGCAGATTGAACAAAATCAAGCGTTGTAAAATGGTTAATAGCTTCTTCAACTTCTCTTGTTCCGGAAATTTTAAGAAAGACAGTCATGTAACCAATATTCTGCCCTATACTCCATTCTCCATAATTAAGTTGCGAAACATTTTCCCAACTAAAATCTTGAATAAGAATATTGTTGTTTTCGAAATCATCTTTACGAGATTCCTTAATCGTTACTAATACGGTGCTTAAATCAAAATCTTCTGATTTATTACAAGAAGAAAGTGAGAGAAGCGAACCAAACGCAACTAAGCACAAAAAGCTTTTTTTGAACATAAATACCTCCTTCTACCTTATTTTACAATAATAGTGTTAGATATTGTCAAACACAATTACAGCTTTCGGTATTTTTTTATCGAAAGACTTTTTCGTTTGAATTAAATTTCCGTCACTATCAAAGTGATAGTCGTCTTTACTTTTGTGTGTTTCTTTGTTGTGGCACTTCCGACAGATGCTTTCTAGGTTTTTTATACTTGATGTCTTAAGGTCGTTAACATTTGTCTCTGTTAGCGTTATCTTGTGGTGTACATCTTGTGCCACGCCACCGCACCTTACACACCTGTATTTGTCCTTTAAGAGGCGGTACTTCCGTTGTTTCTTCCAAAAGGTACTACCGTAGAACTCTTTAATCGTCATTTCCGTAAACGTTATCTTGGAGAGCAATTACTTTGTCGAGTTTATCCCACGGTAAGGTATTTGTTAGTGCTCCGACTTGACCGTACGCTGCTAACTGTTTAAGACTGCTTGCTCCGATTTGTTTTGTAATTGAATGTGGTTTGAAGTTAAAAACTTCGAGAATAACTGAGAGTAGACTATCTTCGCTTAATCGAGCGGTGCCAATGTATTGATTGATACTCCGACTGGTATATTAATCCCAATAGGCGTATGCAATCCCTATTTCACACTTTTTAGCGATTCCACTTGCGACAATGTTCTTGGCAATGTATCTAGCTTAGTAACTTGCACTTCTATCAACTTTGGTTAAGTCCTTGCCACTCCAAGCACCGCCACCGTGGAGTGCAAGTCCCCAATAACTATCGCATTGTAGTTTGCGACCTGTAAGTCCACTATCAGCGTAACTTCCACCCTTAACAAGTTCTCCAGTAGGATTGATTAAGATTTTTGTATCGTGTGTAAGAAGTTCTTTCGGCATTGTTTGGTGGATTACTTTATAAATAAAGGGTTTGTGACTTGCTTTGGTTATTCCGATCCTTGTTTGGACTGAAACAACGATCACAGTAGTGGCAACCGGTTTATCTTCCTTGTATTCAACACTAATTTGGCATTTACCGTCTTTTCCAAAGAAGAGCGGTGCTTTAGTGTTTAGTTCATCAGGCGCTACGGCAAGTTTCCTTGATAAAACGATTGGTAGTGGCATTAATTCTTCTGTGCCGCTTTCAGCATAGCCATACATTGTTCCTTGGTCTTTAGCGCCACCTCTTCTGTACGTCTTCAATACATAAAGTCGTTAGTAAAAGACGAACAATTTAGCGAATCTTCAGTTTTGATAAAGGATATCTATTCATTAGTCATTGCCGATGAACAAATAGTCACTTTTGTTATTTCTTCAAAAAAGGGTCGTCCTTCCTTAATTAGTTCATATAAGGAAATCATTCAAGGAGAATCGATTCTTAGCAAGATGTATATATGCAATGCAATAAACAAAGCAATCTTTTATGAGGTGAAACTCTATGATTAATTATGAACAATCAAAAGTTAAAACAATTAAAGCACTGACAAACCCATCGGTACTTAAGCGTGTTGTCACCGATGCACGTGTTTCAACAGCGGATGAACACCAAGATTCATCGTACCGCTTGCAATTCAGTGAATTAGAAAAATCAATTCGGATTAATCCTAGATATGAATTCATCGGTATCTTTAAAGATTGTAAAAGCGGTCGAGATATAAAACATCGTGAAGAATTCACGACTATGTTAGAGTTAGCGTTTATGGGCGAAATCGATGTCATTGTGACTAAATCTATTACGCGGTTTGGCCGTAATCTTATCGGAACCATAAATATTATCCGCTCTCTTAAACTTAATTATGTTGAGGTAATATTCCAAAAGGAAAATATTTCAACCTTTGATTCTTCAATTGAAATGGTTCTCACGATTCTTGCAACACACGCTGAAGTGGTATCAAACAATATTTCACAAAATGTGCTTTGGAGTATTAAACGGAAGATAAGAAAAGGTGGAAACCTTACTTCTCGTTTATACGGTTATGCGATTAAAGGTGAATCGTGGAAAGATCTAAAAGAGAATATGAAATACCAACTCTCTATTACTATGATAGATTAAAATTAAATCGTGTGAGCATAACAATCAAAAACCTTTTCGCAATCATGAATAAAGCATTAAGTGAATTATCACTTTTCTCTACAATGGTTATTCCTTCTTTGAGACGGTTAATGACGCATTAGATAAATGTGAGGCCGATCTTCTGCTTGAGAAAAACGATAAAACTAAGTTGCTGAAAGAAAGAGCTTTATTGTCGGATGCCCAAAGAAATATAACAACTTTTGTTCGTCAGATTAAAACATTCAAGCCAATGGAGAATATAGATTCTTTTAAAACACTTGTCCGAAATGTCATTATTGAACAAGATGGACGAATTAGAATAAATATAAATCTAATAAAAGATAATTTCATTCAGGCTATGATTTTAGAATCGTCTGTAGAATTACGTGTTGGAAACGGAAAAAAGACAATTTAATATTTTCTTTCATACTAGGTTCGTGCCCTTGTTATGAGATTTTATTTTTAAACTATGGAAATAAAAAAAGCTATCTTGGAGAATATCATTTCTTCAAAATAGCCTCTTTTTAATAAAAATTCGCCCATTTTGAGCGAATTTTCGTTGATTTTAGTAGTTTTTTACTACCAAAGTAAGATTTAGATGGTGGCCCAAGCCGATTCTTAGACGAACTATTTTTTAAAGATAGTTTAACTTTCGGCTTAATTTGTCATCATTTTCTTGGTGAAAAATTAGTTAAAGGCAATAAATAATTTAACTCTATTGAAAGAACTAAATTTAGGCGCTAAGTACTTATAATGTAAGTCTTCATTTCAGCATGGCAAATTGTGCTAATTTTTTTTGCATACAAATTTGACTACCACTTATAAATCATTCAACAAAACTCTTTCTAATACACACTGGTGGCTCTATGTACGGAGTTTTAGACCTATGTAATTTTACACAGGTGTTGCACTACTACATGGATTTGACAATGCCTGAGGCGGTTTTAGACCTATGTAATTTTACACAGGTGTTGCACTTGGAAGCAGTGACGTTGCAACCTTAACATGTTTTAGACCTATGTAATTTTACACAGGTGTTGCACTCAATCGTAGACTACAAAAATCTTGTAGGAGTTTTAGACCTATGTAATTTTACACAGGTGTTGCACTTCCGCAGCCAATTAAGGCTGAACATCTCTGTTTTAGACCTATGTAATTTTACACAGGTGTTGCACTTTTATAAAAGGTATTATGCAAATCTTAAAGTTTTAGACCTATGTAATTTTACACAGGTGTTGCACGCAAAATTAACACTAAGTCAACTACAAACGGTTTTAGACCTATGTAATTTTACACAGGTGTTGCACAAAATTGTTGCTGTTCGTTGGGAGAACAAAGTTTTAGACCTATGTAATTTTACACAGGTGTTGCACATAGTGGTAAAAGAGTTGGATGTTAAAGTGGTTTTAGACCTATGTAATTTTACACAGGTGTTGCACTTCTGCCAGCACGGTCTATACGTTCCAATTGTTTTAGACCTATGTAATTTTACACAGGTGTTGCACCTCAAAATGAGGTTATTTGTTTTTATCAAACAAGACTTCAATACTTAAATTCTTGTATCTTGCTTGATTATATCCAAAGGGAACATGAATAATGTGTAAAGCATCCTTTGAGTACTTACCTCTTCTTTGAGATTCTTTAATTGAATTAAAAAGAAATGAATTGTCGCCTTTGCAATGCTCCATTATTTTAGCACAAAGTAATGCCTGACTGATAAAGTGATATAAACCAAAATATGTTTTAATGTCTTTAACATTAGATATGTATTTATCTAAATTCCTAATCGTGTTCAAATGAGCGATTTGATTCCTATAGAAGGAAAAAAATCTTCCATTACTTAATCCGCTTATATTTTTTTGCAATATTTCTCTTTGTTTCTTTTTTAAGTATCCTTTTTCAATAAATAGATTTGAAAGTTTCAACTGATTATCTAGTTTTTTAAAATCAAATTCTTCGTTAGAAAATTTAATATCATAGTCTCGTTCCAGGGTATGAATAGCAATTGCATACCGCGAATTTACATTAACAAGATTCTTGTAGACAAGATACAATACTGTTAAATATAAACCAATTATAGTCTTTTTTTGCTCTTTAATAATTTGCTTATCTCTAGATAATGCCTTATTGTCGATATCGATAAAAGATTCTAGATTAACTGATTTTATTTCTTGAACCAGTTTATCAATCATTTTAGGTGGTGCTTTTAAATCTAGTCCAGTAATTGCCTGATAGTAACGCGTTAGCTGCTCAAGAGGAAGTCTTTCTAGTACCAGCCTAACCACATGTTCATTTTGTGCCACTACACAAATTTTCCGAGGATTTACGTGCCGGGCGATATAGATAAATCGTCTCGATTTAACAACATTATTAATCAAGAAATTTCGGGCACCCTTACTCCCTTCATCATCTAACTTCAGTTTCTTCGTGAGTACTTGATCACTGTTTTGATCTTCCTTATATCCTAATAGATAGGCGGCATCAAGAATCATCTGGCGAGTTATAAATGCTGCCGGCTTAAAACGTGAAATTGACTTCAAAATACGCAGTTCATTGGCAATTTCATTATTTTTATTAAAAAGTGCATACTTGCCACTAAAAACAATCTGCGGATTGTCCTTCTTTAGTTTGTGACCCTTATACATATTTTGCAAGTCGCTTAGCCCATCATCTAATATTTCATTATCCTTATTTTTGTAAACCTGAATAAAGGATTCAATGTTATCAAATTTATTGGTGATATTGGCAAGCATATCATTGGTCTCTTTGTCGTCTAAAAACAAAGTCATAAAATAGAGCAACTTAGTAAAGTAAGTAACCGAATCATTTATTCTAATTCTTTGAATTATTTCATCAGTAATTTTAGATTTCGACGAGTCACTATTTAATTGTTTTATAACGTCTCCATTCATCATTGGCAAAAGTCTATCAATAACTTCATCATGTAAAATCTTAGCCACTTCATTCGCTTGCTCAACGTATAGTTCGTCTTTTCCTTCCTCAGTCATGTTCTGGCGCAGCTTTTCGACAAAGATATCAACGATTTTATTGTTGCTAAGATAGTATTTATATAGAGCAAAATCAAAAAAATGATACAATTTGCTTCTTTCGCTATCAAAATCCTTGTTTTTTATCTCAGAATAATCGGTTATTGTAAGTAAACATTCGCGAATTCGCTTTATAGAAAAACCTAAGTTAAGATTCTCTTGCCTTACATTAAAGTCATAAAATAAGCGATAGAGTGCTTCTTTGTTTTTTTCATCAGGATAGAGGTTATCTAAAATAGAAAAGTTTGCTCTCTTATTTAACTCGATAAAACTTTTATTCGTTTCATAAACTTTTTGTGAATATAACCCATCAAGAACAACTTTTAAATCATTAGGAAGCATTTTCTCATCAAAAAAAACATTATATTCACAATTTTTATTTCTTATTGAGCTATGCATGGCATCTTGTCTAATCGCACTTAATAGTCTAAAAATATCAAATATCTCAATTTTACTTTTAAACTTAAATTTATCGCCTTCTTGATGATAAAAAACAGTAGAATAGTATCCATTTTTTGAAATACTATTATAAAACTTTTCAAATAGATTCTTTATCCTATCGCTGGCCTTTTCATAATTTTCACTAAAACGAATCGTAAAAATATCCGATTTTTCATCATCGACATCTAAATCACGATTTAAATTATTTATAGAATAAATAATATCATTGATGTAGGGGGAAAGTATTTTTCTAATATCCAATATATTGTAAATAATTTGGATGTGAATGTTATCCTCATACCGCTTGCCAAAAAACTCTGTTTCCAACTCCGCTTTAGCAAAAATTTGATCATCTCCAATCGTTCTTTTTATGGTTGGAATCTCTCCCTTTTCCTTTTTCCCTTCTTGCCAATTCTTCCATCTAATTTTTCGATTGCTTTCCTTTTTAGGAAATGGATTTTCAACTTCTGCCGAAAAAGTTCCAGTATTATTTTTTAATCTATAATCGTAATTATCAACATTAAGACTAAAAGTCGGTGGGTCATGTTCTTTATCCACCTTATTGTTTATTATTTTCTTTTCAATCGTGGCTTCCGCCTTTTTGCCAAAGGAAGTAACAAGTACTTCGCCTTTAGTCGTAACTAAAACTGACTTCAATCCAATCGCTTTAGCTTTTGATTTCTTCATTGCTTATAACCCCCGTTATGTTTCAAAGCACTAAATTATTTGAGTGTCCCTTAGTATTAATATAAATATACCCCAAGCATATATTTAGCACAACAAAATATGGGCAAAGACGTAGAAATGTTTGCTTAATAAATATATAGACATCTAATAATCTTTCAGTTTATGTAGCGAAGAGAATGATTCATATTAATTTGGTTGAATCAAGGAAGCGATATTATAAGTTTATGAAGAAAGTTAAATAAAAACCGACACACGGACATTTGGCGATTTAGCACAAAATCGCCTTTTTTTATGCTTTAGAAAAAAAGAAAACCACCGAATTTCTTCGATGGTTCCTAGGTTTAGATGGTGGCCCAAGCCGTTTCTTAGACGAACTATTTTTTAAAGATAATCTAACTTTTGGCTTAATTTGTCTTTCATTGACTATGCGATAACTAAATCTAGTTATTTTTATCATTCATAAAATAAATCGTTGTTTTTCTTGATGTCTTATCTTGTGCTACATAAGTGTCAAGTTCGCGTATCCAATAACTATCTTGGGCATTAAGTTCATCTATATTAGCTCTATAGGTTTGATAGGTTGGGGCATCCAAAAATCCGGCTGTAGCTTCTTCTCTTTGCTTGTCAAAAATCGCGCTATAGCAGTCTGTGGCGTACGTATTGCCAAACAGTTTTTTAGATATAAAGTAATACTTCTGATCGGTGCGCTCTCCCGGCTCGCTGACAGTACCACCAATCTCATGCCGATACTTCATCTCCTGGTATGAATACTTATTTATAATCCGACTATAATAGTTCTGGAATGGCCGGATAAACTTTTGAATAAGGTACATAGTTAAAGTATTAGTGTTCCGAATATTCCGCCAATGATAATAAAATGCTATGTAACGTTCGACAATAAGCGAATTTAAAAGATAGTCGATAAAGAACATAGGGACGGCCGTCTGCAGTTCACTCCGTTTTTTTATACGCACTTTGTCCTCGCATGTATCGCGCAGATCCGCATTAACGGACGATTCGCGCTGCGTGTCCATAATCAATGTGGAAAATGGTTGGCCATCGATGGAATACTCATGGCGAGTAACTTTTATAGATTTATTAAATCCATCGTTGCGCTGGTTAGATAACGCATCCTTTTTTTCCATACCGACATAGTCATCTTTGTTGCCTCTTTCTTTATCAATCTCCGTGTAATACTCGACTTGCCCGTCCATGTGGAAAAAACCTTCGTTATCTCCCGGATTCACTTTATTAAGAATCCTTCGGTCGTCAAAATTGGCATCAGTTGCGAATTTGGGTTCTTCCAGTAAGGAACGATTATCAACATCGATGTAGCGATAGCTATACAACGGGAAATAACCATCTAATGTAAGATAGTTAAATTGAATGGAGTAATTGCCAGCAGAAAGAGCTTTTGGCGCTCGGTAAAGGAAATAAGCCTGGCCATAGGGGATTAGTGCATCTACAAGACTTATAACTCTTAATCCATCGTAAAACTCAAGTTTATATTTATTAAAATCATAACCCCAAATGAGGTCATTGGATCCTTTATCAATGAATTCATTCCATCGTTCCATTATGGCTTTTTTAATTTGTGAGCGATTTACAACCGTGTGTCGGTTGTAAATCTCATCGTTTAGCCAATTTTCAAACTTTGCCCATGGGAAAAAGGGGAAATAAGCCTGGTATTTTTTGATGATAGAAAAGGCCTTATCACGCATTAGCATTTCCGCATCAATAACTACCGATGTCACAAATAGATTTTTCCCGATGCCGGGTGGACCACTGACAAGCGTTGCCACTTTCAGCTCGCTCGCTTTTTCCACATTATGCTCTTGCATGGCCGAGATTGTTTGCCGGGCATCTTTAATCCGCAGCCACTGGAACATGATTACTGCGATTACTAAGAGCAATGACCAGTGTAGTTTAAAAAGAATAGGGATAATATCGAGTATCACCGATGCCAAAATGATGAGAATAGAAGCCAAATCAAAGGTACATGTGAAATTAATATACCAGGAGATAATGTCCAACGCGATAGCAAGTACATTAAACGCAAGGGTCAACAAGACTATGCTGGCAATTAAATAGGCCTTATAATGCCTTAAAAAAGCCATATAGTCCTCTAGTTTTTGCTTTACTGGGGTCAAAAAACGAGACTCAAATCGCTTAAACCTTTTAAGGGCTTTTGAATCGTGACAGATTTCTCCTTCAGTTGATTTCATCATTAATTTTTTGATTATAAATACAACTAAAAAAAGATAGGGAATAAAGACTAGCCACTTACTAATATCAATAATAAATATCAGCGATTTTATCAAAAATGTCTTGATAACAGTCCCATTAAACAGAGCCAGTGAAAAAAGGTTTAATTGATATATCAAATCCTTTATATCGGTTGGTATGGTGAAAGAGCCAATCCCGGCTCCGGCAATATATCCGGGTGGATTGATAGTAACCGGTTCTTTTACTACATCAATAATGTAGAGGAACCACTGGCCAATCACCTTTCCAAAGTAAACTAAAGATAGCCCCAACCGCGGTAGAGCGTTTGTAGTGATGGCAATTGTAATAAGTATGGCCAACAATAATACAAGCGTTAAATAGTGATAGAAATGGATCTGTGGCCATTTGATTTTTATTTTAAATTTTTTCATAAATTATGTTTTGTGTAAGGCAATATAATTTCGATTCCGTTAAACGATCCAGTTGCCATTCTTTATCATTAAATGAAACTGTAGCGTAACCCGAATCTTCACTGAAGGTAAATGGTGTCATCTTAATCTCGTCTTTATCAATTAACGTGCCTTGAACACTGTCAAAGCGCAAGATAAAACTATTATTGGTCGCTTGCCACATAGTATTTTGTAAACTTTTATCGGAGTGTGAATTCACCATTTGGCAAGCAGTAATTGAATAGGAGATAAGTATTATTACTCCTATCAATGCTAAAAGTTTTAACCACGGATGCTTTAATTTTATGTTCATTGCCTATTTCTTCTTTTTTAGAACATTTAACACATTAAATATTGGACGAATTAGATAAACCACCAATACTAAACCGAGTAAGCCGATAAGAGCTACACCCGTCCACTTGAATGCAGTTTGAAAATCAGGAAGACTAATTCCCGTGGCATTTGAAAGCCAACCGAGAAATTTATTCCACCAATTAGTATCATTAGGATCTGTTTCTTCAGGAAGAGAACCCGCAATGCCATAGTATCCATTATTATCCAGCAAATTCATCCCAAAAGGATCCATCGTCCCTTCAATAAATTCATCTGTTTTTTCGTATCTAATACTGATATTGCAATTAATTACTTCATTGGGAATATCAATTAAAATTGAATTATTATCCCCGTTAAATAAATAGCTTATCAACTTCTCATTTTCGATGGGAATAGTTGTGGAAAAACTTAATACATCAGTGTCGATTATTTCCTTTTGATGAACTAAATTGCCAGCATACAGAACAACAGAATAATCTTTAGTATCGTCATTATCAGAATAATTGGTCATTACAACTCCCGTTAAACGATACTGATTACTGCCAGGGAAAAAGAAAGCCGAATTTGTTGTTAAAGAATTATTAGTCTTTATTACATTAAATCCGAAAGATCCATCGTTGTTTTCATAATTATTCGATTCGGATGTAATATGATTACCATTCACATCGATGGCATTTAAAGCAAGATAATCAATTGACACTTGGCTAGTTGTAGTAAGTGGTAAGATGAGATAGTATTCAAAACTAGAACTGTAATAATTAATTAAGTCTTGATATGCCGCATAACCATCAGCCGAATTCTTATATTGATAAAGTATTGACTGATTGATGTCTCGATAGTCAATCTCATTTCCTAAATTGAAAAGTTTGCGAACAATGCCTGTCTTTCCCATTTCTGGTATTGTGAAACGATATTTTTTCCGAGCCGGAGAAGAGCCCCAGGGTGCCATTTCTTCCACTGTCGTTGGTCCTGTAGAATTAAAGTAATCGCTATCTCGTTCATACTCATAATAGTTCCATTCAACGTTAAACGTTTGAACAATACTTCCTATCCACCACTTGCGATCTCGACGTGCAACAAACGAATAATCAACATCTTTATTTACTTCTCCCGTTACAGGTTGAAGCATTTCTGGACCGCGAAATTGATATTTTATGCTTTCAATATCAACAATATTCCAACTAGGATTGGTATTAAAAAAAATAATCGGCTGACGTTCCCCTGTATTTTCATCATTTTGGATCCATACACCAGGAGCTTCTTCTTCTGATAATCTAAGGTAATTGGCCGCATCCGGGATAATGTCCCCGGTTAATGCATTTACCCCTACTGCAGGTTTTAAAAGAACATTTATTCCCATTAAAGAGGCAATGCAAACAAATGCGGATAATTTAATTATTTTTTTCATTTTTTCTCCTTTAAAACTCAAGCGAGTTTTGATCTAAATTAATAGAATTAACGGCAATGTATTGCACTTTTAACCTAATATCTCGCGAATATGTTCCATCTATGTTGTGATAATTTAAGTAAATTACAGTTGAATCCGGATAATATGTTTTAGGATATAATTCAATCGATAAATCAGTTAATTTGGCGGTTGAATAATATTCAAAATTCTCAATTGGATAAGTTACACTGTCTTTACGAAATGACCACATCGCGCGACCGTCTGGGAAATCAAGGGCGCTTAATACAATTCTTTTTTTAGCCACTTCGCCCGTCTCCGGAAACGTATATGAATTTAACGAGTAATCAATCTCGTCCTCATGTCCTTTGCGCGTAATAGTTAATATGGCAGACGGCGTGGCTATTGCCACGACCAAAAATAAAGCGAAGATCCATTTATTATTTTTTTTCTTCTTTTCCATGATTAACTCCTTTTAACCTTCTGGGAAACCATTATTGTATGAACAAATACAAGTGGCCGAATAACCACCTATTGAGGCAGTTATTTGTACTCCCCCGGTAAAACTTGTAACCGCATAGACAAGGATGGAATCGTCATCTATACGCGAAAAATTAACTTTAAATTTATCCGCGGTTGAAAATGCAACATATTTATCGGTTGCATCAGCAGGTTGGACTGTAGCATTTAACACAATGCCATTTTCTTGGCCAACTGCATTTAGCACATGTTGGCCATTAAAATCTGCTGCTGGAAGTGAATTAAAATCCACTGATCTTGATGTACTAGAAAAGCCTATTAGAATAATTGCACAAATGATAGTTATTACTTTGGGCACGATTGATTCCACTCCTTTCTAATTTCTAAACAATCATGGCTCCCATGATTGTTAAATCATGAGAGCCTAACAAGGGGGTTTATAAGACTATTGTCGACTGGTCTAAACTGATGCCGGTTACGGCTTGATATACCGTAATCGTCAATTCAAATTTAATGCTTGGATCGTCCTCAACATAAAAACGAATAAGCGTATCTCCTGGACCTACGGCCTCAAAGTTAAATAATCTAGCAGCCGGGTCAATTTGTTCAGCCGCCGCAATCGAATCGCCCGAAACAATCTCATAGCCCATTGCCATGTTATCAATGTCAATATTACCGCTACTTGTGGGTGTAAAATTGAGACCGATATATGCTCCCGGTTGAACTGTAAATTCTGTAAACGAACCAGTGAATGATTGTGTTCCTACTCCAGCTGTCTGTGTCGAATAACCATTCATAACAAGTCCATCGGCTACTTCATAGTAATTAACAGTACACGTATCACTAAAGCCTTCAAGCGAAACGGTAATGATGATATTGCCGCTCCATGGCTTAATTGCATAAACATAGGCCGTTAATCCGCTGGGCTCTACCGCTAGATATTCATTTACATCTTCCGAAATAGTATCTTCCCAATCAAATGTCCATTGTAAGTTTTGATTGCTCGCGTTAGCTGGTTCAATGGTTACAGTAAGAGTTTCACCATTGGCGCTTCCTAGAGCGCTTAATACATGCCGGCCATGAAACTGCGATACTGGGGGGATTTCCTCACTAGTATTATCACTAGAATCATCGCTTGTGGTATCGCTCGTAGTCTCGCTAGAAGAGCCGAAAATGTCCGTCCAATGGTAATGATCATTAAGAACTTTCGCGCCACCAGCTAGACCGGCAGCAACTAAAAAGCCCAATAAAACAAATAGTCCTTTTTTAAATTTTCCCATATGATCTCCTTTTGTTAATCCTCTCTCGATAGTTGTATCGCGATTGAATTTATTGAGTTTGAACTAGAGAGGGCATTGCCCCTAAAAACAAAGGCAAATTGTGTCGGTGTAGAGGCTGGCATTTCTTCAGAATAGACCTGCCAGGCGCTATCTGCCGTTCGCGCATAAGTTATTAAATCTTCTGCAGATGTTGTATCGAGCGAAATTGATATATTTTGTGCACCGCCAACCGCGAATTCACATATTAAATAACTATAATATGTTGCTCCATCAGCAAATTCTGGAATATCCATGTTACTTGGCGCCGATGATGCCCAACCAAGCTTTAACGGACCTTCTAGCCCATCGTATCTCGACCAGTTACTACTTAATGTTAACTGCTCTTGACCAACTGCTGAATCAACAACAGCGGTTGCATTAAAATTTGCTGTCCACGACTTATACGTGGATGCTGATACCTCGGCTTGTTTGTTAGCGGCATCAAAATCTAATGTGAAGGCGGCCGTCCATGCTTCGCTTTCGCCACCTAATGACATTAATGTATAGACTGTAGTCGGAAATGGATGCAAGTCAGTAACCTCGCTAGTATTCTCACTAGATGAATCATCGCTCGTGGTATCGCTTGTCGTTTCGCTAGATGAGTCAAATATATCTGTCCAATGATACTTATCATTTAACACTTTCGCACCACCAGCAAGCCCGATTAAAAGGACTCCGACAAGCAGAGAAACGGCGAATACTTTTGCACTACTTTGTTTTTTTGACATATTATTTTTTCCTTTCATTTTTTTGAAGCAATAATTTTTTCTTATACTGTTTAAAAGCATTGTTATAAGATTTTAGCCACGCTCTTATCCTTGTCTGAAGGTGACTTTTTGTTGGGGCAGTTGAGGAGGTCTTTGAATTAGAAATACTTGGATCTACAACCTCATTAAGCATTTTAGATTTCCAATTTTTTGGATATAAATCTTTATAGTAACTTTCCCATCCTTTAAGCTGCTCATTAGCTTTTTTGCGTCCTTCGGCCGCTTCGATAGTAATATCATTTTTTTTGTTTTCGAAATTAGAAATGTTCGATTTTGTTTTTGATTTTGCAGTAGACTTGATTTTGATTGCCGGCTTTCTCTTTTTTGTCATTTTGTCTCCTTTCTTTGCTGCAATAGGCTTTACTTTTTTTGTCATGTGATTTCTCCTTTCTTGACAAATTTTTAAACATTTGATTTAATATAGATGACCCCGGATAGTAATATCTTGTGCGGTCTGAAGCTAGCTTCGCGCTAGATTAGAGCTAGCCTGTGTGCTAGAGATAAGTTCCGCTAACAATTATGCTAGCGATGAGTTCATCGATTACGATGAACTCTTTTTTTATTTCCATCCCCTTGATTTTCGCGCCTTATAGTACTCTTTCAAATCATCAGAATGAATTCTTTTTTTTGCTTTGTTTACTACATCCAATGGATGTTCTCCTACTTTAAATCGACTATTTGTCAATTGGCTTTTAGAAACTACTTCTGTGTTAATATAGCTATCTTTTTTCCTATTCGGATAAGTCTTAGTTAATGGAACTCTTTGCTTACTGGCAATTTGTTTGCTAGTTGCTTTGCTAGTGATTTCAGAGATTTGAGCGTACTGAGTGACAGTTTTAACAACCGCAACTGGCCGACTATTACTAGCCTTTACTCCTTTCGTCTTAACATAGTTTGACCAGTTTTGTGGCGTAACCAGGTGACGAGGATCAACATAGTATATTGTTCCAACATCGCTTTCATTTTTTCGTTTCATAAATGCTCCTTAATCGCGGGTAGAATTTCAAACCAATTGAACAGGTTGTTTAAATTAAAGAATATGATCAGCGCTCCAAGAACTCCCAATGCGACAATTAGAATCAATCGTATCCGGGTAATCTTGGATATGCCTTTTTCATTTTTAATCTCTTCCATCATGATTTTGTATTACCCTCATCAATGCCATCAATGATAAGTCGTTGTTGGTCGGTGAGTTTATCCTTGTGATCAACATCAATAAACAACTCATCCAGGTCTTGATACCGGGAGATTGTGAACTTTTGCTTATCCGAGAGATAAGTGCTCGCGGTAAAGGTCCCGGCAACAACAATTTCAACTAGATACTTCATTTCTTGACCTGCATGATAGCCTTTCCTGCGGATACCTTTTGTGAGCCGGATGTGCAATGCCGCTTTCATCCGTTTAGGAACGTAGTCGAGTGCGATAGATGAAGCTATTAGTTCGGCATCGTCGCGTTTCATTGGGATGATGATATTCATAGGACCGATGTTGAAAGTGGCTAGGTAGTGGTTAACTCCATTTTTGCGTTCTTCAATGACCTGGAGATCGGCCATGGGAAGATTGTTTAATTCATCTTCTGTAAAGTCTTTGATTGGTTTAAACGTCTGATTGCCCATGGTCTGTCTCCTTTCCTTTATCTTTAATTTCACATTAGCACAGGTGCGAGTGCTGAAAAGTGCTGTCTTTTATAGGTAAACATAGTTAATACACGTAATAGCGAAAAAAAAGCGCGCCATTACTGCGTAAATGGCGCTTTTTTCTTTTTTTTCGATGGATATGGTTATTAACATTTATATAGATTAAAATCTATAAATTTAGGAAATATAAGGTCTAAATTTTATTAGAGCTTCAGCGTGCAAATGCTTAACTCTATCAGTAGATAAATATAAGCTTGAGGCCACTTTTTTCCAATCGTAACCAAGAATATAGCGATTGTAAATAATAGATCCGAGTTGTGGATATTCGTAAGAAAATTTACTAACTTGCTGATAAACATTTCTAGAAATATGTTCATCAATATTAGAAAAAGTTTTATAGCGAGTTAAAAAAGTCTTAGATTCATCAGCTGCTAGATTTTTCAAGTTAATCACTTCCTTTCATAAAAACTATCCAATGAGTTAAAGAACGCTTACCGCTCCTATTACCAAAAAGAGGTTTTTCATTTGTTAATTTAAGAATTTCACTGACCTTTATATCAGTCTCATTCCACTTAAAAATTAAAATTCCCCCCCGGTTCAAGAACTCGAAAGCATTCGCTAAAACCCTTTTTTAACATTTCACGCCAGTCTCCGTAAAGAGATCCGTATTTTATTTGCTGATAACCAGTAGGATGCAGTGTTCCATATTCAATATTAGATTTGCGATTGCCTGTATTTCTCGTTAAATGTGGTGGATCAAAAACAACTAATTTAAATTCATTGCTTTTAAAGGGCATATCCGCAAAATTAACAATCATATCGGGTTTGACAGCGAATTGCCTACCATCGCATAAAGTCGTTTCTATATCACGAATATCGCAAAATAAAACGCGAGAATCTGATTTGTCGAAATAGAACATTTTTCCACCGCAGCAAGGATCCAATACATTTTTAGTCATAAATTTCCTTTCGCTAACTGGTAATAGTTTAGAAAGTTCCAGTGAGAGATATTAAATATTCTTGTTTCTTTATTAAAAGGATCTTTTGAAAATAGATTGTATTCTAAGGTAAAAGTCGAGTTTAAAGTTGAATCGAAAATAATGTGAGCCTTTATTCCGGTCACCTTACTTTCAAAAACAATCTTTTCTTTAATCGCCATTTGCGAGCAAATTCCCGGGGAGATTGTTATACATTTTTTGCTTTTGCATAATTTGCAATATTTACATTTCATCATTTACACCTCAATTTTGAAGCAGTTTAGCCTGGTAACTGCTTAGCCTTTTTGCTGTAATATACATAATGTAGTTTTGGCCTTTGCAGCGCCCGGAAACATCAATAAGGGTAGTTCCATCGGATAATTCGAGAATATTCTTATTTTTCACGCGCCTATATAGACGAGCATAAACCAAATCCCATTCTTCCCCTTCATCGAGGGGGATAACAAGCCCAGTCGCTGTTTTCTTTAAAATTTCAACGCTAATTTTGGTTGTTTTGACCATTTCATTTCCCTAACCTTTCGATTTTAATTGCACAAGGGACAAATAAATGTCCTTTGTATCGTGTTTTTTTCTCAATGGCGGAGCGCAAACCACGATAATCTAATTCAAGTGCCTTCGCGCAAAGTCCAATTGAACTGAAGACACTTTTTATTTGACCGCGTTTGCCAATGACCGCTATTTGCATGGTTGGAAATTTTCCACCATGTAGATTTAAAGCGTGATTTGTGTTGCCTTTGATCGAAGTCCATTCGAGATTTTCAACGCGATTATCATATTTATCGCCATTGATATGGTTAACCACTGGCAAGTTATCTGGATTAGGAATAAAAGCTTGTGCTACTAGGCGATGAACCTTAACAGATCTCTTTGTGCCATCCGTTTTTTTGATATTAAATTTTAAATAGCCGCGTCCATCGTCACAAAGTCTCTGCTCTTTTCCATTATGATCAACAATAGTTCCAGATGTAGTAATTAGATAATTTGTATCTTTGATTATTTTTTGCATTTAATTATTCCTTTTGGAAGTCTTACTTCGTCTAAAGCAAAATAGTTTTTAGTTCCATAAATACCAGTCGGTTCCCAAAGAGTAGTGTCAAACTCCATATGAACCGCATAAATTCCAATATCATTTTGAAAGAACGTCGTATAAAGGACGAAGAGTGCATCTACCCACTCTCCGCAAACATTGACTTGGATATATTGTCCATTCTTTAATTTTTTAGCCTCTTCATATGTCATTTAATTTTGTCCTCTCTTTCGGTAATGTTTGATTTTTTTATGTTAAAAACACAATCGATTTTTTCGTCTTCAGTGTGGCCCAAAATAACAATCATTTTCTCTGTCTCTTTTTGGATTAACCCCACGATTTGAATTTTCGATTTAACAGCTGGAGATTTACTTCGATTCCAGCCGTTAAATACGATTCGCGTTTTTGTCATTTTCTACTTCTCTTTTCTCTTCATCCTGGGATATTAACCCGGAAAGACGAAGACAACTTAATACGCCAACTAAAACGAATAGAACAATAATTCCTAGGACTATAAGTAAAGCGATCATCATGGCATTAGATCCTCGATTGCTTTTTGCGTTTGTATCAGGCTGTCGAGATAACCTTTGTCATAATCGGAGAATTTCTTATCAATCGCTGCTCTTTTTTTGGCGCTATCAATTAACTCGTCATTTTCCTTAATTAAACTTTTGAGCTTCATTATGATTTCGTTTGCTAGATCTTGAATGTAATCCTTACTGGTTTTCTTTTTTTTCATATCTTTTCCCTTTCAATGTTTGTTTCATAATCGGCAACCGCAGCGAATAAATCTAACTGTCGACATTTCAGGCGCTTTTTGCGAATGCCCTCTTTTCTGAACGCCTTATAAAAGCCCTTAACTATTGCCAATTCATCTTCACGAATTGGATTAAAAACATATTTTTTTAATCTCGGTGTTTCTTTTTGCTTCTTCAAGATTTCCAGGATAATCTCGGGAACTCCTGATTGGTAGATGATTCCTGCCGTTAATTCAATGTCGATTTCTTTTATTGAATATCCGCAGAAGGCATTTGAAGAATTATAGGAATCGACAAGCTCAAAATTGTATTCATACAGGATTTCTTTTATGTTGTTGATTTTAAACATTCTTGATTTCTCCTTCGATTTCGGTTCTTAAAACGATTCGTGATTTTGTATTTCTTAAATAACTTTCTATCTTATTTTTGGGAATGCCAAAAATTATGACTTCATTGGCTTTTTGATTTTGCATGCCTCGTTGAACAACAATTTTTTCAATAACATAGAGATTGCCGTCTTTGTTAAAAGAACAATCTAAACATGTTCCATCTTCTCGTTTAACGTATGTTTTTAACTTCATTTAGTTCCTCTTTTCTCTTGATTTTTATTTCAATCGCGTTCGCACGGTGCGCACGTTTTTTGATAATTTGATTAAGTCGGATAAGATATGCTCGCGCTTCATCTAAAGTGGCAATTTTATAGTGATAGACTCTTGTGATTATCACTTCCGTCACATCAGGATCATTGTTGATTGCTTGAACATCGTTACCAATCGCCGCGCATTTGTTGGTTCCACCCACCGTAAGCGGGTAAAAATGATATTCAGGTATAATCTTGCTTATCTCCTCTTGTGACAGCCAAACGGCTTTATTTTGCCGTTTAAGCAGTTCGTAAAGTTTCTGCGATCTTCCTTTAAGCATTTTTATCACATCCTTCGTCTTCTATAAGTTGATCGGAGTAAATGCAATATGATGCGTCCAGTCCAGGAAATGGGCCATGGAAAACATAGACTATTCGGGCAATCATGTAGCGTCCGGTTAATAATCCTTGCGGGTTAACTTCATCGTATTGAATAATATCGCCCGCTTTAAACACACAATCGTCTTCTTTTCTTAACTCCCAATTTTTCTTCCCGTTCATCTTGGCAAGGAAAAATTCTTGCAATATTTTTTTTCTAATCATTTTGAGACCTCCAGGTAATTAGCCGGATAGATTTGCAAAAGAAAGTTCTTCAAGGCCATTAACTTATTTTTTTCCGACCTTTTAGAGGAGCGGGCAAAATCAATAAGATGCTGTTTCACCTCTTCGCGGCCTTGCAGATTATTTGTTTGCATAAAAAGTGGATTTAGAAGATTGTTAAAAAGCGGTATGTCAAGATCATCGACTTTTATAAATCCTTCATCAATAAGGATCTTGGTATAGTAATCAGGTTCAAAAAGCGATTCGCCCTTATTCAAAATATCGTTCATAGTGATTGAATAGTCTCTCTGAAGAGCTTCGACAACCGATTGTTCAAGGTAATGGAATTTATCTTGAATTTTTTTATCACTTGAAACCGAAACAAAATATCTAAGCGCGGTTACTATATTTTGGTAAGTATATTTTTTTTGCAGTTTAAAAAAGAATTCATCATAAAGAGGGATGTCAATGTCGTCCGCTTCTATGTATTTTTCCTTGACCAAGAACGCCGTTAAAACATGTTTAAAAAAGTTCGGGGGCGCAATAGCGACGCCCGTTTTATCAGTTTTATCAGTTTTATCAGTTTTATCATTCTTTAAAGATAACGAACGTAGTGAGTTATCTATATCTTTATTCTCTATATCTCTAATCTCTTGTGTAACATTGTTACACCCGTCCGCGGTAACATTGTTACACTCTTTTGTTGTAACGCTGTTACGCGCATTTGTGCGTGACTTTCTCATTCTCATAGCCGCATCGGTTTCATGACCAACAAGATTTTTATAATCTGTGATTGACAAAAAGCCTTTTTCATCTTTTTGGATGAGTTTTATTTTTTGTAGTAAACTTAACGCTTTTTTAACTGTTGAAAGCGAAAAGAATTTGCATTCTCTTTGAATAAAATCGAGAGTAAAATTTCTCTCAATTTCTCCCACTTTTTCAACTAAAATTCCGTTGGAATTTATAGTTAATGAAATTAGCATTAAATATATTACAATGTAATCGGATCCATTAGATTCCGACAGTAAGGCTTTCGTTTCTGGAGTGTTCCAAAAATCAGCCTTCGTTTTAGTCCAATAATAATACTTTGTCATTTTTTGCCCTCTTCATTTTTGCTTTTTGTAACTTTATTCAGAGCATCTGTGTCTTCTAATAATTTTTCAAAAAGAAAAGATGCAAAAAGTTTTAAGATTTGGTGCTCATGCTCATTATTTGCCATGTTGCATACTCGCAATACTATTTTCAAAAAAAATACTCATAAATTCTTTATCACTCATTTTAAGAAAATATGATATTTCCTGAACTTCACCTACAGTAAAACTTTTTCCGCTTTTTCCTATTTTTCTATAAAAGGTGCTTGGATCCATTTTTATAGCCACGCAAACATCTTTAATAGTTGTTCCCTTCTTTGCCAAAAGAACTTTTAATGCCTTTTCATCCATTTTTTGCTTTCTCCCTATGTTGCATATATGCACTATTATATTATGTTGCGAGTATGCAATAGTCAATACTTATAATGCAAATACGCGAAAATAATTGCAAATATGCAACAATTAGATATAATAAAATTATGAAAAATAATAGTTCAGTAAGTATAGGAAAAAGAATAAGAGAAAGAAGAATTGCTATAAATATGTCGATAGAAAGGTTGGCGAAAATTTTAGATGTTGATAGATCCACTATTTATAGATACGAGACGGATTCCATAAAAAAAATGTCTTATGAAGTTTTGTTGCCACTTGCGGATGCACTAAAGACGACACCTTTTTATTTAGTTAATGGTACAGTTGAGCAAGGTAGTGCGCTTGATGATACACCTATTATTCGTTTCTATAATCAGCTTACATCAGAAAACAAAGATAAAGTTGATAAATATGTAAGAGATCTATTGCAGCTTCAAAAGTTACAAGAAAGCAATATTAATAGCGACAATGATTAAAGCTGTTATTTATGCTCGTTTTTCGTCAAGCAAACAAAGCGAACAATCAATTGAAGGCCAACTAAGAATTTGCAATCTTTTTGCGAAAGAAAATGATTTTAAAATTGTAAACAATTATATAGATCGTGCGGCTAGTGGAACAAATGATAATAGACTAGAGTTTCAAAGAATGATAAAGGATTCAAGTAAGAATCTTTTTGAAGTTGTAATAGTCTATCAGTATGACCGCTTTGCTAGAAATAGACGAGACTCAATGAATAATAAGTTTATATTGAGAAACAATGGAGTTAGATTGCTATCAGCGACAGAACCAGAAATAACCAACAGGCCATCTGATTTGTTTATGGAAGGTATTTTAGATACTGCCGCAGAATTTTATAGCAGAGATTTGGCTCAAAAAACAGTTAGAGGAATGAAAGAAAATTTAATTAAAAAAAAGACAATCGGTGGTAGAACACCGCTTGGATATAAAGTTATTGATAAAAAGTACTCTATTGATTATTCAGAAGCAGAAATTGTAAAAAAAATTTTTACTGAATATGCAAATGCAAGAAAAATAAAAGATATTATATACCTTTTACACTCTAATGGAATAACAAACCGGGGAAGAAAATTTAAAGCAAGCACCATAAGTGATTTAATAAAGAATACAAAGTATGTTGGATTATATCGAGATCCTTTTTCCAATAATATAATTACTGATATGTTTCCAAGAATAATTGGTGATGATTTATTTGATCAAGCCAAAAGAGAAAGAGAGAGAAAAATGCAGCGTACAAAACCCAATCCGAGAAATAAAGGTGCAGAATATTTTTTGACAGGAAAAATATTCTGCGGCTATTGCGGTATGAATCTTACAGGGATGTCAGGCTCTTCACAAAATGGTAATAAGTATAGATATTACAAGTGCAAAAGCAATAAGTGTGAACTGAAGCCTATTAGAAAGGACTTTATAGAAGATTGTGTTTTAAATCACGTTATAGATTATGTGACGCAAGATAAAACATTGGATTATGTCATAGATGAAATTATTAAGAGTTTTAAGAATAAGCTTAATGAAACGAGTTTAACCTCATTAAAGCAAGAGAAAAAAAGATTAGAAAGTCAACTTGATAAAATTGTTTCAAATTATTTGGATGCAAGCAGTGTAATTAAAGAGCGACTGAACGAAGAGTCGATTGTACTAAGTGATAAAATTAAAAACATTGATAGTCAAATCGAAAAGATAAATATTCTAGAAAATAGAAAAGTATATGATAAGATTTTTTTAAAATCTTGGATAAATGATTTATTCAAAGATAAAGAAAAAATTACCAGAAATGCTGTAGATTATTTTATTAACTCAATATATTGTTTTAACGATAAAGTAATAATTTATATGTCCTTTGATGTGAGCAATAGTGATGTTGTCACTTTTGTTGAAATGAAAGAGGATATTATCCGAAAAGAAAAAAACGAACCAACAATTGGTTCGTTTAAGCGCTGGGATGGTGGCCCAAGCCGGGGTTGAACCGGCGACACACGGATTTTCAGTCCGTTGCTCTACCAGCTGAGCTACCGGGCCACAATCATGGCGGACTAGAAGGGAATCGAACCCTCGATCTTCTCCGTGACAGGGAGACATGTTAACCGCTACACCACTAGTCCAGTGCAATTGCGCTTTTATATTATCTATGAATAGCCAGCAAAAATCAAGCCTAATTTTCATTGAAAAACTTGTTTGAATGAAATCTTTTTTAATTGAAGAACGTTTAAACCGATATCCGGCAAAATTACCGATTTAGTCAATAAAAAAACACACCCTCGCTTTAAACAAGGGTGTGCATTTTTTAATTACCAGTTGGTAGCGCGCAATTCTTGATAGGATTGTTCGTGACCGCAAACCGGGCAAATTTTTGGAGCGGACTTGCCGACATGGATATTGCCACAAACCCGGCATTTCCAAACGACGACGTCATCGCGAACAAAAACAATGCCTTCCTTAATGTTGGAAGCGAGTTTCCGGTAGCGTTCCTCATGAATCTTTTCAATCGCCGCTACACCTTTAAACTTAGCAGCAATCTCTAAAAAGCCCTCCGCTTCAGCATCTTTAGCAAACCGATCATACATATCCGTCCATTCGTAATGTTCACCAGCAGCCGCATCTTCTAAGACATCGGGCATAATGCCTTTGGTTCCTCCGTGAAGATACTTAAACCATAATTCAGCGTGTTCACGCTCATTTCCACTGGTCTCTAAGAATAAATCGGCAATTTGTTCATAACCTGCCTTCTTGGCAACGCCAGCATAATAGAAGTATTTGTTCGTGGCCATTGACTCACCAGCAAAAGCTTCATGCAAGTTTTTTTCGGTTTTAGACCCTTTTAATTTTTCATATAACTTATCATCCATTTTCATAATCCTCCTAGTAAGAATTATATCTATTTACGTGAGCGACTTCAATACACCGGAGTGAAGAATTAGAAAAAAAGCAAGTGGCAACTAAATTTTGAAGATATATCTTATAAAATGACAATAAAAAGGTATATATAAAAAAATTACTGTTAGGGTTCTAGCAAGATAATAAAATAATCATAAGGATTCTGTTAGGGAATATAAAAAACACCCCGAAGGGTGTTAATTTTTATTGGTTGCGGGGGGAAGATTTGAACTTCCGACCTCCGGGTTATGGGCCCGACGAGCTACCAAACTGCTCTACCCCGCGATTACGCTTGTATATAATAGCACAATCAAAAATATATGCAAGGATTATAAAAAGAAAAAGGCCCGATTGGGCCTTTACTTTTGTCGGTTGTTATCAACACTTAGAAATCGAATTTAACATCGGCCCGTTTGGCTTCTTCCGCTTCAAAGAAGTCACGTTCGACAAATCCCCGCCGCTTAGCAACGAAGTTTGAAGGGAACACAACTACTTTTTGGTTATAAATACGCACATTGGAATTGTAAAAACGTCTAGCGGCTTGAAGATTTTCTTCAACTTCCATACTGGCATCCTGCAATTTCAAAAAGGTCGTATTTGCTTTTAAATCCGGATATTGTTCGACGACGACATTTAAGGAATTAAGTCCGCGGGTAATTTCATTGGCAAACTCACTCTTTTCCTTGATTGAAGCCGTGCTTCCCGGTTGCCGCATAGCAACAACTTTTTCAAGTGTTTCCTGCTCATGCTTGGCGTAGCCTTTGGTCGCCGAGACCATTTTTGTCAATAGATCAAATCTCTTGGTTAAAGCCACATCGATTGATGATTCACTCTCATCAATCTTTACTTTCATTCTTCTTAAATCATTGAGTACGGAAATGTACCAAATAGCGAAGAACAAGAGCAAAACCAAAATAACACCAACAACAGCTAAGATAATCTTTAGTGGGTCACTCATTCTTAAATACCTCCTTCAGGTAATTGAAATTTATTCGACGATAAACGCAAATCATCTATCGTTCGGGCCATAAATGAAACATCATTAATAATCGGGGCTAACCCTTCCTTGGTCAGAGGCGACTTAATCGAAAATTCCAGTTTGTTTTTACGCGAGTCCAGACCAATATGCAATTCATTCTCATGTAAATACACCGCGATTGAGCCTTTATTTCCCGCCTCAATTTGCATCAGGCGCTCCATAAATAAGGGGGTCATAATATAAAAGAAGAATTGCTCATCATTAGCGCGCGTACTGAATTTCTTATTAAAGGCCATACTCTCCGTTTCGATCTTCTTAAGACCATCCATATTGAAGAGAGAAAGATTAAAGCCCTCGCGAATGGTGATTGTCTGATTAAAAACGCGCGGAAACCGAAATACATAATATTGTCCGGAAAAATAAGCTTCATATGTGGTGTAGGTATGTCCCTTGCCGTCCGTATGCTGAACTCGGCGCTCAAGCGTTACTTCACTGGTCTCGAAACTGACATTTTCAAAGGTGCCGCTTATATAATCTTCTCCCCGATAGCGATCGGGACGCGAGTATAGGCCGGTTTTCATCATCTGATTGATTTCAATGTGCGAGTTCATCCGGTAAATGGCTTTTCCGTATACTTCATCGATAATCTTCTCAAGCAGTGTCAGTTTAATCTTTTTGGAATAATCGGAATTAATTTTCGCGGCCATACCGGAGAAAACTGACCCTACCACCACCAGAGGAATTCCGATAAATACTAGGACGGAGGCAATAGGCGAATTTCCATAAGCAAAAAAGCCGATTATCAACAGAAGTGCTCCGATAACAATAAGAATTATCCCGACCTTCATTTTCTTTTTATAATCTTCATAAGATTTTAAGCGACTGCTTTCAAGAGTTGAAAACTTCTCGTCAAATTTTATATCCATAATTTTACCACGGTACTATTTTTAAATATTTTACTAAATATGTAAAGAGTAAACCCCTTTTCTAAAGAAAATTTTGATATTCTTGCGCTGCCAAAAGAACATTTTCGGCATCTTTATCCCGATTTAGTTCGCGATAGTGCTTTCCAAGCGTGGTTAAATCATCAATTGCAAAATGCGATTTAGCGGCTAAAAGCCATTTTTCTGCTTGAACATAATCGACTTTCACCCCCAAACCATAGAGAAAGAAATGCCCGATTCTAGCCATGGCTCGCCCGTAACCGAGATTAGCGGAACGTTCGAAAAACTTCAGCGCCTTATAGTAGACGCCTTCATTTAGGCTGGGCTGTTCCAAAAGCCATTCCGCATACATATAAAAGGCCTGTGGATAGTGCTTAGCCATCGCTTCATCCATATAGCGCATTGCTTTTTTATCATCCTGCGGATAGTTATATGCCCCGCGATGATAAAAACTGGCCAAAGCTAATAAGGCCTCTAAGTTCTCATAGCGGGCTTCTTTTTCAATGCGGTGTAGTTCATCCGAGTCTAAACCACTCTTCTCCCACCAATACTCTTTAATCATGCCTCATATCCCGTTTTATTCGGTCAGTTATTTCCTGCGCTTTACGATATATTTCCTCGATGCTTTCATCGAGAAAAAACTTATTGTCCTCATATAGTATCTTCCCATTGATCATCGTCAGCTTAACATTTTGTTTTGAGCCACTATAAACGATATTATCGACGATATTATTAATCGGCTGCATGTTGGGTTGATGCAGATCAATCATGATAATGTCCGCTTTCTTATTAACGGCGAGAACATCGGCATCATCCAATCCCATGGCTAAGGCACCGTTGACGGTTGCCATTTTGATCACATCGGTTGCTTTTACCGCCGAGGCATCTTTCGTCTTTAATTTGCCAAGACCCGTGACCAAAAACATCTCCCGGAAAAAATCAAGACAGTTTCCCGAGGCTGGACCGTCCGTTCCGATGGCAACGGGGATATCTTCATCGATCATTCTTTGAATTTCGGGTATTCCACTGGCTAATTTTGTATTGCTGCTCGGGTTGGTAACCACATATAATTTATGCCGCTTAAAGATTTCAAAATCTTCGTCTTGCATATGCACGCAATGAAAACCACCGCCGCCGTAGTCATATAGACCCAGACTCTCAATATAGGCCGGCGGAGTGAGATGATTCTTTTCCAAAGAATTTCTTACTTCAACTTCCGTTTCCGAAGTGTGCGTAAATATTGGCGTTTTAAGTTTATGCGCCGCCTTGGATAATTCCGCTAATATTTCCCGGGTCGTCGTATAAATCGAGTGGAAACCCAACCGGTAAGTTACCAGGCTATTTTTGCTACCATTGATAATTCGATAAGCGGATACCATATCATCCACGGATTCGCGAAATGAAGTCACCGTGCCAAGACACACCATGCGAAAACCGCAGTCGCTGGCAGCACGAGCCGTTTCTAATGGATTATAATACATATCAAATGCGGCGGTTATTCCGCTCGTAAGATACTCGGCAATCGCAACTTTGGAAAGATGATACTCATCTCCTTTTGTCAGGTGGGCTTCGGCGGGAAATACCGCCTTATGCAGCCAATCCTCCAAAGGAAGATCATCGGCAAACGAGCGCAGGAAAGTCATCGCACTATGCGTATGGGCGTTTTTGAAGCCCGGCATCAACACGTTACCCTGGCAATCAATTTGGCGATCGAATTCAATATTGATGTTCTTGCGTTCTTCTCCAATATATGAAATATGATTATCGGTTACTTCCAGTTCGCCAAAAGTAACATTTTCGTTTTGGTTCATCGTAAGCAGACGCGCGTTGATAAAGCGAATTTTCATCTTTTTTACCTCTTTTTTGCTTGTTTGCGTTATTCTATCACTATTTTGCGTAAACAAAAAGGGTTCCGATAACGAAACCCCTAATTGTTACTTATCTTCTTCTTCGTCATAGGGAACAATATTCTCGCTAGTTGCTCCACAGAATGGACAATAGTCGGGATTATCAATGATTGCTCCGCAGACTAGACAACGATACTTTTTTCCTTCAGCCATAATGTTTAATTATCCTCCTCAAGTAAAACAATTCGGTCGCTGGTTGCCCCACAAACCGGGCAATGGTCAGGATTATCGATAATCGCTCCGCAAACGAGACACTTATAACGTAATTTCTTATCACTTTTAGCGTTCGTTTCCAGTGGAACGATTTGGTCGCGTCCTGCACCGCAGTAGATGCAAAAATCTGGACGATCAAGTATTTGACCACAAACCAAACAACGATATCTTTGCATACACGCTACCTTGCTTCCACTACTATTATAACCAAAAGCAGGCAATTGAGAATCTAAATGCTTATAAACCATTTTGCTTGGTGAATTTCTTATAAAAAAATATAATTAATCCAGGAGGAGACATATGAAAATTAAATTGTTTTTGCTCTTCAAGATGATAATAGGTTTTTTACTCGGTGTTATCATCGCCGACCTCCTGCATCTTGATTATTACTATACCGCCGGGGTTTTTGTGGTTTTAAATCTTGAAGTTAGTCGCAAACCAACCTTTCTTAATTCCTTAAAGCGGCTCATAGATGCGACAATTGGCCTCTTACTGGCAGTAGCTATCTTCTCTTTACTAAACATCAACGTGTATACTCTTGCCCTGCTTGTGATTATTTTTATTCCCTTGAGTTTTCTTTTAAATATAGAAAAGGGGTTGCCATCATCGCTGGTTGTTATTTCGCATCTATATATAAATCAAGATCCAACAAAAGTTTACAATGCCTTATATATTGTTCTCGTATCGGTAGCTATCGCCTTTGCCTTAAATTTAATCACCCCTCCGCTCAAAAAACAGGTGCAGAGCACCATTAAAATGGTCGATCAAAAACTCAATGACCTTCTAGTTCAGGTCGCGCATAGTCGGAAGGTTGATTTTCAGCAAATCGATAATTACCTGTTGCAAGCCGAAAAAAATCTTATTCAGGATATCGAAAATCATCTGTTTCCCTATGCCCTTCGCCGCCAAGATTATCTAGCCATGCGCAAAGAGCAGATTTCGATTTTAAAACGGATCGCGGCCACGCTTGACGGTGTCGACCGCATCAGGGAAAAGGAAATGATCCTCGATTATTTGTCGACATTTGAAGGAAATATCGGTGAAGAAAACTATGCCGCCTTTTTAAAGGAAGAATTAAACAAGCTTTTAATGCGTTTTCGCGATGAAAATTTGCCCACTACGCGGGATGAATTTGAAAAGCGGGCCCATCTATATCATGTACTGATGGAGTTGGAGCAGTTCTTGAATTTAAAAATGCAATACCACGATAAATATGCGGTTAATTAGGCGATAATTGAAACGGGAAACATGATATATAATTGACCATTTTCATCCATTTTGTGAAAATCAAAAACCGCCATCACCAGTGAGAAATTATGAGCTTTTAAATAATCAAGTCCTTTTTTAAATGTGTCTTGATAATTATTTTCCACCTTAAAGCCAAGATATTCTGCGCTTGGGACAATCCATTTTTTCCAGCCGGAGGGAGGTTCGACATCTAACTCAACTTCCGCTCCCGCTAAATAAAGTCCGTCTTTAAAATCCGTCCACGGCTTAAGTGAGCGATCAAAGTTGCTCATCAGTCCCCAAATACCGGCCGTATTTCCTTTTTCATCGGTTTTGACTAAACGAAAAATCTTGTCGAAATCAACATTCATTGACTGCCATAGATTCTCAACGAATCCGTCTCCGTCGATGGTTGAGCCTTCTTTTCCGATGACGGCAAAAGAGGGCTTTTTGATAAATATAGGTTCCATTTTGTGTAACTTCCTAGCCATATTTTACCATTATTTACTTTTTTGTTAAGCAAGAAAAAAACACAATAAGAAAAATATTGGCTTTTTTCGGCTTTTATTATTTAAAAACAATATTTTTAGTCAAAAAAATTAAGGTTTTTTAGTAACAAAAGTATATATCCAAACTTGGAAATTCATTACATTTTGATAATATACTTCATCTTCTTCTGCTACCGGATCAAGCCGGGATAGCAATTCACCTTGAGAAAATATGATGATACTGGGAATTTGAGGCGACACTTTTCCAATGTAATCACTATAATCAACCAGCGAGGAAGAAAGCTTATAAATAGCGATTTGCTCTTGACGGGAAAAAGCTTCAACAATAGGCGAAAACTGAACACAATGAGGGCATAATGCATTGTAATAATAAAGAATAAATGATTCTTTAGCCGTCCGTTTTTGGTCAAATTCTTCGTTACTAGGTATTTCAATATTCTCACTGACGCCATAACTGTTGGCATCAAGCGTTATTTTCGCTCCCGAAAAAGATGGCCCGTCAATTTTTGATGAGCAGCCACCAATCAATAAAGGCAATAATAACGTTGCCTCAATTAAAGTCTTTCTTTTAAAAAACCGTAATGCCATCATTTTTATTTATTCGCTCTCATCCATATATCCGGCCGCGGCTTTTAAAATGCTTTTATCGTTTTCATAAGTCAATATCGAATACGCCTCCGCAAAAGGCAAAAATAAAATCTCTTTTACTTCTTCAACTTGAGGAATCGCCTCTTGGCTCATAAGTTCACCGATAAAATAAACCACTTTTTTCATGACTCCAATTGCGGGAGCATACTCCGTTTCAAGCCGAAAGGAAGTATCAATTTTCGCATCAAGACCGGTTTCTTCTTTTATCTCCCTTAATGCCGTCTCTACTTCCGTTTCTTCACCTTCAACGTGACCCTTTACCAAGGCGTAATGCCCCTTGTTCATTTTCTCGATAAGAAACAAGATTCTATCTTTACTACGAAAGTATAAAACCGCTCCGCAACTTTTTTCTTTTTTCATAGACCCATTATATACAATTTTCAATTATTTAGTGAAAATAATCTATCGGTAATCATTAATAAGCAAGCGTTGCTTTAATAAATAGTTTATAAAGATATATTGTGCCTTCTATAGAATAAAAAAGCGTTCAAGATTCGATATATCACCCTGCACAAATTTGATTGCTGTCGCTGCCTGGTTGCTAAAAAGATTAAGATTATAGTAATATCCGTTTATCCATCCTTCGCTACCGTCCATATAATATAGTTTCAGACTATATGAGCTAATACAATTACAGGTCGGACCGTATTGAACCTGGAATTTTATTTTCTTAATACTGACAAAAAAATCATCGTAGGCTTCACTTGGAAGAAAATATTCTCCCTGACCATTAACATAAGTGATGGCACTTATTTCTTTACGATTGATTAAAGACGATAATGAGCGCGGCAGCAATAAAGCCAAGCTTGCCAGTACAAGGGTAACACCGGCCGCTACTGATATGCTGGTTGTTAAAACCACGCGCTTAGTCAGTTTCATTTTCTTCACCCACAAAATGAACGTATTTTTTGTTATATTGATCCCGCGGGACAACTTCGTTTTTAGGATGCCCGATGGATAGAACCGCTAAGGGGATAATATGAGAAGGAAGATTCAATATACTCCGAATTCGTTCGACAAATCTTTCTTGCGGATAAACTCCTTCCCAGCAAGCCCCAAGCCCCATACTGGTAACTCCAAGTAAAATGTTTTCAATCGCGGCTGAGCAATCTTGAATCCATATTTGCTTCATCTTCAAAGGCAGCGCCCGCTGCGTATTGCCGGCGACAATAATTTTTAGGGGACTATGATGTTTGCTAAAGCGTCCGGCATCAATAATCTGATTATTGATGTTTTCATCGCTTACAACATAGAATTCCCATGGTTGCCGATTTAAGCCAGAGGGACCGCTCATCGCGAAATGCAGGAGCTTATCTATTTGTTGCTCCTCGACTTTTTCTTCGGTAAATTGTCTAACACTTCGCCGCTTGAACATCGCTTCTTCCACATCCATATATATTTTTCCTTTGCTTGTATTATAACCTTTGGGTATAAAAAAAGGACTAATCAATTTGATTAATCCTTATTCTTACTGCAAATTATAAAGCGTAGATGTAGAAGACGATAATACCATCCCAGTAGTAGAATTGAATTTCGACACTTTCGGTGGCATCATCGGCAAAATAGCCATAATCATCATAATAACTGTCATCAACTGTCCATCCGGCCGTCTCTAAGAGCGTAACATAACCATCTTCACTTGCCGTTGAATCAGCCTCGGCATAAACCATGAGATATTCTCCAAAATCGTCTTCCAAAACCGCATAAAAGAAAGGCCCTTCACCCGTATAGGCGGGAACGGAAACTGAACTGCCAAGTAATTCGACGATGGCATCCGCTGGCCACGTGGCTGATTCAATAATTGGTTCTTCTTCCTCCTCAGGGACTAAGAAGACCATAAAAACGATTTCACCCGCGTAATGATAGAACTGAACAGCCACAGATTCTGTGCTGTCAATCGCCACTAAACCATAATCATCATATTGGGTATCATCGACCGCCCATCCGGAACCGGTTAAAACGGCCGAATATACGTCTTCACCCGTCTCGTCAAATAAAGTATGAATGTAAACATAGTCGCCCGAATCATCTTCAACCGTCAAATAGGCAAAGCCCGATGGCGAAGAAAACGCCGGCACAACCACTTCAACCCCGCCTAAAACCGAATTGATCGCGGCTGATGGCCAGGTAGCCGAAAAGGTCTCACCCGCTTCGGGGACGACAAGTTCTACTTCAGAAGTTCCTTCTGATAAGGAAGTTCCGTCTAAACTCTCCGACAACGATTCGCTGGCGCTGTCACTTGGTGAACTAGATGTTCCACCTTTTTCACAACTTGCAACTACAAGTAGTGACGCCGCCAAAAGAAGTAAACTGCTAAATTTCTTTTTCAAAATATGCCCTCCATAAATTTTTAAGTGTATTCTATCGGTTATTGCAACAAAAAAAATTGTTTTTTTAAAAATAGCCCATTAGAAAGCGCTTTCAAAATTTACAAATGAAAAAAGTTAGATAAAAAGGTGCTTTTTTGCCCGATATCATTTGAACATTTTTCGATTTTCTTTAATAAAAGTCAGCATATCTAAATAACCTTGCGACCACTTCTCATCAATTGATGACGCATAAAAGTTAAGTGAACCATCCAAAAAACCGCCTAACTCTTGGCTCGGATAAAGGACAGAAATCTTTGCATTCGGAAAAAGTTCGTCATAGTTATCGCTTTCTTTTTTGAGTTTAACAACGATGATTTTTGTAAAACCGGCATCATAAAGCGGCTTAATCGGCGTATTATCACTGATTCCTCCATCGACTAAGCGTCGATTATCCAGTTTTATCGGATGAAAAATAATCGGGATTGAGGCGGTGGCCTGAACGACTTTATAGATATCGTCGCCCTTCTCCATTTTCGAAACATTATAATAAACGACTTCCTTGCGGACCAAATCGTGGCAAGTAACAAAGCAAACGCGCGGACTTTTTTTTAAAGCATCGTTATCTACCTGGCTTTTTATTAACTGTTCCAACTTTTTGGAACGCAAAAACTTTGACCGAAACCAATTGTCGAAAGCCGAATACATTTCCTCGGGAGTTAACTTGTCACTGACTCGTTTGGCCACGTTTTTGGCAATGGGAAGTGAAAGAAAGGAGGGCATATTTTTATCCTGAATTTTTGCTTCTTCCCACAAAGTCATCGCTGAAGCAAAATCATCCATCGCAAAAAGAATCGCGGTCAAACCTCCGATTGAAGTCCCCGCCACGCCGGTGATGTTCCGGTCGAGTTTCTTTTCGCGAAGCGCCTGCCAGACTCCGGCCTCGTAGGCTCCCTTTCCTCCGCCCCCACTAAAAACAATTCCTATTTTATCTTTTCTTAAAATTCGCATATTATCCCGCCCGCTTACTTAATGTATAAAGCTTTGTTGTTTCGATGCCGTTGCTTTGGGTTGGATACTCGATCGTTTTGTAGTAACTGAAGCCGCACTTTTCGATTACCCTTTGCGACTGACTATTTCTTATGAAGTGTCCGCAGGTGAGCATGTCGATTCCTTTTTCTTCAAAGCACCATTTTATGACTTCTTTTACCGCTTCTGGCATCAAACCTTTACCCCAATGTTCATAGGCTAAAACATAGCCGATCTCTTTTGAGGAAACGCGGTAGAATTCCTGACCAAGATCAGAAGAGCGCTTCTCAATTCCAATTGAGCCGATAACTCTTTCCGTGTCGCGCATCACAATCGCAAAGGTTTTGTCTCCGTTGATAAATAAATCGAGAATTTTTCTTGATTCATCTAGACTCTTATGCGCCTCCCAACCCGCTCGCGGTCCCACTTCCGGATTAGAGGCATAAGCAAATAAATCAGACAGATCTTCGTTTTGAAAGGCGCGTAAAAGTAGGCGTTCGGTTTCCAGCACTTCCTTACCGATAGATATTTTGGGATCCATTTGATTAGCGATGGCCATCGCCTGCGAAAAATGCGCATAATAAAAGGCCGCTTCCAAAGTTTTCTTCCGATGCCAATTATTTTTTAATATTCGCCCCACAACTTCGATTTCATTTTTTTTGGCTTCGAGTTTAGAAAGCGAAGAGTAGCTTTTAAAAACTATCTTTCCTTTTTCTATCTCCTTTGAAAGTGCATAGTGAATATCAGCTATTTCTTCTTTTTCAACAACGGCATTATCCGGCATTAATATGCTCTGATTTTTCTCGGTTAATCGCACTTTGTTTATCCGACAACCTCTGCCTTGATATAATTTTAAAAATTCGTTAGGAAAAGATTCTTGATATTCAATCACATCAGCGCTTATTTCATTAATCGTCGGATGTGCATATCCAATCGCTTCCAGTAAAGCCGTTGCACGCGAGGAAAAAAGCCGAATTGGTTCTTCGATGCGATTAAGCTTATCAACTGAAAGAGGGGTCGAATAGTAAGCGTAAAATGCCATTGAATCTTCCTCCGTTATAGCATAAAGTTATATCTTTTTTCCCTGATTAGCAACCGCTTTTTCTTTTTCAGCGACCGCTTTTTCATCCCCAAGATAGTATTTACTGCGAACGTTAAAGTCTGAATCCAATTCATAGACCAGCGGAGTTCCGGTCGGAATATTAATGGCAGCGATGGCATCATCGGAAAGTTTTTCAAAGTATTTTACTAAAGCCCGAAGCGAATTGCCATGGGCGACAATAATAACCTTCTTCCCGTTTATTATCTCGGGCTTGATCTTTGCTTCAAAATAAGGCACCACCCGAGCTATCGTATCTTTTAAACTTTCCCCCAGGGGAAGCTGATCATAGGGAACAGCCTGATACTGGGGCAATAAATGCAAATTTTCGGCCGCCTCATGATCAAGTTCGGGTGGCCGCACATCGAACGAGCGTCGCCAGATTTGCACTTGTGCCTCTCCATACTTCGCGGCTGTTTCCGCCTTATTTAAACCCTGCAAGGCTCCGTAGTGGCGTTCGTTTAATTTCCAAGTCTTAATTACGGGAATCCAGTTTTCATCTAAAGCGTCTAAAATATACTCCTCGGTATGAATGGCTCTTTTCAAAACCGAGGTGAAGCATAAATCAAATTGATACCCGTTGGTCTGAAGAACAATTCCAGCATTCTTGGCTTCTTTTATTCCGACATCGGATAAGTCAACATCCGTCCAGCCCGTAAATAAATTTAATTTATTCCATTCGCTTTCGCCGTGTCGAACTAAAACTATTTTATACATATTTATTTGCTCCTTATTTAGCCTAATTCTATCATAATCTAGAAAAAAGTCGCTTTTTATGATTGGTAAATGCAATAAAAAAAGTCTCTGTCGAAAGAGACCTTTTCTAAAGATAAATTAAATTAAATCACATCTGCCTTGACTGATTAATCGTCCGCTATGGCGGTCAAAGAGAAGTATTTCTTGACCCTTAAAATCAAAGCGCATCTTTTCTCCTAAATGATAGACCACGCCACCGAAGATGACGCCGGTTAAAAGGTATTCTCCCACCTGTACTTTGACCGTGGTTTCCATACCAGCCGGCATGGCGCTATAAATAGTTCCTTCAAACTTACCATCGGCTTTAAAATCAATAAATTCCGGCCGGATACCCACCACATAATCCTCATCGGTAATATTCTCATCCTCTTGAACAACTTCCTCGTCGTTAACTTTTGCAATGTGATACTTGAAGTTGACATCCTTGTTGCCCTTTTCAACATACCCCTTTTGGCTCTTGTTTGCCTCATCTTTACTTTTCGCATCCATTTCCTGCTTTTTGATATCTTTATGAACCGAGGCTAAATCCAAAGGTTTATCAAACGTAAATTTCACGTGCTGCTTTGAAAATACTTCTAAGTCAATAAAGCCATTTTCTTTTTGGCTCCCCTTAGCCTCGATGAAGTTAATTGAAGGATTACCCACAAAGTCGGCGACAAAGAGATTGGCCGGCTTTTTATATATGTCTAAGGGAGCGGCATCTTGCTGAACGACCCCGTTGTTAATAAGACAGATTTTTGTCGCCAGCGTCATCGCCTCCAATTGGTCATGCGTGACATAAACAAATGTCGCATTCGTGTCGTGATGAAGCCGTTGTAACTCGGAACGCATTTCCAGCCGTAACTTGGCATCCAGATTGCTTAAGGGTTCATCCATGAACAGCACTTTAGGTTCCGGGGCCAATGTACGCGCGATGGCTACTCGTTGCTGTTGACCACCGCTTAATTCACTCGGATAGCGATCCATAAACTCACCGATTTTGACAATTCGACTTACCGCGCGTACCCGAAGATCAACTTCTTCTTTATCCAGTTTTCGCTCTTTCAGAAGCAAATTGCCATTTTTCGTAATTGCGAATGTTTCGTCAAGTTCTTTTCCCTCTTTTGCCAGATTGGCTTTTACTTTGTCGATATTCGCTTGATAGCGTCTGCAAAGATCGACTGTTTTTAACTCTAAATCCGCATTTTCAAGAAGATGAATTTTTAAGGAAAAAAGTTCTTTGGCCGACGACATGGAAATCTCATAACTATCGATTAGTTTTATCAGGACTTTTTTGTTATCAATCTGCCCTTTTTTATTTTTGCAGTCATTGATGTTTTTGAGCAGTTCCTTAGGCTTAGATAGAATCGCGATGAACTTAGCCCATTTTTTGGCATCATGGGCGATAAAAGGTAGGGTCTCTTTAATATTTTTAAGGCCAAAAGCAATATTGTTATAGACCGTCATATTCGGCCACAGAGCATAGTTTTGAAAAAGAAATCCGACGCGTCGTTTACTCGCGGGAACGTTTATCTCTCGTTCGCTATCAAATACCACCTGATCACCGATAGTGATTTTTCCTTCGGTCGGCGTTTCTAAACCCGCAATCATTCGTAAGGTGGTTGTCTTGCCACAGCCTGATGGGCCTAAAAGGGTAACAAATGAGTTATTTTCAATTGTCAAATCAAGATGGTCAACTGCATAGTAATTACCCCAACGCTTGCTGACATTAGTAAGTTTTATTTCTGGCATATTTTATCCTCCAATACTCTTATCAAGACTGGCTCCTGTTAGTTTATTAATCAGCCAGTTACAGAGTAAAATTGTAATAATAAGAATTAAGTTAATACCACTTGAGAAGGCATATAATCCCATCTCATCGTAATAATCGAGCATGGTAGTGACAATCATTCCCATCGGACCGAGCATCATAAATAACGTTAACTCACGCATGGCGGTGATAAATGGTAAGAGATAGCCACTGATAATGGATGTCTTTTGAATTGGAACGACAATCTTCAGCATTCGCTTCCACCAAGGAATGTTTTGAATAATTCCGGCTTCTTCAATTTCTCCACTAATCTGCATCATTGCATTAAGCGATGAACGGCTAGAGAAGGGTATATATTTTATTGTTCCAACAAGAATGAATAGCAAATAAGTTCCCCAAATTGAGAATTCCAGTCCGATAACAAAGTAGGCGGCACCGACAGCTAAAGAAGGAAGTAGATAGGGTAAAAAGGCGATGCCGTTCACATATCCCGCCCATTTACTCTTACGGCTCTTGCTGACGGCATAGCCGACCAAAAAACCGATGGTTCCAGCTAGAATGCTGGCCACAAACGCCACGCGCAAGGTTCCTAAAAATGAATTCCATATTTCCTTGTTGTAAAGAATACCCAAGTTACCGTAAAGTCCATTCTCGCCTCCCGCATTGGAAGTGGTCCACCACTTTAAAGTGAAACCACTATAATCGCCGGGGTTGGGGAGGAAGGTCTCCATCGTAAAGGATATGATCGGATATATACTCGTAAAGAAAGTAGCCACAATAAGCACCACACCGACGGCATACTTTCCGATTTTTCCGAGGTTAATCTTGCTCGCCTGACCCGACTTACCGGTAACGGTCGTATATTGTTTTCGACCGCTGGTTGAAGCCTGATTAACAAGAAGAATTCCGACGCCAATGAGCATCATAATTATGGCAATGATACTGCTTGCTCCTGGGCGGGAACCATTTATTTCCACGTAGCGAGTAGCCATCGTTGTAAAATTTAAGTAATGCGGAACCGGATAAGAGCCCATCGCACTGCTAAAGACGAGGAGGATGGTTGAAAGAATCGCCGGTTTAACCATCGGAAGAGTTACGCGCGTGAATATTTTCCAGCGCGGAGTATTCAAAATTGTAGCGGCTTCTTCTAAGTTCGCATCCATATTCTTAAAAATGCCCCCAATTAAGATGTAAGCGAACGGAGCATAGTGCAAACCTAAAACAATGGCACTTGGAAAAAGACCCGAACACCACCATAAAGGCAGACGAATATTGA
Source organism: Bacilli bacterium (assembly GCA_035326105.1). Classification (NCBI taxonomy): domain Bacteria; kingdom Bacillati; phylum Bacillota; class Bacilli; species Bacilli bacterium. The sequence continues at coordinate 346,282 of DAOKYO010000002.1, forward strand.
AAAGAGCCGCGAGTAAGCCATCAGCACCGCCAGTTACGCTTGCGCTATTAAATAAATTGCGCCAGACCATCGCTAGGGTCCACTGCGGCATAATATATGGGAAAATAAAGATTGAACTTATATACTTCTTGTATTTTAAGTTTGTTCGGGTAATAAGATAGGCAACCAGTCCACCAAAAAGAAGCGCCGTAAAACAAGCGATAACGCTCATGGCTAACGTGTTCCCCAGTGGAACCCATAAATTCTTCTTCGCAAGAGGACCAGTAAATAAGTCAATAAAGTTCCATAACGTGTACCCATCAACTCTTCCCGTACTATCGGATTCAATTGTTCCCGTATGTATGACAAACGCATCCCGAACGATAGCAACGATCGGAACAATTGTAAATATTGATAATAAGATACCCAGAATTAGTAAAATTACGTTTTGAGGTTTCTTAAAAAAATTCATTATCTTCCGAAAACGGCGGAAAGCGGGTGATGGCATACGATTATTGAGTGTTTGTTCCATTTCTTTTGCCTCAATTAGAGTAAGGGGCGCATTTTAAGCGCCCCTTTTTTGAAAGTTTGTCCGCAAAAAATAGGCTCATATTTTAAATAGAATTAGAGTAAGTCAATCCAGTCACCAACGTTATAGCTGACACTTGACACATAGGCTGGATCTTCTATTACCATCCGACCTTTGCCTTCTTCTTGACTACTCCACCAACTATAGCCTCTATCATTCATCGCTGGATAATCTTCGCCGCCATCATTGGTATGATCGACGTTAGCCGATGGATTTGAGCAATAACCGCCGATATCTTTACCCCAAGGGCTAAATCCATCAGCAGTCGTCGTCATAAAGTGAATGAAAGCGCATGAAGTCCATGGATAGGGTGAACTCTTCAATACTTGCAAGTAGTGCTTGTACATAAAGCCACCAACACCCTGATAGCCTGTTTGGTAAGCCGCAATCGTAACATTCTTCTTTGAAGCTTCGGCGGTTTCTTCAACTGACCGTAATTTACTGTAAGCAATCAAAGCCGATTGACCGGCCGCGCTGGTTTGAACAAGACTATTGCAAATCGGGCCATCATCCGTTTGTTCATTGTATTGGTTAACCCAGCGCTTAATCCAAGCCAGTGAGTACTTTGCATCGGGACTTGATAATCCCAAATCGGTAACGGTTTCCGTCATTGCATCAATCTCATCGTCAAAATTTTGGGAACCATTCTCTAATTTGTAGGCTTCATAGGCTTGTTTCATAATAGCAGCGTAGTGTTCGTTAGTGAGCATATAAAGGAAGTTCTTTCCGACCGGCTCACTATCAACGCCCATAAACATTGGCGCGCTGCCGTCTTCAACGAAATCCCAAACGTTGCTATAATCGACATTTTCGCCTAAGTTATTAAACATGAAAACTTTATTCAATGATTGAAGGGCGAATGGATGTCCATTTTCCTCTTCGTTTCCCGCCCATTCCTTTGGAATGTAGTTTAATAGATACCCAGTATTGAGCATCTTGGATTGAATTTGATTTCCATCCTGAATCAAAGTCATTGACAAAACATGGTTACTCGCCCGTACATCGGCTGAAATTTGCGAAAAAATCTTGTTGTTCTTCGGTTGACTCCAGTTGATTTTTCCGCTGAAATCCTCCTTATAACCGGGGAACTCTTGCCGAATAGCCTCATCCACAACATACGTTTGTGTCGAACTATCATACTTTTTGCCTTGCAAATATGCGAGGAAATACTCTTTCGCCGTTTTGCCGCGGGAAGAATTTCCTACCGCTTCCATCGTCTTGCCGTCCAATTCTTCAATCGCCTTGGCATATAGTTCATTGCGGTCCATTTTTTCCGCTTCTGCAACGATGTCAGCAACCCGTGTATCTTCACCACTTGAACCACACGATGCTAAGGTCATTACAGTCAAAACACTGATGCCTAAGGTCAAAATCTTCCTAGAATTAGCCATTTCTTTGTTTCCTCCTAAAAGTTTTAGGCTTATTGATGGGTATAAGAAAATAGCCAAGTGGTTCCTGCGGACCTCGGATATCATTAACTATTTCTTATTCCTTTTTCAACATCTAAATTGTATGGTGTAAGCGTTTACAAGTCAACCGATTTTTCGCGTTTTTCGCATACATGTATTAAAAAAAGCAAATTTTCGCTCTTTAACGAAACTCGCTATCCAGCTAAAATTTGCTTTATAAATTATCCGATAAATACCTATTCTTTATTTACGGGTTGAAAACGCCAATGATAAACTAGAAATAAATCCCAATCCGGCACCAACCCCAGCTAAAATGGAAAGAAGACTTAATTCATAATCCATATCTTGTAAGGTGCTTATTTGGTTGACTCCAAGTACTGATACGCTGAACTCGCTCATGGTCGGTATCGTAAAAAAGCCGATTGTAGAAATGATTAATGACAAAGCCATTAATAATGACAATCCACTAAGCAACTTCATTTTTCCCATAAAAGCAGCGACGAGAATAAAAACCATGAGGACCAAAGGAAGTATATACCCGATGGCAAGGACAATATTTGCCTTCAAACTTCCGGTGAGCACAGAACTATTGATGTATTCTTTGCCGAAGGCCAAATCATATCCTTTTATGGAATCGGTAATATTTCCGGATGAATCTTTTAAAACAGCCCCGTCAAAGAACATTGTCACGAAAACAAATATGATAAAGACAAAAGATAAGAGCGCCAATAAAACTACATTCTTTTTTTTACTTTTTGAAATTCTTTTTGCCATATTATAGCCATTAAGGTTCTTTTGTTATTAAACCTTTATTTCCCTTTCGTTTTTATTTTACCAAAAAAAATAAGTTAATGGGAGTTTTTGCCTATATCCGAATAAATAAAAATCCCTAATCTCAAGTTGCTGAAAATAGGGATAAATGCTGATTAAATAAATCTTCATTATTTGCGTAATGAATGATTTGTGAACTATAAATTAAACTGCTAAAGGGGTGAACTTCAGCTTTTTTAAGACGACAATTAGGATAGCATTGGTCAACGAAATAATCGGCAATAAGATTGTTCCCGCATTAGCGTAACCACCAAACATCAACAAGAGAATCATCCATAATCCAAATTCAACAAACGCCAGTATAAACCGGGCATTGTGAATTCCTTTTTTATGAATGAAAACCAATAAAACGCTAAATAATGTCTGACTTAACATAACTAAGAATGCGAGTAAGATAATAAAGTTGCCCGATTGAAAGTTGGGTGAAGAAATCAATTCATAAACATTGGGTGAGACTGTAATCGTGGTTGTCGAACTATAAGGGGGAAATCCAGTAGTTATCGTAGCCGTAAGCGTTAAGTATGGCAGAGCATAAAGTAGCAATGAAATAACTAAATAGCCTATGCCCCAGAGCATATTAATATTTAAAAATATATGCTTAGCATCCCTGCTTGGTTTATTACTTTCAAATGAAGACTTTTGTTGACTAGAATCTACATCGTTTTCATCTTTAACTTCTAAAATAGTTCCATCCTTTTGCGTCTTGTCTTCGTTGAGCAAATAATCGATTGAACAATTAAACATTTTTGCCATCTGAATAAGCTTATCTGTTTCAGGAAGCGTTAAATCCGATTCCCACTTTGAAACTGATTGCCGAGATACACCTAGTAAATCTGCTAATTGTTCCTGAGTATAATTGTTCTCTTTTCTAAGACGTGTAATCTTTTCTCCCGTTCTCATAAGTAATCTCCTTTTCAACAACAATGTTAACAATACTAACTTTTTCATTCTATCATTTATAGGTTTCAAAATGTAAACTTTGGGTTGCTTTTTGACCAATATATGGAAAAAAACAAAAAATGTCGGCAAGATCCAATCGAAATATAACTTAGAGAGGATTAACTATTGATAAGCTGTCCACAAATTATTCTATTGATAGCAATTCACTTCAAATGAAAAAAAACATCGTATGTTTTATTACGTTTTCCTTTAAAAATTAGTTATTAACCGAATTGACAATCGCTTATTTGAAAACAAGTGAAAAAAATTACATCTAACACTAAAAATTATTTATTCATCATTTTTAAAATCTTTTTGATTCTTGGCCGATTGTATCGTTGAACGATAATACAAGGAAGGTTAACGATTAAAGCATAGGCAAGCATAATTAAAATAATGTAGGGAGGCGCGAAAAAGCCAAAAATCCAAAACGGCAATATAGCCAGCCAATGGGTCAGTTCGCCCCGTGCCGATTCGACAAGAAATAGCTCCAAGTTGTCTTTTGAGAAACTTTCCAGCCGCTTCTTTTTATATCCGCGTTTTTTAAATATTGCTCCGCCATCGGGTAGCAAATGCTTCCATTTTTTTACAGCAAATAAACGCTCATAAAGTTTACCTTCTAATTCAAACCGGTGCGAACGGTAAAAAAATGAGTCCGGGTCATACGCTCGATTAGGAATTGCTAGAGCAATAAGCGCACATGAAATTTGTAGCACGGGCCAAAGAGTGAAAAACAAGATAATCATCCATAAGGGAGACAAAAATACAATTTGCATATTTATCTTTTTCCGCTTATTGAGCGACCTTTCCATTTATATTTTAAATTAAAAATTTTAATAAAAAACGAAACAATAAAAACTAGAGTAAAGAATAAAACCAAAATTGGAAATAGAATGATTGCTAAAGGATTAAATCGCCCAATCTTGTGGCTTATAAAAAACAGTACGATCACCCAAAATAGATACAGACCACAATATAGAAGCAGCCATAATAAATCAAAATTAATTGCGTATAATATAACATTAGACGGGACCGAAATTAAGGAGGCTATAAATAAGAAAACCAACAAAAAATTAACAAAAGACATGCTGCTGGCACCAGAAGCGATATTTTTAGTCCAACCGTTAAATAGACTTTTAAAGCCATCCCCATACATTTGATAGGAAATATCGCCCTCACTAACATATAAATTATATTTTAATCCCGCTTTATCAAGAGCCTTGCCTAAAGCAATATCTTCAATAATTGAGTTCTTAACACTCTGATGCCCTCCAATACTGAAGTAATCATTCTTAGATATTAGAATTACCGGTCCAAATAATCCCGTGGTTTTCTTCCAAGGAAGAGAGACCCCATCAGCGGCGGTTTGAACAATATTAAAAATCACTGAAAATTGCTCATAGAGTTTCTTGGTTTGGTGATAGGGCTGAACCGATATGGTCGTGCAAACTTCCATTTGGGTTTTAATCAATCTTAATAACGCGTTATCAGCGAGTCTAACATCCGCATCAAGGAAAAGAAGAAAATCGCCTTTGGCAGCATCCGCTCCTGTTTGACATGCCCACGATTTGCCGAGCCAATCATCTGGTTTTTCTTCAATGCTAATTACTTTAACCGCAAAGCTTTTTGCTATCTTTAGGGTGTCATCACTAGACATATCGTCCACCACGATTACTTCAAAAGGAGGTAAAGATTGTTTTTTTAAGTCATTAAGTAAATTAGCAATATTTCGGCCTTCATTTCGCGCGGGAATAATTACCGAAATCGATGGAGCGTTATCTATCTTCTTTCTAGCTAAAGATAAACGGGGAAAATGGTTAAAAAGAACGAGACACAGCAACAGCCCGATAACGGAAATTGCTAGTTCAACCATCGGCCTTATCATTTCTTTTTTCTCCTAAAGCGTTTCTTAATTTCATCCGCGGCCAGTTTGCCCGTTAAGATTGACACTGGCAACCCAGACGGGCTAAAGGTCCATGCCCCACATTGATAAATATCTTTAAACGGGGTCCTAATTGAGTTTTTAATCTTTTGGAAACGATTTTCGGAGGGCATGACTTTATTAGCGAAGGACCATCCTGTAATCGCTCCTTCAAAGTTGCCTGTCTCTTTTTCGATTGTTAATGGTGTTGCGACAAGCGAGAAATCAATTTGATCCTTCAATCCGTTTAGAAACTTTTCATCAAGCAAAGAAATTATTTCTTTTATGCAAAATTCTTTGAACTCTTGATACTTATTATTCTTCGAAAAATAATTGGCCGTGTCATAATCAAAAACCGTACTGACAATCAGGCCGGTTTTGTCGGATGGCGCAAGGCTAGAGTCTCCTAAAACGGGAATCGATATTTCATACGTGGTCTTCTTGAGATATTCTTTAACCCATTTAAAAACTTCTTCATCATTTTCGACGTTTGCTAAGTCGATTTTCTCAATAGAAGAAAGACCGGATAAGTCCGCTGTATAAAAGGCATGTTGCCCACACTTTTTCGCAAATTCCTCGGGACTTATATCCGCGCCGATAAATATGGTTAAGACTGAATTGCCACCACGGCTACTATTGCAAATATTTTTGACTTTACGTTGGGAATCATTAAGCGATACAACCCGGTTATATAAACTCTTTTGATCACCGGCCCATACTAATTTCCGATACGAAATTACATTGTTATCTATTAAAGTTACAGTATGCTTTTCGTCGTCAAGCGATACCGCTTCACTATTAAGCCGAATTTCGCCTCCCTGACTGATAATATAATCTTTGACCTTTTTAGCTAATATGCCAGTTCCTCCCAGCGGGTAGATGTAATCGATGTAAAGACTAAAATAACTTAAGGCAAAAAAGGCCGGCGTAGAAGTGAAAAAATGCTGCGTTATCATATCAATTAACGAATGGTTATTTGTAAACTTTAATAGGTATTCGTTGATTGGTTCATTTAACTTGCTGGCTTCGCGAATATTCTTTTGATACTTAATTAACCAGGGCAAAAGCGTTTTAAAAATATACTTCTTGTCGGTTATTTTTTCGAGAAACAACGGATTGTCGATTCCATATATGACATCCATCTGGGCCATCACTTTTTTAATTTCAACAATAATTGAATCGATATCGCGTTCATTCTTATTAAAAAAGTGCTTGAGCATCAGAGAATAATCAAGGATTGAGGATTTTTTATCCAATATTTGCCATTGATTATCAATTCCAACGGATACTGGACTTTTAACAAAGCTAATATCTAATCCCAAAGACTTAATCATCGGTAAGATGATGCCGGAATTTTCGAAGGCCCTGATACCATAATCAAAAGTATAGCCTTCATAATTAAAACTATTTGCCAAGCCACCAACTTTAGCGGATTTTTCCACTAACAAAGTCGAAAGACCATATTTGCAAAGATATGCCGCCGCTGTTAGTCCTGAAAGGCCTCCCCCTATAACTATGACATCGTAATTCATAGATTACCTCTTTTATATTTATTTTAATTCTACAAAAACGCTCTCCATCAAGCAAGCAATGTCATCAATTAAATAAATATAATCTATGTTTAACCGTTTTTGTAATGAAGAAACATCAAATAAGTAAATTGACATAAAACCACTATAACAAAACATGTCTCATTTCATATGCCGACGATAGATAGACCTTTTGCTTGAGTATCCAAATATTTGCTAGAAATCTTTATTAAAAAAGTGATTTATATTCTAGGATTAAAAGCAAAAAGGGCGCCAAACAGATATGAACAACTTGGCGCACACCATGCTCCCACGGGGCATGATTGAATTTGCGAATAATCAACACTTGCAAAAAGCTTTTCTCCATCATATTCATCTAAAGGAACATAATTTAGATCCTTATCTAAAATTACATATTCATCCGCATGGCCACAACTGCTTATCTCGGAAACTGTTCCATCCTCGTTTCTCGATATGTTTTCACTTTCGATTTCAATTATATTCGTATATATATATTCAGCACTTATCAATCTTTCACCGCTTATCATAAGCTTACTGGGATAGGATTCTTGGCAAAGCAAATCTCCTTCATAAGTTATTGATAGATAGTCACCCGGAACAAGAAAATCATATTCTAAGGCAGGCATTTCCACTTCATCAGTGAATTCAAAATATCCGTTATCGAAAAGAGTAGTTATAACAGGAATTTGTTCTCCATTTACCGGATTTATTTTAAAAGATATATTACCATAATCGTAACCTACGTATAGTTTATCAGTTTTTAAGTCACTGCCATTACAAGATGATAAGAAGGGTATTAGTAAAATTAATAATAGTGTTCTCATGATTTTATTCTATCAATTTGCGTAAATTTGTAAATATTCGATTCTAAGATAAGAAAGGAAAAGTCAGTAATATGCTAGGTTATAAATGCAATAAGCTTAATGCGATAAATTGAAAACGGCACTTCGAATGTGCTGATTTGTATGATCTTATTTTTGACCCTTCAACAAGCACGCGTAGTGCACAATTGATTTTAATTTTAACAATGATGAAGTTAACGACTGCAAGTTTTGAGCTTAAAGGGGTATCTATTTAAATCTTGGTACTGGTACTAAACTAGGCATATACAAAAGATGGAAAAATTTATGTCCTGAAATTTAAGTGAAAGTCGCCCGACTGAATAATCGAAACTATGAATCCAAATGATAAGACAAACGCAATAAAGCTCACAGCAAAGACAATAATGGTGCAAATTTCTAAAATCTTTTTGGTCTTATTTTGAAAATTACCGAAATTTAAGGTGGATAAAATGATACTAACTATGGATAAGACAATACAGATGATGGAAATGGGGTTGTAGCTCATAAAAGTAGCAACCAGAATTGAAACATTTCCTGTAACCTGAGCGGGAGTAGGATTTTGGGGAGTAACGTTTGAGTAGTCATAGCTACTGTATTTGTAAAATGGAACTATAGAAAATACTAACAACAGAACAGAAACGGGAACGAAAAAAATGCTCAATATAAACCAGAGTCTGTAGTTGTTAATGTAAGATTTTTAATAATCGAATATTTTTCTTCATCTGATAATAGTTCGGTTTTGCTGATTCCAAACACAGCGGAGAGTTTTTCAAGGTTTTCGTCAGTAGGAAAAACGCTTCCACTTTCATATTTAGTTATGAGAGTACGAGACACGAAAATGCTTGAAGCAAGTTGCTCTTGGAACAACCCGCTCTCTTTTCGATATTTCCTTATTTTTTCGTTTAGTTCCATGAATTTATTAATAGTATAAACCCTTCTGGCATTTTTCTTAAGGACCGGTAGCGGGAATCAAGCCCGAGCATATACATATAGCTTGAAGCCCCCCTTGCTAGTATCATTAACGAGTGAAACCACCATCTAGTATCGTTAACGAATGCGATATAGAGTCAGTGATTTTTGACCCTCTTATAGTTAAATCAAAATGCCTTTTGTATTTTCAAACTAATGATAATAGCGCTTGTTTTGTCATTTTTCGCTTTATATTCCTAAAAATGAGTAAAAAAAGATCTGATATTTCTATCAAATCTATCGTTGTCTTATGGGGCGAATGATGGGAATCGAACCCACGAATGCCTGGTTCACAGCCAGGAGTGTTAACCACTTCACCACATTCGCCATTGCCTATATATCTTATATAAGTGCCAGCAAAAAGTCAAAGAAAAATGCCGGGTTTTTTATTTTTTTATTCAATCGCGAATGGAACGCTCCAGCCGATTCTTTTCCTCGATTATTTCTCGAGCTTTTAAAAGGACAGGAAGTTCTCTTTTTTTAACTAAAACACTCACTCCTTCATCACTCATAGCCTCATATAATTTAATAGCTTCGCTAAGCGGAACATAGACAATACTTTGAATAAGCTTTTTTTCATTGGGCTCAAGACGCTGCCCCACAAATTCTTTGCGGCGAGCAAGATAAAAGTAATTATGATTTTCTCGACCGATGAGATTATAAAAATCGATTACTTCCCCCACTTCTGCGATAAGGGCGATTCGATATCCTAGTTCTTCTTCCATTTCCCGTTGGAGAGCAAAGAGTTTACTTTCATTTTCCTTTACCCCACCTCCAGGTAACTCATAATAGTCACGATGGCCAAACATATCATCGCCATATAGTTTAGTAAGCGCGACGTTATCATTCTCATCGAGGACGACCGCCCGAACGATCTCACGTGTATGCGTGGTTTTAATTAACGGCCACTGATCGTCATTTAAATAGTTTATAATTTCCATACCGATTTATTATAGCCTGTTCTTTAAATAAAAAAAGGCACTTTTATGTGCCCTAAACCCTAAGCTAATAGCGTTTGATTATTTAATTTTTCTTTGCTGTCAAATTTGCGAACCATAATCAGTACCGGAGTCCCATCCGCCCAATAACGGTCGATGGTATCCAAAGCCACAAATCCCATTCGTTCATAAAATTTTCTGGTCGCAATATATTTAACATCCGGATCCGAATAGTCGGCCGTCTTGACCTCCAAAACATCAATATCATTCTGCTCGCAATAACTAAATGCGTGCTCCATCAATTGACGGCCCATACCTAAGTGCTGATAGCCACAGATGACTCCCATAGCTAATACTTCGGCCACATGCGGGCGCTTTAGTTTCAACTCTAAGAAGCCGACCGGAGTTGATTCTAAATAGGCGGCATAGACAATTGAATCCTTAGCCATTTGACTGTACTGATTGGCCTCAAGTGGCAAAATAAACCAACCGGGTAGACATTCGATAACGTTATAAACGATCGTACATCGGTCAACGTCATCACTAATATTCTTGATTTCCGTAAAATGGATCTCCTTTGGGACATATCCCGTGTCTATTTTTTTAGACACCAATATATTACTCTCTTTTTTACCATTGTATAGTGGGTAAATATATGTTCTTACAGTGTGTAAGAGTTTTCAAACTATAGTAAATCATATAAAATGACTATGAAAGAATTAATCTTTCGGAAAAGAGGGTTCATATTTATGATGAACAAAAAAATTGCCGATTTAATTAACGAGCAAATAAACAAAGAACTTTATAGCGCCTATCTTTATCTAGCGATGGCCAACTACTACGAGGAACAGGGTTTGAAAGGCTTCGCAAATTACTTTGCTGTTCAAGCCAAAGAAGAGCAAGATCATGCGATGTATTTTCGGGACTATTTAACACTTAGAAATGCGCCTGTTGTTTTGAAGGGTATTGCCGAGCCCAAGGCTGTCTATGCTAATCTTCGGGAACCATTAGTGGTGACGGTGACGCATGAACAGGAAGTTACCGCCAGTATTGAAAGCATTCTTGAGGCCGCACAAAAGGAAAAGGATTACGCCACCCTTGAATTTATCCAATGGTACATTCGTGAGCAAGCCGAAGAGGAGAGCAATGCCGAGAATTATTTGGCGGAGTTTGACTTCATCGCCGATGACAAAGCGGCCGTTTTCTCTATGGACCGCCAGTTGGCGGGTCGTGAATACCATAAGTCCACTCCGACACTTGGTTAAATAACTCCAAGTCAATTAGATAAAAAAATCGGCGGGTTAAATTAACCAACCGATTTTTTATTTGTCGATTATGTTCGTTACTTAGCGGTCCATAGCTCTTAAGAACCATAGAACTTTGGCATAGCCGGCAATAACATCTTCATAGAAATTACTATAGAAGAAATCATCCGCGGCCACCGCTTCATCCCGAATTTCCTTAGCCAAATCCGACAATGCCTTATAATCACTAATCAAACTCTCGACAACTTCTTTTTGCGTGAGATCACGTTTTTCAGTCCACTCACTGATAATGCTTAATTTCGCGGATTCAGCGTAACTGGCAACTGGATACAGTCCTTGAATTTTTAATTGTTCGGCTGCACTATCCAAAGTTTCCGTCGCATCGTTATATAAACTCTCAACATATTCGTGAATGGCTTTGAAATTTTTTCCCGTAACATTCCAATGTAAGGCATGCAACTTGAGATAAAAAACCTCGAGACTGGCAACAAACTTGTTAATTTTTTCTTCGTATTTGTTCATTTTATAAACCCTCCCTTTGAACATCTTTATTATAGTTAGTAGAAACTAACTTGGCAATAATTTTGCATTTGTCATACAAAAAAAGCCTCCGAATGACGGAGGCAAAACGAGACAAATATGGCGGAAGTATAGAGATTCGAACTCTAGCGGGGCTTGCACCCCCTATCGGTTTTCAAGACCGACCCCTTCAACCACTTGGGTATACTTCCTTATTGGTGGACCCTTCAGGACTTGAACCCGAAACCAGCCGGTTATGAGCCGGCAGCTCTAACCAATTGAGCTAAGGGTCCTCACATATTTAAACCGCCCTTAAGCGGTAAAAAACGATGGTAGCTGCGGGGGGATTTGAACCCTCGACCTGCCGGGTATGAACCGGATGCTCTAGCCAGCTGAGCTACGCAGCCATCGAATATTTGGTGGAGCCAAGGAGGATCGAACTCCTGACCTCCTGGTTGCAAACCAGGCGTTCTCCCAGCTGAACTATGACCCCAAATGCGTTATTTACGCAAGAAATATATTACTTGAAGTCAGGCTTGTTTGCAAGTATAAATGCATTGTTTACGTTAATTAATTAAGCAATTATATGGCAAAGTCTATGTTGTCAGTTAAATATATTAAAAAAATGTTTTTAATCGCTAATTCTTCAAAAAAATAATTTATTTAATAAAAAAAGACTTGAACTTAACTCAAGTCTTCAATCCACTTTAATGGTCGGGATGGCAGGATTCGAACCTGTGACCCTCTGGTCCCAAACCAGATGCACTACCAAGCTGTGCTACATCCCGAAATGGCGCGCCGGACAGGAGTCGAACCCGTAACCTTTAGATTCGTAGTCTAACACTCTATCCAGTTGAGCTACCGGCGCACTTTGCTTATATAATATAGGACTAAAAGCCAAATTATACAAGCCTTTTTTAGTGGATTGCTGATTTATTTTTGTTGCGAAACGCAATGTTTTTTTAAAAGTTATAACAGCATATTTATTTCTTCCCGTTGCAAGCGCAAGTTTCATTTGGTGACTTTTCGTCTTAAGGGTGCTTTATTACTTAGAAAAACACAAGAAGTGATTTTAAGAAATAAGGAAAAAATATTTTATCAGAAATATCTTTTCTTGTTTTACCTCGATATTTTCGCCAGTAATCCGTTAAGCGTTTTTTTGTAAATTATTTTTATCCTATTAAAGCGTCTACTTATGCTGAAAGTTGAGTATCTATTTAATTGTCATTTATGCACTATGAACATAAAAGTTGCCGATTGAAAAAATATGGTGAAAGAAGTTTATAATTATGCATAATTTATGGCTATAAGATTTTTCATCCCTTTTAATTATCTCCACTATACTTTGAAAAAATATTCGGCAAATCGGAGGGAATAGTTTCTATCTGACAAGGCCTTTTTGCTTAAACGCATTTTCTATATTAGGAACACAATCAATTTGATTAGCATTTTACCATTACTGTTCTAGTTTTTATTTCCACCAAGTCTTTTTTTGCTAACTGATCAATCGTACCAAAAACTTCCTCTTCACTTTTAAAAACACTTAGATCATCTTTTTTATTATTGAGAAGACAATCGTAGATATTGTGTGTTTCTAACTCTATTTCACCATTATTACTGAATTCTTTTAAAAAAATGTAAACCATTCTCTCTGTATTACTGAGTTCATAAATTGCTTTCTTGAGTTCATGATAATTTTTAATTGCTGATGCCACCACCGCAAGCGGGGAAATTCCTAAAAGAAAAGCTAGACATATAGAAGCTATTTTATTAATGTTTATAGAATACTTTCCAAGCATCACAACAAGACGCGACGTACCTTCTTTAAAACCTGAATGTGTGTTTTTTTCTGAATAACATTTTGATGATGGTTTTAGGGCGGCTATGGCGTTTAACAACTTGGAAGAATCATCCGGCGAAATATTTAATGCTTCTGATAATTTCCCCTCGATATCTTCCTGCTTAGCGTCTCGCAAATAAATGTTTTCGTTATTATTGCTATATTGATGCATATGTCCCCTCTTTCTCTATTTATAGAATATAAATTTTAGACTGTAATCAAATTCACAACATCAATTCCTAACACATAAGCACTACTGTGTATAAAATTTTTTACTTTATGTTCTTTGTATTTATTATATCACTTACTGATTTATGAACTCAAGTTGGGTAAATAAACACCATTTAAAGCCGTTTTTTTATAATTATATTAGTATTGATTCGTCAACAGTCGTAATTAAGTTAGCCAGCAAATTGCCCTTTTTCAAAGGAAGTGGTACCACATTATTTATTACCATGCATTTTTTAAAAGGATAACTCCTAAAATAATTGGTCTAAAATTGCCCCTATAGTAATCTTACGATTATTCAAACAACAGAATATAATATCTATTTATAAAACAAAAAAACTCGCTTTCAAGCGAGTTTTACATTTCACTCTGGAGGTTCCTGACGGAGTTGAACCGACGCTCATTGAGTTGCAGTCAATTGCCTTACCACTTGGCTAAGGAACCATTATCGTCGCGGTAATTAGTATAGCCAATTTTATCTTTTACCGCAATAGAAAACACCAAGGAAAGGGAAAAAGCCTTTTAGTTGTTTTTTCTACGGTTTAAATGTAGATACCACTCGGTTATAATAAAACGAAGGAAATGATTATGAAACGTTTATTTACCAAAGAAAATTTGCCGAACATCGCTAACATTATTCTTGATATTGCGATGCTAATTCTATTTATTTTTCCGCTGATGCAAAACAATTATTCCGTGCTTGACGGCAATGGGGAAGGTGTCATTTTACACACGACCTATACCGGATACCAATATATATTTGTCAGCGAATGGCCTTTTTCACCCGCAATCAACTATCTTTTCAGTTCCTATCTTGTACTGTTATCAGTTCACCTCATCTTCTCTATAATAAATTTTCTTCAAGCCAAAAACGGCATTGGAAATTTGATAAATAGTTTTATTTTAACGACCGTATTCTCCTTCTTCTTCTTGACAAACACCATCTATTTATGGGCTTTTATCACATATATCGTCGTTCATGTTTTGCTCATAGCGTCAGGCTTTCTCAACCTCTTCTTCTATGGTAAAACCTCCGGCGGATTATAATTTCCGTTTCGGTTCAATTTCCTGTTCCATTCTTGTTAGATGAACGCGATGGTAACTAGGCACTGAACTAGTCAAATATACATTTGCGCCGATGGTGCAATGCTCACCGATGATTGTATCCCCACCTAAGATTGAAGCATTGGCATAAATAACAACATAATCACCGATGGTCGGGTGTCTTTTGGTACCCTTTAAGGCCTGACCTCTTCCAAGCGATAGCGCCCCCAATGTAACCCCTTGATATAAACGAACATGATTGCCGATAATCGCCGTTTCTCCGATGACTATTCCTGTTCCATGATCAATCATAAATGAACTGCCTATCGTCGCTCCGGGATTGATGTCGATTCCCGTATTTCCATGGGCGTATTCTGCTAGCATACGGGGAAGATAAGGTACCTGCAGACGATATAACTCATGCGCCATCCGATACACAAACGTGGCGAAGAAGCCCGGATAAGAAAGAATTATTTCCTTTTCGTCGGCAGCGGCGGGATCACCATCAAAAGTGGCTTTAATATCCTCTTTTAAAAGTTCATTCAATCGCGGAAACGCTTCGACAAAAAGTCGGGCGATGCTCGAGGCATCAATCTCTTCTCCCTTGACGTGGGAAGCACAGGTGATGACATGCGTGAGCAAAGATATTATCTCATCGGTCGGACTGGGATTTGAAAGCGGAGCAAAAAAACCCGGAAAAAAATATTCCTTTAATAAAGAAACCAGTTTCTTGACCTGTTCTTGCTTAGGCAAGCAATAAAATTGATCGTGTTGAATTTTTATATTTTCCATAATTTAAAAAATGGCCAAAGAGAGATAACGCTCACCCGTATCCGGAAGAATGGTAACCGCCTCTTTAATCTCGGGGTGGGCGGCCAGATAACGCAGAGCCCCGCTAAAAGCGGCTCCGCTCGAAATGCCCACAAAAATACCCTGCTCCTTAGCCAGTAACCGGGCTGCATCAATGGCTTCTTCATCCTTTACTGTCAATACTTCATCGATAATTGAGCGATCGAGAATTGAAGGCACAAATCCAGCTCCGATACCTTGAATTCGGTGCTTACCGGCATGATTGGCCGTTAGAACCGGTGAATTTTCCGGTTCCAAACCAATAATTTTGATATTAGAATTCTTTTCTTTCAGATAACGCCCGACGCCGGTGATGGTTCCGCCACTACCGATTCCGGCAATAAAAGCTTCAACTTTACCTTCGCTATCGCGATAAATCTCGGGTCCAGTGGTCTGATAATGGGAGTTAGCATTCGCTCCGTTATCAAATTGATGGGGAATAAAGATATCGGCATCTTCGCTTCCCATCCGTTCCGCCTCTTGAATCGCCCCTTTCATTCCTTCACTTCCTGCCGTAAGAACAATATTTGCGCCGTACGCTCTAATTAATGCTCGTCTTTCTTCGCTCATCGTCTCCGGCATGACCGCCGTAAATTTATAACCAAATTGAGCCGCCACAAAAGCTAAGGCAATACCCATATTGCCACTGGTTGCCTCCACGATCTGGGACTGATGATGAAGAAGACCTTTTTCTTTTGCTTGTTTAAGCATAAAGAAAGCTGGACGCACTTTAACCGACCCCGTGGGATTAAACATTTCTAACTTAAGCCATAATAATTGGTCATTATGACGATATGCCACCATCGGCGTATTGCCGATAAGTTCTAACATTGATTCACTTTTCATGATTTTTACCTCGCAAAAGTTATACCATAAATTGTGATATTATGCATTTTATATGATAAGGACAGGAGAATGATTTATCGCAAAGCCGGCCCTTATTTGTCTTAATTAAAGACTACCGATGCTTTTAGCAATTAAAACGCCGCTCGCCCAGGCCCAATGAAGATTATAGCCGCCGCACAGTCCATCGACATCCACCATCTCTCCGCCTGCATAAAGATGAGGAAAACGTTTTAACTGGAGAGTGTTGGCATCTATTTCGTCGATGGCAAGTCCGCCTGAAAAGACTTGATTATTTTCGGCAACATAGCCGAGATCAACCATAAGTTGCCAATGCTTTAGCTGATAAGCTATATCTTTACTGGCGGGTTTTAAAACAATATGGCGAGTTAAAAAATGGGCAACATCGGGATGAAACAACCCTCGTAAGTATTCAGTCCCGGCTCTTTTCTTGGCCTGACTTATAAAAGAAGTCAATTCGTCTATGTCTAAATCCGGAAGTAAATCCAACTCAATATAGGCGTTGCTGATTTTGTCTCGCCGTATCCACGTAAGAATGCTTGAACATTCGAAAATTGCGATGCCGGAAAGAGCATTGGTTCGGAACAGAACCTCGCCTTTGGTCCCAAATGCGAGCTTTTGATCGACAAAAAGACTTACATTGGCCTTTAACCGACGGCCGTCGATAGGATTTAAGTTTGATTTAATGCCGATGCTGGCAAGCGTGGGAATCAATTCCACCGTTTTTAGTTTTAAAGCCCTCAGTATCTCCGCCATACCGCGACTGACTTGATTTAAAGGTATACCTGCCCGAGAACCTGTTGCAAAGACGACAACATCGAAATATTCATCGTTATTTATTTGATAACCACTCTTATAGGGGTTAACACTAATCACTTCAGTGTCCAAGTGAAAAATAACTTTTTTGGCCAATAGATCATCGCGCAGCCAATCGCCAATAATCGCCGCCGCTTCCCCATAGGGATAAACTCTTCCTTCGTCGTCCGTCATCGTCAGTATTCCATTCTGCTGAAGATAGTTGATGAAGTCGGCGGGTGTAAAGCGGAGGGCACCGGAAACAAAATCGGGATGATTGTATTTTTGCGGGCCAACATTCATATTTGAAATGTTGCCGCGACCATTGCCCGAAGAATATATCTTCCGGCCTATTTTCGCTGTTTTCTCATAGATATGAACTTGGATGTCCGCATTGTCATTTAAAAGATAATGCGCGCTAAAAAGAGCCATCGGCCCCGCACCTATATAAGCTACTTTCATATAAATCCATCTCCTTTGCCTCCGATATTATAGCGAATAATGTAAAAGAAAAGAACACCCGTAGGTGTTCGTTTTCAATTACTTGCCTGACTTTTTCCGGCTGTGGCGCTTGCTCTTCTTCTTCTTTTGAGCAAAGAACACCCCAGCACCGACACCGCCGACAAGAACGACGCCGACGGCAACATAAACTAAGGTCGAAATCTTGGTGGCTTTAAAATTTGCCCACATTTCAATGACCTTATCGTTAGCGGCGCCAAAATCTTTCATAACCGCGCAGCGGGCAATTTCGTCCTCACTCGGATATTGGGCGGTAAGTTGCCGATTGACCTTATCAGAACGAATGGTTGTCGACAATTCCGAATCGGTAATCGTGCCGTCGAAGAAGTAGCTTAAGTCGACGTCAACCGCGCTTGCGTCACCATCAGCGGCATCATACCAATCGTGTACTAAACTTAATATTTCATCCCCCGCAATAAATGGCGTGTAGCCGATCCATTCCATGTTGAGGGCCGCTTTATCGGGCGCGGAAATGAAATTCAAAAACTCCTGCGCCAAATCCGTATCCGCCCCCTTAGGCATCACCCAACCATCAAACCAAATATTCGCTCCCTCTTCCGGTATCGAATAATAAAGCTCGACGTTATTTTCTTCCTCGGCTGTATTCATCGAATAGACCGCATCGCCCGACCAAGCCGTATTGATGGCAATCTTTCCGGTGACGATATCGTTTTTGCCGCTATCGACTTCAAGTCCATAGATATTGTTCTTTAACTCAGTTAAGGCTTCACCCACTTTGGCAATTGTCTCATCATCCGCTCGATTGAAAATTTCAGTAATGCTCGCATTATATTCATTTTTGGTGATGGTTCCATCCTTAAATTCGCTAGCAAGGGTCTCAAGTTCATCTTTATAGACGCGGGTTATGCCGACAAAGTAAGTATCTCGCATGCTGTCTTTAATCGAAATCTTGTTCTTATAGTCACTGTTCCAAAGGGAATTCCAATATTGCATATCGCTTTTAATATCCAGCGAAACGTCAACACCCGCGGGGTTATAGATTAATCCTAAAGTTCCCCACATATAACCGACCGCATATTCTGACCAACCGGCATCCTTAAAAATATCCAAAAGATACGGGGATCCATAGTCGGAATAATTGGGTATATCGGTGTATTCGTCATTCGTGTAGGTATACTTCTCGAGCATGTTCTCCCGAATCATGCGCTGAATCATATAATCACTTGGGGCAATTAAGTCATATTGGGCCTTGCCAAGCGAAATAATATTGTACATTTCTTCGTTGGTAGAAAAAGTATCGTAAACTACGTCGACCGATTCACCGGGATGGGAAGCGGCATAGTAGTCTTTAAACTGATCAACTAGCGAA
Organism: Bacilli bacterium; assembly: GCA_035326105.1. NCBI lineage: Bacteria > Bacillati > Bacillota > Bacilli > Bacilli bacterium. The sequence continues at coordinate 365,502 of DAOKYO010000002.1, forward strand.
GCCGGCGACTCGGTATCGCCATCTTCGGGTTCATACATATAGTCTTCCCAGTTATAGATGCGCAGTGTTTTAGTCGCGGCTTTTAAGGCCACCGCCGGCTTTGCTATTGAATTGGTTCCCAAGGCCAAGGCAGCGCTTAAGGCTACCATCATAAGGGAAAAGACAGAATTACGTTTAATCATGGATTCGGCCTCCTTTATGCCGGAATTGGGCGGTTTTTGCTTCTCTGCTCGCCCGCAGGTTATTCAAGGATAGAATCAACAAGGCAAATATGAATATCAGAGTCGTTAGCGCTCTTAATTCTGGAGGAATGTTGGCTTTGGCGATAACTCCTTCGACATAGGTCGATAGGGTATCAAAACTGTTGTTTCGTAAAAATGCCGTAACGATGTAGTCATCTAGAGAAAGAGTAAAGGCAAGCATAAATCCCGAAACGATCCCGGGGAAAATTTCCGGAATGATGATGTGAAATAACGCATAGGTCGGCGTGGCGCCCAGATCCAGCGCCGCCTCATAAATGCTCGGATCCATCTTCACCAACCGAGGCCGCACCGCTAGATAGACAAAGGCGACCGTTAATACGACATGGCCAAGAAGAAGTGTCAGGAAGTTAAAGGCATTTCCGATTAAGACGATGATTAGAATTACCAGCGATAAGGCCATGACAATTTCCGCATTGATAACCGGAATCTGCGTCATCCCCTCCACAAATTTCCGGACCCGACTTTTACTATAATAGGTGCCGATCGCTCCCAGTGTGCCGAGAATTGTTGCGACAATTCCGGTTGATACCCCCAAAAGCAAGGTATTGCCCACGGCATTCATTATCGTGCGATTGCGAAATAGTTTTCCATATAATTCAAAGGTAAACCCATTCCAAACTCCCACGTTGCTTGAATTGGTAAAGCTGAAGGCAATTAGGACAAAAACCGGCGTGTACATGATGGCAAGAATAAGGAAAATATAGAAGCGGCCGAGGAAAATTTTAAATTTTTCGGTTTTGAAAAAGTTTACCATATTGATGCCTGTCCTCCTTCGTTATCACCTTTCGAGATCTTCTTCGAAATAATCGAGGAAACCACAATCAAAAGCAGCATAATCAAAGCGAGAAAACTGCCATCGTTATAGTTCGCATTGTTGAAATAAATCTGAATATACTTACCGAATAGAGTGACTTTATTTTCACTGAGAATATCGGCAATGACGTAACTCGATATCGTCGGCATAAACACCATTGTAATCGCGCTGGCAATACCGGGGGTCGTCATCGGAATAATGACCCGAAAAAAAGTTTGCCGAGGATTGGCTCCCAGATCATAGGAGGCTTCGATTTGACTCTTATCCATCTTTAACATCGTGGTATACAAGGGAAGAAGAGCAAATGGTAGATAATTATAGACAAGGCCGATAATCGTGGCCATTTCCGGATACTTTCCGCCCCCGATTCCAAGCCAGGACAGAACATCCCGTGTCGCCCATGTACGAATTACAAAGTTTATCCACATCGGCATGATGAACATCATGACGATGACGACGTTCTTGTTGAATTTTCTATTGGCCAGCAACATGGCTAACGGGTAGCCGATTAAAAGGCAGAACACCGTATTCATCAGCCCGAAGATAAGCGATATGAAGAGGACTTCAAGCTTGTCGGGATTACTGAAAAAGTTAACCGCATTGGCAAAGGAAATCATTCCGTTCTTATCGCTAAATGCATAGTAGATAATCAATAAAATCGGAAGAACTACGAAGAGAATTAAAAATAGGACGTAAGGAATCGATAAGAACTTCCTTTGAAACCTAAATTTCATATTTTCCTAAGTCCCCCTTAATTTTAATTTTGACGGCCCGGGGATCAATTTTAACACTGACGCGATCTTGCGGATTCCACGTATAAGGCGTATCGGCGACAAAATCTTCTTCATCTTTTGTCCGAATAATGACTTGATAGTGATCGCCCTTATAGATAGACTGAATAATTTCTCCAGCGACAATTCCATCTTCTTCATTATCAAAAATTTCAATTGCGTCAAATGGCACTTCCGCGATTACATCCGCATCATTGAAGTTGTACTTCTTAGCTTTGGCACCGGTCGTATACACATTACCATCATCATCGATTTTGCCATTATTAACCAATTGGGCGACATCACACTCAAACGGAGCATCGTCAATCATCACCTGGTTATGGCCGTTAATCCAAGCATCCGTATAAACGTTGGCCACGAGTTCCTTAGCCATGATATGAATTCCTTCCGGTTCGATGGTAAGGGAGACTTTGGCCTTTAACGGATAGTCTTCCGTCGATTGAACGACCACTTCATTTTTTCCAACCATCACCACGTATTCGTAGTGAATTCCTTTAAATATCTTGGTGTCGATAATGCCATCGGCATTGCCCTCACCCGGCTTTCCGATTTTGACATCTTCCGGCCGAACCACGACATCGACCTTTTCATTAAGCGGAAACTCATCGACACATTGATGGTTAGCCCCAATAAAGCGGACTATTTTCGAGCCGATCATCGTCCCGTTATAAATGTTACTCTCACCGATAAAGTCGGCAACATAAGCGTTTTTAGGCTCATTATAGATATCAATCGGCGTGCCAATTTGTTGAATCTTGCCATCGCGCATAACCACGATTGTGTCCGACATAGTCAATGCCTCTTCCTGATCGTGCGTTACGTAGATAAATGTAATCCCCAGTTTTTCATGCATTGCCTTTAATTCAAGCTGCATATCCTTGCGCATTTTTAAGTCCAATGCCCCCAGAGGTTCGTCCAAAAGTAAAATTTCCGGTTCGTTGACGATGGCCCGAGCAATGGCTACCCGTTGTTGTTGACCTCCGGAAAGAGTCGTCACATCCCGATCTTCAAATTCTTCGAGATCGACCAGTTTTAAGACCCGAGTCACCTTGTCATCAATCTCATCTTCACTGTATTTGCGGAAAGAGGTCGTTCCGTCATCGTTGGTTATATTTACTTTCCGTAATTTCAAGCCAAAAGCAATATTGTCATAAACATCTAAATGAGGAAAAAGCGCGTATCTTTGGAAAACGGTATTAATCGGACGCTTGTAGGGAGGAAGATTAGTAATATCCACCCCGTTAAGCGTGATTTTGCCGCTGGTTGGCATCTCAAAACCGGCGATCATCCGTAATGTCGTCGTTTTGCCACAGCCCGAAGGGCCAAGAAAAGTAATAAACTCGCCTTTATTCACATAAAGATTAAAATTATCGACGACGGTCGTACCATCATAAACTTTGCTGACTCCCGTCAGTTCAATAATTACATCCTTTTTTTCCATGTTGCTTCCTCGCTTCTAAGGTATTTTTTTCTCCATAATTTTCGGCGCGCATTTTTAGAAAAACGCAAGAATAAAATGCACGAGAAAAATATATGGTAAAACCATGCAAAATGCAAGCGAAATTTCTTTGGAAAATCCCTAGCGGATTACTCGACGCTATTTCAAAAAAGTAAAATTCAAAAAAAAGTGGCTTCATCAACGTTTTTTTTGTTTTTGGCATCAAAAAAATATACGTAAAAAATTATTTGTTTTCACCATGAAAAAATGCGTCAAAAACCGGCTGTTTTTTCGCTGCGATTTTTCATATGTTTTTCCATCGAATATTCGGACTATGTTTTATTTGTTTTTTCTATATAATATAAATGTGATAAAAGTGAAATTTGATAATTAAAAAATGTTTTTGCTTTCTTACCAAAAACCATCGCTTAATTACACTCAATCTACTAAAGTCGTAGATTGACGATTATTTTACTTTATAACCTCAAAGGAGAATCGTTATGAATAGAAAATTATCGCCTTGGCTCTTGTTTCCATTTTTACTCTTGACCGGTTGTGGCAACTCCTCATCAAACACCAAGGCGGTTTTTGGATTTGGGGATATGTCTTATGCAGAGTATCTCCCGCGGACTAATAGCCAAATCGAAAGCAGTATCGCCGATCAGGAAGATTTTTTACTCGTCATTTATCTTCAGGGATGCGGATGCTGGACTGATTTTGAAACCAAGGTTTTAAATAAGTATATATCCAATTACCATATTCCCGTTTACGCCATCGAATCCAAATCGGTAACCTCCGGATTCGGCGGCTTATTAACCAGTTCGGAAATAAAAGACACGCCAATTATTGGCATTTATGAAAATGGGGTTTTAAAAAAGAAGGCCGCTTACTCCTCAAGCAATGAAATGTTTAAGATTTATAGTGCGTTTGAAGAATGGATGGACGCCTCAATTATCCTTCCGCGTCAATATTACATTGATAAGGAGACCTTTGATACCATGCTTCAAGGAACGGATCCGTTTATCGTTTACTACAGTTTAAAAGGCTGTCCGGATTGCGGATTGCTCGATAAGCTTTTCCTTGAAAACTATATGAGCAAACAGGATATTGCCAAAAAAATCTACGTCGTTGAAACCTATGCCGAAGGCTTTCGTCTTGTTGATGGTGTTTATGACAAGCCCCATTGGCAAGAAGTGAAAGATACCTATGGACTAAGCGACGCGAAAAACACTCTTTTTGGTTATAACACCGGTTATGTCCCCACCCTGCAATACATTGTTCCCGATGGCACCGACCATTTGGCGGAAAATGATATTTCTCCCATCATCGAGGATATGTTTGTCAGCAATAATGATGCAATTGCAAAAGATAATGAGGGAAATGTTGTTTTTTCTTCCACCTACTTCACCACTGCCCGGATGAGTGCAATTAAGTATGGCGCCGGCTTAAGTGCCCTCGATACCATAACCCTGAAGGCGAGCGATTATATTTCCGGCGAGGACGATGAGGGCCATCCGGTAATCGAAATTAATAGCGAAGAAACGGTCAAGTACTACTTTCCGTTCGCTCAGTCCTTTCTAGAAACTTATCTGCCGTTAATCTGACAAAAAAACTAGGCCTTGCCATTTTCCCTAAACGTCTGTTTCAAGTTTAGTCAATAAATGGTTTAAGCCTAGTTTTTTATTATTTCTTTTCTACTTTTTTTAGCAACTCTTCAAGATGCATAGCCTTATCAAGGGTGTCATCATAGACAAAGGTCAACTCCGGTGTTTTACGGATATCTAGCCGTTTGGCTAGTCCGGTCCGAATAAAACCTTTGGCCTTGTTCAGCCGCGCCAGTTGTTCTTCCTTATTATCGCTGCCCATAAAACTGACAAATATTTTAGCATATGAGAAATCGTTGCTTACTTCCGCATCCGTGACGGTAACGAAACCCAATCCCGGATCTTTCATTTCAAAACGAATAATCTCGGAAACGTTCTTTTCAATCAAACCCTTAATTCGTTGTTCGCGATTGGCCATAATTACTTACCGGCCTTCTCGACCATTTCGTAGCCTTCAATCAGATCGCCTTCATGGATATCATTGAAGTTGGTAATCGTTAATCCGCATTCAAAGTTCGTGCGGGTTTCCTTCGCGTCCTCTTTGCCATGCTTCATCGATTGAATTTCGCCTTCATAGACAATCACGCCATCGCGGAGAATGCGGCATTTTTGACCTCTCGTCAAAGTTCCGCTGGTGACCATACATCCGGCGATAGTGCCCACTTTCGACACCTTCCAGATTTGTCTTACTTCCGCTTGACCCGAGACTGATTCAACCAGTGTCGGCTTCAATAACCCTTTCATCGCCGCTTCAATTTCTTCGATTAAAGCATAGATGATACGGTGAGTGCGAATTTCCACTTTTTCCTCGTCGGCTTTAGCCCGAACATTGGCATTAGGACGAACATTAAAGCCGTAAATAATCGCGTTTGAGGCACTGGCCAAAAGAATATCACTTTCGGTAATAGCTCCCGCAGATGAGCGAATGATATTGATGTTAACACCGTCAACCTTTAATTTACGAAGGCTTTCGGCGACCGCCTCCGCACTGCCGGCGACATCCGCTTTAATAATAACATTGATATTTTGAACTTCACCCTCATGAATGCGGTTATATAGATCGTCAAGCGACATTCCGGATGAAGAGCGCATTTCACGTTCATTCTTCGCTTGAGCGCGCTTAGAAGCGATATCCTTAGCCTCTTTTTCAGTTGGAAAAGCCATGAAGGAATCACCGGCTGAAGGAACATCCGATAATCCAATAATCGATACCGGCGTACTCGGCGGGGCCACTTTCAAGGTTTTCTTATATTCATTAGTCATACGGCGAACTTTGCCATAAATCGTTCCCACTACGACGTAGTCGCTGCTCTTCAGCGTTCCGTTTTGGACAAGCAAGGTCGCTTTCGGACCCTCGCCGCGGTCGAGTTTAGCTTCAAGTACGGTTCCGAGCGCATACCTTTTAGGATTAGCTCTCAATTCAAGCATCTCCGATTTAAGAAGAATGTTTTCAAGCAGGTTATCTATTCCAATGTTTTTCTTAGCGCTGATTTCGCAAAAAATCGTATCTCCGCCATATTCCTCAGGAATGATGTTAAGCGCCATCAGTTGGTCTTTTACATGTTGCGGGTTGGCTCCAGGAACATCAATTTTGTTCACCGCCACAATCATCTGTACGTTGGCCGCTTTAGCGTGGTCAATAGCCTCACGGGTCTGAGGCATAACGCCGTCATCGGCGGCTACGACTAAAACCACGATATCGGTCACACTTGCTCCCCGCGAACGCATGGCAGTAAAAGCCTCATGTCCGGGAGTATCGATGAAGGTAATTTTTTTACCATTATATTCTTTTTGATAAGCACCGATGGCTTGGGTAATGGCTCCAACTTCCCCTGCGGCAATGTTGGAGTTCCGAATCGTATCAATTAATGTGGTTTTTCCGTGGTCGACGTGACCCATAATTGTCACGACCGGAGGCCGCTCTTTCAAATCTTTTTCATCGTCTTCAATCTCTAATTCTTCAAAATTTTCCGCCTCAACAATTTTCTCTTTTTTAAAGTCATAACCGTATTCCAGGCACACCTCACCGATTAACTCATCATCGAGGGAGGCATTAATTGTTACCATTTTTCCTTGCATAAAAAGATATTTAATAATATCCGCAGGACTGATTTTCAGTTGATCGGCCAATTGGCTGACAGTCAATGAACCGGCATAGGTAAAAACACCATTGTTAACCTTTGGTCCTTCTTTTTTTCCTTTCACTCCTTTAGATGGAAGATTGGAAATTCTTTTTCCTGTCAAGTTGCTTTGATTTCCCTCGTTTTTGCGGGAAAAGTCCTCATATTTTCTCTTCTTATCTGCCATATTGGTCACCTTCTTTCAATAATTTTTCAATCTTGTCCGCTAATCCGCGGTCGGTAACGGCTAAAGCCCCTACCCGTTTGACGCCAAAGGCGTGTCCTAAATCAGTCAACGAAGGAAAAACAATAAGCGATATTCCTTGTTCGGCGGCAATTTTTTCTAAATGCCGTTTTGGTTTTTCACTCAGATCTTCCGTTACGATTAGGCCCTTTATCTTGCTGGGAAGAGTATGGGTGATATTTTCATATCCGAGGACCAGTTTACGACCGCGAAACGCGATTCCCAGCACTCCTCTAAACTCATTTTCGATTGCGGATGTAGTTTTCAATATCGCCATATATTTCCTCGGGTATCATCATTTCAAAAGCCTTCTCAAAAGCTTTCTTTTTTTTCGCCATCTGCAGGGCTTCAAGACTGATTTTCAAATAAGCTCCACGCCCATTCAATTTACCCGTCGGGTCAATCTTAATCTCCCCGGTTGGAGTTTTAACAATCCGAAGCAAATCTTTTTTGGGCAATTGCTCGCCCGTGGCTAGACATCGCCGCAAAGGAATTTTTTTCATCGATTATTTCCTCCAAACTACTTGACGTACTTATCGACTAACTCCTCATCATATAGATCGTCGTAATCATCATAATCGCTGTTGTTATCATCTTTATTTTCTTCAGCTTCAAGTTGCGCCAATTCTTCATCCGTATAAATGTCCATTCTCGGGGCCGCCGCTGTTTGCGGAAGGGGAGAATCCGACTTCTCATCCGTTTTTAAGTCCGGTTTCCGATATTTCTTCCGATTGAAACTCTGTTTGCCTCTTTGTTTTTCATTCTCAAGTTCAGCTTCGAGTTCATCGAGAGTTTTGGTGGTCTTAACATGAACGTTGGGTTCACTGACTACACCAGCCACTGCCACCTCCGGTTCAACGGCAACCGGAATTTCGCCGCTTTCAACAACGGGGCTAGCCGCAACTTCTTGCGCGGTCTCCTCTATCTGCTCCGCTTCCGTCAGCGCTTCATCAACCACTTCATCGACTGGCAGTTCCTCCGTCGTTGGCGCGACGAAATCACTCGGTATCTCATCTTTGATCGTCGGTTCAATAGAAGCTAAGTATTCTTCCTGGGCTTTAACCCGTTCTTTTTCTTTTTGGATGGCACTCAATTCTTCGGCAGTTTGAATCTTAAGCCCCAATTTAAGCGCCTCATCCATCTCTTTAATATCAATGTGCCAGTTGGTAAGTTTTACCGCCAAACGAACATTGACCCCCTTTTTGCCAATAGCGACCGAAAGGCCACCATTGTTGACAACGGCAGTTGCTTTATGTTCCGCCTCATCCATCGCCACCCCGATAACCTGAGCCGGCCGTAAGGCTTCAATAATGAAAAGACCCGGGTTTTCGTTATAGCCGATAATGTCGATTTTTTCTGTTTGAGAACCATTCCCCAGTTGGGCAACGACCTTTTGAATACGGGAACCGTTAGGCCCGATACAAGCCCCGGTCGGATCGACATTGGGATCGAGGGAAATGACCGCCACTTTAGACCGCTCTCCCGCTTCCCGAGCAATGGCTTTAATGATGACTGTTCCATCATATATCTCATGAATTTCCTCTTCCATCAGGCGGCGTAAGAAGCCTTCATGTGAACGAGAAATACTAATTTGGGCACCCTTTGTGGTGCTTTCGACACTGACCACATAAACTTTAAGCGGCTTTCCCACTTCAAAGGTCTCATCGCCAATCGCGCTTTTGCTATTTAAGAAAAGGTAGGAGCTGGCCCCAACTTTTAAAGTTGTGCCATGATCATCGGTCGATTCAACGATTCCGGTAATCATCTCGCCAATCTTATCTTTATATTGCTCGTAAAGGGCGGCTTTTTGTAAATCGGATAATTTTTGTTTAAAAACGTTGGCCATTGTTTTGACTGCGCCTTTATTAAAATCGTCAATTGAATAAGATGTTTCATAAATATCATCCACCTTAAAATTGGGATTGATTTTTTGCGCGTCGGCTAGGCTAATTTCCAGAAAGTCATCCTGAACATCCTCAACCACTTTTTTTTGCTGAAAAAGACCGATTTCTCCTGCTTTTAAATCAATATCAACGCGAATTAGGGCATCATCGCCCCCGTCGAGAAATTTTATAAAAGCTTTGGAGACAGCCTCTTTTAATGCAAGGGCCACTTGATCAATATCAAGATTTGAGGAAGCGGCAACCGCTTCAATTGATTGGACAAATTTGTTTTTCATACCTTTTTCCTTTAAAACTTTATGGCCAAATTGGCTTTGTCGATATTCTTGCGAACAATTTTCCGGGTCCGCTTCCGGGTTTTAACAAAATCTTCAATCTCTACGAATTCTTTATCAATATGAAGAATGGTTCCCTGAACATAATTCTCCCCCTCAAATGGGTTGGAAAGATGCAAATTGACATATTCGCCTTGATATTCATCCAACTCTTCAATATTAATGCGTTTTTCAGCGCCGGCGCTCGATACATCAAGCGTGTAACTTGTGTCGATGACATCATGCTCGTCAAGAAGCACGGCCAGACGCTCGGACAAATTCACTATTTCTTCAAGATCAATCGGAACTTTTTTTCGGTCAACCACCACCGAAAGCCGTGAATCTTTCCCCTTGGAAATAAAGGAAAGTTCATACAGATCAAAATGGTTTTCTTTTAGAAAGTCGCTGATAATTGGGCTTAATTTTTCCTCAATTAAAGACATAATTTCTCCTTTTAAATATAAAGAGTGGGCAATCGACCCACTCTTTGGAAGAGTATTAATGAGGAAGAATCCCCATGCGTCTTAAAATATAGCGCAAAATTAAACGAAAAGCAATCAATATAGATTAAAATAGCTAGTTTTTAAGCCATTCCTTCAAGAGAAAAAACCATTTGGCCACATGGTCATCAATATCGTCTTTTCCCATCGCCGTCGATTCATTGGCTAAACTAAGACCATGTTGACCTTTTTCGAAAAGGTGAAACTCACAGGCAATCTTTGTATGGTTTAGACGCCGAATGTAATCCAATATTCCCTGAACATCGACAATTTGATCCTCGTAGGTAGACCAGATGAAAGTCGGCGGAGTATTCTTGGAAATATAATCGGAGGCATCAACGCCCAGTATGTTAAAAATGCTTGTCTTATCTTCGACTGATAACTTAGAGTAAAAAACATTGTCATCCTCCGGCAAATACTTGCTCGTAAGCGCCGGATAGGCTAAAATCACCCGCTTGATATACCGATAAAATAGCGATCCGGAAATCGCCGCTAAATGCGCACCGGCGGAGAAGCCAATAATATAAATCTGCTCGGGATCAACCCGCAAAACCTCAGCATTATCAACAATATAATCAATGGTTTTTTTAACTTCATTAACGAGCATTTGAAAAGTGAATTGATGATTCTTTTCCCAAGTTGTGTAGTCCAAAACAAACGCTTGCATTCCTATGGCGTTAAAGGCTACCGCCACGGGATAACTTTCGCGCTGCGAAATAAAGGTATAAGCACCGCCCGGGAGAATAATGATTGCCGGATGATTAACCTTTCTTTGATAAACGGGTAAAAGATAATTAGTCAAAGAAGCGGTTTCGCTAATCTGCATTAATATCACCTCTCTTTGGTTATTTTTCACTTGGACAGCATTGTCCTTAGCAAATTTAATTATAATCCAACAAGTAATATTTCAAAACATCGTATTTATTTTTTTTCGCAATTTTCCAAGTAAAATTGCATTTTTATAATATTTGACTAGGAAAAAAAGTGTCATCCATCGACGATTGAAGATCATAGATATAAAAATACCGAATTTTTAGTCGTCAATTAAACATGATAGTTATCACTTGATTCCGATGCGCATGCGGTAACAAAAGTCAATTTCGAATTCCTTACCAGCAAAAATTCTCTTAATTGTTTTTTCGAATTTTTTTAAATCTTCTTCAATAAGATTGGGGCTTTTCCTCAAAATTGTCTGAAGGCCGCCATGGCTAAGCATTAAATTCATAAAGCGGCGAGCATCGCATTTTTCTTTATTTGAAAAAAGAATTTCCCGTGAATATCGAAAATAGCCGCTTCTTTCAATATTTTCCAGATGCTTGGTTTTGTCATATCGAAAGAAAGTGTTCCTTATGCCTTCAATACTGTTCTCAATCAATCGTTCCTTGTTGATTAAATCCTTGTAGGCCTTCTCCGCTTCCCAATCAGAGACCGGCGGCCAATCATAATCTATGGTGGCGAAAATACCGCCGTTTTTTAATATTCTATTTATTTCCTTTAAAGTGGCATCGGGTTCCATCCAATGAAAAGACTGCGAACAGATAACGACATCCGCCATATTGCTTTCAAGCGTCGTCTGATCAGAGAAAGCCTGAATAAACTTAACATTAGCTAACGGCTTTTTTCTGGCGACGCTTATCATATCCAGGCTCGGTTCTATTCCGATGACAAAATCCGCGCTATCTTTCCAAACAACCGTGGAAAGACCGGTTCCGCAACCGATATCAACCACGCACGTCGGTCTCTTCTTTAAATAGGAAAGAATTTTTTCGATGGGATAATAGGGAACCGCCGGTCGCGCACTATCATAAATGTCGGCAAATCCTCTAAATCGTTCGGCATTTTTAACTTTGTTTTCCATTTATATCCGCCTCCAATGATGTATTTGTTACTTCTTTGTTCATTTAAGCCCCGTTATATTTTTCAATATTAACACTGTCAGCATTAGCACCGACATCTTTATATGATACTACGATATTGCATCTATCGTCTGTTCATCTAGAACCAATTTAATTGCCGCTTTTGATTGACAACATAATCAAAAAAGCCAAATGATTTCATTAAGTGTAGAGAAGCGGACTTTAGCTTGCGTATATAAAAACGCGCCTAGACAAATACAACCAGCCGCTAGCAATAAAAAAAGACGATATGGCAAATATCGTCTTTGACTCTTGAAAATGTGTTTATTAAACAGAAGAAATACCAACGCCAAGAAAAAAGTAATTAAGTTAAACAGTGAAAATACCATTTTTTGTACGAAAAGCGCTAAAAGGCGCTCAACGAGACGTAGGTTTTTCGCTGACGATTTTCAAAGTCGCGTTTTTTGAGGTGGCTACTGTCGTGAGATAAGATGATTTGAAGTATTATTTTGTCTTTAAGAGGCTGATGGTCGCTTCAATTTGAGTGGTTAGCCATGATTCCAAGTCGCCGAAATTAGTCGTGATATAGGTTTTTACATCATCGGACAACTCTTTCAAGGCTAGGTCCTTGGCCTTTGTAAGGGCCGTGGCTTGGGCTGTGACGTCGAACGTTCCGCTCTTCTTCAATGAGTCGACGTAGGTTTGAAAAACGCAACGTACCGCGCTTGTGACGATATTCGTTGCGTCCTCTAGAAACTTGGCCGATTGCTTGTCGCTGATCTTCTTGTTGATGAGTTTTATCAATTGCGCGCCCGCGATAGAAATAAGAGGTAGGACCACTGCGGTCACCACCACTGATATGATGTTAATTAAGATGTCGTTCATTTTTTGATTCCTCCTGTGTGAATTGCTTTGTTTCTGACATGGTTGTCGAGTTCGCTCTCGACCTTGACGATTCTTTCCTTCAGTGTGGAGTTTTCCTCCTGAAGTTTATCGATCGACTTTTCAATTCGGTCAATCGAGGATTTGATATAGCCGATGTCGGATATGAGGACTCCCTCATTCTTCCCTTCGGCCTTGTTCTCGGTCTTGTTACCACGCTTGAAGGCGAGGTAGGCGAACATAATGGACGACAAGGTCCCGGCCACCGATATGATGGTCAACACGATTTCTATTGAGCTCATGTTTTGCCACCTCCTTCGATGTATTCGTTGAATGAGTCGATGATTGTCTGGAACTCGGATAGCGAGCTTTCGTCTAGGATTTTGTAATCGGACCTGTAGGCGCTTATCTTATCGAGCGTCTTTTTACTGAGGGTTCCACCAAACGTTCCGGTCTTAACATAGTTATCCAGATATCCTTTTATCTGATAGAGATGATAGAGGTTCTTGTTCACCGCCTTGAATTCGATGTAACGAGAGAAATAGTCAACGCATTTCCTGAGGTAATCCTTAAGATGGGTCGGCCAGTCTATCTGGACCAGTTTTTTAAACTCCTCCTCGAAATCAGGATCGATGACCTCGATATTGTCTAGGGCATGGAACGTGTCGATGTTGTAGATAACGAAGTAATCCGGAAGTTCGTCTCCGAACCCCAGACGCTTCTTGTAATCCTCCAACCCATAGATGAAATAGTCCTCTTCCTCGTCGTGGACGCAGGTCGGTCCGTGATAATCATCGAGAATCATGACATGATCGTGGTCGCTTCCGTCCTTGGCTAGGCCAAAGGCGTCGGATCCGGCTCTGTATTTGACGAGGATCTTATGGTTTAAGAAGTTCATGATTTTGTCCCTCCATGATTGAAAAGATAGATGAAATAGACCTTGTGGCTGGAATCCGCCAACGTAAGACATAGTCTTCCGTCGCTAAGCCATTCGGCGAATAAGTTGTAGTTGGTGTTCAAAATCGAATAAGTGGCCGAGAAAGACGAGCCTTGGAGTAAGCCCATCCCCGGAATATAGCAGACTGAATCGAGGAATTTTATTCCGATTAGACAGTATTTGACGTAGTTTTTGTTGCAGGTCACGTAGCGGTATTTCCCGCTGGCCGTGATGTTGTAGGTCGGAACACTCGAATATCCATACATCTCCTCCGCCTTGGTCTGGAAGCTGGCTATCGCCTGATTGGCCAGCTGATTGGAAGGAACGATGAGATTCGGCGAATAGCTGGAATCCAACGTGATGGAGGATGTCGTCTTGGTGTACTTGCATAAAGCAAACTGATAGACGTTACCGCCATTCAATAGGTCGTTCTGAGTCAGGGTGATCGGCGACGATGATTCAATTTTCCCTAGCACCGCCGTGTTGTTTGAGAGTGTGACCGTGATGACGATTGCGCCATACATCGATGAATCGAGAGCGACGTAGACTTGGCTCCCGGCCTCAATGAACATCCTGCGCCCGTAGATCTGGACGTATCCGCTTTGGAACGTTATGTAGTTGTTCGAGACGCTTGCCGAGCACTGACCACCGAGCCCCTTGATGACTCCCGCAGGAATCAGGCCAACGATGTGATGGTTCAGGGAGGCGTCTTGTTCAGCCGAGACGCTTGAGCCGTCGAATGTAATTTTAATTAACCCCATGGTTTTATCTCCTTTGAAGTAGTTTTATTTTGTCGGTGAGCTTCACCCTGTACTCGCCAAGGACGACGGAGCAGGAATAAAAGCCATTTTTGAAAGATAGCTGGGTGACCATGGTCTCGTAGGTTTTGCTTTCGCCCACGAACTCAACGAAGTCGCCGAGATTGAAGTTTTGAAAAGGAACGATTATATCGTTGTCAACTGACAGATCGAACTCTATCGAATGCTCGAGGTTGCTTTTTAGAAGTTCGCTCTGTGCCTTTGTGAGAAGCGTCGAATAGTCGCTGTCGCTGTAGAACTCGCTCACAAGCTTCACATATGGATAGCGCTTGTCGCTGTATGAGTTGGTCGTGAGTGTTCCATCAGTCAGCAGGAAATAGGAAACCGCGCTTTTATACGAGGTGTTGTCGTCTTTTGGATAGAAGACGATCTTGTTCGTGATCTGCTTCTTTGAATCGGCAATTTTGAGGTCTGTGATGACTGGAAGGTTGTGTTTGATGACAAGCCCTTTTGTAACCGCGCCGATGTTGACGTCGATGCCGGTTATCTTCCCTCCGGAATAGACGAGCGAATACGTGTATCTAATTCCGTAACTTTTTGCTAACGTTTCCGACAAGTCGGAAAGATTGGCCAGTTCGCTTCCGTCGTAGGTCAGGCTCCCGGTTATCGAGGCATATACATAAACCGATAAATACGAGAGATTCTGCTTGCTGTCGGAATTGTTCTTATATGTCGCCTTTATAAGGTTCGACAAGAACGTGCAGAGGTTACCGCTATATGAGGAGACCAAAACATCTAAGTCGAAAAGCGATCCAAAGTCGTTGACCTCCACTTCAGTCTTGATGTCCTTCTCTACGGTCATGGTATCTAGGATTCCAATGAAAGAAAACGAGACGCCCCTAAGAATGACGATGTCACCGATCTCGGCGTTTATCCCCACCTTGTTGACCGTGAACTTGGACTTCTGGTAGACCACGGAATCCAGGACGATCTCGAAGTCCTCTCCCACTATGGCGTTGTCCTTGTAAGACAAAGTCTTAAAATCCAAAAACAATAGCTCCATATCAGTTGCCCTCGTACATTTCCAAGAACTGGAATTTGCATGTGGTCTTCTCACTCACTCCCGGATCGAAGCGGACTTTGAAGGTCCCCGGATCGAGGAAGAGGAAGTTGTCGCAGGTGAAATCCTGATCTTGGTAGATGTTGGTGGTCACCCCGTTGACAGTCTTACTCATCTCTTGGTCCACCACCTCAGCGTTCACGACGATGACGTCGTTGGCGTTTGAGGTCGAGACCATCATCTTCATCTTCGAGATGACCGTGTCGTTTTTGATGATTTCGATCGCCGGATTGGACGTTTTCCCTTGTATCTCAACCCTCACAGGCGCTTTGTAACTGCCATTGTTGGTGACGGTTATCTCGCCATTGTAGGAGGTCGAGTAAACGAATGGGTATTTGAACGGGAATACCTTATTCGCGGAGCTTTCGTTCACATTTATGGTGCTTGTGACCTTCGAGAGCCACATTGATAGCTTGTCGAATTTGACCGAGGACTGAAGCACGCCATAGGCAATGTCGCTCTTCGAAAGGGAGACGAGCTCGACGTAGATGTACTTCAAAGTGTCGGCCTTGTAGAAAAGCCTGAAGGATCCCTGCGCCTTCCTTAGGTAATTGAGGAAACTTGTGTATCCCTCATAGGCGTCTAGGAAGACGATGGTCCCACTGATCTCGGTCTTGGGATTGTCCCTTTTCGCGAGTTTGTAGGTTCCGTCGAAATTGAGATAGGTGTTGTCCCTCTCCACCCCCAGCCCCTCGACGTCCACCAGATAGGTGTTGGTCGATTTGCCGAAGGTGAAGGTGGCGCCTATTTCGTCGACTAAATATAGTTGTCTCATAAATAGTCATCTCCTAACTGCCTGTTAAGCGCGTCGACGTCGACCTCCGAGGATGTCGTGTTGACGGTTATGTTGTTGGTCGTCTGGTTGTTCGTCGTGTTGCTCGAGCTTGATGAGCCACCGCCGAGGTTGAACGTGTCAGAGAACCAACTGCCAATGTTGCCGAACAGGTCGCCAAGCCAGCCAAAGGCTGAGTTGACTTTGTCAAGTAGCCATTTGATGGCCTCGATGATCTTGTTAAGGATCGTCAGGATCGGCTCAAGGATCTGGAATAAGACGTTCAATACCGGGACGATAACCGCCTGGATTATGTTGGCGATCACCATGAGGACCGGCGAAATGGCGTCGATTATGGCAAATACCCCCTGAAGCAATATGAGCAATGGCTGTAAAAGCACGTTGATAAGAGGCGAAAGAAGCTCCATCACTATCGAAATTACGTCGATGATCATTACGATGATCTCCAAGATCGGCTCAAGAACGGCCATGATGATTTGCAAAATCGGGGTCAATATCTCCCCGACGATGTCGGTCACCTGAACGATTAGCTCGATGATCACTCCCAATATGTCTCCAATAACGGAAATAATGTCGATGACGACTGACAGAATGGAGTCGATTAACGTCGTAACGACCTCGATTATCTGAACGACCAGACCGATGATTATCTTGATGATTTTGCTGATTGGGCCGAGCAGTTGCTTGATGATTCCTATAATTGGGACCAGAACGTTTGTGAGCTCATTGCAGATCTCTTTGATGATCGGAATCAGATCGTCGATTATCCCGATTATCACGTTGATGAGGTCAATGACCGGATCGAGCGTCTCCATGACGAGGCCCACCACCAAATCAATGACGGTCTCCAGGACATCCACCACCGCGCTAATGACAGGCATCAAGGCGCTGACGACGGCCGAGACGAGCTCCATGACTTTGTCGATGAGTCCTCCCAAGACGTCCATGATGGTCGATAGGAGTTCTTTGAACTTGTCGTTTTTAAGAAGCAGGACGGCTAAAATCGCTATGAGCGCCAGCCACCATTTCCCTGCCACTTGGCTGACTATGTTGAGCGCTTTGACCGTGGCCACCGCGCTTTTTATCATCGGCACTATCTTCCCGACTATAGTAAGAATCGGGCCAATGGAGGCGAGAACCCCCACCAAGACGCCGATGAAAACCTTAGTGGCAGACGACAGGTTGTGCCATGCCTCTATCCATTTCTTGACGGTCGGCACGATCTTCTCTTGGATCACTTTAGCGATCGAGCTAATGACCGGCACGACCTCAACCGCCACGGCATAGCCGAGGCTCGATAAGGATTGCTTAAGATTCGCAATTTGATCAGTAAAAGCACCAGCGATATCGGCTTGCTCGTCCGTGACTATTCCTAGTTCCTTTGCTTCGTCCCTGAGGTTTGAAATCTCGTCGGATGTGGCTGTTAGAACTTGAGTGAGTTGGCCACCTAGTTTGTCGCCGAATATCTCGTTTGCCACCGCCGTTCTCGTGGCTTCGTCGCCTATCCCGGCCAACGCATCCCTCAGCTTAGAGAAGGCTTGGTCGGTGTTCAAACCGGCCAAATCCTCAACCGTGAGGCCAACGAGCTTCAGCTTCTCTGCCAAAGCAGTCGTGTTTCCGGAGGCGATGTCGCCCAGCATCGAGTTGACCTTGACGAAGGCCTTTTGCATCGAGTTGGTGTCGACGGCGAGTATCGAGCAGGCATGAGCCCACTCCTGATAAGCCTCGGCGGAAAGGTAGACATTCGAGGCGTTGTCGGCTATTTCGTCAGCTGTATTCATTGATTTGACCGTAAGGGCAGTCAAAGCAGTGACCGCCCCAGCGATAGGAGCGGTCACGTATTTCGTTAGATTGGTTCCGACTTTGGCCAGTTTGTCCCACTTGGCGTTGCCGAGGGCGTCTATCTTCTTCGCGGTTCCGGCGAGCTCGTTGTTCAGCTTGGCGACTTCGGCCTCGGTGTACGTGACACCGCGCTTCATCTTGCTGAATTCCTCTTCGCTCATCGCGCCGATGGATACTGCCTTCTTCGCCTCTTCCAGCCTTTGGTTCTGGGCATCGAGCTTCGCTTTGGTCGCCTCAAGGGTGGCGTTCAGCGTGGTTTGCTTCTGCTTCCAGAGGTCGATGTTGGTTGAATCGTATTTGAGGCCGTTGTTGATGGCCTTTAACTCGGCGTTCTGCTCTTTGAGGTTTCCCTTAAGCTCAGTCAGCTTCGTATCGAGTTCCGACGTATCTAGGCCTAATTTGATGTTCAGGCCCTTTACTGTTTCCGCCACGTTAACCACCTCCTCCTAAAGTAAAAAGTTATCGATGTCCTTTTGTGTTGCCTTTCGTGTTGTTTCACCCGCACTCCCTTTGAGCATCTTCGACTGGATATCCACTATTTCTAGGTAGGTTCCGATGTCGAAAAGCTCGGCATCACGTAAGGGAATGCCGAGTTGAGCCAGATTGAATATTATGTTCGCCGTGGGGCTGTGGCTATCAACTGGCCCGTCGCTAGGGATTGGACGGACTTTTGCTCCCCTCCTTATAAGGGGTTAGAAGCTCGCCGATCGTCTTGGCTAAGAGTTGGAGCGAATCGACGTCGCTGATGATAGAGAAGTCGAATTCGTCCAAGAATTCGTCGTAGGATTTGCTCGTGTATGGCCTGTGAAGGATATAGGTGATCCTGAAGATGACGTCGATGATTTTCGATACCTCTTCCTCGCTTTTGTCCTTTAGTCCGTCAAGGAGCTTGACGTCGCCGAAGAGCTCACTGCCGAACACCTCGCGGTATTTGATGATGGTTCCAAGCGACGCCTTTAGCTTGTAGTCGCGTCCCGCTAATTTGATTGTCTTTTCCATGTCTCTTATTCCTCAATGGTAGGAACGACTGGAGCCACGGTTAGGAAAGTCTCGTAGTTGGCGTCGCCAAGGCATGAGGTGACGTGGGTAGTCGAGTATTTGCTATTGATAGCAATAGGTCTCGAAGTGATGTTGAGAGTGATCGCGTTGACCTCGATGGAATCTGCCTTGGTCTTGCTGGATTCGTTGATCGGGGTGACCGAGCAGAGATAGAACCAGATGCGACGGGCTTTGAGGTCCCCTTGGATCTCAAATCCCAAGGCGAAAGTGACCGGTTGGGCGTTCGTGATTTCCACGATGTTCCCATTGGTTAACTTCTTGTATCCGAGGATGTCGACTTTGAATTCGTCGGTGAGTTCGGTGAGTTTTAAGGTCAAGGTTCGCCCGGCCAATTGGCTGAGCGAGAGGATGATCTGGTCATCCGCGTTGACATTGGTGGATCCGCCAACGATGTCGTTGGTGAACTCCTGAGCGCCCGGAAGGCTTACTGGGGTTGTGAATGTCCACTTCCCGTCCGTAGCTTCGGTGGCTTTTGAGTAATAGACGTTTTTTAGTCCATACGTAACTTTGTTATTTGGCATTTAATATTTCCTCCATGTAAATTTCATATGTTCTGTTGAGCGATTTGTCGGCGTTGTGCGACTCGCTGAGTAAAGAAAATGCCAGGCCTTTGCCCAGCAGTTTCTGTTCTAGTATCTTTTCTAGTTTGACGTCCTTCGCTTTAGTGACTAGCGTTATCTGCACCGACGACTTGTAGATGTCGGGCTTGTTGTCACTATATAGCGAGGGCCTTTTGGTCACTTCCTGATAGACTATAAACGGCATCGACGCGTTATCTGTTGAATCGTAAGCGTTGGTTCCGTAGAACGCCTTGTTTGGAAGGACCTCCTTCAATACGGAATAGAGATCCTCAAGTTTCATTTAATTGCCTCCGTTCCTGATTATCTGCTTTATCCCCTCCAGCATTTCCGGGGTGAACGTCTCGTAGGCCGGGCGCATGAATGGACGCGCCATGACGAACTTACCGCTCTTGTGCTTGAAGCCGAACTCGACCAGATGGACGAGCCTCCCCTTCGTGCCTGAGGATATGAATATTGTCTTGTTAGCCCCACTACCGACGGTCGTGAGGATAAAGGAATCCGCGAGATGGTTATTTCCATAACCGGTTCTCGGGCAGTTTTCCTTGATGTAGTTGAGCACTTCGCTGGCCGTTTCGTCCAGCTTCTTCTCGACGTCGGCCTTCACATCGTCGCTGTAGGTTTCGATGATCTCGCTGAGTTTCAAAGAAAAGGAATCGAGAGACTCGCTCATGGCGTGACCTCGATGTCCGATTTGGATAGATAGAGCTCGATAAACTGGCCGTCGATGTAGGTCCTCTCTACTTTGTAGAGCTCGTCCTTGATCTGGACGAACTTCGACTCGTCGTAGAGGATCGACTGGATGACCACCTTGAGGTCTATCTTGAGCCCGAGCGAGACGTTTGTGTTGTACTCGAGTTTGGTGACGCTCCTGAAGGAGCCGATCACTTCTTTCTTGGATTTGACGACGTTTGTTTTGTTCCCTATGTTGTCTAGGGATGAGGCCACGCATAGCAGTGCGAGGCGGGAGTTCGGTGAGTTTGGAAACATGGGGGTCTACGCCTCTGATGTCAGGACCAATTGCCTGAGCAAGAAGTCGAAACTTGAAGGCAGTTCCTTCACGCTTCCGTCATTTTTAAAGCCATAGAAGGTCTTGCAGTAAATTAATACCAAAGCCTCGGCTAGGCCGTTTTCGCTATAAGCGACATCATCCTTCACCCCAGCTGAGCGAATCAGACTGAAGCAAGCGTTGATGTGAAGCGCTAGCTCATCGTCCGCATACGTCTCCTCGAGGGGGATCATAAGGGACTTCTTGACCTTATTTTTGATATTGGTGATATCGTGACTCATACCTGAACACTCCTTTCATTACAGCTGTTGTTTACCTACCGTTCATTGTTCCGTTTTACTCATACTCATTTCATTTCATTATTCCTTTTTACTTGTACTCATTTCATTTCATTTCATTGTTCCTTTCTACTCACTTAGCATCGTCACGCCAGAGCCCTTGCGGGATAACCACACTTGGTTCGCTTTCGTTGTACCTTTTTACTTTTACTTTTACTTTTTTCCGTTCATTGTACTTTTTTACTTTTACTCTTTTCTTTTCATTGTGCCTTTTTACTTGTTACTTCCACGTCGCCACTCGCACTGCTATTCCATGCGTAGCCCTTATAAAGGGCTGAGTCGCCCCAGCCCTAGATAAGCGTTGGTTAAGGCCTACTATTCCTTGGCGGAGGTTGTAGCGCCTTTTTTGACTCTCAAGAAGCCGTTGAATCCGACGACGTTTCCACCGGTGAAGACACTTGCTTTGTAGCAGATGATTCCATCCTTGAACTTGTAGTCGGTTGACTTGGCGATCTCGACAGGTGAGAAGACTGGGACCTCGTAGTTCTTTAAGGAACCATAGGCGATGCAGTAGTCTCCTTCGGCGGTCGCGGTGTCGCTTAAGGCCTTGCAGTGAGAGGAGATGATATATGGGATACCATCGATGGTCTGCGCCTTGTAGTCGACGGCGTGGACCTTTCTTCCTTCGGCTGTTCGTAATGTTGCGAATGCGCGGAGGTCGTTTTTGTTGAGGATGAGGACGGCGTCGCCTTCCACTTCCTCGTCTCCGCCATAGGCGAACACGATCTCATCCAATGTGGTATCGGTGATCTTGGCGATGTCGATGTCCTTTGAGGCTTCGATGGCGCTGGCTTTGTCAGAGAAGATACCAGTGAAGGTGTTTGAGGTTCCTGCGCCGAGAAGGATCTGAGAGGCGATCTTCTTTTTGAGGGAGACTTCGATGTTCTTCAAGACCTCTGCTTGGTAAGGAAGGTTTGGAAGCTTCTCTAATTCCTCGGTGATTTCGGTATAGGCGGTTACTTTGACCTTGGTGACGGTAACGTAATCAAAGGTTGGCTCGGTTTCGGTATAGTCGGCACCTTCGGCGGTCAAGCCAGCGTCGCCGTGACCTTTAACGTAGGACTTTTTGTAGGTTTCGCCACCGTTGAGGTTGACGACGTTGACTTTGTCAACGATTGTCGATACTTCGCGGAATGGGTACTCGGCGATTTTGTCGTCGGTGTAGCTGGGTAGCAAGATGTTGCTGGAATCGACCTTGATGGTTCTTGCTTCCCTGAGGTCCTTACCGCGTTGCTCTAAGGCTTCGGCGGTCTCGGATTTGGTTTCGATATTGACGACCTTGACTTCGGTTTGGGAGGCGATCTTCATTTTCTTTTCGATCATTCCTCTTTCTTCCTGTAAGGTTGTGGCTTCAGTTTCTAACGCTGAGAGCTTCTCGACATCGTTTTCGGTGTCGCTGGCAGTTCTGATTTCGGCCAAGCGGGCTTCGATCTCTGCCTTTCTTTTGATTAAATTCATTTTTAAATCCTCCTAGATTTTTGATTTGATGTGAATTCGTTTTTTGATGATTTCGGCTTGCTTCTTCTGCTCAGCTAAATCCATAGCCTTTAGTTCCAAATCCATGGCTTCTAAAGAACGAGCGTAGATGCTGGTCGAGTCGTAGGCCGGGGTGTCGACGATGGATACGTCGTAGAGTCTCTCTATCCCGAGGATCCTACGGACCGGTACCGCACCGCTTCTGTCCCAGCTCTGCTTGTTGACCGTGAAAGCGAAGCTCATCTTATCCAAAAGCCCGGCCGTGACCATCTTGTAGATATCCTTGTTGGATTCCGTGTCAAGAAGCTCGGCGTGGACCTTGAGACCTTTTTCGTCGACCGATAAGGAAAGAGAGCCGTTTTTGGTTCTCGCGATGATGAGGAAGTTGTCCATGTGGTTGTACTTCATGGGCACGTCCTTCATTAGAGTTTCGGAGAGGGAGTCCTTATCGATGACTTCCTTGAAGCCGTGTTCCTCGTCCCCGATCATGGTTTCGCTCTCGAATACGATAGCGTAGCCTTCCAAGGTCATCTTGCCGTCGACCGCTTCGGTCCTTAGTTCGGCCAATCTGACCTCTTTATTTGTTGTCTTCGTCATTGTTGTTACCTCCTACTTGGTATTGGTTTGCCTTGTCGGCATCTACGTAATTTAGTGATTGGAGTCTCTTGTTCCCGTTTTCGATCGGCTCGAGTCCCAATAAGGCCCTGGATTCGTTCAAAGACATGATCCCGAGTCCCATGAGTTTCTCGATGGCGCCGACCTTGGTGGTCCAGGAGGCGTATTGCAGACGCTCGCTGAAGAAGAGGATTTCCTCCCCTCTTTCGAGCTCATTCTGCGTCAATAATCCGTTTGAGAAAGCCTCGCTTAGCTGTATCGCTATCGGTTCGATGGTCGATTCATAGAAAGCGTTGAATTCGGTCTCGTTGTATGAGTTGGCGAATATCGCCTTCGACACTCCGAAGTAATCGAGTATCTTGCTTTGCAGGAAGTCGAGCGTCTTGTCGTCCACGAGCTTCGGATCGACGCTTAACGGCGTGTAGTCCGCTTTTGAGTCGACCGGGACGATCGCCGATTCGGTTTCGTTGGCCTTCGATAGCGCCCTGTTGAATTCGTCGATTTGCTTCTGCTTGTCGCTTTCCTTCAGCATGCCGTTGATTTTGAGCAGGCCCTTAATCTGGAAGCTCGACATCATTCCGGCCTCCACCCCTTGCAGGAGCGAGTCGTTGATCTTGAGCGTTTTTAGCAATGCTTCGTGGCTTCCCGTCGATGAGTCACCGCCGAAGAAGCTGTTGTTCGTGTAGAACCTTCTTAGGTGGATGACGTTCTCGTAAGGGAGGATGTAGCTCGTGCCGTCGCCGAAGTAGAACTTAAGGTAATAGTCGCCGAGGCTGTCTTCTATCGGCTCCACCGTTATGGGGTTGAGCGGGTACAGCCCAATCAGCTTGTAGGTGGACCTGTCGTACATCGGGTAGATGAACGCGTTGTCGTTGAGCATCAATAGTGACACGCTTTTGTAGAGGAATTGGTATGGCGTCATGAGGGTATTTGGCTTGTACTTAAGTAAAAAGGCGACCGGCCCTGACTTTTCGGTCTGGACCCCGTCGTCTCCCACTTTTAGGTACCTTCCTTTTAGCTTCGCGCATTGCGAGGCAATCCTGTCGACGCATATTCGGACCACATCGGAGTTGGAGATGTTGTCGCCGAATGGGACGAACGGTAGCTTCAGGTCGTTCACGACTTTGTAGCTATCGACGCTCCCGACTTTCTTCTTTCTTTTGAAAATATCTTTAAATCCCATTTGCTACCTCCTAACTATTCATGGTTTCGTAGTCTTTTTTGTATAGGTTCAAGACGGAGTAGGCGATGATCAAAGCGACCGCCCCGTCTATCCTTTTGAATTTGCTGTTCAGCTTCGATGGCTGGATGTTCCCGTTGATGTCGACCTTGGCCTGGGTGTTGCTTAGGCACCACTTCAGCATCGGGTTGTTATCATAGATAACCACATGGTTCTTAAGGTCGGCCTCGAGCTGTTTCATCGGCTCGGACAGAGTGAAAGGCCCCTGCCTCACCTTCTCCATCGTGAAGCCGGCTTCGTCCATCTCGTCCACCCAGTAGCGGGAGTTCCAGGGATCGTAACCGATCCAAAGAGGCCTGATGTCGTAGGTCCTGACCATGTCGAGGAACCACTCGGTGACCTTTGAAAAGTCGTTCTGGCTACCGTCGGATAAGGTCAGGTAGCCTTTCTTAACCCAGATGTCGTAAGGGACGGAGTCTTCCTCCATCCTCTTTTGGAGCACGTTGCTCGGCATGAAGAAATGCGGGATGACGTACTTCTTCTTGTCTTTGACGATGAGGAGTATCGAGGCGGTCAAATCCGTCGTCGAGGAAAGGTCCACGCCTCCGATAGCATAGCTATTGCGCAGGCTTTCCATGTCGTATGCCTCTTCGTTGTTCAGCTCGTCGAAGCTCATCCAAGAACCGGATTCGAGCTGTTTGACGTTAAAATCCTTGCAGAGCATCGTGAGCCTCGTCGAGAGATCATTCTTGGACTTGTTCATGATGTCCTCGAGGTAGGTCATGGTCTTGATCTTCCCTAGCGATGGGTTGGATTTCTGCCACGACTTCTTGTCACTGTAGATCTCGTCAATCGAGTCCTGCGTGTAGAGCCAAGGTAGCACCCTTTCGTCGGTGATCTCACCCTTGATCATCTTCCTGCAGTATTCGAGCTTCTTGTCTAGGAACCCTCCCACCACGTTCCCTTCGGTCGTGATGATGAAGATCAACGGTTCCCTTTTGGTCGATTGGCTTTGCTTGATCGCGTCGTAGACCTTCGAGTCGGTCATCTGATGGACCTCATCGATGCACCCCACCTCGATGTTGAAGCCGTCTAGGTTCCTCGATTGGGCGGAGAGCTTCTTGATCTTGTTCTTGTTCTTCGGCGAATAGATGTAGAAGATGTTTTTCCTGCTTCTTTTATCCTTCGATAAAGCCTTACTGTGCTCTCGCATGTTGTTGATCTCCTCGAAAAGGATCGAGGCCTGATCGTTGGTGTTACTGGCGCAGATGATGTCGACGCCACCGCTTGAGAGGAAGAACTCCGCCAAGTCGATGCCGGCGATGTAGGTGGTCTTGCCGTTCTTTCTGGCGACAAGGAGCACCACCTCGTTGAACCTTCTGAGTCCGGTTTCCTTGTACTTGAAGCCATAGGCTACCTGAAGGAGCGCCTTTTCCCAGAGCTCGAGGATGAACGGCATCCCGTTGAACGGGGACTTTGTGTGCTTGCAGAAGCGCTCGATGAAGTCGATCCTCAGCTGTCCTGGCTTTTCGTCAAAGACGAACCTAGGGTTCTTCAAGTCGCTGATGAGCGAATCGAGTACCTGCTCAAGCTCATGGCCGATCACCACGTCTCCTTTGTAGACCGCGTTGCGGTATTCGATGAGGTAGTTCATTTCCCGGCTTCTTCGATGAACTTGTCGAATTCGTCCTCGCCCTCGTCGACCTCTTTGCCGAGGATCGTGTTCAGGGTTTTGATGATGGATTGATAAGCGATCACGCTTTGGAGATAGGTCTTGTACTTGAGGTTCACCCTTTGGTTTCCCTTGTTCGACGTCTCGACGACATAGCTTTTGCCTATGTCATCCTCGAGGCTGTCGAGTTCCACCTTAAGAAAAGAAGCCTTCTTCAGGAGCTCGTCGACTAGGCTTTTCTTGGCCTCGTCGCTCCCTTCAAACAGCTTCTTTAACCTCAAATACTCTCTATAGACGCAATCATTCCTCTTCTTCATAGAGTTCCTCCGCCTCTGAGGCGTCGACCTGCTCGTAGTTGTCGATTGAGTCTTCGCACCCTAGGTAGATGACGTTTGATAAATAGGTCCCGTCGATCTTCGATTTGAAGATCTTTCCGGCCTCCGCTTCGTATTTCTTTGGCATGTTGTTTCCTCCTATGAGACGGTCCAGTTCTTGGCCGTCGCCACCGCTATGTCTGTCGTCGATACCTTGGCTAGGTTGTCGCTACCCAAGGTGAGGGCCTTGGCGGACGAGCCTGTCAGGTTTTTGAGAGACGCGAACATGGCTTTGATGGAATTGGCACTGAGATTTGTGCATTTCGAGAAGTTGGCCACGCAGTTCCAGTTGGATCCGAGGACGATGTCCGCCAAAGACGGATTATCCACTATGTGGCCAGCGATTATCGAGTAGGTGAACGAATTAGGAAGTATGATCTTAGCCAAGACCGGGCATGAGCTGATGGTCTGGCCGTTCCCGGTGAATCCAAGGAACCCAGCCGGTAGTTCAAGTGTCCTCAGCGCTGTCATGTTGAATATCGAGTATGAAACGAAGGTCGTCAGCTTCGATCCGCTTTCAAAGGAAATGGCGGAAAGGTTGGAACTGCCGAAGGCGTTTCGTCCCCATGAGGACACGCTTTTAGGAACCTTTAATACGTAGGTTGACGCTAGGTTTTCCATCTTTTGGAACGAATACTCCTGAATGGAGGTTATTGCTATCCCTTCTTGGAACTCGATCCTTTGGAACTTCCCTCCTTCGAAGGCGTGTGAGCCGATGAAGGAAATGTCAGGATGAAGGACCAAGGTTGCATATGCTTGGTAGTATGAAAGGCAGTATTCCCTGATTCTTGTTACCGATGTCGGGATGACGACTTTGTCGGCCGTTCCGTCGATGATACCGCAGAGAAGCTGTGCTTCCTCTGACTGCGTGTTGGCGGAGAGTATGCCATCTGCCACCACCGCCTCGACGGGCTCGCTGATAAAGGCATAGCTTCCGGTAGGCACGTTGTTGGTGACGACGTTGTTCGAGGAGATGAAGGATATGAACCATCTGCCTGAGAGCTTCGTGACCGTGGTAGGAACCACCAAGGCGTCGTTCGTCACCCTGTAAAGGTACGTGGCCTTGGCGTGCTTGAACTTGACGTAGCGTATCGCTCCCTCGATCGAATCGTCGACCGAGAATACCAGTCTCGCCCTGCTTAGTTCATCTTCGGTCCCGAGCCTGACGACCGGATCCTCGTATTCAAGCCTCCCGTTGGCGTTTGCTTTTATCTTGATGTCGTACATTGGTTGCCCTCCTAAAATAAGCGAAAATGTTATAAGTCTATACTTTGTATAGTCTTATAAAGACGAAAAAGGCCCTTTTCGGACCTCTTTTTGGTGTTTATATAAGACTTATTTATAAGACTTATATAAAACGTTGGCTTTGCTTGGCCCCTGTGAGGCCCGCTGTCGCTTTAAGTTCCTCGGGTTGGTAAATTAGCCAATCCCAAGAGAAAGGAGCCCCGTGAGGCCCCCGTTTCAATCTTCCGGTTTCTCGAATATCCTCTTCGGCACTATCAGGACGTTCCCGACTAGGTCCGTCTCGAATAGTTTGAACGATAGGTTGTTGAACTGCTTTTTCTTAAGCAAGCCTTCCTCGTCCACCACCGTTAGGTAGTCGTCGAATACCCTAGGCGCCAGTTCGATGTAGCCACCGACTAGGCCTTGGAGTTCCTTGAGGGTGAAGTATCTGCCTTTTGGTTGGACCAGCTGGACTTCACTTCCCGTGATGAGGATTGCTAGGTTTTGCGCCCTGAGCGTCGTTAGGAACACCCTGAGCGGAACGATGACCTTGTTGTTGCATTCGTCGCAACAGGCCGTCCCGGCGACGGGCATCGGGTTGTTCCCGTAGCCCTCTATCTCTTTTCCGCAGATACAGCATTTCATCTTCGCTTCCTCCCTTAGCACTCGCCCGACAGGTCCCACATCATCGAGTCGATGACCATGACGGCCCCGCTCATCGCATCGTGGTATTTGTCGTAGTTGGCGAAGTCGCTTTTCTCTTCGTTGTAGAATTCGCGGGTTTTGTTCGAGAAGAATTTGACCAGCGAGTTTCTTTTGGCCCTGAGTTCCTCGACGCTGTCGCCTCTGAGGTTGAGCATGTCCTTGACGGCGTTGATCTGCTTTCCGTCTATGGTTGAATGCCCGATTCCTAAGTTGGCGATTTCCTCGACCTTGCTTTCGACCGCCTCGTCATTGAATTTGATTTCGTTTTTCATTGTTTGGACCTCCTTATGTCCTTGACATATCAATCGCTCTAAAAGAGCACTATAGCAAGTTAATAAGACAGTCATTTCCGTATCTTTTTCTGATACATGGCATGCACTTGTGTTTCCTTTTGGATTAAATGGAATCCTTGGCGGTTTTCCTGCCCGCTGTGCGCTTTTCCCGCCTCAGGCGAATAAACAAGCGAAGGGCGAAAGAAAAGAGCCGTAAGGCCCTTATTTCGCTTTCTGTGAAATTCCGGATTTTGAAAAATCGGCCCCACGCATTTCGGAGGTGGGGGCGAACGGTACTTTCAAAGTCAGAAAATATCATCGACCGGGGCGGTCATTTCGATTTTCTGGACACGAGATTTCCCTCGCTGTCGAAGTCGTACTCGGCCAATCTACCGAACCTATGGTGCTCTTTGTTGTGGCAATCGGTGCAAAGGAGCATCAGGTTGTCCTGATTCAAAGAGACGTTGGGATCGTCGACGTTCTGTATGGTTAGATGGATCTTGTGATGGACCTCGTTCCCTGGCTTACCACATTTCTCGCACAGGCCATTCTGATTGCAGATCTTAATCGCCCTAGCAAGGTGCCATTCGTCGCCACGGTAGAAACGCTCGAGCTTACTTGGTCGCTTCGAGTGCTTCGCGCAACGCTTGTGCCTTTGCATCTGCGTCCTCCCAAGGAAGGTTCAATCCTAATCTGCCGAAGTGCCCATACTCGGAAATCCGGGAATAGGTGACGTCCAGCAATTTGAGTTCTTTGATGATCGAAGCCGGCTTGAAGTCAAAGACCTCTTTAACGAGCTCGACCAATTTGTCGTCGTCGATGACGCCGGTTCCAAAGGAATCGACGGAAACCGAGACTGGCTCGGCAATGCCGATGGAATAGGCGACGCCAACCTCACAGCGTTTGCAAAGCCCTGAATCGACGAGGGCCTTGGCGACGTAGCGACAATAGTAGGCACCGCTTCTGTCGACCTTGGTTGGATCCTTTCCAGAGAAGGCACCACCGCCATGGTGAGCCACCCCTCCATAGGTATCGCACATGAGCTTTCGCCCGGTTAAGCCTGAATCGGCGTAAGGACCGCCGGTCTCGAAAGCGCCGGTCGGATTGATGAGGACTTGGCATTCAGGGTACTTCTTGATGTATCCGCCGATGGCCTCAAGCAAGAGAACCTTCGCTTCTTCTAGCTTTCCGTGTTTGGTTTGAGAGGAGATGATTATCGTTTTGATGGCGACTGGTTTGTAGTCGCTGTCGTATTCCACCGCGACTTCGCATTTCCCGTCAGGGCCGAAGATGTCGTTGTGCTTCACGAAAAGGATGCGTGCAAGGTTGCTGATGTGGGAAGCGACGACGAATGGATAAGGCATCCTCTCGTCGGTTTCGTTTGTGGCGTAGCCATACATCATCCCTTGGTCCCCAGCGCCTTCTTTGTCGACGCCGAGAGCGATGTCTCCCGATTGCTTCGTGATGTTTAGATAGACTTTGAATTGCTCGTAGTAGCCGGCGAAGCGGAGAGCCTTGATGGCTTCCTTGATGATGTTCACCTTCGCCTTCGAGGTGACTTCGCCGAACACATAGACGGCGTTGTTCTTGATCGCGGATTCCACCGCCACCCTCGATGTCTTGTCAGCCTTGAGATAGGCGTCTAAGACGTTGTCTGATATCTGGTCGCAGAGTTTGTCAGGGTGCCCTTTGAACACCTGCTCACACGTTACGATTTTTCCCATTATCTTGTTTCCTTCCTTTCGGCGCGTTCGGCCGTTTCGTTTTTGTCTCTGAATTCGATCACGTATGGTTTCCCATGCTTGATTTTGAAAAGCAGGTCATTGAGCCTGCGGATAGCCAAGCGGTAGAAATTGACGTCGACCAAGGAGTCATAGTCCTTGGGATCGTTTCTGTATCTCGCCTTGGCCTCCCCGAGTCTGTCCTTGAACTTCTCTTTCAAATCGTAGAAGTCTTGGATTTCCCTTTCGCTGAAGCCACACGAGATTGTGGTTTTGATTGTTATTTTTTGCTCCATTGATTCCTCCATAAAGCAAAAACGAGGCCCTCTGAGCCCCGCTTCTGTTGTTTCCTGTTGTTTACTTGATTGTGAAGATTTCCTTCGGCACGCACGCCGTGTAGCGCGGATAATCGTAACCTTCGGACTCAATAAGTATTCCATACGCGTAACCGTCGGCAATAACGTAGATGCAGTGCATCAAACCGGTGTCGTCTTGATACATGAGTTTGCTGTTGTTCTTAACGTAGTCCCTGTCGTCCAGCGGATTGGCTAAGAGGTCCTTGAACTCGTCGTTGGTGAGTTTCACCACTTTTTCGATCGCGAACTCGGTCGTCGGGTAGATCTCCTCCGGCGTAGGTTTTCTAAAGAAATAAGCCTTCATTGTCTCTCTCCTTTTGAAGTCTCGATGATTTCAAATTCATCGGCTTCAGGTATGATTGCGCATCCTCCCCACGTTCCGTGGAGTTGGCCGGCGTCATCGATGTGGGTGACGGTTCCGGTCTTCCATCGGTATTGAGGTTCGTCGCGCATGTCTATTATTTTGATAAGGTCGCCCACTTGCGGTTTCATCATTTAACCCTCCAAGCGGTATAGACCGTCAGGTATCCGCAGTCCCATGAGTCGACTAGGTAGCCGTCTCGGACTGTGGTCACGTGGCCTCGGACCGATACGATGAATGTCCCTTGAGGATGTTCCCTTAGGAAGTCCACCACCTTGGTTCTTGGCTGTCCCGGCGTCCCCTTGAAGAGGAGCCTGTCGTAACTCGCTAGGTAATCGTAGAGGAATTTTCTGGCCTTGTAGGATGAATATCCCAGTTCTTTCTTGGCCCGATTGAGTTCCCTGCGGGTTTCCATGTAGTCCTTTTCAAAGGCCGTGGATACCGCTCGGACGACGCAGTCTTTGACTGATAGTCCTTTAGGATGGGCGTTGAACTTGATGAAGTTCTTGGTTCTGACTTCCATGGTTATTTCGCCTCCCATGGCGCGTTGAGCCATTTGACTAATTCTCTAGAGGAGTCGGTCTCGAATATCGCTTCCTCCCAGTGGCCTTCGCCATCGGGCGTCCTGCCGTAGACCGCGTATTTGCTCTTGTTCCAAAGGCAGTCGATTTGGATTGTCAGCTGGACGTTTCCGCTGTCGATTGCGCATATCCTGAAGTCATCGTAGAGCGGTCCGTTGAGCGGGCAGTTGTTTTTGAAGAAGACATAGGTGTTGTCTAGGTCAACCTTACCGCCGTCTCTGATTTGCTTGATGATTCTTCCCATCTTGTAGGTCTTGTTCTTGAGGGATGTGTCCCTGCAGAACCAATCGAACCAGCCGGCCTCGATTTGGGTTCGTCTGTCGGCGAGTTCGTAGACTCCGTCATTGAATGAGAATATCCATTTTCTTAGCGTTTGCTTTTCCATTTTCGTTTCCTCTTTTTAATGGTTCTCTGCTTCGAGAATCATGTTCAATGCCTCTTCGGCTTCGGCGTCGGTTGGCTCGATGTCCCATCCTCTTTCGTAGTTGCAGACTATTTTGTTTCCGCACTTAATCATGAGTTTTGAAATTCGGCCACCGTCGATTCCGTAGACGCTTCCGGTGTCGTATTGCTTAATCCAGTAACGGTAGGTTTTGCCGTTGACCTTCAATGTTCCTTCTTTCCACATATCCGGTTCCTCTTATTCGATGTTCTCGAGGCCATCTTCGGCTTCTTGGAGCGAGCTGACCGCTTCCTCGACCGTGCTGGCGGTGTCGTCGAGCCATTCCTGTCTTTCTTCCTGGAGGTCGGTAAGCTCTGACCTTCCTTCGTAGGGTTCGATGTCCCCGGATTCGCTTTCGATGTCGCTTTGGAGATCTTCTAGCTCAACCCTGAGGTCGCTGATCTTTTCCTTGAGTTCCTCGATGCGTTTCTTGAGCTGGGTTTTTGTGTAGCTTGCCATGTCGTTTTCCTCCTTTGGCATACACATATATCCCTCTAAAAAAGCACTATAGCAACTCAATTCGCTAGTTATTATCGAGGTTTTTCGCTTGTTCCAAAACTGAGGCGAAATCATCGATCTCAATCAGTGGGGTTTCGGTTCCATCACGGAGCAAAACGCAGTCTTTGAGGTCGCCTTTCATCTTGATGTAGCGCTTCACGATGACGTCGGCGTACTTCTCGTCGAGTTCCATGATGAAGCAGGTCCTTTCGGCTTGTTCGCTCGCGATGAGCGTAGAACCACTACCGCCGAATAGATCCAGGACGAGCTGTCCTTTCAAAGAAGAATTATTGATCGCCCTTCCGACGAGCTCGAGTGGCTTCATCGTAGGGTGCAGGTCGTTATGCTTTGGCTTGTCGTATTCCCAGACGGTAGATTGGGTTCTGTCGTCCACGAAGTAATGAGCGCCATTGGGCTTCCAACCATAAAGGATCGGTTCATGTTGCCATTGGTAGTCCTGACGGCCGAGAGTAAATGAGTTCTTGGCCCAGATGAGGCATTCGGCCAATTTGAAGCCGGCTTCCTTGAAAGCGAGCCTGAAGTTAAGCCCTTCGCTGTCGGCGTGGCAGACATAGATGGAACCGCCGTCCTTTAGTGAATTGAATAAGTTTTTATAGACAAGGAATAGGAAGTCATGGAATTCGTTATCTCCCATGTCGTCGTTTTGGATGGACTGGCCATCGCTTCCCTCGTAGTTGACGTTGTAAGGCGGATCGGTAAAAACCATGTCGGCAGTTTCGCCGTTCATGAGCTTACTGACCGTTTCCGGATCCGTGGAGTCCCCGCACATGACGCGGTGTTTTCCTAATAAATAGATGTCGCCTTGCACGGAATGAGGCTCATCGGTTAGGTATTGCCCTTCGTCGAATTCGTCGTCGGTGACTTCTTTGAAGTCGCTGGCGAAAATATCGTCGAAGCCGATGTCGGTCATATGCATCCCGAGCGCTTCCCAGTCGATGTTGCGTAGCTCTTCGTCGAGCTTCTTCTTGTCCCAGCGAGCTATCTCTCCGGTTTTGTTATCGGCGAGCCTGAGCGCGTTGGCTTGGTCTTCGGATAAATCCTCGGCAATTAAAACAGGTACTAACTTGAGTCCCAGTTTCTCGCTGGCTTTTAGTCTGGTGTGGCCGGCGATTATCACCATGTTCTTATCGACGATTATCGGGTTGCGGAATCCGAACTCGTGGATCGAATTTGCGACTTGTTCCACCGCCTCATCGTTTATTCTTGGATTGTTTTCGTAAGGTATGATCTTACTTATTTCCAT
Organism: Bacilli bacterium; assembly: GCA_035326105.1. Classification (NCBI taxonomy): domain Bacteria; kingdom Bacillati; phylum Bacillota; class Bacilli; species Bacilli bacterium. The sequence continues at coordinate 399,404 of DAOKYO010000002.1, forward strand.
CATTTGAACTTCCACTGTTCCATTCCTCCTTCTGATCTAGTTTTTCTTTCCTTAATTCCAAAGAAATAGCGTCGTCTCTCCATTTCGGACCATAGAACTTATCCAAAATGTAAATGAGGACGTTGGCGTTTGGCTCGTGGTAGAGTTCGAACTCGTTGATCGAGTATTTGTCCTCTCCCTTCTTGCCCTTATACATTTGTTTGCGGAAGCTTTTAGTCGAATAGCCATGGCCGATCTTAACCAAATCGCGGATGCAATTGGTCATCTCCCAGATGTTATCCGGAGCGTTTGCATAGGCGACGTCGGCATGGGCCTTCTTCATTTCCTTGTAGTCTTTGAGGCTGATTTCCAAATACTTAGCAATTTGCGCCTCGGTTACCCCGGCCTTAATCAATAAAGAAATAATGGCGAGGTTATCCTTGAGCTTCCCGCTTTCGGTCCACGCAAGGTAGAGATCTTTCTTGTTTGACATAGTAATTCCTCCTTTTGGTTTTGGTGCTCCCTAGTAGCACCGCTTTTGTCAAAAAAGCAATGATGTACTACGGATTCCCGCAAGAAAAAAGAGGACCGTAAGCCCTCTTAGATCCTAGGCGTGTGCCAGTATCTCAACGATTCATCTAGATACAATCTTAGATGTTAAACGTAGTCTACTCAAAAACGGCGGTTTTAACAATTTGAGCCGGATAAGTATTTTGAGAAAAAACCTAGATTAATACTAAAGTATTAAAAATAATCGAAAAATTTATGCCTGATATTCTTTCACCTTATCTGGCCAGCGCTTCTCGATTTCCTTGAGCAGGTCGCTCGCCATCTTCGGATCATCGTGGACCATCCTTCTCACGCAGTCGTTGGCCTCTTTAAGACGGTCATTGGTGAAGTAAACATAGCAAAGTTGTACCTGCAGTTCGGATCCGGCGTGCATACGGCATCTGTCGAACCACTCGAAGGCGGTCTTCAGGCTTGGTTCCCTTTGGATCCCGCAGTAATTGCACATGCCGATGTTGAACTCGGCTCTCGGGGCCCCACCGCTGGCGATCTCCTCCATCCGGTCGACGTCGCTTCTGGTCGCCGTCTCGCATTGAAGCTTCCGTTCGATTTCGATGATTTCCATCACTTCGTCTTTTAGTCTCGTATAGTCTACTTTGGTCTTTTTCATAAAAGCACCTCCTACTATCTAATAGGAGGAAAAATCGAAAAAGTGCCAAAAATTTTTTTAGTTTGGCTTTTACTACTATGTAGTAACTTTTTTTCAAAATAATCCTAAATTTTCCGGACGTATGAAAACGCGGAGTTAAGCAACCCCGCGTCCTCTTTATTCTGTTTTATGTATCAATGAGCACCTATCAAACCGAAGTAACACAGATTATTTCGCATTGGAATTGTCTAGAATCGCCATGCAAATGGAAATGCCATAATTAGCCAAGAATTTCTTTTGTTCTTTCGAGTACTTTTTTCTTTCTTCGATATCAGCTTTCGTCACATGCCTAAAGCACTGCATTTGTTTGCGGAAAGCCATGACGTCCTCGTTTGTGACGAGGCCACAGAACGCTACAGATGAATCAACTTTTATGAACTTTCCATCCTTCTTGAGCAGGTTTTCTATGAGGTTGGCCAGGACTTCCAGTTTCTCGTCAGGTTCCATCTGATCAAATGTTGAGCCCCTCGTAGAGACCATTTGGATAATCTCGTCAATCGTTGGCTCGGCTTTGATGTCCGATCCGCTTTGCCCAGCATATCTGAATATCACCTCGTACTTAGGCATATCCAAAGGTTTTATATCGTTTGGTAGAGACGTCCCTCCGGATGGCTGTAGATACTTTCTGATGTTTCTTAGGTAAGCGCTACATTCTTCGTCTATGGTGAAGTAATAGCATGTACCCCTCAGTTCGCTTTGAAGCGAGAAAAGGTCATCGATGTCCGCGATTAGATCTCTGCTGTGTTGAGCTAAATAATGTTTGTTTTCGGTGTTGCGGTTAATTCTGTCGTTGAGATAGCTGATCAATGTGTAGAGGCTCTGATGGTAGCAGGCCATCAAAAGGTCCATTTTCTCAATGCCTGATGAGCAACACGGATCAGCGTGGTACAACTGAAGAAAATTCCTGTCTGTTTGAAAATAGTCAAAGTGATTCAGCTTGTCTTGGATCATCAATTCATAGTTCTTCATTATTTATTTTCCTTCTTTCTATACTTTCCATAATATTGTTGCTCTGCTTCTTTCCTAGCGGATATGGCTTCGCGCTTGTATTTGAATCGGCCAATGAGGTGGTTCTTCCTTTGGAAGGTCAGCTGAGCCACCCACAGCTTTCTTGAGCGATCGTAGCACACTCCAGTATGGCCAGAGCTGTTATTCTTGTTAACCCTTCTTCTTCCGTCAATGGCGGTCAAAGAAGTGCCGTCCACGAAGCCTGTGCGGAGGTTATCGATATTTGCTTGGTTCTCTTTGTTTCGGCAACCACAGGAGGTCTTTGAGCCCATTGTGAGGCCGGCGGTCGAGGCTAGGCATTCGTTACCGCAGTCGCACCTGCATCTCCATATGGTTCTGCTGTTTTTCCTTCCGGCAAACGACAGGACGATGAGCTTCCCGAAACGCTGTCCGGTCAGATCCTTTATCTGATGCTTGGCGCATCCGCAGGAGATCACATGCCCGGTATGCAGTTTGTTTGAATTGACGTTCTTATAATTCCCGCAGTCGCAGAGGCATTTATAGACAATGGATCCGCGATACCTTTTCCCGGTATCCTCCACCACTGTCAAGCGACCATATCTTTTTCCGATGTCGCTGTCCATCTCTCATCTTCCTTTCCTTCATTATATAACAAAAAAGGCGCCAACCAACCTATGAAATCAAATGCTGTGTTAACACCTGCTTTCCGGCTATGTTTCAAAGCGCCTATTTATGCGTCTTTTAGTATTCTTTTTCTGCTTTTCGGCACCGCTTCGTATCTATCAAACGGAAGTAACACCAATTATTGCTTATTGGAATTAATTGATTTTTCAGACGGTATTGAATTCTCATCACCATAGTAAATCGCACAAAGAATCCTAAAAAAAGAAAACCGATCTTCAATAATGGGGCGCTTTTTTTCTTCTATCATTCTATAAACAAAGCACCTAGATAGGGCTTCTATTGTCATTGTCATTACTTTAAAAGGACTATACTTAACTTCTTTGCCCGTTTCTTCAATAAAGCACAATTTCTTCTCAGAATAATAATGAGGGATGATGGAACTCAAATAACGAAATGACTCGATTAAATCTTGTTGATGGAAGCTGATGAGGCCAATTGTCACGTCATCGATTATGTCGCCGAAATTCTCAATGATTTCTTTCAGGCAAATTGTTTGAATTCCCTTGCTTAATAATTCCTTTCTAAAACTACTCTGAATAGACTTAGAATCAATGAGAGTTTTTGTTAAAGCATAGTAATCGACTAAGATCGAATCGGAATTAAAAGTCGTATTCCTGCCTTCTAAAACAAGGCCATTGTGTTCCATGTACCTTCTTAGATTAAATAAGAGTCTGTATTCATAATTATCATCATAAATCTTTTTTGAAATCTTCGAGAACGAGTCATCAAAGTTTTTCACACAAAACGATATATATGTGTAAAATGACGAAAGAATTGTTAGGAGCAAACGGTTGATTTCGGCAAAATGTATTGTTCCTTCATCGTACGAATGCAGGCTTTTTGATAGATATTCGGAGCATGATTCTTTGACGTTGTAATTCAAAAAAGCCAATTCTCTAAAGCGTTTCAACAATGAAATACGCTTTTTAATCTCGGTTACATTATTAAATGATAAGTTTGCTTCATATTTATTGTTCTCTTCATCAACAGTAATAATTTTAGCAAATTGTTTATTTTTGATATCTATCTGTTCCATTACTCTGCCCCCACATTTAATAATATTTTCCAAGGCCAATGCTATTTAAAAACTCTTTCATTTTCTTATCCCCCTCGGGATTTATGCTTACCCACATGTCAGTCTTATAAAGAACATTTGTCTTAATAAAGAAATCCTGCATGTTTTGTAAAGTTTCACATTGGCTAGTGAAGGGAAACATATCCACCGGTTGAACAAAAGTAACTTGATATTTATCTTTGAGATATAAGATATCTCTCGCTAATGTTTCAGGATCACAAGAGATATAAATGATTTGATTAGGTTTACGAGATAATACCGAAGAGAGGAATTTCTCATCACTCCCTTTTCGGGGTGGATCCATGATGATCATATCTAATTGATGAGGATAGTTATTGATAAACTTGCTCGCATTTCTTTTATTCTAAATGATTAAATATTAATAATCTCAAAATATATGTGGTTCTAAACAAAATATCTCATTAATGAGATTTTAAAAGAAGGATTGAATCTTGTTTGATGGCCACTTCTTTTAAATCTTTTAGTGTATCCTTCATGTCTTTTGAAGGTCTCCAAAATATAGAGGGAGTGCCTTCCACTTGATTTTGAAAACGAAAGATAACTAAAAGATTGTCTGGTTCTTCAGCGATAAGCGCCAATCGTCTCAACATGGCTCGACTTTACTCACTAGTGTGTCTTTTTATTCGTTAAGCAACATATCGTAATATGTGAATCTAATGCAATTTAATCCAACATTTTTCTTTCAAGAACTTTTTGATTGTATCAAAGTCTTTATCTTCATAATAATTCACTAGGTGTTTTTATTTTCTATAGTGATATAGGGTATTTTAACAAAAAAAACTCTTTTTCAATTGCACAAGATTATTAGATAAATGAAAATCTTAAAATTTCGGGAGCAAAGATCATCAAAATGCCGATTAGTAACATGATGAGCCCGCCAATAAGATGAGCATATTTGCCAATCTTTGATGATAAAGGGCTGACTTTCAATGTCACGACAGCAATACCAAACACAATCAAATCATCGATAAGGAAAAAGAAGACATAAAGGATAATTAGACCAATCGCACTCATACCTGTATATCCATTAAGAGCTAATATCTGTGTAAACATAAATGGAAAGCCAGTCGAACAGGCCAATTCAATTATATTCACAATAATTGCTAAGCCAACCACGCCCAATAACGCTAAAGGAAGTGATGATGCGGTGGCAATTTTTTTCACTTTGTTGATTAGTTTTTGCTTTGTGGTAACATTGGTAACTTTACAACCATCTTCTTTTTTGATTTGAGCTTTGATGAACGAATATAAGTTAAAGCCACCAGCTACAACCGCCAAAGCACCAACGATATATTGGAAGACAGCATAATTGACTAATAGTTGAACTGTTTCAATCCACGCTGTCATCATTAAGAAATAAAAAATCCCTGAGGTTAACAAAAAAACACCGCCGATTGCCCAGATACGTTTCTTGGATTTTGATCCAAGCACGAGAGTTATTAAAAATAACAACACCCACATAGCGCATGGATTAATTCCATCAAGAAAACCAAGCACGATAGCCAGTAACCCCAATGATATGTCGCGCACATCAACGGTGCCAATCCAGGGAATATCATATTCAAAATCAGATGTTGTATCAAAATCAGATTCTTCTATTTCAATACCATTGATAATTTTGGCCATGATATCGACATGTTCATTTTCAGAATATCGTTCTAAAACACGATTCAGTTGTTCCTTGATAGAATCACTAAAACCGATAAAGTATTTACCACCCACGACCGTAAAAGGTGCGGTAACAGATGCATCAAAAACCGAAGCGGTCTCCTGCAACAAATCCATATTCTCACTAATGCTTGTATCAAACTCAGTGATATGAAGATTATCCATTTCTTCAATTTTTTCATTTAGATATGTTTTCAATTTCGCGCAATGACCACAACCAGGTGTCGAAAAAAAGTACAAATTGATATCATAAACAACTGCTTCTTCAGCGTGTGCCACCACCATTTCTTGTGAGTTAATTGAAAAAAAGAGACCGCCACCTAATACAAGCGATAACGTGATACCAACTAATTGTTTAAATTTCATAATTGTTTAAATTTCTCTATCAGTTTCTTCAGCGAGAATTCACCAACAAAACGCGAAACTTCCATTCCTTGCTCATCACAAATGATAATGACAGGTAAAATATTGCCAATTTTCTTGTCTTTGACAAGCTGCGGATTTTCGTCATAATCAAATTCTTCCATTATTAAATCATCGCGACTAGAAACAAGCGTTTGATAACGAGGACGCATAATCAAGCAACTCGGACACCACAATGCGGTAATCAATATAATTTTCTTCATGCGATATATTCCTTTAAAATGGTAATGAAACGATCAATTTCATCGATGGTTGTGAGATATGAAAAACTGAGACGAACGCTGCTATCAGCGCGTTTCTTATCACCGGTAAGAGTTAAAATGGTAATAGAGGCATTTGTTTCGCTATCGCATGCTGTATGATTCGAGATATAAATGCCATGATCAGACATGTATTTAATCGTGGAGCGCGATTCTTTTCCAAGAATACTGATATTAAGAATATAAGGCAAATCTTCAGGAGTGCTATTAATAATTATGTCTTTGATGCAATTCAGTTTCTCACGTATATAACGATTGATATTAATCACATTTTGATTATTCTCATTGAAATTAATCATGGCGATACGCAACGCTTTTTCCATTGATACGATGAGTTCAGTTGTCGGTGTTCCGCGTCGAATAAGAGTTGTTGAATGTCCACCATGAATGATGGGCGTCAATTGAGTTCGTTTACTTTTAATAAGTAATCCAACTCCTTTAAGACCATAAAACTTATGAGCCGCCATACTAATCAAATCAACGCCATTTAAATCAATATTTTCTTTGCCGATAGATTGCGTCGCATCCACATGGAAAAAGACCTTAGGATGTTGTCTAAGCATTGTTTTAATGGCGGCGATTGGTTGACGAATGCCAATTTCAGAATTGATTGATCCAACAGATACTAAAATCGTATCGTCATCAATGAGCTTTTCCAATTCATTTATATCAACTCGTCCCCATTGATTGCTGGGTGCAATTTTAACATTAAAACCCTGTTTAGCTAAATAATTAGCAGAGGCAATGACTGATGGATGTTCAAAAGCAGTTGTAATAATTGTTTTTCCAAACTTACCATATTGTAAAGCAATACCTTTTAAGGCAAGGTTATTCGATTCAGTAGCCCCGCTCGTAGGAATCAATTCGTAGTGGCTCGGCAAGCCTAAAAGAAGGCGAATTCTTCTCAATGATTTGGTAATTTCATTCGCCGCTTTCAATCCTAAAGCATGAGCGGAATTTGGATTGCCATAATATTTAATTGCAACGCGTTTAAAAGCCGCTAAAACAAGGGTATGTGCGGGAGTTGTCGCGGCATAATCAAGATAAATATCTTTTGCCTTATTAAAATGGTCTTTAACTATAGGTGGCTTCTGATGCATTGTAAAATAAACTTTCTCATTTTTATTTAATATTTAATAAACTTGCTTCCCGGGACTCCACAAATGCTGCATCTCTCAGGAATAGACTTTTCGATATTTCCACAAACTGGACAGAGGAAGTAGAAAACTTCTTCAGTTTTATCAATATTATCTAATGCTTCTTGATAAAGACGAGCGTGAACTTCTTCTGCTTTCATGGCAAATGTAAAAGTCATTTCAGCGGCTTTATTTCCTGATTCTTTTGCTTCTTTAACAAAGTCGGGATACATTTCTTTATATTCGTGAGTTTCTCCTATAACACCATCTTTGAGGTTATCCACTGTGGAGCCAATCTTTCCCGCTACTTCAAAATGTTTTAAAGCGTGTAGAGTTTCGGCTTCTGAGGCGACTCTGAATAATTTTGCTGCGTTTAACTTGCCTTCTTTTTCAGCTTTTATAGCATAGGCTGTGTATTTTCGATTTGCTTCGGCTTCTCCTTTAAAGGCTGCCATTAGGTTTTCATATGTTTTGTCTTTCACGTCTTTTTTCTCCTTGTTTTTACTTAATAATATTATTAGTTGTTCGACTTTTTCTTTTGGAAAGTCTTTCGCTTGGTTTTCTTCAAGCTGTGACTTGAGAAACGCGAGCGTATTCTCGCTTTGAGGGAGCATATATCCCGCTTCACGGATGATATCTTCTACTTGAATACGATTGGACATTTGAAAAGCCTTGAATAATTTTCCGGATAATTCACTAGATATGCTCTCTTGTTTTGATTTACTTTCAACAAGGTTCTTTAAAACACTTACCACTTCATCAGTTTTTTCTTGCTGATCAGGGTAATCAAAAGGAACCATCGAAATCGCTCCAGAAGGACAAGCTTCTGCACAATTTCCACAACCGATACATTTTGATATATCAATAATGCTGTTCTCTGTGTCTGTTGCTCCAGTTGGACAAACATAAAGACATAAGCAGTCTTTAGTGCATAGGCGGATATTTCTCACGGCGTATTTTTTAGGCATGCTTATGTCCTCCTTCAATCTTTTCAAATTTGAAATTTGGCACTTTGCATACCGGACAGACATCGGGCAATTTATCACCAACATAGATAAATCCGCATATAGTACATACATAAACACCTGTATTATCCGTCATCGCTTCGCCTTCCTTTTTATAACGAGTTAAAAGAGAATTTAAAATGCGAGTGACTTTCTCACTCCACACAAGAGCGCGAAGAGCGCCCCTATCTTTAACTTTGTTCGCCACTGCATTAGCGTTTGCGTAGCCTTCTTCAAGATCTTTTTTAATTAGTTCAACAAGTTGACTAACATCAGGATTATTCTCATGAGCAGAAATATTTCGATAATATTCTGCCAATTCTTTAAATAAAGAGGCTTCTTGAGACTTGTATTGCTTTTCGCATCCTCGAGCTAGATTCGTGCAAAGAGCGCTTATCTGTAAAGGAGACATTTCTTTCATAGAATCTAGATGTTCCACTACTGGTGCTAATGTGTTGACATCATTTGATGGCAAATCATCAGCTTTCTGGAAATCTGATTTTACCGCGCCACAAATGGGACACACCCAATCACTAGGTAAATTTTTCCACTTTGTGTTTGGCTTAATACCAGCTTCTGGCAAGCCTTTTTCTTCGTCGTAAACGAAACCACAAATAGCGCAAATATACTTAGCCATGTTCTACCTCCTTAAAAATAAACTTTTATATGCATAAAATAACACAAGTGCATATTATGCGATAATCTTTTATTCACCGCATTCATTATGGTGTGTATGTTCATGACATACTGAGCCGGTCGTTTTTAAGTCACCTTTTAGGTATTTTTCAACAGCTTCTTTTGCGTTACCAGTTGCTCCAATGATAACTTCTACATTTCTATTGTTAAATATTTCGACGGCTCCTCCACCCATCCCGCCACTGATAATCGCATCAATGCCATGATCAGCTAAAAAATTAGGCAAAAATCCTGGCTTATGCCCGGGATTGAGCAAAGAACTTTCCTCAACAATCTTTTCGTTTTGAATACTGTAGATTAAAAAACACTCACAATATCCAAAGTGTTCGGTTACATTTTTGCCATCGCTGGCTACTGCTACTTTCATTTTTTTCTCCTTTTTAAATTTTTATTTCATTACCAGTTGATAAATAAAATACATTATCACCCATTATTTGTTTCAGTTCTTCATACGCTGTTATGCCCGTACAATGACAAGTGTAAAACTTGGCTTTTGTACCGAGAAGATATGAACCAATTTCCGATATAACATTTGAATCTTCATATACGCCCGAAGAATGATTAAACAAATGAAATCCTCCTATTATATAGTCCAAATTATTTTCATTATTTGCATAATAATGTTCAAGAATATTAATAATTCCTTTATGAGCACAGCCCACAATTAAGACAATCTTATTATTTTCTTTAATAATCAAATTTTGTTCGTGAGCAAAGTCATCACGTACATAGGTTTCGCCTATTTTGACTAGTAAATGATCGTTTGCTGATGGGCACATTTTATTCCCTTTTACATTAGAAAATAGTTCCAGTTCTTCATCTATTACTAATTTATCTTCTACGAAAATAAAGCGATTGCATGATAATAATGTTTTATCTATTCCAATGTATTTTTTTTCACCATTTGGTCGGTCAGAATAAAACTCATCAAGCGCCATTTTACTGATATAGATTTTGGCGTTGCTATTTAAACCTAAGAAAGTTTTAAGACCTCCACAGTGATCATAATGTCCATGAGAAATAATTACTAAATCAACTTTTGATAAATCCACACCCATTTTCTTTGCGTTTTCAGCAAATAGCCCACTTGACCCAGTATCAAATAGAATTTTGTGACGTTCTGTTTCAATGTACAGGCTTAGCCCGTGCTCTCCACCAAATGACTCAGAATTGGAGATGTCATCGACGAGTGTTTTAATTATCACAATATAGTTCCTCACTTTCTTTTAGAAGTAATTCCATTGTTTTAGCGTAAACATCCTTAGCTGCTTCTCCTGCTAAGCAATCGAAATCTGTGATGCATTTTCCTTCATTAATGGCCTTAACAGCATCAGAATCATATGGTATTTTTCCAACAAATGGCAGAGAAGACTTTTCACAAAAGACTTCAATTTCTTGGTTTTTTGCAGGGTTAATATCATATTTGTTAACGCACACCGCTATTTTTGTCTGAAGCTTTTTAGCTGTTTTAATGATGCGTTCCATATCTTGAATTCCTGACACCGAGGGTTCGGCAACAATTAGCACCATATCAATACCATTTAAAGAGGCTATAACGGGGCAGCCTATCCCGGGTGAACCATCAATTATAGCGATTGGTGTTTCCTTAATTGCTTCTTTCATTTGCTTTTTCACTTCAGTAACCAATAAGCCAGAGTTTCCACTACCGGTTTTGAGTTGAGCAGTTGAAAAAACTGCATTATCTTTATATAGCATAAGCTCTCCAGAAACCATCGGTTTTAAAGATATTGCTTTGGCAGGACAAATAGCTTCGCAAACTCCACATCCTTCGCAAGAAAATGGATCAATTTTTATTTCTTTTTCTTCAGTAATTGCGCCAAACTGACAGTTTTTTATACAAAGGTGACAATGAATACATAATTCTGTGTTAACTTCCGCTTTTGGCAACCCATAAAAATCTGTTCTTTTTGGTTTGCTTAAATGGTTCATTACTAGATGCAAATTAGGGGCATCAACATCGCAATCTGCATATGCTTTCGCATTCGATAGTTTAATGAACGCGCTAGCAATAGTAGTTTTTCCCGTGCCTCCCTTTCCACTAAGAATTAATAACTGTTTCATGTTGTGCCTCCTTAATTACCTTAGTGAGAAGTGAACTAAATATACGTTTGTACTTTTCGCTTTCTCTGACTGCAATTAAACCATTCGAATTTAAAAGACCAAGTTCGTTGTCAAAAGGGATCTTTCCTAGTATGTTTATTCCATTTTTAAGACAGAATTCTTCTGAAGGATTATTTCCGTTCAAATACTTATTAAGAATCACTCCATGGGGTTTTCCAAACATTTTAACCAAGTCATAAACCATGGCAAGATTATGTGCTCCAAACAAACTAGGTTCTGCAACCAAAATGCAATAATCTGCGTCTTTAATGCTTTCCATCACAACACAAGCGCTACCTGGCGGACAATCAATAAAACTAATAATTGGATCTTGAATATCATCTTTTAAGAGTTTTTTTATAATAGGAACGCCTGAAGATTCTCCAGGATTCAAAATTCCTGTCATTACCGAGACATTTTCTGATACTCCTTTTTGAACGTAGCCGATTGTTTTATACTTCACTGATAAAGCTCTTTCAGGGCAAAATAAAACGCAGCCTCCGCAAGAGTGGCATATCTCTTCAAATATGCGCAACTTATTTCCCACGTATGCTAATGCGTTGAATTTGCAAAAGTTTATACATTTGCGACAACCAATGCAAAGATTTTCATCTACGACTGGGAGTTTTATTTCAACTTTGTCAGAAACGACTGAAGCGGGTTTGAAAAAAAGGTATCCATTAGGTTCTTCTACATCACAGTCAATATAGAACGCCTTTTTTGCTACCGCAGAAAGATTAACAGACACCATTGTTTTGCCTGTCCCACCTTTACCACTCAGTACCGCAATTTTCATTCTATCGGTTACCATGCCCGTGAAACCCGGCATGGATTTCACCTAGTAAGCTTAATTTTTCATCTTTAAAAGCATTAATGTTTTCTTCGATGGATCCATTAATTATTTTATAAATGCGAATATTCGCTGCATTAAATACATCGGCAGCATTTTGCCCGCATCGAAAAGTAAGCAAAGCATCGACAGCATTATCTGCAATTAGTTGCGCTGCTCTAATACCTGCTCCCCCTTGAGAACTTGCAGCAAGGTTATTAATAAAAACGCTTTCACTAGTATCAATATCGTAAATAAGAAAATATGGGGCGCGTCCAAAAGACACGCATACAGGACTATTCATTGATTTTTCATCAACAGGAATGGCTATTTTCATTTTTTCATTTCCTCCTTTTTGGTTTGAAAGTATAACTCATTATGTCGACATCGATATCCTCGACATCCACAACAACTGTTTCCGCGTTCAATATCACTATAAAGTTGATAATTTCCACCTTCTATTCTAAGAACATTTCCATTGACTAGAGATTCAGCAATTTTAGCTCTTGCATCCTGATATAGTTTTTGAACTGTAGCCCGAGAAACTTGCATTTTTTCAGCACACTCTTCTTGAGTTAGTTGCTCTAAATCTATAAGACGTATCGTCTCATATTCTTCAATCTTCATAATCGTTACTTCATTTTGTATACTTGTTTTTGTTAGCGGTCCAAAAACTTCACTTTCTGGTAAGCAACACACTTTTTTCCATTTTCTTGGTCTTGGCATTATATTTACCCCATAAAAATTTCTGGCATCTGCCACTTATATTATAAAGTATTTTTGGCATATGTCATTAACTATTTAAAATTTTTAAGTCATAAATTTGAGAAAATTAACAACTACACGCAATATATTCACAAACGCGAGTTGCAAAAATTATATAACTCCTTACATAGAGCCACTTAACAAAGAACATGTCTTTGAATTTCGCCAAATCACACTCTTAGAAAAAGAAAGAATCATCTTTTGATGAAAATGGTCTAATCTAGAAAAAAATAGATGATATTTATATTATTTGTTACTGCTTTAACGATAAACAAACGACCGTCTCCACATGAGTTAATCCGGCAGAAACAATTGTTCCGTAATCAGATGAATCTCCGATTGCTTTTATGTCCTCGGTATCGTTAAAGACTCTTATCGTTTTGAAAGAAGGTCCTTCAACCGCTTTGCCATAATTAGGATGAAACATCTTCATTATAGCTTCTTCCTCTTCTTTTCCTATTTTGTTAACAAGCCTAAACAAAGTAGGATCATGAACAACAAAATCAAGAGTAATTGCAGATGGAAGCTTCTCATTACATATGTCTTTACAGTGAATGATTTTTTCCTTTAGGCATTCACTAAGCTCATCAAAAGAACCTATTTCCTTATGAATATATGAATCGTCTTTATGCGCATAATTCTTATCAGCTTCATACATAGTATCTTTATAAAGAGGATCGTTTTTTGAAAGAACAGAGCGCTCGTTTTTTGAAAAAACGTTTGTGTAAATTAAGCGCAAATTAAGATAAAAAGTTTTTAACTTTTCATCAACTTTTTCCCTTAAATTAATATAAGAAAGCTCTTTTGCATGAGCTCCAATATACTCGATGCTGTCGACGCATTTTTTTGCATCAATCAAGTAACGAGCCAGTTCCCATTTATTCAAAAAAAGGCCCCCTATGCTAGCTCATCAAAGTAATCTTTATCGATTTCTTTTGTTTGATATGTTTTTCTAACATGAACACCGACACCATATTCATACATTAAGTCGACGAGTTTATCTCCATCGATAAGGCTTAGGTTCTTATGCTTCTGAGCATATTCCACCGCTTCTTTGCTATATGAAGCCGTTGTTATGAACACTCCCTTTGCGCCATCAATGTCGCCTTGAAACTGTGCCACCATAGGCCTACCGATCGTTCCTTCTTTATATAATTTTGCTTGATAGTAAATCTTCTCTAATCCTAGTTTATCCGCAAGAATAATTCCGTCTACACCGCCGTCTCTAGAACGTTGTGTTACTTTCCCAGATTCATTATCATAGCCATAGCCCATCGCAAGCAAGAGGTCCAAACAAACCTTTTCAAAGAAATCAGGAGAGGATTGCTGAAGGTTTGTTAAAATCTCGGTTTTTACAGTTTCCCTGATTATTCCTTCGTTTTCTACAATGATATCTTCTGGAGAATCGCCGATATCGGATGGTTTGATATTGCTGGCCTCGCAATTGGCTTCGTGTTTTTTTGGCGCAACGCGAATTTTGTATTCTTCGCTTATGGTTTTCAGATAGTTGCTATTGATTGAATTTAACTTTTTGGAAACAACGAGCTCTCCATTTTTTGAGATTATATATATATAGCTCTTCTTGGTCTTTCTAAAAGGCCAGCCATCAGCAAGTGAGAGATTGCGAAACCGACATTGTCAAAAAATTTAATATTTCCATTGTTATTTCTAACTTCTAAAACCTCACCATCGAGCTTCATGAAATAAACTAGTTCTCTTTTTATTTCTCCATTTTCACGTTCCTTTTCGTCTGACATCAGGTTAAGAATTGGTAACATAACATCTTCATATGTTGGTATTTTCATAAAAATAACTCCTCAAAATAAAAATTCATTGCTTGGGGACGAGTTGCGTATAATATTTTTTTGCTTTTCTGAGAACTCATACAAATTCATAATGTAATCATCAATTTCATCATATTCAGCACATATCTTTGTCTTATCCTTCTCGTTGATTATTTGATTAACAAAGGATTCGATTATTGATTGTTCTTCTTTGCTAGCCAATGGCAAAGGGATAGATTCAATGTGGTTTCTTAGAACTTTTACTGAATTAAACTGTTTTTTAAAGAAAAAATGTGCAAATCGAGAATTAAGCATTGCCATAACGAATTTAACACTATAACCTTCCAGATTAGGAATAAGAATATTGGCACTGTTTAGCGAAAGCGTTTGATGATTGTCATAAGCAAAAACTAAAGTATCGCAAATGAAACGATAGATTAGTTTCTCAGGAGCAAAGTAAAACTCTTTTTTTGCGACTTGTTGGAATTTTTCCGGCTCAAATTTAATGAAAAAACCAGATGGCACAAATTTATACTTATAAACGTCGAAACCCTTAATCAAGACGCTCGAATCAGTCTCACTTGTATTCAAAACATATTTTTTATTATCGCCCGTTACTATTCCAAGAGCAAAAGACGCATTGCCCTTTAAATAATTAACTTTTGAATGAGCGATCTTGTCGAATATCATGTATTCGTCGTCATTAGCTGATAATGGCCAATTAGAATCATCCAAATGTCGAGGCTCTTTTATTGTAAATTCGTCGTTTTTCGTTGTCACAATAGCGCCTTTTTCAAACGTTTCAAGCGATTGTTCCAATTCCAAAGAAATGGCAGGAGCCTGAACCCCGTCAAATGCGTTTCCCCAATAAATTAGCCTTTTTAAGTTGCATTTATTTAACAATAGTCCTCGTATCCTTTTATGAATTCCAACATTCAAAAGGGCTTCTGGAACCACAAAATACAAAATGCCACATTGTTTAAGCAAGGAAAGTCCTTTCTCTAAAAATAAATCAAAAGCATCCACTGAATCAGAACTAGCGCACTCAAAGTTCATCATCAGGAACACCCTGTCTGTATCAATCTCAGATCCCCAAGGAGGATTGCCAATACAAATATCAAATTTCTTTGAATTAAACATAAGGCTGTCACAACAAAGTATGTTCTTTGAAACGATTTCATAATCAGCATTAGTTGAATTCAATATGACATTAAACCTCGCCAATTCAACTGAAATTTCATCAACGTCCATACCAAACACATCTTCATAAGAAGCTCCATGTTTGATTGCGGAAATCAAGAAATTTCCGGACCCACAACAAGGATCAACAATACTTTTATTATGAGTTAACAAATGCCCGATTTCGTTCATCATTTTCTGCACAATTGAAGTTGGAGTATAGTAAACTCCACCATTCTTTCTTGCGTCCAATGATTTTAGCCCCATAAATAAAAGGCCAACAAAATCGTCGTAATCCAATACCGGCGTATAGCTTAAGGCTTCTCCCAAACGATTAACAATATAGCTGATATCTTTGATGCTTTTTACAAGATTCTTAATAGATAGAACCTCGGCGTCATCAGAAGAGCCCTGCAACGCTTCTAAAAGATAAGAGCGTTTATTCAGGCTAGATCCTTTTTTAATTAAATATAATTTATAACAGTACTCTGCAAGAACAACCCTAATCTCATTCGTCGTAGGATTTTCAATTATTGAATCAATAATCTGCGTTGCTAAATTAAAATTCACTTTCGAAGATATGTATTTCTTAGAAAGATGATTGCCTTTGATTTGAGACTTGTTTCTCCTTGAATTTAGCCTCATTGTTCCTTTTTCTAATTCGGCTTTATATTTTTCTATATCCTCTTTGTCAAAACGCTTTTTGTTTATCGTAGAAAAAGAAATTGAACCATTTTTAATCCAGTTTCTTACGGTTGCAACAGATACACCTAAATAATCCGCTACTTCATTTATATCTAAAAGATTATCCACTTAATCACCTCCATTTACATATAAGTCGCATAAAAACAAGCTTATATCAACTTTTTTTCTCGAATAAATTATATAAATCTTCGTACGATAGAGATCTCACAAACCAATTGCTCTTATGATAAGAATAAGTGCCGTTGTTTATATGAAATTGCCCTTCTCCTTCGTTCCCTCGGTGTTGAAAATCTGAATAGCCCAAGCAGTCCAAGATATCGGACGATTTCATCCTAAATATTTCAACAGCGTCCTCAAAAAACAGACCATAATAAAGGACATCAAATTCTTTTCTTTTTACCTGTTGGATATTGCAATCAAACGATTGACACGTTATTTCTGTGCTTTTCATCATCCTATTACCGAGATTGCCTTTTAGACACTGATCTATAACATTTGATTTTGAAATTTTAGAATCATTTTCTTTCATTACAGTCGAAAACTTAACCTCTATTTTTTCATCTTTTGCTCTATCTTTTAAATCAAACGCCAAGCTATCTGATTGGTCGAGCCCAAGTAACTCTGCGATCATAATTTCAGCAACAGTTCCAAAACGCCTCGTGCGAAGAGCAAATATGCCTTCTTTAAACTCTCTTAATTCATTGCTATCCATTTCAACACCTCATTTAATGAAAATTTTATCACTATAGTGAGTTTTTCACAATGAACCTTAGTAATTATCTTGACTTTTTAATCAGATTGAGCCTTCCACTTTTTCTCGATTTTTGTCAGATATTGACTGATGCATTGCTGAGAAACAGCCATCGAGTAGGCCGTGTCCTGCTGGGTCCAGCATTTGAAATACGTGCTTTTGAAGACGATAAGCTCCTTATCGGTCAATTTTCTCATGAAGTCTTGAAGCAAAGCTTCCTCTACGTTGATCGCCTTTATCTCAGCGTTCAGCTCGTTTTCTCTGTCCAGCAATTCGCAAAGCCTGTTCTCATGGACGGTCGACGGGCTCCCCACCCTATCGTAGACAGGGCTCGATACCGAAAACATCTGGACGTACACCCAGTCCAGCTTCTCATCGATGATCCTGAGGCGACGTCTGTTGCCTCTAATCCTTTCCATGAATTCGGCCAAGGACATCGTTCCAACCTTCGAAGAAATCTTGCATTCGCTCATCGTACCCCTCCATCTTGCTTAGGTTTTCCGTAAAGGCTCGCTCAAAGAAAGCATAGACATCTGCTATATTTGCCTTGTTCCTTTTCACGTAGTCTCTGGTGTAGCGGAAGCACCTATTGAACAGCTCTTTGTCCGAGTTCTCGCCATATGATCTCTCGAATAGATCATTGAACCTATCGACGTCAAAGGGCTCATACACCGAGAGGATCTTCGAGTCTATGAGGCAAGAGGTGTAATAATTGAGCTTCCCGGGCCACTGGCCTCTATCGCCTTTATCACATCTATCATCTCTATCTTTCGGATTCTTATTCTCGTTGTCATTTTCATTGTCGTTGTTATTGTTCTTTTTATTCTGTCGATTATCGTCGTCATTCTGCTCGCATAAATCGCCCTCAACTTCATTTTTGTATACAGAAATACCGCTTGAACCGGTTTTATGTCTGCAATTAAGGCGCTTATCCACTTTTGCCTCGTCTTCGTCGTTAAGGAGCCAATAGACCTTTTGTCGGTCTTTCCTTCTCAGAGTCGAGGCGTAATACTGCTCCTGGATCGCCTTGGAAGTGATGACTTCTTTTATCATCATCTCCTTGTCGAGCAGGCCAATATCGGCCATGAGATAGACGATGTCAGTCACCTCTTTTATCGTCAGTGAGTGCTTCCCGTGGAGGCTTATAAAAACCTTTTTGGCGAAGCGTTCGGGCGTCGTCTTGATGAAGTATCCCTCGTGATAGATTATCGCCAGAGAATGGATGAACACCACCTCCGAGACGAGCTTTTTCTCGAAGGTCAGGTCCACCACTTTGTCGTTGTCGAAATACTCGACGTCAAGCGGAAAGAAGGAGAGCCCTTCCTTTAGCATTCTGCCCATATAATCACCTCCTTTTATTCTTGGTCTTCGTTCTCTTTAACTTTTTTGATGATCTCTTCCAACGCAACGAACATATATGAAAGCTCCGCTTTTCCTAAGCTGGTATAACCTGTCATTTTTTTGATGTATTCTTCACCTATGTTCACTCCGGTAAGAAAGCGGATAAACGAGCAAAAGTATTTCTTATACTCCACCACCGATTCGTCTTTTGGATTGTTGATCATGAATATTGTCGCGGAATATAGTGAACCGAAAATCTGAATATATCGTTTAGTTTTCGGACTTAATTCTTTGCTTTTCATTTTCGGCGAGCCTTCTATTCATCTCGTTCAAGATATTGAAATGCTGTACCATCAAGCCGTCGAATAAAGCGAAGAATTTGTCTAAGTTATCCATCTCCTCAATATTCGAAACCAAATCCTGTATGGCTTTTATTTGTATCTCCGAAAAATCTTTCAGATCCTCCGCACAAGCAGTTCTTAACGTCTTATCGTCCATGGCTGTGATGCTCTCAAAATTTAACATTGTTTTTTCTCCTTTTTTATAAATGTTTCAAATAGCGGAAAAAAGCAGGAATTGGCAGATTTTCGCTGTAAAAACTGCTTCTTTCGTATCGTTTAAACGGAAATCACTAGCATTATTTCCCATTGGAAATGACCGGGTTTGCCGACACGTATTCGTCCAGCATCTCCTGAGTGATTCGATAGGTCATCTTGCCTATCTTGAAAGCCTTTAGCTTGCCAGATCTGATGAGGTCGGCGACCCTTCTTCTGGGAACGTCCCAAAGCTCGGCGAGCTCATCGACTGAGTATACTTTCTTGTTATCTTCATTTTCCATTCTTGACACCTCCGAACTTGTCGATCAGCTTGCGGATCTGGTTTATCCCGGACCTGTAGCAGAAGACTCTCTTGTGGCTGACCGTCCCGGCCGTCTTGTCTTGGTAGGTATGGGAGTCAACCCTGAACCAGCCTTTGTCGACGAACATTTGCGGAGGCACGTTGTCGGCGTCGAGGATCCCCTCGTTTCTCAGGATGGATAAGACCTCGGCAATGCCTATGCCACGGATTCCGAGAATCTCCGGGACGTCGTATAGGTCTTTGAGGACATAGGAATCAAGGGCGCGTTTGACGTAGGCCCTGGCTTCTTTGGTCTCCTCTTGGTTCTTCTCTAAGATTGATATCTTGGTCTGGAGTTCCCCATAATCCTCCAGAAAGGCCACCGCCGATTCGTCGTTCTTGGTGATGGTCTGGACGTCGTAGCGCCCGTATCTCCTTATCGCGGGAAGGATGTCTTCGGTCACCCAGTCCATGAAGGACTCGGCGCTTTCCTTCCTCGATTGGAAGATAAGCCTGTAAAGGTTGCTTTCGGTGACGAAAAGGTAGTTATTGAACTTCTTTCCGTCGCTTTGGCAGATTCGCACCACTCCGGTGCTTTTGAGTCTTTTCTTCACGTCCGACGGGTTCTTGATGTCAAGGATGTCGCACGCGTCTTTGAGGCAGAATACCGGCCTTGAGAATTCATCGATCGCCGTTCTCATCGTCCCTAGGGATTCCCTTTGGAACATGGTGATCTGGTTTTTCTTTTCTTCGTTTTCCATTATGTTTGTTTTCCTTTTCTTTTTTTGATAGCCCCGAACTTCCATCCACGATTAAAAGGGCTCGCTATCTCTTCTTGTCGATTGCTTTTTCTACGATCAGCTCTACGTTGTTGCTTTCCCTTGAGAGGTTGTGGGTATAGATGGTCGTCGTGTTTATCGACTTGTGCCTTAGCACCATCTGCACCTCTTGGAACGTCGCCCCGTTCTGGAGCGCTATCGTGGCGCACGTATGCCTCAAGCTGTGGGCCGTGTACCTTTTGTCGTCTAAGCCGATGAGCCTCAAGAGGTTCTTGACCGAGAGCGACACGTTCTTAGAGCTTATTCGCCCATGGCAGTTATGGCTTCCGTGGTTGATGAACAGGGCCTCCGAGTCGCTGTCTCGCTTCTCGAGGTACTCATGCATCAGCTCCCAGACGGAATCCGGGACCTTGATCGCGTCGTCCTTGTCGTCGTGGCCTTTGCCTTGCACGTAGAGGTAATTGGTGCCTTTCAAGGTGACCATGTCCTCGACGTTGGCTCTCGAGACCTCTATGGTTCTCAGGCCAGTCTTGACTATTAGGTTTACGATCGCGTAGTCGCGGAGGTTCACTATCGACTTTTTGGCCCTTCTTTTGGCTTTGCCAAGCAAGTCCTGGACCTGCTCCACCGTCAGCGGTTCGCGTTTGAACGTCGGAACTATCTTTTCGCCTGTTAGGTCGGAGGAAACGTCCGGGTAATATCCCCTTCGCTCGCACCACTTGTAGAACTTTCTCAGTATCACCACGTACTTCTGGGTCGTCGCGCTGTGGCCGTTGTTCGCTTTGATATATTTCTTATATTTGACTAAATCAGACTCTTTTGGCTTTTCGATGTGATTCTGTTCAAGATAATTGACATATCTCCTAAGCATTCCTCCATACGAAACGACCGTATTGTCAGACAGATCCAGCGATGAGATGAAATCCTCGACAAGTTCTTTATGTGGCCTTGCGTCGGCCAGCATTTCTTCTCTTTCCCTATACACGGCGCTCTAGCCTTCTTCTTTTTGGTTTAGCGACTTCAGGCTTTCGAGATAGACAATCTCCTCCTCGCATAGGGTCTCTAGCGGGATTTCCAATGCCTGAGCCAAGCCCACCAGCTTCGGAGCGTTCATCAGGTTGCCTAACTTGCCGTTCTCGATCTGGTTGTAGGCGATGACGTCGAAACCCGACCTCTCGGCCAAAACAGACTGGGTGAGCCCGAGCTTCTTGCGACGCTCCAAGAGGTACTCCCTTTTGAGATAAACGAATCTCCTGTTCTTCTTTTGTGTCATTAAAACACCTCCTTTTTTCTTCAAACTACCTTTCGTGGAAAAGATAGACGTGATTAAATTGTATTTGTTAAAGTAAGAAAAAATAATTTGCGCCGGACAAGTATTTGCTATTTTCTTACAAATACGCAGTAAGAATTGACATATTTTTGTATTTTTTTGTTATAATGTGAGTGAAAGGTCGGTGGTCTTTATGATGGAGAACGAAGCAAATTTACGTGTTGGGAACAATTTATCTAGGATCAGGAAGTCCAAAAAACTATCCGTCTCCGAGGTTGCGAAGGCGATCGGCAGAAGCGTCGACACCTACTACTCCTACGAGGAGGGACTGAGGACGGTCCCGCTCAACGTGATGTTGGATCTTTCCGTTTTCCTCTGCGTATCGATAGACGACATAGTCAACAACGGCGTGACCAACAACAGGCCAAAGGCCATCAGCTTCGACGTCTATACCGGCGGAGAGAAGGAAAGGGTCCTCATCTCAAGCCAAAACGACGACGTTGTCTTCTTCCGCGTGGACCGCTGGAGCCTGAAGTACTACGTGAAGTGCATCGACTGGCGCTTCGACCACGAGGTCCTCATCAGCGATTCGGGCGACGTCTACCCCGCCATCGTCTCATTCGACGAGAAACTGAACATCTATTCGATCAGTAACCTCCTTTTAAATAAGACGAAAATGATGAAAGTTACTAAATTTAAAAAGGGCGTAGCCATCATCGGCGACTACGCCGGAATCATAAAAAAAGAAATTGAAATCAAAGATTTCCTCTAAAATACTTGTCCGGGACAAATTACATTAGACTTCCGCTCATGATATATTCTAATTGGCTTTTCGGTGTGAACCGATGATTTACATGTCTCCACCATTCTTCCGCAAGGAGGAACATGGAGACAATAAAAAAAGAAGATGCAAGGTTTGATGATTCAAACCCTTTTTGCATGGAATCAAAAATCAAATACGATAGGTCCCTCGAGGTAAGGTTTCTCAGATTGAAGAAATCTGCAGACCTCATGAGGGCCGATGGGCTCCTCACAGATAAGGAATGGATGAGCGTCATTCTTTCATTAAGAAAGAAACTAGGCCTCACCATTGGTATTTTCAATGACTCTCATTGACTTGATAAAAATACCTTTTAGAGCGATGTATCTATCATGAGGAGGCCATAAAAATGGAAGAAAGAAAAACGGTAATAGTAATACCAAAAATCGAAAAACCTTCAATCGATGAGAGCACGGGAATCAAGGCAAAGAAAAAGGTCTGCGCATACGCCCGAGTCTCAACCGATCTTGAAGACCAGAAAAACAGCTTTGAGGCCCAGCTCGACGAATATTCGACGAGGATCAAAGCCAACCCTGACTGGGAGTTCGTCAAGCTCTACTCCGACGAAGGCATATCGGGGACCAGCTACAAAAACCGAGAGGGGTTCAAGGAGATGCTTGAAGACGCCATGAATGGGAAAATCGACATGATTCTCACTAAATCGATATCCCGCTTCGCCAGAAACACGGTCGATTGCCTTACCATCGTTAGAAAGCTAAGGGCGAAAGGCGTCGAAGTAGTCTTCGAGAAAGAGACATTGTCATCATTAGATGACCGTTGCGAGATGATGCTCACGATGTTCGCTTCTTTCGCTCAGGAGGAATCCCACAGCATAAGCGAGAACGTCAAATGGGGAATAAGAAAAAGAATGGCCAAGGGGACTAGGAAAATCAACGCCAACTACCTCCTTGGATACTACATCGACGGAGAGGGCAAACTGGCAATCGACGAGGAAGAGGCGAAAATAGTCAGGCAGATCTACCAGCTTTTCATAGCGGGTTCGACATATCGCGAGATATGCGAGGAAATGGAGAAAGGCGGGCATCTCACCCAAACTAAGAAAGAGACATGGACCGTAAACAACGTCCGCTCCATCCTCTCAAACGAGAAATACTGCGGGGACATACTCCAGCAGAAAACCTACATCAGGGACTTCCTAGGTCACGAATCGGTCAAGAACAACGGTCAGGTCCAACAATACCTAATCGTAAGGAATCACGAGCCAATCGTGTCAAAGGACACTTTCGTCTACGTCCAGAACCTTAAAAAATACAGGATAAGCAATTACAACAACAGCATATCGAAATCCGGTAGCGGTCCCACCGCCGGGCTTCTCATCTGCTCAAATTGCCTAAGGACCATGAAGAAGATTACCACCCATCCCGGGACGCCTTATTCTAAAGCGGTCCTTACGTGCAAAGCCGACCTCAAGAACAACGAGGGTCACAAGGAGTGCTCGATATGCAACACCCTGCCCTACGATTTGACCGTCAAAGCCATAAAGGCCGTTCTCGACATGTTCTCACGCAAAAGCGACGATGACATGCTTAAGGACGCAGTTTCTGAGGCCAAATCCGAGACCGCTTTCTATGAAAGGCAGGCCGAAATCAAGCAAAGAATAGCCGAGTCCGAGAAAGAGATGAAAGACCTAATAAAAAAGCAAATCGAGGAATCGGCTGACCTCAACGCCTATGCGAAAAGATACAAGGAAATCCAGTCGTTGATAGCAGAGGAAAAGCAGGAATTGGAAAGCCTGAGCCGAGACGAATTCCGCAAGCACGAAAGGGAGATAGTAAGCGCGAGAATCGACAAATACGTAAACGGAGACATTTCCCTTACCCCTATCGTAGTCAACGAATTCCTCTCAAAGGGCATAAGGAGGGAGGACAACTCCATCCGCTTCATCTTGAAAAGCCCCACAGCCACGGATGAGTGGATACGCAACAGCATGGCCGACATCCTCAGAATGAAAGCCGTAAAAAAAGGGAACGTCACAGACGGAGAGAACACCCTCTTCTATGACGTCATCAGATTGGAGGATTCATTATGCTGAACGTCAAATCGCTCCACCCATACGACGGAATAAACAAACTGAACGTCTGCGCCTACGCAAGGATATCAAGGGACAAAGAAGAACTCGAGACCAGCCTGAACGAGCAGATCGATTTCTACACCACCACCATCCTCTCGGTCCATAAATGGAACTTCGCCGGAATGTACGCCGACGACGGAATATCCGGCTCATCCATAAAAGGAAGGGTCCAATTCCAAACGATGATTGAAAAGGCCAGAGCGGGCGAGATTGACATCATCTTGGTGAAATCGATATCGAGGTTCGCCAGAAATGTCATCGACCTGCTTTCGATAATCCAAGAGCTAAGGGTGAACGGAGTCGAGGTTCTCTTTGAAAGAGAAGGATTGTCTTCCCTAGACGTCAAATGCGACTCTTACCTAACCATGTACGCAAAATTCGCCGAAGAGGAAATAGTCTCGATGAGCAAGAACGTCAACTGGAGGAATCAAAAGGACTTCAGGGACGGCAGATACAAGATCAACGCCAGCCAAATGCTCGGCTTCCGCTACGACGAGAACAGAAAAGTCGTCATCGACGAAGCCGGGGCCAAATGGATAAGGGAGATATTCAAGCGATACGCCGACGGGCAAACCCCTGCCGAAATCGCAGAATTCTTGGAGGAAAACCATGTTAAAACAGGGGTCGGGAACCCAAAGTGGTCCTCAAGTTCGGTCCATGCCATCCTCCGCAACGAGAAATACGTGGGCGACGCCGTGATGCAGAAATTCTACATCGAAGACAACCTTACCCATAGGCGAGTCACAAACAGCGGTCAGAAAGATAAATACTACGTGAAAGACGGCCATGAAGGAATCGTCGACAGGTCCACTTGGGACAAGGTCCAAGAAATGATTAGCGCGAACGCAAGGAAATACAAAATCTTCAAAGGAAACTCGCAGGACTTCGTGACCGAGTATACGCATTTCGGCTATTGCCCCTACTGCCATGGGAACTACAGCGCGAAATGGAACCGAGACGTCCGAATGCTCTATTGCGGTTCGAACAGGACTAGGAAGCTATGCAAAAACAGCGAGTCCGTCTTCGTAGAAGACCTCGACAAGATAATCTCGATTCAAATCAAGAAACTCAAGGACAATGAACCTTTATTTAAAGAGGCTTTGTTAAAGGTTTTTGAAGAGGATCGATCGGAAACTCAACGCAACCAAATAAAAGCCTTAGAAGGCGAATTAGAGGCCCTGCGTGCCAAGTCAATCAAGTTCTCTAGGTACAAGGACCCGGCCTTCGATGAATTAAAAGCAGAAATCAAAAGAAGCATCTCCTTAAAAGCGAAAGAAAAAATGCTGATAGAGAACGAGATAATCACAAAGATGAATCCTCAAGCCAGAGCGAAAAACATAATAACAGAGCTGAGGAATTGTCCGGATGGCGATTCCATTGGAGAGTACAAATTTAAAAAACTCTTCAAAAGGGTCGTCATTTACAAAAGGGATAAACTAGTCTTCATCATTGGGAGCGAGGACGTGTCTAAACTCCCAAAAAAAATAGAGCCTTCCTTCTCTTGCAGTTACAAATACAAGATCAGGAAGACGACGTTCATCTGCAATTTCGGTATTTACATCAATCGTTAAGAGAACGAAAAAAACACCTAGGTCCCGGGAGGAATCTAGGTGTTTTCTTTGCTTCAAAATTAGGTGCGTATTAATAGTTCGAATAACCTTACCGGCTTGGGTGGTTCGAACTTTTTGATTTTCTTCTTTTCTTCATTTTCCTAGAAAATATATGTAAATCGCTATGATTTTCGATTTTGCTAGAACCTGCTAATTGAGGTCTAATGAATGTCAACGCGTGTTGAACGAGTGCAAGAAAAAAGCGACAACCTTACGTATTGTCGCTGTTTAAATTGAATGGTGCCTCCTGCCAGAATCGAACTAGCAACGGATCCTTACCATGGATCTGTTATACCACTTAACTAAGGAGGCGTCTAATCGCGCCCCTATAATATACGGAGAAAAACAATGGTTGTCAATAAAATTTCATCATTTAGCAAAGTTGAAAAAAATAAATTCAACTAGCGGACTTCAATGCCATTAAGGTCATAAACATAGGCCTCGGTAATTTTTACTTTTACGATTTTTCCTTCTCGCAGGCAATAGTCACTTGTAAAAGTAATCTTGCCATCGATATCATCGGGAGCATTCCACGCTCCCCGGAGGTAATAAAGATTTTTTTTCGTGTCATAATCAATCACAATTCCGTCGATTACTTTTCCGATTTGGGCCTTATTCTTGATATAGGATACATGCCGCTGGACGCGCATTAACTCTGAATACCGCTTTTTCTTGACGTCATCACTTATTTGGTTTGGCATATCGTAAGCGACCGTTCCTTCTTCTCGCGAATAAGGAAAAGCGCCCAAATGATCAAATTTAACTTCCTTGACAAATTCAATTAGGTCCGAGAAATCTTCATCCGTTTCACCGGGAAAGCCGACGATAATGGTTGAACGGATAATTGCGTTGGGAATTTGCAGCCGAATTTTTTCAATTAGGCTCATTATTTCGTTTCGTGTTCCCTTGCGGTGCATCATTTTACGAATATGGTCACTGCTATGCTGAATCGGCAAATCAAAGTAGGGAACGATTCGCGGATTATCCCGAATCAAAGCTATTAATCGATCGGTGATTTCAACCGGATATAAATAAAGCAACCGAATATATTTAAAAGACGGAAATTTAAGAAGCTCAGTCAATAAATCGACAATGTCCTTTTTCTCTTTTAAGTCATGTCCATAGTTAGTCGTATCTTGTGAAATGACCACCAATTCCTTAATCTTGGCCTCGTTTAATTGGGCGGCTTCCTCAACGACCTCATCAAACGGGCGCGAACGGAAATTACCGCGAATCAAAGGAATTGCACAGTATGTGCACCGGTTGTTGCAACCTTCGCTAATCCGCAGATAGGCACTATATTTCGGGGTTGAGAGCAACCGCCGAAAGGGACTCAATTCGACAATTTTACGTTTTTCGTTAGGGAATAGAGCGGCTATTTTTTGGGGTAATAATGGATAATCTCTTATCGGAATCCATAGATCGACTTCGGGAAGTTCCAGTTTTAAATCATCCAAATATCTTTCAACCAAACAGCCGATAACCACTAATTTCGCCGGATATTTTCTCATCGCCAAAATATTGTCAATGCTTTCTTGTTTGCTCGCATCAATAAAACCGCAGGTATTAATCACGATCACATCCGCTTCTTCCGGATTGGTTACAATCGTATCGCCGCTGGCTTTAAACATTCCCAATACCATTTCACTGTCTACCAGGTTTTTCGCACAGCCAAGACTTACTAAACCTATTCGCATACTTTTCTCCTAAATCCCCAATATTTTACTTAACTGAGTAAAAAAAAACAAACGAAATGAAAAAAGCGCACAAATCGTGCGCTTCTATTTCGGCAGTATTAACTAATCAATACCGCAAATTTTTTTCGTGGTGGCATCATAGTTGCCCCAAATCCGGCAGGCTAATGTGTTGTCATCAATAAATGGATTCCGATCACCTTGAACATCGTAAACAACCGAGTTCCGAACATAATCACGTTCGAGGGTCGGCGGGAATTCCAAATTCCATTTTAGGAAGACACCGATATATCCGTTCTCATTAATACCGCAGTTTTCTGGGTATTTAAGAATCATATATAGATTAGCCCGGGCCACTTCTCCCCGCGCCAGGAATGTCGGTTGAACGCCAGTGGTAAAGAATTTCAAATCAGTATCATTGCCAAATGAGTCTTTGATGTAATTGTGAATGCTGTCGGGTATTTCCGTAAATGAATAATTATTCCGGCCTTCGTTGACCGCATTATCTTCCGAAAACAGATTAGCGATGTTGCTCGAAAGATTCACAACGCTATTGTTGGCTTTTAAAGCGTCATTTCCATCGGCTAATTTACTCTGCGGGAAGCAGTGCTCTTTATTCCAAAAATTCACTTGCTGATTGACATCATAAGGATTGGTTTGCCGATTATTCTCAGGGATTAAGTTCCGAGAGTAAAGTCCCCGAACATAATTGACTCCGCCTTCAGTAACGCGATCCATCTGCTTAATATAGGTGGTAGCTTGATCATAGTTGACACCATGGAAGCCCGTGTTGATTCTGGTATTAAGCGCCGCCTTTAAGGCATCGCCTTCCAAGGAATCAAAGTTTTCAATTGAAGCGTAGTAAGCGGCGGCATCAGGATCCTGATATGGATTGAGTAAGGTGACCTCGCTACTTGGAATGACATGATCATCATCCGAGCTTGCAACTGATGTCGGAGTTGTCGTTGATGTGTCACTGGTTGAGGACGAACTTCCGCCCGTTCCACAGCCGGCTAACAGAAACGATAGCACCATTAAATAACCTAATTTGTTCTTTTTCATAATATACCTCTTATTTTTTAGCACTAATCACATTATACCCAAATAAAACATAAATCAATAAAAAACCAAAAAAGATGTAAGCCCTTTCCAGTTTATAGGTCTTTCTTGATATCGGCTCCCTTTATGATAGTTGTGGCCATTTTGTTTTTCGTTAATGACGTGTTTGGGCAAATATCTTCGCCTCTTTGCTTTTTGGCAAAGAAAGAATTGACGTTATTTATCGACCTTAAGTCATCATGGATAATCGGTTTCCACTGCGGTTTCTTAAAGAGGGCCACCACTGTAATTGGTAGGTTTAAAAAATCAAAAAAAGGAAAGGTAAACAAAAACAAAACCTTACGATACCAAGGCGCAAGCATCCGCTTCCATTCTAAAAAAACGACTGGAATAACTTGGATAAGGCAAATTGCGTATAGCTGAATGATTGAAAAAATGTTTTTAACCAACAAATTTTGCCAGTAATTATCTGGGAGAATACCTTGATGAAGCCCGATTCCGATGTATAAGCCATTGTAGATAAGTCCCCAGACAAACAAGACCAAGGAAGAAGGAAAAATATACATCAGCAAGTCATATCTAGTAAAACTATGCTGAAAAGCGGACTGTGATGATTTGGTTCGTTCACCATATGAACTTTTTCTAAAAAGGGACTTTAGCAATCGCCAACCCCGGGAAGCAAAAACCATAAGAAAGCCCTTGGACCAGCGGACACGTTGCCGGAACATCATTTTAAAAGTCCGCGGTTGTTCGTCATAAAAAATCGCTTCATGGCAGTAGCCTACTTGATAGCCTTCAAGAACGCTGTCAATAGTAAATTCGATGTCTTCGGTAATTAGTTTCCATTTCCACCCATCCTTAAGAATACTGCTTTTCACAAGAAATCCAGTCCCGGTGACATTGCATGAAAGGTTTAATTTCGAGCGCGGAATATGATTAAACCGAATATTGCGATACTGATGGTACCCATAACTCGCGGAGATAAAATTAGTATCAAAATTCTTGGTATTCCGATAGGAAGTAATAATGTCTTTGCCCGAATTAAAAGCGTCATTCATCTTATCAATATACTCAGAATCGAGAAGGTTATCAGCATCAAAAACAAAGAAGCCATCAAATGACAAAATGCCATAATCGCGTTTAATACAATCCATCAAAAAAGATAGGGCAAAGCCCTTGCCAATTTCCGTCTTTGAATTTCTCTCATAAACCACCGCCCCCAAATTGCGGGCAATATCCGCCGTATTATCCTGACAATTGTCGGCGATAACAAAGATGGTTAATAGTTCCTGGGGATAATTTTGTTTCTTGATACTCTCAATCAAA
The DNA here is from genome assembly GCA_035326105.1 of Bacilli bacterium. Taxonomy (NCBI): domain Bacteria; kingdom Bacillati; phylum Bacillota; class Bacilli; species Bacilli bacterium. Next base: position 429,497 of record DAOKYO010000002.1, read on the forward strand.
TGCCCGATGACAGCCGCCTCGTTTCGAGCCGATATCATAATTCCATATTTCTTTTTTATCACCGTGGGCGGATATAAAATCGGATTCGAAAAACCGATAAAAATAAAAAGCGTCTTGTAAGCCAAGAGGGCTCCAATGGCGATGGTCAATAGTCTATCAATCAGGTCTAATATCTGTAGGACATCCATCCCCGAGAAATCAAAAGAAATATGGAACATATTTTCCTTTCATCCGTCAACGCTTAATATAGGTATTTTAGACTTAAAAGCCCATATACACAACATTATTTTACCCCTATGGATAATCAGCAGTAAAAAGATTACAATTTAAATATGGAAAAAGTACTTTCATTGGACGATTTGGTATTTCCTCCTCGGCGAGAAATTAAGACCAATAAATATGATTATGGATCACTTTTGATTGTCGGCGGGTCACCAGGAATGATGGGGGCTCCTCAGCTGGCAGCAAAAGCGGCTTTTCGGGTTGGAACCGGTTTAGTTAGCGTGGCGATAAGAAAGTCAGAAATGGCCTATTTTAACCAACTTTTTCCTGAGGAAATTATTCTTTTTTATGACGAGATCAGCAATTCCGAATTACTTAAAAATAAAACCGCCATTCTTTTTGGACCGGGAATCAAGGAAACTGATGGGGTCTCAAAAACGCTTTTTCATCAACTGTTCTCCGCCAATATACCAATGATTGTTGATGCGGGCGGTTTATCCTTCCTAAAATATGAACTAACCAATTATCGAAATATTCATCCCCCTTTGATCATTACTCCCCATCAGGGGGAGGCCAGGCGTTTCTTTGGAACGGAGGATATAATTTCCGAGGCGCAAAAAATCGTTGATGATCATTTTTTTGTCATTATAAAGAACTATGAGACGAGATTAGTTTCTCCCGGTGAAATTCGAATTGCAAACTTCGGTAACCCCGGAATGGCTACCGCTGGCAGTGGTGATGTTTTGGCAGGAATGGTTGCCGGCTTGGTTGCTCAAGGATTTTCACTTTCACAAGCGATGGTAAGTGGCGTGATTTGGCATCAAAAGGCCGGGAAACTCGCCGCTCAACGAATGGGCGAATCCGCGATGATGGCCTCGGATATCATTGAGGAAATCGCCAGTGTTTGCCCCAAAAATCCTTATTAACTTATATTACTAATTATATATAAATATATAATCATTGCTTACCGCGCTTTATGCGCATATAATAAAAAACGATTTTTGTGTGGAGGTCTTTGTCATGAAACAAAACAAAATTAGAAACATAGCAATTATTGCGCACGTAGATCATGGCAAAACAACCTTGGTCAATCAACTGCTAACCTGTAGTGGAACATTCCGTGATAATGAGGCGGTCGCTGACCGGGTAATGGATAGCGATCCCATCGAAAGAGAAAGAGGTATTACCATTCTCGCCAAAACAACCGCGATTAATTTCGGTGACTACCGAATCAATATCCTCGACACCCCTGGTCATGCCGATTTTGGCGGTGAGGTCGAACGCATTATGCACATGGTCGATGGTTGCTTACTTTTAGTCGACGCTTTTGAGGGAACAATGCCTCAGACGCGTTTTGTTCTAAAGAAAGCAATTGAGGCTCATGTTAAGCCAATTGTCGTAATCAATAAAATTGATCGGCCGAATGCCAACCCAGAAAAGGTTGTCGATGAAGTCTTAGAATTATTCATTGAACTTGGCGCTCCCGAAGAGTTGCTTGACTTTAAAGTTGTTTATACTAGCGCGTTGAAGGGAACTTCTTCTTTTTCACCCGATCCTTTACGCCAAATGCCCGGTATGGATCCCGTTTTTGAAACTATCGTTGAGGAAATTCCCGCTCCCGATGTCAACTTGGATGGTAATTTTCAATTTCAACCCGCTTTACTTGATTACAATGAATTTGTTGGCCGGATAGGAATCGGCCGGATTCAACAGGGCCGGGTACATCTAAACGATGTTGTCACCTGCGTTCGCATCAACGGCTCAACATTTAATTTTCGTATCCAAAAGCTCTATGGATTTTTCGGTTTAAAGCGAATTGAAATCGAAGAAGCGGAAGCAGGCGAAATTATTGGTATCGCGGGTTTGCCGGATCTGATGGTGGGCGAGACCATAAATAGTCTTAATCTACCCGATCCGCTGCCTATTCTTCGCATCGACGAACCAACTTTACAGATGACGTTTGGAACCAACTCTTCACCTTTTGCCGGACGCGAGGGAAAGCTTCTTACCGCCCGCAAAATTGAGGAACGGCTATATCGCGAAATTCAGCGGGATGTCTCATTGCGTTTCGAGCGCATTGTTAACACTGAATCGTGGATTGTCAGCGGTCGCGGGGAACTTCATCTTTCAATCTTAATTGAAAACATGCGCCGCGAAGGATATGAATTACAGGTAAGCAAGCCAAAAGTAATTATTAAAGAGATTGATGGCGTGGTTTCGGAGCCCTATGAGGAAACACAAATTGATGTTCCTAACGATCATCTAGGATCGGTAATGGAAGCGATGGGCGCGCGCGGGGCGGAACTCATTAACATGGATGCCGGCGAGAACAACACGCGACTGAATTACGTGATCCCATCGCGGGGACTTCTTGGCTTTATGACAAATTTTTTAACGCTTACAAAAGGATACGGGGTTATCAATCACACTTTTCTCGAATATCGCCCGGCAGTAACAACCGCCATCGGAGAACGGAGTATCGGCACGCTCGTAGCTACCGACCCCGGCATGGCCACCCCCTATGCCTTACAGCATATTGAAGAACGCGGCGTTCTCTTCATTGAGCCGGGAATTGAAGTATACGAAGGAATGATCGTGGGCGAAAATCGCTATGATATGGATTTGGCCGTCAACGTAACGACAACTAAAAATTTAACCAATCAAAGGTCATCCAACAAAGACAGTACGGTGGTTTTAAAAGCTCCAAGAAAAATGACTATCGAAGCTTGCCTTGATTATATCAACAGCGATGAATTGGTTGAAATAACCCCCAATAGCTTCCGGATGCGGAAATTAATTCTTAATACCGTCGAACGAAAAAAATACGATGCGCGCAATCGGCATAGCAACGATTAAAATAAAAGACGATTCCGTCAAGGAATCGCCTTTTTTTAATTAATCAAACTTACAAACTGGTAGCCGTTTTCACCATAGTCCATCTCATATTTTAATTTAGTGGAAACTTCGTTCTCCAAAATTGCTTTTGCGATTGCCGTTTCGACATCTCGCTGAATAAAACGTTTAATTGGCCGGGCACCAAACTCATCACTGTAAGCACTCTCCAAAACATGCTGCTTCAGCGACGTGGAGAACTCAAGCGAAATATAGTTGTTCTTTAATTGTGTGCTTAATTCACCCAGCATCTTGTCGACAATCTTATACTGAACCTCTTTGCTCAAAGGCTTGAAATAAACAATCTCATCAATCCGATTCAAAAATTCCGGTCGGAAGGCGTGGTAGAGCAAATCGTGGACTTTATCCGCCTGATTGTTAAGAAATAGTTCGCTGCCGAGGTTAGAAGTCATAATAATAATTGTATTTTTAAAATTGACTGTCCTTCCTTGCGAATCCGTCAAGCGTCCATCATCGAGGATCTGTAAAAGAAGATTAAATACTTCGGGATGGGCTTTTTCAATTTCATCAAAGAGAATAATCGAATAGGGGTTGCGGCGGACCTTTTCCGTCAACTGACCGCCTTCTTCATATCCGACATAGCCTGGAGGCGCTCCAATTAAACGCGATACCGAGAACTTCTCCATATACTCGCTCATATCGATGCGAATAATGTGCTGCTCCGAGTCAAATAAGGCTTCTGCCAAGGCGCGCGCCACTTCCGTCTTCCCGACTCCCGTCGGACCAAGGAAAAGGAAACTGCCAATCGGACGATTCGGGTTGGCTATTCCCGCCCGTTGGCGCATAATGGCGTCACTGACCAAGCGAATAGCTTCATCTTGACCGATAACTCTCTTCCGAAGGTGATCTTCTAGATGCAGAACTTTCTCTTTTTCACCTTCCATAATTTTGCTCACGGGAATGTGGGTTCCGCGAGCGATAATTTTGGCGATATCATCTTCAGTCACAATCTCGCTGAGTATCTTGTCGACATTGTCTTTTTTCTCTTTATCGGCTAAGCGTTTTTCTAGTTCGGGAATCTTCTTATATTGAAGTTCACTGGCCAGTTTATAGTCGCCGGCATTGTAGGCCGATTGTAAATCAAAACGCGCTTTATCAATATCCTGCTTAATCTTTTTAGCTTCGTTAATCTCCGCTTTTTCATTTTCCCACTGCCGAGTGAGGGCCTCTTCATTCTGTTTTGCCGACTTTAATTCATCTTCCAACTTAATCAGCCGGTCTTTACTGGCATCATCTTTTTCTTTGCTTAATGCCACTTTTTCAATTTCAAGTTGCCGCACTTTCCGAGTTACCTCATCAAGTTCCGCCGGCATTGATTCAATTTCCACTCGAATCGCGGCACACGCCTCGTCGACTAAGTCTAACGCCTTATCCGGCAAAAAGCGATCGGTGATATAACGATCAGAAAGTGTCGCCGCGGCCACGAGTGCTGCGTCGGTAATTTTTACCCCATGATGGGTTTCATATCGTTCTTTCAGGCCACGCAAAATAGAAATCGTGTCTTCAACCGTCGGTTCTTCGACCATAACTGTTTGAAAACGCCGCTCAAGCGCCCGATCCTTTTCGATATATTGCCGATATTCATTCAATGTCGTAGCGCCGATACACGATAATTCTCCCCGGGCAAGCATCGGCTTAAGCATATTCGAAGCATCCATTGCGCCGTCGGTCCGTCCGGCGCCGACGATCAGGTGGATTTCATCGATGAACATAATAATTTTATGATCGCTGGCTTTGACCTTATTTAAAATGGCTTTAAGGCGTTCCTCAAATTCACCGCGATATTTAGCACCGGCCAAAAGAGCGCCGATGTCGAGTTCATAGATTTCCTTGTCCTTCAAGGAAACTGGAACATCACCTTTAATAATGCGTTGGGCCAAGCCCTCAATAATCGCCGTTTTGCCGACTCCCGGCTCACCCAAAAGAATGACATTATTCTTTGTCTTTCGCGCCAAGATTTCGATTATTCGCCGTATTTCATCATCACGACCGATCACGGGATCGGTCTTATTCTTTTTTACTTCATCGGTTATCAACCGACCAAATTTAGTCAATACTTCAGGATCTTTGTTGTAATCAGGGAAACCTTCCATACTCATCACCTCATTTAGCACTCAATATATGCAAGTGCTAAATATATTATAAGCGCCTTTTAGCACTTGTCAAGTGAGAGTGCTATTTTTCCTCTGCCCAAATTGATACCCATGAATAATCGTTGTAGAAACGGATATAAAGGGCAAAGGTCCCGCCCTTCTTGAATGAAAGACCTTGAGGCTCCATGTTATTTATATACTTGAAGTAAGTGGCGCCCGTGTCCGTACTACCCGATTCATCAGCGGTGGTAAGTGGCGTTAGAATATCCGCCGTATAAAGCCCATTAGACGCATCGGCGTCCAAGGTATAACCGACACGCAAAACATTATTCTCTCTATAGCCGGCGGCATAACTCGGATAAGTATCATCCCCGATACCGAATTTATCGCCCAATGATTTAATAGAAAAATATGTGTCTTTTTCGACACTAATTTCGGTTGTCCACTCGGTGGTTTCAAAAGCGGTGGAGTAACTTTCCACTAAAAACGCCATTTCATCATTGGACAAATCCAAATAAAGTCCGGAGTTTGTTTCTTCGCTTGAAGATTCAGAACCAGACGATTCCGAACTCAGACTTTCTGAACTTGAAGATGGGTCGGTATCCTTAAACCATGCTTGAAGCACAATCCCCTCTGTCGCCGGCATCTCATCAAATTTAATTAATCCTCCGGATGAGGATTGATAAACCCAGCCCGAGAATTCCGCTCCCAGCTCATGCGTTATGACATCTGAGTTGGGTAAAAGTGATCCGCTTAAGGCCGTATATTCGTAGCCAAATTCAAGATTTTTAGCGCTGATATCCGTTCCATGTTGACCATTAAATAGTCCATACCGGGTTAAATTGAAGTAAATTGTGGTCATCACACTTTCGATTGATGAGTTGCTCAATGTATTTGAGGTTGGGCTACTACCGCTCGTTGATATACTGGTTGTTTCGCTTGAGGATAGGGATGTATCGAGTGAAGCGGAAGTGCCGGTTGAAGCGGATGAGGAGTCACCTCTTCTACCACATCCGGATAAAATCAATGCTACGGAAGCGAAAGTAATAATGTATAGTTTCGTTTTTTTCATATCCTATGCCTCACTTCAACACCGTTACGCCGTAACTTCCAAGACTGCTGCCCGTTAGATTATCACTAAAAACGATATTTTTATTGATATTCAAACTGACGGCATTGTTGCCGAAATTAATATAGAAGTAAAGCGTCTCCCCATTATAGGAAAGCGAATAGGCCATAACCTTGTTGCTCACAAATCCCAGGCCATTATATGTACCTTTCAAAATAATTGATTGATAAGCGGAATTGGTCTTAAAGCTCGTTAATCCCTTCACATAAGTTAATAAAGATTCATCATCGCCTTCTTGCGTGGCTACCGAAGAAAGTATGTCGCGATTATAATTGTCCCATTCGACCTTATACCCGGTAAAAGAATAGTCCGTGGTGGTTGTAAAATCCGTATCGGACCATTTCATCGGCTGCCGATACCAGCGGTCAAGATTCCAATCGGTGCCGGCGGCGCGCTCCGGCGAATTAATTCCGTCATTAGCGACTTTATTGCCACTAAGACCAATTTCATCGCCGTAGAAAATCCAGGAAACACCCGGCATTAAAATTTGCGATGCCAAATATGCCCGCGCTTTGCGGTTGGCAAGTTCATAGTTGCTACTGGAGATAGGAACGCTATTTTCCGTAATGCTACTGCCGCTTCCTACAAGCGAATTATTGACATGATTTATCATTCGCTCCACATCGTGATTGGAGGTAAATGGACTGTTTATTGCTGATCCGTTCTGCCGTGAGGCATTGAATAAATTTAATTTTGATTTTATCACGGTATTAGCCTCCACTGCAGCCGTGTTTTCCCCGCTATCGTAGAAGGTGTTGTAAACATTATGATAATAAGCGGCAAAATCAAACTGACTATCCATTCCCTGATAGTAGGGAGCGATTCTTTGATCCCAACCATCAAAGTTTTCTCCGACAATGAAGGTATTAGGATATAGGCTTTTGATGCGCGCCGAAAACTCTAAAAAGAAATTGATGTTTTTACCGCGATCGGTACTATAATCAACTGCATTGGCCGCATCGAAATCATTGACCACGTCACTGCTGTTGGAACTAACCTCATCCTTCATATAAACATGCTTGACCGCATCGATGCGAAAACCATCAATTCCAAACCCTAACCAATACTTAGCAACATCGATTATGGCGTTTCTTGTTCCTTGATAGTCATAATTTAGTTCCGGCATTGAACTGGCAAATTTAGCGTAGTAGTAATAGTTGGTGGTGCCATAGCGATACCAAGGAGCGGAAAGCTCGGCAGTCGAATACTTCCAATGATAAAAGTTGCGATAGTCGATATCGTTGCCGTCGATGTCTTTTCCTGTCATGAGCATCGCGGATTTCTTAAACCAATAGTGATTAAGCGAAGTATGATTTACGACCAGATCCATAAGAACACGAATATTTCTCTTATGCGCTTCATAGACCAATTTGCGATAATCCTCGATCGTTCCAAATTTGGAATCAATGTTATAGTAGTCAATCGTATCATAGCCATGATAAGATTCACTTTTTTGAATGGGTGTGAGCCAAATGGCTCCCACGCTAAGAGAATCGATATAATCCAGTTTCGCAGTTATTCCATTTATATCGCCGAAACCATCTCCATTGCTGTCCGCAAATGAAGAAACCATTATTTCGTATCCTACGCCAACGTTATCTTGAAAGTCCTGTGAAGTTCTCATCGGCGTATATATAGAGACATTACTATTAACATCATCACGTGAATAATGACTTCCATCATCATCGGCATAGGGATCTTCCGCTTCGCTTCCCTGATAAACAAATTCCGGATTCATCGACTTCCCTTGAGTTACAAAGATATGAATAGATCCGTTGCTTCGGACATAATTCTTTACATTTTCGACGATAACGTCACCGCCCGAATCACTCGTCCACATCCCGCTTGATTTTGCCATTGAACTCTTTAAAACAATCAAAAATCCTAAATCCACCACATTTATCATTTTCGAAGACAGAAGACTGATATCCATAATCGCTCCGGTTTGATCAAAACGAAACCAATTAGCATACAAATCACCGTCTGTGTCAGCCGGCTTTTCATTCCAGGCCCAAACCCCCCAGTCGTTGATTGTCGACATATCTTCGCGTAGATAATGAAGATAGAGATGGTCCGATTGAACCCAAGTTGCCGTAATCAAACTATCCTCATATTCCTCGGGCGTCAAAACATCAGAAGTCTCCGCTTTAACCATTTGATTGTTATTAAATAAAGATGCGCTAGTAATGAGCATCGCGCTTATAATCGAAAGCCAGCCGAGAGATTGAAAAAACTTTGAGTGTTTTTTTGCTTCCATATTATCTTCCTCGCACTAATTCTACTTAACAATTTAACCTACTTTTTAACGATTATCAATAAGCAATAAAAAAACCCAGCAGAGCTGGGTGAATTTTTAATGGGGTTCATGGGTATAACTATCATTACCCAAGAAATAAAATAACTACCGAACTGAACGTCCTGATAAAATATCGACGTTCATAATCTTATCAGCAACTGATGCGACCGAAACCGCAGCAAGACCATTTAAAATAGCGCTAAAAACTTTTGCAACTTTTTTCATAAATATATCGACCTCCTTCTTCTCATATCATGAATAAATCATGTTCCGTCGAGGGGATAGTACCTCAGCGGATGTTATATAATAGCATAATTTTTTTTATAGTCAACAAAAACGTTTGGAAATTTTTTCATTTTTTCAATTACGCTTTCTGAAAACGCTTTTATTTTATTAACAACTCTTATTCTTAGCAGTAAAAGTGTTAAAAAATGATCTTTTTTAGTCGAAAAAGAAACTTTTTTTCCTGATATTGAGCAATAAATAAATTCTTATCCGTGAGCATCTGTCGCGAATGGTTGGCCACGAGTTGAGGATATTTTTGCCTAATGTCGGCGCTTAATCGATGTGCTATTTCATAATAGCTTTCGCTTTCAAGTCCGGTTTCAAAAAAATGTTTTCCATTGCATACGCCTTCAATAAAGGAAATAAAAGGATAAGAAAAATCTATTTTATTTACTTGGTTAAAGTTAAATTTAATATATGCGTCAAATACCTTCTCAACAATCGATAAACTATAGTTCATACTCGCAACATTCAAGTAATTACAGCGTTGAGACTGATAGTTTCCGTCGCTCCAAATAATATCGCGTTTCAAAAAAACAACATTCACATCGCTTTTAATTATTCTTAAGGTGTGTTCTATTGCCGACTCAATTATATTTTTCCGAGTTTTATAATTTTGATGCAGGCTATCGTTTTCAAATATTTTTAGAAGAAAAACATACCAAAGAGTACCGACAAATAGTTGCCTAGGAAGTATCGATACCGATTTTATTAAGTTATTAAGTTTAATGCACTGTTGTGTGTTATGTAGAGCATCCCGGCCAAAGTTTAATGCTGAAGCAATGGCAAACGATTGAACGGCATACAGCAGAAACCCATCGCCGGAAAAACGATTATCCTGCGTATTTGAGTTAGAAAACAAAAGCCAATAGTTTTCTAACGCCGGGTGAAAGAATAAATACTTGTCTAAATTCTTTATATCGTAATTGCCATTATAAAAAAATTCTATCCCCCAAAAAGTCAAGGCTTTGGCGGCTATAGAAAGATGCCTGTTTTCCACCGCTTCCGGCAGAAATCCAATCGCCTTCGCGAGTTGTACTTCATTTATCATTCCCATTGCTTTTACATCATAACATTTAGTCAATAAAAAAGGGAGAATCTAATCTCCCTATCATATTCAGTTTTGGGCTCTTATTAAAGAGACCGTCATCACTTTGTCAACATCAGCGACCATTTGATAAATAAACTTGGCCGTCAATATTTTCGGAAACAAAGCTCTCGCCGTCATCATAGCGGGAAATCTTCATCGCTTTGATCGATTTTAGAAGATCACTGTAGCTGTCGTGCGAGGCTGAATATCCAAGGTTTTCTTTTTTGTTCTTCATGTTCATTACCTCCTTGTTCCTTTGCGAACACCTATACTATAATCGCTAAAAAATATAATGCAATTTTGTAACCCCTTACTGAAAACGTTTTCTAGGTTTCACAAAAAAAAGTCGCATTATAAGCGACTTTTTTTGATTGATGTAACCGTTTTACAAGGTTTTAAGGCCTAACTTAATCTTCCTTTTATCGCCTGGAATGTTTCCTCACTGATAACATGTTCGACGCGGCAAGCATCCGTTCGTGCTTGCTTGGCACTGACCCCAAGTCCAATAAAATATTGAGTCAAGATCTTATGGCGTTCATATATGTGCTGAGCCTTTTCATTCCCGGTTCTTGTAAGAATGATATGTCCGTCACCATTAATGACGATAAATCCCTGATTTTCCAGAAGATGAACCGCCCGCGAAATTGAAGGCTTCGAATAGCCGGTTTCATTCACAATATCGATTGAGCGGACAAAAGGCTGACGTTCTTGGATGATTAAAATATACTCTAAGTAATCTTCTTGGGACTCAAATGTTGGTTCTTTCATTTCAATGCCTCACGCCAAATGCTCTAATGCCAATCGCCGAAGTTTTAACACCATCGCATCCGATTTAGTTTTCAAATACTCATCGGCATAATCGATTACCAAAGAGTATTCCTTTTCATCAAACAAACGCCTTATAGTATTTTTCAATGCATCAAAAGCCATCGAGCTTGGACCGGGGAAAAACTTATCCCCCAGGAACAAATCTTTGATTTCCTTTTTCTTAGGCGTATAGACTTCAGTTTTATCCATCGCCGCTAATATGGCATCAATTTCGGCACTGACACCTTTACCGGCTTTTCCATAACGCAACGATTCATGATAGCAGGCGTAAGCTTGCGGATATTTTCCATCAAGATAATAGGCGTATCCGACGAAGCGAATAATCACTCCCAGCATATCTTGATCAGTGACAATTGAAGCGGCAAACTTTCCGACCATCATTAATTTATCGACGATTTTCTTCTCTTTAAAAAATTCGCTGATTCGCATAAGTATGGGAACCGAAACTGGATTCCAATTATTGGCTAAGCCTAGAAAATTAACCGCCTGAATTTCGTCGCCCATAGCAAAAAGAATTTCCGCCAAAAGATAATAGGCCTCCGCAAATGGTAGATCGATGACTTGAAATGGTCCCGGAGCATTCAACACGCTCTTAATCAAGGTTTCCTCATACGGATCTTCAACCGCAAAATATTGCATTTTTTGATCGTTGATTCGCGGATTGTGACTCTCTAATTCATTAACGGCTAACCGGCAAAGTTTAAAAGCCTTCTCTAACGGATAGCCACTGGTATATTGACCAGCCCGATGAAGCAGATATGTCACCCAAAGATCGGGATTAAGTTCCATATCCTTAGTAAAACGATTTATGTTCAAAGGCAAGACTTCATCAATTTGATTTTCAACATATTGCAGTAATCCATCAGAAAGCAAAGAAGAAGATATGCTGAGCGCCTGCCATTCCAAAATCAAAAAGCGCCGATCTTTTAAGCGGTTGCCGGTTAAAGTCTTTTCAATTTTCTCTTTAATTTGCTCATCATTCATACTTCATCACCCTCATTTACTAGTAATATATCATTTCTTTATTCCTAGCGCGAGAAAAACACTAATTTAAATGGCTGGTTATTTCGTCAATAAGCGCCTTTACTTCCGGCAAATCGGCAAGCGAATAGGCAATGGAAAGATACTTAAGTGCAGTTTCATAATTTTTTCTTTCATAGTATATCTTGCCTAATAAATAAGCGGCCCGAACTACACTTTGCGAAGTATTTAAAGGAATATCATATTTATTTAAAGCGGCAATTATCGCTTTTGCCGATGGCATTTGGGCGATATTCAATAATTTCATCATTCGATCCAAAGATTCGCGATAAGTATCAATCTGCTGCAAGGAAAAAGCATAACTATAGCAAGCAAGTGCAATATCTAGGAGTTGCATTTTTTCATAGTAGCGACCAAAGTTGTTGTAGCATTGGGCTAAACGATTCGGTTTATAGCAAAAGGACAAAGCTTTCTTGGTTTTCTCTAAGAAGCCCGCCAAATCGCATAATTCCAAACTTGCCTCCGCTCCCGTCAACCAGGCATCAACATTATACGGATTCCATTCAAGCGATTTTTTTGTGGCTATTTCCGCCTGTTTGGCATCGTCTTGCTTCAAGATAATACTGGCAAACCGTTGATACAAGTTGCTGTAATTCATTTTTGGCCGAATCAACTGATGATTGTTATCGTTGTCATTTAAATACAGTATCTCTTCGATACGATTGTTAAAGTTGCGATAATCTGTACCTGCCACCGGAGGAAAAAGATCACTTTGGTCTATATTTTCTTCAAAAGCGTGAATCCCACGTGTCGCCAAAAAGGCCGCCCGGTCAAGTTGCCCGGAGCTTTCTAAAGCTTTTAGGGCAATGGTAAGGTTATCGGCGCCTAAATCGTCACTTAAAAGAAAGGAAAGAAATTGATCAACATTATCAAAGTCACTGGAAAAATAGTATAGGCTGAGTAATCCGGAAAGGTAAACACTATCCTGCGGATTTTGTTTTTCCAAATAAATGGCTTTCTCTAATAATTTCCGGTCGGATAGCAAATCACCGGTTAATTGATGTGTGATTTCATTTATTTTTTCATCCGATTTCATTTTCACTCCCCCTACAATTAAAATACTTCCGTCGCCCCTTCATCGCGAATATGCACAATATATGCCCGTTTCCGACCGAAGAAGCTATCGATCATTTTGATGTAATTGGCCGTTTCTTCCTTCGGGACAAAAGCCAGCAGCGTTCCCGCGAAACCACCGCCATGTACCCGAAAAGCTCCATTGTGAAATTTTCTAATCGATAAATGATAAGCCGTTTTTAAACTTGCGGTTCGATCACCGGGATAGGTGTAATTATCCAGAAAATCATAACTCGATCGGCCAGAAGCGGCGATGAGTCTTCTAAATATGGTAAAATCTTTCTTTTCCATCGCCTCAACCGCCTTGCTTACCCGAATATTCTCCTCAAAAAAATGATTTGCGCGAAGATAAGCTCGGCCGCCGACTTTTTGATATACGACCGGACTGGCGACAAGAAATTCACTAAAGGAAATATCCCGTAGAAACTTGCGCTTAAAAACTTTGGCTACCTTAGCCATATCTTTGATGACTTCATCATAGAGATTTGTCAATTTTGAATGATTACCGCCCGGATTGACGATAATAATTTCATAGTCATTGCTGTCGAATTTGATGTTGCGAATGCTGGGTTGAAGCGAATTTTGAAAATCAATCAGCGATAACCCGCCTTCAGCAACGGCAATTTGATCCAAAAGTCCGCTTTTTTTGCCAAAAAATGTGTTTTCCGCGAATTGGGCAGCCTCGGCTAAATCAAATCTGCTGATTTTATCTTCGTTAAAGAGCGTCGAAATGACCTTTCCAATTAAGACCTCATACGCAGCCGAACTCGACACTCCCGCGCCCCGAGGAATAACCGAATCCATATAAATATCAAAACCCGATATATTGTAGCCCTTACTTTTGATGCGACTGGCTACACCGCGAACGAGAGAAGTAGATGTTCCTTGCTCCTTTTTAATCGGATCTAAATCATCCAAGGCAATTTCTATTAAAGCCGGAAACCCGTTTGATATGGCTCGAATAAGACCTAAATCATTTGCTTTGACCGCCGCAAATATATCTAAGTCGATCGCCGCTGCCAACGCTAAACCATGGTTGTGGTCGGTATGATTGCCCATCATTTCCATTCTTCCCGGTGAAGAAAAGAAGCGCGTTGGTTGCGTATGAAAAGCTCCCATAAACCCGTTTATTAAAGCTATTTTTCTTTTTTCTTGCAAGTACATATTTTTATATTGAAAGTGTTTTTATAAATTTTAAAAATGCTTCCCGACCTTTTTCCGTGCTTTTAAAAACCGCCGTGTTATCTAAAATTCCTTGGCAGGTTGTGTTTACATGTTCAACTAAATAATCATGATAATTCGTCTCCGGTGCCAAAGAATCCATTTGCTTCAGCAAAGATTCAAAAGCCAAATATTCTGGCCTTTGTTCAATAAAATCCGAAACGGATTGTTTCTTGTCGACAAAGAATGCTTCAATTTCTTCCAGTTGTCTTTTTAAGCGGGCGGGAAGAATGAATAACCCCATCGCTTCAATAAGACCGATACCTTCTTTTTTAATGTGCTGGTATTCTGGATGAGCATGAAAAATGCCATCTGGATAATTTTCATCCGTGCGATTATTGCGAAGAATTATATACATGTGATACGTGGAACCGATCTTACGAACAATCGGCGTGACTGTATTATGTTGGTCTTCGCCTTCTTTAGCAATAATATCAGCATCTACGTCACTGTAATTACGCCATGCATCAATAATCGTATAGGCAATATTGAGTAGGGCTTGCTTATTACGTCCCTTCAATAACAAAACGGAATTGTACCAATCAAGGATTGACAGTGAAACGCGATGTTCACGCCGAAGATGAATATTTTTCCTTATCGGCGCCCGCATCAAAGGCATCTCGTGCGCTCCGCCTTGAAAATGTTCGTGGTTGAGAATTGAACCGCCGACAATTGGTAAATCGCTATTCGAACCGATGAAAAAATTAGGGAACTGATCAACGAAAGCGAATAATTTAGATAGGGTACGATGACTGATGGTCATCGGCTCGTGCACACCTTCAAAAACAATACAATGCCGATCGTAATAAACATAAGGTGAATACTGAAGGTACCAAATCTCATCGTCAAGCCGCAGAGGAATAAGGCGAATATTTCCCCGTGCCGGATGATTTATTCTTCCGCTATATCCCTCGTTTTCTTTACAAAGAAGGCATTGAGGATAGGCAAAGTTTTCCTTTTGCTTACGACTGAGAGCTATAGCCTTGTTGTCTTTTTCCGGCTTAGATAAATTAATAGTTATCTCCAAATTGTTTTTTGGAAAAGACGTAGTCCAAAGCAGATTCTGATCAACTTTGCTTTTTTGAATATAATCATTCTTAATTTCTAAATCATAGAGATAATCAACCGCTTTTACTTTGTTTTTGCGATATAGGTCATTGAATTTTTTGATGACAGCGCTAGGTAACGGAGTTACTAACCCCATAATCCGGACGATCAGGCGATCAATTTCCGCGTCGTCGCCAAATTTAATCTTTTTTAATTCCGTATGTAATTCTTCAATAATCGGATCGGGAACTTTTAACCCTTTCAATTCAGAAATATTAATTTCCCCTTCAAAAGGACTATCTTGATGAAGCAGGTCAAGAAGTATGTTTCGCACATAAATGACATCCTCATTGGATAAGTCAAGATGAAAAGAGGCGTAAATTAATAGTTTCTCAATAGTTTTATTTAGCATTTTAGCCACCTCAGTTTTTCATTATATAACATTGTCAACTTCGTTGGTAGACTTGGATTAAATACCTGTATAAGAAAAAATTAATCACCAATTGTTATTTTATACGGTGCACATATATTAAATCAGCGCCAAAATCTCCTAAGACCCGCGTTTTATCATTAAATCCGTTTCCCATCCATTGAGGATTGAGTTGCAATGCTCCATTGCCGAGCGACGCTCCGTCGATAATGTACTTTTCTTCATATGACATCTTCATGACTTCTTCAACCGATGTCCTTTGGTTGAGATAATTCACTATCGCCCCTTCCGGTTTAATGAAAGAAGGAAGAGCCATCTTAAGTAAACCGCCAAACGTCTTCAAACGATGCGGATTGGGAAGAACCTCCACCTGATATAAACCCTCCTTGTCTAAATCGGGAACTTGAATAAAATCATTTCCAGGCGCACTCGCTTGTAACCCATAAAAACAGCCAACTATCGCCTCCGATTTATCCTCGTTTTCAACAACGAAACAAGCTTCACCTTGAGGAGAAAAAGTTTTCATTTGATAGAATTTTCCAAACTGAAATAGCCGGCGGTGCTTCTTATAAAAAACAATATTTTTCTTCATCCACCGTCTTTCAATCGGTGAGAGAGCATCAATCTCCATTTCATATCCCATGACGCCGAAACAAGCCGCGGCAAAGCGTCGATAAAAGGGCGTTATTCGCAACATTTGATGGGAGGGAGTGGCACTGACATGATTCGAAATAGTCGAAAGTGGATAGGCTAAGGCTGTTCCACTTTGGATCTTAATTCGTTCGTAACCATCGGTATTGTCACTGGCCCATGTTTGATCAAAATAACTGAGCATTCCTAAATCAAATCTTCCTCCGCCGCTCGCGCAATTTTCGAAAATAACATCCGGAAAATCCTTGGTAAGGGAAGCAAGTACACGATATAGTCCGATGTAATAGCGATATGTCAACTCATAAGCCGGTGTCACTTTACTTTCGCCGTCGGAAATTGTTCGATTGAAATCCCATTTTACGTATTTAATCGGAATTTCCCTTAAGTGTTTGCTGACCGACTCTATAATATAATCCTGCACATCCTTGCGACTGAGATCCAGTATCAGTTGATGCCGGCCAACCGCGGGCGAAGAATACTTGGTTTTGATTGCCCAATCGGGATGTGTCCGATATAAATCCGAATCCTCATTTACCATTTCGGGTTCAAACCAAAGGCCAAATGAAAGGCTCCTTTTACCGGTTAATTTTGCGACTCCTTGCAGTCCATGATGAAGTTTCTTGGTATTCACATCCCAGTCGCCTAAACCCGACAGGTCGTTGTTTCTTTTTCCAAACCAGCCATCGTCAAGAACAAACATTTCCACTCCCATTTTTTTCGCCCCATCGACGATGCTTTTTATTTTGGAATCAGAAAAAGCAAAATAGGTTGCTTCCCAATTATTAATGACAATCGGGCGAGGCTTATCAGCAATAGCGGAACGCACTATATGCCTTCGAATAAAACGATGGAAATTATCGCTCATACCGTTAATTCCCAAATTAGAAAAAGTCATAATCGCAAATGGCATTTCCAATTTTGCATTTCTTTCTAATACAGGGCGGAAGTCAAAGGGATTTATTCCTCCTTGAATTCGCAAGTTATTGAAGGCCGATAATTCTACCGCCGAATAATGGTTGCCGCTATAAACCAGGTTAAAGCCGTATACCGGACCCTGGTTCATGGTGGTTTCAACTTCTTTAATTAGATAGAAGGGATTATGGCGTGAACTCGACGAACCCGTCTTACTATCATTGATATAAATTCCAGGTTTAATGATTTGACGAGTAATGTTAAATTCGTTAATCCAGCTGCCGTATGTGGTCCATAGTTCATAGTTACGATTAGCAAAATCAAGATTATAACTCATTATTTTTCGAACACTAATGGATTTTTTATCACCGTTTATAATTGTAATGTTGCGCACTATCACGTCCGTATCTTCAAATATCCCATACTGAAGCTTTAACCGGACATTACTGAAATCATCCGTTAATTCGATGGCTAAGACTTGACTGGGAAGATGCGGGGTGGGAAAAGAGCTGCCGAACAATTCTTTTTCCTCACTAATTGACGTGACTTTAAAATCGAATACTGATTGATCATCACTATCCAGAACAACTGACGGCTCACGATAATCGCCCTTTCCGGCTAGACCGATTTCAAGCGGAATTTGGTCGTAACTAAGTCCGGGATACTTCTTTTCATCATAGACAACCGCGCTTCCGCGAGGAAAATTTTCCTTAAAAAAAGCAAAGTTATAATTAAGTTTATCCTTGATGCGCGCGCCAAAATACTCATGGCGAAGATGTCTAGATTCATCAATTCGCAAT
This sequence comes from Bacilli bacterium, assembly GCA_035326105.1. Lineage (NCBI taxonomy): Bacteria > Bacillati > Bacillota > Bacilli > Bacilli bacterium. Next base: position 447,529 of record DAOKYO010000002.1, read on the forward strand.
ATATAACTGGTATTTTTAGTTGCCAAATGAAAGACTTCGTTTTGATTATTTTCTAACATGAAAGCATCCTCTTATCTAATTATAACTATAAACAGTTGTTTATGCTAAAATAAGTTTATAAATGAGGTTGGAATTATGCATCTAGATTTAAATAATGGATGGCAATTTATTGATCATTATGATCAAAACTTTTTATCTTCATTCCCTAGCGATGCCGAATTAGTCGACATTCCCCATACTCATAAACTACTGCCTATAAATTATTTCTCGGAGATAGATTATCAATTCGTTTCCATGTACCAAAAACTATTTGATTTAAGCGAGATGCGAAACGACAAGCGATATTTCATTGTTTTTGAAGGATTAATGCTTCAGGCCGATGTATATTTAAATGATCACTTCTTGGGGCACTTCATTTCCGGCTATCTTCCTTTTGAAGTGGAAGTAACTGATTTTCTAAAAAAATTAGATAACCGTTTAGTTGTTGTCTGCGATGCGCGTGAGGATAAGAAGATTCCTCCTTTTGGCGGAGCAGTTGATTACTTATGCTACGGAGGTATCTATCGGGAAGTTCACTTGGAGGAGCGAGAGAATTTCTTTTTTAAGGAACTTCTTGTTTCCGCAGGAATGGATGGTCACATTCAAGTAAAGCACAAGGTGGAAAAATCACCGAACCTTGATTTAAAAGTCCGTTATGAAATATACCAAGACGAGAAGCGACTGGCGGTTTTTGAAACCGACAAGTTCGTAATTCCTAATCCGCACCTCTGGTCGCCTGAAGAACCCTATTTTTATAAATTGCGCGCGGTAATACAGAACAAAGAACAATCAACATCTAAAGAGATTCGCTTTGCTTTTCGCACCATTAAATTCACGCACAAAGGATTCTTTCTAAACGGCGAGTATCGTAAATTAATCGGCCTGAATCGCCACCAAAGTTTTCCCTATATCGGTTATGCCGCCACCAAGAGCCTTCAAGAATTTGATGCCGACTATTTAAAATATCACCTTGGACTCAATGTAGTTCGCTGCTCCCATTATCCGCCATCGCGGCATTTTTTAAATCGCTGTGATGATATCGGGCTCTTAGTAATAGATGAAGTCCCCGGTTGGCAATTTGTTGGCAATGATTACGACTGGCAAGGGCAATACTTGGATTTTCTTCAAAGAATGATTGTGTTTGACTATAATCATCCGTCGGTAATCTTGCACTCAATTCGAATAAACGAATCAAGTGATTACCATGAACTGTATCTAAAAGCCAATCGAATTGCCCATGAATTAGACGCCAGTCGACCGACAACCGGAGTAAGAAACTTTATCCATAGCGAACTTCTTGAGGATGTTTATGCTTTCAATGATTTTTCGCATGACGGAACTAACAAAGGACTCCTAAATCCGAAAAAAGTACTCCCTTCTTTTAAAACAAAAAAGCCTTACATTGTAACCGAAAACAATGGTCATATGTTTCCGACCAAAAGTTTTGATGATGAAAATCATCGTCTGGAACAGGCTAAGCGTCATCTTCAGGTTCTCGAATCTGCTTATCGCTACCAATCGATAGCGGCTTTCCTAAGCTGGTGCTATGCCGATTATCAAACCCATCAAAACTTTGGCAGCGGGGATCATATTTGCTATCACGGAGTAGTTGATATTTTTCGAAACGACAAAATGGCAGCCGATGTTTACCGCTCTCAATTAATTGGGGAGCCGATGCTCAGCGTCCTTTCTTCGATGAATATCGGCGAATATCCGGAAGCACTTTTGCCCCCGGCGATGGTTCTAACTAACGTCGATTTTATCCGCGTGTATAAAAACGATGACTTAATTGGCGATTTTTATCCCAGCAAAAAAAAGTATCCCCATCTGCCGCATCCTCCGATAATTATCAAATCCTATATTTCTAGTAAACTTGACCACGATGAGCGTTTTTCTTCTAAAGACAAAAAAAGGCTTAAGAAAATATTGGGTTATGCCGGCATTCATGGATCAAATCGCCTTTCCGTCTTATACAAACTCAGGGTGGCTTTTTTAATGATGAAGTATCATCTTAGTTATGCCGATTTGGTTGAATTATGGAACAAGTATGTCAGTAATTGGGGAAGTGACAAGGTCGTATATCGCTTCGTTGGCTATCGGGATAATGCTCCGATTATCAGTAAGGAATATGGTCCTTCGCTTTCATTTCATATTGCTTTAACGGCTTCGAAAACCGAGTTAAAAGCCGATTCAACATATGATATGGTATTAGTGAGCGTTGAATTACTTGATCAATTTAACAATCGCGCCAGTTACGCTTTTTATCCTTTGCATATTAAAACTTCAAATAATATCGCTCTTCTTTCTTTGAAATCTGATACTCTTGTGGGAGGGGCAACTTCAATTATTATTCGAAACGTCAATGGAAAAAAAGGCGTTGGTTATCTTCAGGTTGAAATTCCATATTATGGAAGTCAAAAAATAGAATTTGAAATAAAATAGGGAGCACTTATGGCAACAAATTATGACAGTCGAGAGAAAAATGTATGCGTTTTGATTGATGCGGAGAACATTTCTCCCAGTTACATTACCTACATCATCGATGAGGCAAACAAACAAGGCAATATCGCTTTTCGATATATTTATGGTGATTGGTCAGAATCGCGATTAAAGGCGTGGAAAGATGTATGCATTGATTATTCGCTTGTTCAAAAGCAAGAGTATTCTCCGGTTAAAGGTAAATCCAGTTCCGATTTTGCTTTAGTTATTGATGCGATGGATATTCTCTATCGCGATACGATTGATACTTTTATTCTCGTCAGCAGCGATTCCGACTTTACCCGGCTTGTCAACCGGCTACGGGAAGGCGGTTGCCGGGTTATCGGCATGGGCGAAAGCAAGACTCCCCGCGCACTGGCGAACAGCTGTCACACTTTCGTTTATCTCGACAAGATCAAACAAGCGGATGAGAAGATTAAAGAAAAACGGCGGAAGAGCAAACCCAGTATTGTTAAAAAGGACGAGAATATATCCAATGAAATGGCGAGTCTTGATGAGATACTTGATGATGTTCGCTCGATCATAAATGACACTTTGAATGACGAGGGGTGGGCCTACTGGTCAAACACCTATAATTTGCTTCTTAAGAAGCAACCAAGTTTTGATCCCCGAAACTATAATTTCCCGGGCAAGCCCTTAAAATTCTTTGAACAACATGGTTTCGTCACTAAAAGAGATGGCCTCGATGTATTGATAAAATCGGATGAAAATATTCTAAATTAGTTCCTATCGCATAGGAAAAAAACAGATTGGCATGTTGGCCGATCTGTTTTATTAAAGTTGTCCTATTAAATTAAGTGGGGACAAAGAATAGTCACTCCCCACTCTTCTTTATAGATTTGATCATTTTGCTACTTCTTCGTATACTTTATCTCGGGTATAAAAAGGCTTTTTTTATAGACAATAATTCAATGCTTTTAGGACTTGGTCTAGATCCAAGCAATTTTGTCAATCGTGTCAATGAACCAATCAAAACCGATATTGGTTTTATCTATGAAGTTGAGCAAAAGAGGACAAACCTCCATATTTTTTTCCTCTAACAATGTCTATATGCTCATCTATTGTATCCTACTATTGCAAATAGGCGATCCACATTATTGATTGTTCCATGTGATTCGCTTATTGATCACCCCAATTAATGTTTTATGAGTTCGCACGATGAACCGCATGACTGATAAAACTCCCCCGCGTATAGCTTTATAAAGAAAAATTGAAAGTTGTTTTTATGTCGTTGGAATAAGGGTTCTGACCATTTCTATCCCTACCAAAAGATCGGTCAAATGTTTTCATTTTGATATGCTTTTTAAACGCTGCATACAGTTTAATCCCGCTCTATGGTCCGCTCACAAGTCACCTCAAGACCTTTTTAATTATCAACTAAGATACCCCTTTGATGAAGCGATAAATTTCATCGAAAGAATTAACTCACATCTCAAGAACTGTGAACCGCCAATCATCCAAGAGAAGGATCGTTCTTATCATAAATATAGGTTTGAGGTTGCCAACGCTTTTAGTAAAACTCAAGACAATATTAGCTATCACACTGGAGTTGCTGAGACCACCAGCAATCATATTAAATCCATTGCCAAAGTAGCCTATACCTATTATAGTTTTGAGCGTTTTAGAAAGAAATGCATGCCTGTATTAGCCTACGCAAAATCCCAAATAGAAAAAACCCGGGAATTTCTTCCCAGGTCTTCCCAGTTAATTTCTTAGTTTTGGTGAGTTATTTAAGGATTCCTTAATTTTCCCCACTCTATTTAATAGAAACGTTAGAGTTTATTTTCTTTACTGAATTTTCCCTGATTAATATCCGCGACCATCCGTTGATAGTTTTCTTCGTTGATCCGATAACGGCGCTTCATATATAAGTAGGCTATTCCATAGAGGATAATCGGGATTATTGCCATTCCAAACAAAATGGCAATGGTTCCCATTTGACGATTAGGAGAATTCGTTATCAAATTATTTGAAGCATTAACTATCGCCTCCGAAGTCCAATTCTCCCGGGCCCCTTCAATTTGGATGCTGCTGATTTGCTGCGTTACCGAATAGACGCCGCCAACAAGAAGCACCACATAAACTAAAAGCGTCTGCAAGGAAGAAGATACTTTCGCGGCAAAAGGCCGGGCAGCGAAGATAATAGATTCGTTTCTTTTACCCGTCGTCCATTCATTGTATTCAATGGTATTGGTCATCATAATGAGCAGTTCCATATAGAATATGCCTTGACCGGCGAAAATAAAGAAACCGAGAATCAGCATCGCCAATAAATTTGGTGCGGTTCCATTTACCGCCGGAATTAATCCCATCACAAAGAAAAGGGCATAACCGATTGTCATAATATAAAATGACAAGGCCAGTATCGTATTTTGACGCATTTTCTTTTGAAGAAAAGGAAAGCACATTTGGGACAAAACAGAACTTAAAGCATAGATGATAGTAAACAGGGTCATATTGTCGGCGCCGGTTTTAAATCCATAGGCAAAATAGAAATAATTTAAGCCGAAGGCATTAAGCAACGCGCTGCCTAAATAGTATAAAGTAACCGCGATCATCATCACCCAAAGTTGCTTGTTATGCCAAATAACTTTGAACATATCGCCCAATGTTTGCTTTTCTTCCTCAACTATCTGCGGGCGTTCTCTTTCCTGGGTAAAGAAAACGAGAACTAATTGACAAATCAAGAAGGTGACCGCGACGATAATCGAGAAAAAGCGGTAAAGTTCAATTAAGCCAAAACGGCCACTTAAAAAAGGAATCAAACCCCCGGAAATAAACGCACCGATGGCGGCAAAAACTGATACCAGTGTCGTTATTTGACCTCGTTGTTTTGATTCGCTGGTAAGCGATGGTAATAACGACCAATAAGCAATGTCGTTCATTGTAAAACTTATCTCCCAGAGGAAATAAACCACACCAATGAAGGCCACGTACCACCAACCAGATAAGCGCACCGAGAAGAGCAGAACCAAGAATATCGAGTTGAAGATGGCCCCGATAAGAATCCAGGGTTTATATTTACCCATTTTAAAACGACTATTCTCGATAATCGTCCCCATCATTGGGTCGTTTATTCCATCCCAAACCCGATACAAAACCAAAAAGATGGTAAAAGCCAACATTTTATTATCGTAGCCACCGACATCATCCATTGTATATTGGATGAAAGTCATGAGAAACAGCGAGACCAAAGTATAGGCCATATCTCGGCCGATGCCGGAAAGGGGATAAAGCCACTTAGTCCGAGTAGGAACTTTGTCACTAGAAAAAGTCGTATTTATTTTCATATTATTTTCCTCTTCCTTAACAAGACTAATATTAATCGAAAGCGCTTGCAAATAAAAGAGTCAATGTGACAATTTGCATCTAATCTTGTATTTGATGATATATATTAACAAAGTCTTGCCGAGAAAAAATCTTCGGTACTGGATAAAGCGGATTCGCCTCGTGATAGGCTCTTTCAACCATCAAAGAAATATCTTCTGCTTTAACAATTCCCTGAAAGCGCGCTGGAATGTTCATTCGTTGATTAAGGCCATCAATAGCCTCGATGAATAACTTGGCTTTTTGCTGATGGCTCATCGCCTCTGTGGTAATACCAGCCGCATCAGCCAATTCCGCGAGCCGCCGTGCGACTTTATCTCCATAATAACGTAAAACATGGGGGAGAATAACGGCATTGGCAAGTCCGTGGGGAACGCCATAAAAGCCTCCCAAAGTATGCGCCACCGCATGAACATTCCCCACATAGCCCCGGGTAAAGGCGACGCCAGCATAATATGAAGCCATCTGCATATTTTCGCGGGCCACTATATTGGTCGGATCTTTGTATGACAGCTCAAGATTATCAAAAATAAGTTTGACCGCCTCTTTGGCTAAACACCGACTCTTTTTAACCTGAAAGTAATTGGTGTAGGATTCAACCGCGTGCGTCAAGGCATCCATTCCGGTCGTAGAAGTCACATTCCCAGGTAGTTTTACTAAAAAATCGGGGTCTAAAACCGCATAATCAGGAATTAACTTTGGATCGTTAATAGCATATTTTTCATGCGTCTTCGGGTTTGTTACCACGGCCGCGACCGTAGCTTCCGATCCCGTTCCCGCCGTGGTTGGAATTGCAATCAAAAATTTCTTCCGATGATGAACCTTTAAAACACCTTTGAGCATCGGAATTGTCTTTTTGCGATTTGTGGCCCGCACCGCCACCCCTTTAGCGCAGTCAATTGCCGACCCACCGCCAAAAGCAATGATCGCTTCCGCTTTAAACTCATCAAATTGTTCAAGAGCCCTTTCGATATTGTCAATTGTTGGATTAGCGACGGTATCGTGGTATGTCACCGAGTCGATACCACCGAGTTTTAATGCTTCCACCACCGGATCATGCAATTTTAATTTGTACAATCCCTGATCGGTAACCAAAAGAACCCGCGTTATTCTTTTTTTTCTTAAAATGGGGGCTATTTCTTTAATTGACCCCGGGCCCTTAATAATCTTTGGCTCCTTGAAATTCAGCACAAACGAAGCTAAGTAAAATACAAACTGATAAACACGATAATACATTTTTAAAAAGGGGTTCATTTTTATCATCTCCATCCAAATGATAGCATAAACCGGCAAAAACTGTTAAAAGCGCGGTTTGAGATTAAAAAACTAGCCTTCAAGCTAGTTTAAAAGCCAATACTTTCTACAAGCAAATTTGGACCCGATCGCCATTTTTACTATAGACGTCTAGCAAAACGAAGCCATGATGCTTTTTTGCAAAGCGCTTTAACTCTTTAAAAATCGGTTTCCAATCGAAGTCGATCGGCTCATCGATGGCATGCCGTATAATCATACCAATCACCGTTTTATTCAGCGGCATCCATAGCCTAATTTTTGTTTTTCCTTTATCTTTAACAATCAATTTCATCGGGCCACCTACTCAACGTAGATTTCGACAGTCGCGCCATCTTTGCTGTTTACTTCCATTATCTTTCCTACGACCCCTTGCTCGACTAAATCAATAATGGCTTTAAAGTCGATACTGTTAAGCGTGTCATTTCCAGAGAATGTTGGTTTGGCTCCGGCTTTTAATGCGGCGATGACGATACTCATCGGAAGATTGATTGAAACCCGATCATCCGTATCTACGACTTTTACCCGCAAGAACATACTATTTATATCTTTGCGCTCTTCTAAATTTACGACTTCGACTTCGGGAGCGGGTTCTTTCTTTCCCAGCAATTCATCGATACTCGTATCTAACACGGTAGCCAAATCGCTCAGCAAAGTGACATCCGGATAACTTGCTCCTGTTTCCCATTTACTGACCGCTTGAGGGGATACTCCCATTTTTTCAGCTAATTGCTCCTGGGTAAAGCCTTTGGCTTTTCGCTTGCCCGCCAATCTGCTGGCAAATGTTTCTTTTTCTTCCATTGTTGTTTCCTCTTTGAAAACAATTATATTTTGGTGGTTATTTCAAGTAAAAAACAGCGATTAGTAGTTGTAAATCATTGTTTTTTATAAACCAAGGGTTGTTTTTCCTATCTACCGTTGGTTGTTTTTATCCTTTGAAGAATCTTTTTCTATCTTGTGGGATGCATTTTCGTCATTTTCAATCAAGTAGCGCTTTACACTCGTATACAGGCGGAACAGAAACGGCGAATGCGTCTGCCCCCGCTTCTTGTTTAAAAATTCCTTAGCTTTTACTTTTAAATTTTCATAATTAAATTCGTTCCGCAACTCCAAAGCCTTTTTCCGAATGCGACCAAATAAATCAAATGAGTAACCAACATCAACCGCAAAAACGCCGTAAGCGAAGCCCAAAAATATCAATTGATAAGAACCGATAAAATATTGAGCAATCAGTCTGTTCATTAAGGGAAATAATAAGTAGTAAAATCCAATCGATATTAAACCCCAAATCAGTGAAAACAGAGGACAAATAATCCCCTTATAGTTTCCCCACATCTTGGTGTAATCCCAAAGCCGTGTATGATAAACTTTCAAAAAGAAAATACCCGTGACTAACTCGATAAGTGTCATCACTAAGGTCGTCAGCGCAAAAAGCAAAAACGGAAAATAAACCGCGGACTTGTCAATAAAGGTAATCTCAAAAGAAGATATTAAATAAAGGATAGTTGCTCCCACCCCATATATTGGCAGCGCAAAGCCGACTAAAAAGCCGGGGTTGATAAAGCGACGACTCTTAAGTGAGCGAAAGGCAAACTCCAAAAGCCATCCCAAAACCGCGCCAAACATAAAAACAAATAACAGCTTTTGAAACAGATCCATATCCAATCCTCAACTATAATAAATATAACGAATTTAGCTGTCTTCTTCAAGCGCGCTCAAAAGCGAAAGATACTCTGCTTCCAACTCGGTCTTTTCTTTTTCTAAAACCGCCATTTTTTGATGATCCATATAGTTTTCTTCCAAATACTCGGCTTTTTCAATTTCACGAAGACGATTTTCGATAATGGGAATTCGCTTTTTATTGATGCGGTTATAATTTAAAACAGCGCCGGTATTTTTCTTTTCAATCGACGGAGAAGTTTTCTTGGATTGGGCTTCGATAATTTTCTCCTCTTGAGGCTTAAATTCTTGATATGACCCATCGAAGAAGGAATAGCCATCGCGACGGATATAGAGAATACGATTGGCTACCATATCGATAAAATACCGATCGTGCGAAACAAAGATAATCGCCGCCTCAAAACTTTGCATCGCCTCGATAAGCGATTCGCGGCTCATCAAGTCCAAATGGTTGGTGGGCTCATCTAAAAGTAATAAATCATATTTTCTTAAGACGATGATGGAAAGAATGAGCCGCATTTTTTCCCCACCCGAAAGAACGGATATTTTCTTGAAAACATCGTCCCCGTAAAAGCCGAACTTACCAAGGTGATTACGCCCTTCCTTTTCACCCAATGCGGGAAATTCATCCGTAAGATAGGTCAGCAGATCTTTTTCGCTTGCCAAGGCGAAATCATTTTGCTGAAGATATCCAATTCGTAACTGGCCAAACTCCCGAATGCGACCACGCAAAGGCATAATGCTTTGAAGAATAGTCTTCAGAATTGTTGTTTTGCCAACCCCATTATCGCCCATGATCGCCAACTTGTCTTGACCAAAAAGGAGACCACTTACATTTTTTATCAACGGATCATCATAGCCGAAATCAACATCGATGAACTCCATAATTTTCTTATTATCGCGGCCTTCGCCTTCAAAGTTGAAATTCAAATGATTGGTTTTCGTTTTTGGGGCATCAATTCTTTGAATTCGCGCCAATTTTTTCTCCCGGTCCTTAGCTCGGGAAACAAAGCGGGGCTTGGGCTTATAGAAGGCGATAAAGCGTTCCATCTTTTCTATTTCCCGTCTTTGAATTTCATATTGGCGTTTTCTTAAGTCGAATCGCAGTTGCTTTTCATGTAAGTAATAATCGAAGTTTCCACTATATTCTTCGATCGTTCCGTCTTCTAGTTCAATAATCCGATTGGCTACATTGTTGATAAAATAACGATCGTGAGAAACGAAAAGAATAGCTCCGTGGTATGACTTCAAATAATTCTCCAGCCAATCGATTGTTGATACGTCCAAATGGTTTGTCGGTTCATCGAGGATTAACAAATCCGGTTCATTTAAGAGTAATTTTGCGAATGCCAATTTAGTCCTTTCGCCACCGGAAAAAGTCGATATTGGTCGCTGAAAATCTTCGTCGGAGAAATTAAACTTATGCAGCATTGTATCAATTTTATAATGATAATCATACCCATTTTGCGCTTCAAAAGAGTTCATTTTGCGCCCAAGTTGATTGATCAATTCCGTATTATTGGGGTCGCGAGCGACGGCTTTGGAAAGGGCGCCTATTTCCTTTTCAAGGCTGATGACTTCTTGAAAGACGAGCGCCGCTTCCGCATATAATGTATTGTCGATAGAACTGATGACGTCCTGCGATAGGTAACCTACGCGTCGATTTTTAGCGATGACGACAGTTCCTTTTTCGCCAACATCGGAAAGAGAAATTTCCTCTTTGCCGATTATCATTTTTAATATCGTCGACTTGCCGGTTCCGTTTTCACCGATTATGGCGAGATGATCGCCGTCGTTAACCTGAAAAGAAATGTGGTCAAAAAGAAGCGTATATCCGAAAGATTTTCGGATATTGCTGACGTTGAGAATATTCATTTTTTTATACCTTTATAGGCTGATTCCAAAAACCTGTTTTACCAGTAGGCCAATGAGAAAAGAAAAGGCGGCTACTCCTAAGCTGATAAACATCATTTGGAAAAAGCGTTTTGCAAATTTTAAATTTTTGGCAACCGAAATATAATAATTAAAGAGGGCGATAATCGATACTACCACGGCTAGCATTATACCCAGCGCATACCATTGGCCGTAGGGAATATCCAGCCACCCAAAGATAAGATAGGGAAGAATAAGCAAAATAACCGTTATTAAATAAGCTATACCCGTATATACAGCGGATTTACGGGCGTTCTTATCCTCATTGGCATCCGCCGACAAAAAAGCAGAAGCCGCCATCGAAAAAGCCGCGGCTAGGCCGGTGATTAATCCCGAAAGGGAAATGAGTTTAATCTGCGTTCCATAGGCAATGGTAAATCCCGCCAAAGCTCCGGTTAATTCCACCAAAGCATCATTAAGTCCTAAGACAATAGCCCCCACGTATTGCAGGCGCTCCTCATCCAGCATTGAGAGCAATTCATTTTCATGCTCTTCTTCCTGACGTTCAATCTCTTTAGCTTCGGGAATTTCTTTGCTCAACTGATCATAAACTCCCTGGGCGCGATGCTCGCCATTCTCCATCAAGCGCAGAGCAAACGTAAACCCAAATAAACGACTGATAAAGGTAAACTTTCTTATTTTTCTTCTGTCCGGTTTAACCTCTTGATTGGAATATTGCTTCCATACTTCACCATGTTGTTTTTCTTCACGCGAAATCTTCTCTAATATAGCTCGGTTCTTTTCGTCCTTGCAACGACGAGCAATTTTCGAATATATTATGCTTTCAGTGACTTCACCCTGCTGACTTTTAAGGACAATGTCCATTGTCTTGGGTGATAAAGTTTGCTTGGAAATTGATGTTTTCATAATCTTGGGCCTCGTTATTATGATACCACTATCAAAAGTATTTTTCCGCTATAGATATCAATATAAATAAAAATTAGATTCCCCTGGTTAATGGTATATAAAAAAGGATGCCAAGCGAAGGCATCCTTTAGCAAATACTATTACTCTTCTTCGTCATCTGCTTGATCATCACTGTGACTCATATGATATCGAAAAACTTTGCGAATATCATCATCATCTAAAAATTGATACATGGCATCGATGTCGATATTGCTTATTTCGTCTTTTACATAAGCATCAACTAGTTCGTGAATTGCATCGTCACTAACAAAGGGCAGCCATTTTTTGATATCTTTGCCTTGTCGGGCATAATTGACAAAAGAGGCATCGAGGTCGTCGGAATCGGCAAAGGGAAGTAAAGCATCTAATGAAACCGAATAACTGGGATCTTTCGAAACCGCCAAAAGCAGTTTTCCTATACTCTCATCATCCATAAATGGAGCAAGAGGCACAATATCGATATCAATTTCTTTGGCAATATACATATCGACAGCCTTATCTAGCGCTTCCTCACTAACAAACGGAGCGCAACTTTGATATCCGCGCTTGATTTGAACCATTTTAATAAACACTCGATCGGCCTGTTCTGAATCAAGAAACGGCATCAGGACAGTCATATTGATTCCTTCATATTCTCCATCTTCCGAGCGGACAATTTTATCTACAAGTTCGTCCAACTCCTCTTCTTCTAAAAAGGGCAGAATGGACATTATTCGATTTGACTTAATTTTCATTTTTATTTCCTCCATAACTGGTAATTATTTATCGAAGTTTGATAGCCATTTACGACTAAATTTTTTACAAGGAAATTGGCATTACGGTTAGCGTGCTCAAGCATTTCCTCTTTGGCGACATCATAAGCTTCATCGATGGACCGTGATTTGCCGAATAGTGCCATTATGACTCACCCCACTATCTAGATAAACCTGTTCTTCCTGCGCTAAGCGGGGCCGGAGTTTATCGTAATTAATTGTGATTTTCTTTTCTTTTATAGCCTTAAGAATAATCATTCTTTCTGGACTCGAAAATAAATAAAATTTTTCAACCAGATCGACTTTCAGACTTCCGTCGACGATTTTACGAATGATAAAATCGCGGGAGTGTCCACTAAAAAAATCATCGGCATCAATTTTCACTTTTTCATTCAAACATAAGAGATCTTCGAATGAGGTATGAAATATTTTTGCCAGTTCAATGAGATTGTCGATGGATGGTAAGGCATTGCCAAGTTCCCATTGACTTATCGCTTGCCGACTGACAAACAGTTGCTCTGCGATTTGATTTTGACTCATTGCGTTCTCATTACGGTAATAGCATATTTTATTACCAACGGCTTTCATATCAATCATTTTCCTTGCTCCTTATGCTTTTATATTAATCGCCGTGGTTGTTGATTGCACGCAAGCTTTAGTTGCTAAATTTGACGAAAAAATAATGTTTCATTAAAACTGCTTGGCCTATCCAGAAGCAGAATTTCACTGGGGCTAGATGTCGTAAAATTTGCATATATATAATTCATTGCTTCGGCATAGTACACACCTAATGTGTTACGACTATAGACGATGACTTCCGTTTCGAAAAGAGCATCGAAAAAGCCGGTGACAAAATAGTTTTCTTCCCCTTTAAAGTTATTGGGATCTTGCGCAAACGATGGTCCCAAAGGATCATGGGTGGAATAGGCATAAGGCGTAAAGCCGTTAAAACCTATATAGAGAAAACGATCGACATTTAAACTGTCGAGAACTTCATCTAAATATCGGGCTTTTTGTTTCATGATAATTGTATTCTCTATCGTGGCTTGGTAGTAATTAAAAACACTGTTACCGGCGAAACTGCTGATGCCTAGGCTGACAAGGAGTAAAGAAAACAGACCCTCAAATTGAAGTTCGCTGGCCGTCATACTCTTAGCGACATACGGAAAAGTTTTAAATGTTAACGAGTACAAGATAATCAGCGCATATAGAGGAAGCGGAGTTACAAAGTGATGATTATATAAATGTCCGCCTATGCTGACTGAATACGAGGCAATAAATGGAAGAAGGAAAAGCCCTAATAAATTTATAACGGTAGGTAGGTTCGGCTTTTTGATAAGGTTGATAATCACGCGCGCGATATTATAAAAGTAAACCAGAGCTATCAGTGCCGGAAGTAAAAGGGAGTAACTGCCTAAATCAGCAATTATGCGTTTGACATTAAAAGCGGCAACTGCAAATGATTCCCCGCCGTCTACGTAATTAGAAAACATCGTCTTGAGATAAATCGTGAAGTAATAAGGTAAACTTCTACTCACCAATAGAATAACCAATGCCGTAACAATTCCATAAATTCCCGGCCAAATCACCCGCTTTAAAAATGTTTTCTTGTCATTAAACAAAAGCAATGCTCCGACTAGGGCAATAATGGCAAACGGCTCTTTAAACATAACCGCGATGCCTAAGAAAATTCCACTGAAAACGATCATCGGGTGATAGAACTTTGCCTCTTTTTTAGTTGATAAGGCCAAGAAAAAATAAATTACCAAACAAGTCGCCCCATATAATTCAACTTGTCCCTCTCCGCTTCTGGCTTCCCCATACAAAGCCAAAAGGAGACTTATGGTTAATATGGCAAAAGCCAATAGTAAGGTGGTCAAAAGCGAACTATCAGTCTTATTTTTCCATAGGAAAACCAGCGGCAAAACAATCAAGATGATGATATTAACAAAGCAGATTATGTTTACTAGATAAAAATTTCCCGTTAGAGCATAGGAGATGGCCGAAAGAAGAAATACCATCGGCGGCTTATTTTCATACAAGTCACGATAGGGGGCATAGCCATGAAGCATACCTTTGCCAACTGCGAAATATAAACTATTATCCGCCGTATAAACCTCGTGCAGTTCATACGATAAGCGCATGTAAATTTCCCGACCGGCAATTGAAATTAAAAGCGAAAAGAATATTATCCCTAAAGCGATAAATAGGCCATTGCGCTGAAAAAAATAGCCACCACTTTTCTTATCCATATTGGAATTATATCATATAAAATATCGTAAAAAATCACTTCTTATCCGATTTTCTCAGAAAAGAAAAAGCCCTCTAAATAAATAGAAGGCTTAATTTATTTTTTATTGATTAGCCTACCAAGCTTACAGTCTCATCAAAGATAAAAATCTGCCAGGTAAAGAAGGTGGTGTTATATTGAACAACAACAAAGTCAACGCTAATTTTAGCGTTATAATAATCGGCAAGAACCCAGTCTTCATCGTACAGATCTTCATCGTGATTGTAGATGAAAAGGGCATCCGATGATCTGGCACTTGGGTCGTATATTTTATCCCCAAGATTATCGATAAGAACATACTTGTCATTGCTTCTCCAAGTTTTAAAATCAAGGAATCCCTCAAAGTGATAAACCTGATTAAATATATTCAAGGTGTCGCGATGGTAATTTTTTAGTGACGAAACTGTCGCCTCTTCACTTGCTGGTAAATCCAAATTATGACTGTCGCTCGGCTTGGTTTCCATCTTTAAAAGATTAACCGATGGCTTGTACTTATATGCCGTGGCATAGCCATATACGGTATAATAATTTCCTACCCCGATCTTATAAAAGCTCTTTTTGCCATAGACCTGAATAACATCGTTTTCATCCGAGAAAAGTCCCATGTTCGAGGCCGATATTTGAGCGACATATTGACCGACGAAAGCGATATATTGACCTTCACTGTTTCCCTTGTCATCAAGTGGCGCGGCTTTAATCAGCGTATATATATCGCTGATTGAATTCATAAATTGTGGTTCTTCCGATGAACTTGACTCACTTGAATTAGTAGATGAATCTTCGGAAGTATTGACTTCGGATGATTCTGAAGAAGTCTCACTGGTTGTTTCTTCCGAAGTAGTTTCGCTCACTTGACTGGACGAAGGAAGGCTCGAATTTTCGGAAGAAAAACCGGATTCGTCTGAGGGCTTCGGATTAACGCTGCAACTGGCTAGTAGTAAAAAAGTCGACAATAGTAGCAAAAAATTCTTTCTCATAATATATCTCCGTTAGGTGCATTATATCAAAGAAAAAAAATTTAAACCGACTTAATTTACTTAATGTCTTCGTTGAGGGTAGGATCGATATAATTTTTCTCAATCATTTTAACCATATCAATCTTCTTTTGACTATAAATCGAACTATCAAAATTGGATAAGTAGCTGATTAAGGCTACAGTTATAAAGAACGGCATGTATTGATAACCGAACATTTCGGCGCCAAAGAAAAGAGGCCAAATCAGCGAGTTGGTCGTGCTGGCAAAAAGTGCTATTACTCCAATCGCCGCACCAAAGACCGGATCGATGCCGAATAGAGGGGCAATCACGGCTCCTAAGGTCGCTCCCGTAGCAAATATCGGTATTAATTTTCCCCCTTTGAACCCAATCGCCAAAGTAATTATGGTCAGCCCCATTTTTGCCAAAAAATCATACCAATAAACTTGGCTTCCATTAAACGAAGCCAGGATAAGATTAGTACCTAATCCCGAATACCTGCCGTCGTGCCAAAAAATCAAAAGTAGGGCCAAAGGAATAGAAAATACGAATACCCGTAAATATGGATTTTTAATGAGGCGTTTAAATAAAGCGTGGCTTTGACTAAAAGCCCTTACTACTAGAAAACCAAAAACGCCAAAAACAATTCCGATTATTGCTACTTTAAACAGCAAAAAAACACTGACATCAGGAATCGCAATCGGTCCTAAACTCATTTTTTCAAAACCCAAATAATGACTGATAATAAAAGCTGATACCGAACCGATAGCACTTGGAAGCAAAGCCTTGATTTTACCTAGGCCGATGGTTGTGATTTCGGCGGCAAAAAATATCGCGGCTACCGGGGTTCCAAGCAAGGAGGAAAAGGCGGCGGAGATACCTACAATCAGAAGGATCTGCCCGAGATCATCTATTTTAAACAAACGACCAAAGTTACTGCCTATCGCCGCGCCAACTTGAATGCCGGCCCCTTCTTTGCCTGAACTGCCGCCGAATAAGTGCGTCAAAAATGTTCCGATAATGACCATGGGAACGATAAGTAAAGGAACATGATCATCTTTTGAGCGCGCAGCTTTAAAAATTAATGAAGATCCTCCTCGGGTTTTATCGCCTGATTTTTGGTATATGAAAACGATTAATAATCCGGCTAACGGAAGAAAGGGAGTAAAGATATATACGTGATGAATATTTAACGAGGCGATTTCTTCGACTCCTTGCGTAAACAAAGCATCCACCGCTCCGACGATTGCTCCAACTAACGCGGCTAGAATAATAACCAACAAGAATTTCAACAATTGATTCAAAAATTTCTTCATAAATACTTTTGTCTTCTCACAAATGTTCATTATACGCTTCGCCGATAAATCCACCACAAAAAACCGCTTACCTTTCGGTAATTTTTTTGTTTGTTTTATCTAGATGACCGAATGTCACTTTTTCTTGATAAACGTCCCTTTATCCAATTCGTCAAAAGCCGCTTCCAACTCTTGCCGAGTATTCATCACGATCGGTCCATACCATGCTACCGGTTCCCGAAGAGGCTTTCCCTCAAATAAAAGAAAACGGGCCCCTTCTTCATCTGCACTAACAATTATTCTGTCGCCCGAAGTGAAAAGAACCGCATCTTTTCCTTTGGCATGTTGCTTTTGATCATTAAGTGATAAGCTACCGCTAAATAAGTATAGAAAAAGAGTTGTGTCGCTCGCACTGGAAAAGTTGAAACTCGCCTTTGGTTCCAACGCGACATCCAAAATATTAGTTGGGACATACTGTGCTTGAAATGGAGATTTATATTGTCGATAGGCGCCGGAAATAATTCTGATTTCCTTACCCTCTTCCCTAATCAGCGGGACATTCTTTGCTTCGATATTGCCGTATATAGGATCGCACATCTTATCTTTTGCCGGTAAGTTTACCCAGACTTGAACTCCGAGCATATGCGGTGACGGTTTTGGCATCTCCTGATGAATTATGCCACGGCCCGATGTCATATATTGTGCGTCGCCGTCATTTATCGTCCCTTTATTTCCAAGACTATCCTCATGTTCAATTTTTCCGCTGACAAGATAAGTTATCGTCTGCATTCCCCGATGGGGATGAAAAGGAAAACCTTTGATATAGTCGGCCGGATTAGTTGAATCAAAACTGTCCAAGAGAAGAAAAGGATCCAAGTCGCGGTCATACCCGTAATAGCCGATAACCCGAAATAATTTAACTCCCGCTCCATCATGGGAAGCGAAACCATTAAAAATGCGTTTAACTTTGCGTAAAGTGTCCATATTCTTACCTCTTTTTTATCCTAACACAATCAACCGAATCTATAATTTAATATGCTTTTTTAAATCTAATGCCGAATATCTACCGACTAAAACATCGAATAATTAGCGATAAGTTGCTAATGTAACCACTTTCATAGCTTTTAATCCCCCTTATAGGTGGAATAGTGGCGTTTAGAAAGAATAAGTTAAATAGCGTAGTAAATATATATTAAGAAAAGAGGA
This sequence comes from Bacilli bacterium, assembly GCA_035326105.1. Lineage (NCBI taxonomy): Bacteria > Bacillati > Bacillota > Bacilli > Bacilli bacterium. Next base: position 465,719 of record DAOKYO010000002.1, read on the forward strand.
GTCAAAATGACTAATATCCGTCCCCAAGATGATTTTTATCTGCATCAAAATCAAAAATGGCTTGAAGAGGCCAAAATTCCCGATGATAAGCCGCTCACCGGCGCTTTCGTGGAAATTCTTATTAATAACGAAAAAGTTTTGATGAAAGATTTGGCCGAATTTGCTAAAAAAGGTGTCGATTCCACTGTCTATAGCGACCCTTTATTTGATCAGTTTATTAAATTATACCGCCAGGCTTTGGACACAAAGAAACGGGAAGCCGATGGCAATGATTTTATTAAAGATTATGTCGCCCGTATTTTGAAAGTCAAAACCATAGCTGATTTAGAAAAATTAACTTCTGATTTTATTTTAGAAGGGTTACCGAATATTTTTTCATTGAGCATTTATTCTGATATGAAGAATGCTTCCGTTAACACTTTGTATTTATCCATGCCCAATCTATTCTTACCCGAGAAAAGCTATTATGACGAATCCTCTCCGGCCTTTGAAAAAGGTCAACTGCTTCTTCAAAAACTAATGGAAATTGTTAAGGAATTATTCACCAAAATCGGCATTGATAATGCCGATGAAGTAATCGCTAAGGCTTTGGCCTTTGATAAACTTCTTGTTCCTTTAGCAAAAAGCGCCGAAGAACAATCAAATTACATTGCAAACTATAACCCGTTCTCTTTTACTGATTTAGAGTCAAAGGTTGCCCCCTTTAATTTAAAACGGATACTGGATTTGGTTGTAAAACAAGAGGTTCCCGAAGTAATCGTCACCGACCCTCGCTATGTAGAAAATTTCGTCCACCTTATCGGCGCCGATATATCTATAATTAAGGCCTGGTACATTGTTAAAACTGTCCTCAATCTTTCATCAAGCGGAGTAGGAACCGATGATTTGCGAAAATTAGTGGCTTCGTATGGACAAATGTTGACCGGACAAAAGGAGATTACCAGTTTCGAAAAATTTACCTTTCAATCCTTGTCCGATAAATTTGGCGACATAGTTGGGCTCTATTTTGGTCATCGTTATTTTGGCGAAGAAGCGAAAAAAGACGTCGAACTTATGGTCCGTGAGTTTATTCACGTCTATCAAAAGCGCCTCAAGACAATTGAATGGCTGTCCGTTGAAACCCGCGAAAAAGCAATAAAAAAGTTAGATAAAATTATTCCTATGATCGGCTATCCAGACAAAGTACACAGCGTATTTAATAAGTACAAATTTACGGAAAACAAAACATACGCTGAAAATTACTTAGCCTTTGATCAACTTGCCATTGTTGAAGAGTTCGCCACCTATAAGCAGGAAGTTGATAAAAAACTTTGGGGTATGGGAGCGCATATCGTTAATGCTTACTATAATCCAAATGCCAATGTTATTGTTTTCCCGGCTGGCATTCTTCAAAGTCCATTCTATGATTTTAACCAAGCTAAGGGAGCAAATTATGGCGGTATTGGAGCCGTAATTGCTCATGAAATAACCCATGCTTTTGATACCAACGGAGCATCAATCGATGAGAATGGGAATATCAACAATTGGTGGAAAGAAGAAGATTTTAAACGCTTTAATGAAAAAGCCGAAAAGATGATTGCGCTTTTCGATGGCTTAGAAGTGCCCGGAACGAAAGCTAAATGCAATGGTAAATTAACCGTTACCGAAAATATCGCCGATGCCGGAGGCTTATCCTGTGCATATGAAGCCGGCAAAAGTCACGCCGAGTTTAAGAGCGAAGACTTCTTTGCGGGCTGGGCTGCCATTTGGAGAATGAAAGCCAATCCGGCTTATGTCGAGTTATTGACCAATATTGATGTGCACGCTCCTACCTATTTAAGGTGCGATGTTCAACTTAAAAATTTTGAGCCTTTTATCAATTTCTATAATCTGAAGACCGAGGACGGAATGTTTATCGAGAAAGATAAACGCGTGAAAATTTGGTAATAATAGTAAAGAACTCTCGGAAACGAGAGTTCTTCTTATTTGATTTCACATTATCTTTTTTCTTACTTTAATTGCTCGATAAACTCTTCAATCTTAGACTGCGTTTCCCGATAGTCAAAGCCAAAAGAACCGCGACTAATGGTGACGATAGGAGGCATCTGGATGCGCTTAAAATAACTGTTATCAAGCATCTTTAAAAACCATTTTAAATCGGCAATAAAAGCCTCTTCGTTGTCTAGATGGTAATACTTTAAAAGATTGACTACTTCTTCCGGTAAATTACTTTGTTCATAGTCGGTAAGAAGTTGCGAAATATCACGCGTCGGAAAACTCATCAGTCGATTTAACAGCCAATCATGATATCCCCATTTCATCGGATCAATCTGATTGGTTTTTAATTCAGCGGTCGGAGGCAGTTCATAAAATGGTACTCCTTTACGGATGCGCGCAATAAGATTAACGGGGATTACTTCACGTCCAAGGATGGAATTCATCTCTTCGGCCAAGGAATTTATCTGCATCTTAGTTAAGTCGCCAAGGGGCGATATCGCCCCGATAGTATCGCCATACAATGTACAATAGCCCAAAGCAATCTCCAGCTTATTGCCGTTATTGCATATTACTCCTTTTTGATCTTGAGCAAAGGAAGAAAGAAGGTGGCCGCGAAGGCGTGCATGAATATTTTCTTCGACCTCGACCGCCACTTCATGCTCAAATAAGTCTTTGGTCGCCTGAATTAAGGGTTCGATACTCTTGGTAACCAACTTGATACCGAGGGCACCGGCAATCGACGAAGCGTTACTTATGGTTGAAGTTGAATTGTAACGGCTTGGAAGATTATAAGCGAGCACGCGGTCACACCCAAAAGCATAGGTTAATAAGGAGGCATTCAGAGCACTGTCAATCCCCCCCGAAAGGCCGATAATCCATTTTACTTTACCTTTAAACATCGCTTCATCAAATGATTGTAGCGCAAAGATAAGCGCATCAAATAACTTTGTATGTGGATTCGAACAACCATTTAAAATTGGATGGCTAAGGTCCACCAATAAATTTTCTTCTTTAAATCGATCGTTGGCAAAAGCAATTTTCTTACCGTCGGCCGAAAAAACCATCGATCCCCCATCTAATAAGAGAATGTTTTTGCCGATGTCTTGCTGACTAACCGCATTAACATAAACGGTCGTCACCCGGGCTTTCTTGCTCAAATGTCTTTCCCGAGCTTTTTCTTTATCAAGCGTCCAGGGCGATGATGAGATATTTATTAATAAGTCGGGATTCCCCATTAAAATCTCATCCGTTGTTTTAAAAGGATAATCATCATCCCATAAATCCTCGCATATCTCGAGACTGATACGCTCAGTTTGCCCGCGCAAGGTAAAAATAAATGGTTTAAGCATCTCCGAGTGCAGATTATTATTGAAACGCATGATTTCTAAGCCGCTTAAAAAGAAGCGCGAATCATCAAATACGCGATAATCAGGGTTTAGGTGCTTAACATATATGCCAGCATATTTTCCACTTTCCCGCATAACAAATTGTTTGTTGCATGCAAAAAAAGCCGTATTAAACAAGGCGGGTCGTCCATCCCGTCCCCGGCTGATTCCGTCGATGGAATTGATCGAGACATTGCCCCAAATAATGCCGATATCAGCTGATAGATTTTTAATCTTCTCGTTAAAGGAAGCCAAATAAGCCAAATAATCGTGGTCGAGGTAGCGATCACTCATAAAATAGCCTCCGACACACATTTCCGGGAAAACGATGATATCGGCCTGATTTTCTTTGGCCTCGTTAACAAAACGTTCTATCGTTGACAGATTAATGCTTGGTTGACCTGGTATGACTTTAATTTGAGCAATGCTGATTTTCATAATTTATTTCTCTATCGGTATTTTACCATACTCCGGGAAAAGAGTAATAAAAAAGGACCCTTTAGCGAAAAAGGTCCTTCGTTAATCAATCGTCAGTGCCGGGTAGTATCGCTTTTTCGACAAGGCGTGAATAGCGGCGCAGAGGATACTCACCATCGTGCGCTTCCCCCGCCAGAATACGCGATGTATCTTTTAAAGCCGTAATCCGCACTAAGCCCGCTTGAGCGAAAAGATGCGATATGGTTTCATATGCCTCTCTTTTTACACTTAATCCCACTGATTGAAGATGATTTTTATGCTGCTTAAGCACCTCGATTATCCTGTTGTGCGGAAGGCGTTTTATCCAAACATTGCGAAAAAGATAGGAGAGTTCCAGTTCGCTATCTTCCTTGCATATCACACTCACTCCGTCCCCGAAAAGAATGTTTTCTTGCTTATTTCCCTGTTCAAGAATGTCATTATATAGTCGAATCGTGTTTTTGCCAATTGCCCCTAAAGGTGCCGGACCAAACTGATTGTTTACTTGCTTAAAAAGGGCAAAGAAGCGCCTAGAAAAGGCCGACAATTGCTGTTCATCATCCGTATCAACATATATTCCCTGCACCGAGGAACATAGAAGCTGATTGGAAAGACACAGGCCATAGGCTAAATCCTTAAGTTCCTCATCGGTTACGCTTTCGTCAACATAGGCAAAACTTAACTTATGCCCCCAACTGATAATTTTGGTTTTAATATCGACGAATTGGCGGGCCGCGATATTCACCTCATCGCCACCCCAAATTACTACTCCGTCCGCATAAGTGGCCAAGGTTTTAATCGTGTCAATTTCTAAGGAGGGGACATCAAAAACATAAATAAACGGCGCTAGACGGGGCTCAATTTCAATCAGAGCACTCAATAGGGAAATAGAAAGTCCGCTATCCCCCGATGGAAGTTTCAAAATATTGATGTTGCCGGCTAGTAAGCCTTCAACCACACTATAAGCGGGAAGTCCATCGACATTACCCGCGGCGATGTGCAGTAAAATACCCAAAGGATAAAATTGCCGGGTGTTGTTATCGTCCAGCATTGAAGGCGATGTATCTTCTAATTCCATCTGAACTTTCTTCCTTAATCCCGAGGCCGAAAATAACACGGCATTCCGCATCACAAAATCATACGGAATATTCATACTGCTTATTAAAGGAAGTATAACATCATCGTACTCGTGATTGACTACCCGTTGATAAAGAATATCGCACGCTTTAATAACCATTTCAGCATTAATCGGCTCCACATTTTTTAAAGTCGCCAAAAGTTCAGGATAAAGCCGATCTATTATCGCTTGTTGGTTGCTATTGGGGAGAATTTTTCCCTGCACTAAAATCATTTGCTCTTCCCCCTGAGTAACTCTTCGGCTCCAACCGCACATGTCTTAATGTCACTGATGCCAACACGCCCAATAATCTCTAAATAGGGACTCTTTTCCCCACAGGGACAGGGTTCGCGATGAATGATTCCTAAGTCATCGGTAATGATGCTCAATATGGGCATCGATTTTACCATTGGGGTTAAAAGATTGATGATGCCAATCTCACCGTCTTTAACGGGTTTAAGCGTTTTAACATCACGGATAATAACCCGACCGTACGCGGGAATATGAAAATGATGATAACGGCAATCGGTATATAGAATCGGGTGTTCAACCGCTCCAAAAAATTCAATGATTTGCTTATCGTCCAGGCCCAAGACTTCCTTTGCCAGTTGATAAAAATCTTCTTTGTCCACCTTCTCGCTATAAAATTGTTTCCACCCTCCGCCTAAAGTCATCATACTGCCTTTAGGTAATTTGAGTTTGATTCCTTCTTCCTTCATTTCCTTTAAAAGAAAATACGTATAGGCCGGAAATCCTAAAGTGCGAACCGGTGTCCTTCCTCTAGCATATTTAATAAACTTTTTCTTTATGTTATCTAAGTCGACCTTATATTCCCCGTCCACCCAGCGAATTGCGTAATCCTTTGAGCGAGCCGGAGCCGTAAATGTAAAGCCAAAACTGGTTTTGGCAATCGCCGCTTTATTTTTTCGGTTTGGTTCAAAGCCAAAGATAATAAAGCGAACTGGCTTCAGTGACCATATATGATGATATTTAAATATCCGCTTAACCATGTCAAATCCGCGCATCAGCGAAACAAAATCAAAACCAATCAACGACCTTTTACCGCTGGTTCCCGAGGAAGTGGCTTTGATAATCATTTTTCGCTTCGGCATTGAAAAAAGCTCATGATGCTTAAAATATAGCGTGGGAATAAAGGGCAGATCCTCTAAATCTTTGAATGTGTTTATACCTTTGGGATCAAACCCTTGACTGTCAAGTATCTTCCGATAAGCCGGACAGTGGGCATATTGATAAAGACAATTATCTTTCATTGCTTGCAAAAAAAGTTTATCGCTTGCCAAAATATTGTATGGCTCTTTAATTCGGAATAATTTTTTTCTTGCATCCATAAATCAATTATATCATTGATTAGATAATTATCTATCCTTCATTTTTTGCATCAGTCTTTGGGGGTAAAAGAGCATTATATGCTCTCTCAACCTCATCAGTATATCCGGTGAGAATTGACTTTCCGCTTTTTAGTTTAATAATAAAGTAAGCCAAATTTTCATTTATGATAAAAGGCTTTTTAAAAGAAAAATAACTTTTAAATGCTATCTCAACCTTAAAGATATCCCGTTTATGAAAACTGACAACTTTACGTTTGTATATATCTCGAACTTGCACGTTATCAAATTCGTCAATGATAAAAATAGATTCTCCAATACAACGATTGTTAATGTCATAATTGTGATTAATAAAAACGTATGCTGCCCAAACTATTAACCAATAGGGGATTTGAACAAAACCAAACACTGCGAAAAAGAAAGTTCGATTGTCCATGGAATAAAAGAAATCTAAGCAAGTTAAAAGGATAATAATATCGATCACTAGAGCCAAAAAAATGAGTAACAAAATATTGTTACGGTTTAAACTTACCTTTTTAATTTCATATGCATTCATTGTTTTTCCCTTTCTGTAAATAGCGGTTAACTACTCTACCAACCTATTTACGGGAAAAAATGTTCGAAAGCCTCTCCCCGAGTAATAAGAATCCGCCCCATTATGGTAGATAAAAGTGCGATTGAACCGTTTATCGCCAAAAATAGCCCCTCCGATTTCTCTTATTCTATTTTCCGTATGAAGCCAACTGGAAGTTTTTAAATCAAAATCAGTTAGAGATTGCAGTGCCAGATACAATTCTTCCGTCAATAAATCCACTTCCATCTTCTCGGCCTCCTCTTGAGCGGAGGAAGCAGGTGGAAACTTGCTCCTTTTTATCCGAGCTTCTCGATCATAACAGACTCCGGTTCTGCAACTTGGGGCTTCTTTAAAACAATCAATTACATACCATTTATTTCCCAGGACAACCAAATCGGGCTCACCGCCACTTTCTTCCATCGCAATTATTCTGCTCAAGGCTTTAGAATTGTTAATCAACGGCCAAAAATCATCCCAAGTTACATCGGGATGAAGACTTGTGTTTGCCATAAATCGCTTATAAAGAATATCTTTTATTTCCATACTTTGATTTTAATACAATGCCGTTATTTTTGCTAAATTGTTTCGATGTTTTTTCTTATAAATAAGATATTTAAAATTTTTCGATAAAAAATTGAAGTCGAAAAATAAAATGAGTGCTATAAAAGTTTGTCATAAAATGAATTTAGAATACAATACTGCTTGTTTTTAAAAAAACTATAGCGCAGATTAAAAGCAAAATTCCGTAGGAGGGATAATAAAAGTGAAATAAGATAGTTTGTCCAGTATTCTAAATAGAAAAAATACACGATTTTTTCTTTCGTGGTTAGCTTACTATCGAATGATTATCGTTCTAATGGTCAAACTGAAGACTTGTAGGACAATCTCTCTTTCATACAAGTATTTGTTATGTACCATTCACTAGTGTTATGAGAAACATTTACCTATATGATAATGTCGTCACAGAACGAGGTATATTTTACTCAAAAAGAAGCTTCGTCCCAATATTGAATAAAAACATTTTTCAACCCACTAAATAATTCTGTTGCATGACACTTGTCCTCGTTATTATAAACAACTACTTTCGTTTCCACATTACTTTCATTTATGTTTGTAAGCAATCTGTCTATATATCTTTGATCTTCCTGTCCGAACCCGAATCCCAGAAAATAGACCTGAGAAAATCGTTCTAAATGTGAAAACCATACTTCGTTATCAGCTATAATTTTTGCACTATCTTTGAAATACTTCCCATGAGTGTTCCTTGCTACCTCGTTTAATCCTCTTTCTACATCCATTGTTCTGATATCTGAGTCTTCATCGTAGTTTTCTCGATATGGCAAAACTAGATCAGATTCTTCATTGTGTCCAAAGATTAATTTTTCTCCGACCTTGCCATGAATGTAGAGTATTTGATTTCTTTTAATGCCAAAGTGATTTTCCAATGTTTTAGTATAATTAAACGATATGAAAAGGTCGTCGCAGGAAAAGCGGAAGTTTTCTTGCACTTCAAATAAAGAGTCGTCAATGCTCTTAATCCAGTCATCAAAGTATTTATGCAGAAGCGGGATAAACTTGGAACACTCTTCTGGAAGCCATATAGGATCATTATAAAAAGAAGCTCTATCCATATCTGTTTCACAATTTTCCCACACCTCTTCTGCTATTTCGTCAAAATCAATATCGTTGAATTTTCTTAGTTGAGTTTCGATATCTGCCCAGTTTTCTTGTCTAGTAGGTTCGTCACATCTATACCGTTCGAATATATCATCAACTTTTTTAAAAACTTCCCAATCTCTTTTAACGACAAAATCCTTAAATGATGAATATCGAGTATTGAGGTTGTGATGAAGATCAAATCCATTCCCGATGATGAAGAGTCTCACATTAAATCTCCATTTTCGTATTTAAGGATAGCTTCTAAAGTTCTTGAGTAATCGTTCTTTACATTAGGAACGCCGGACGTTCTCAGATGATTATATAAGCCGATTTTACTAATAATACTTTGATTATCCTTATACGCTATTAACGAATTAGTTTCATTTAGTGATAGAAGCATGACATGATCTGTTTCCAATCTGTTAAGTTTGATGATCTCATATTCGTACGAATCACTGGGATCCTTATATTTTTGAAGAGTGTCTGAATCTATGATTTTTTCGGAATTAACGAAATGATTTGCGGGAAGGCGTACATTTTTCGGATTCTCAAGAATGGAACTTTCAAGTTTAAAATCGATATCCCCATAGAGATATCTTATTTTCCAAATAACATTCACTACTGCCACAGCAAGTTTGGGTGTCAAGACCATGAATGAAAAATTGTCTAAATAACTGGTTTTTTCTTTGATCTCTCGTCGTGCATTTTCTTCGACTTGAGCAACACTGATTCCGGAGTTTTTGCTCGCTTCTATCGCAGTTTTTACAAACTCTTCTTCTTTTTCCTTTGGGATTGTTACCGGAATACGTTCAGTGAATACGGGAACGTCAGAAAGGAAAAATTCATCATCAGTAGAGAAGAAGGTGAGATATCCTTGATAGATTGATTGTGCAGCACTTTTAACACCTGGCATTTCAGTCTGCTTAACGATGTCATCCCAGTCATGCTCCAGTATATAAAGCATTTCTCTTTTCCAATAATCGGAATCTGTTTCTTCTTTGGTTTTGAATTGCCTTGAAAATGTAAATTTATCTGTGTTATGGGCATTTTCGTACGCACTCAAGTTTGTTGGATTCCTATAATTTTGAATAAGTATATACTTCTTAAGAACATCAAGTTCTTTTCTTGAAATAGAAAAACGGGAGTCATTCGCACCACAAATACGCTTGATTATAGAAGATACGGGATTTTCAATGGCAGAGCCGAACAATTTCTCGAGTATTTTCGAATCAGCCGAATTAAGAGCATCATATAAATGGGATTTCCAAAAGGTGCTATACATATTCCGAAATTCAACGATGTTCTCTTTCGTATTCACGTATTTAATTTTTAGCTTCTGCTTGGGAGTTTCGGTTGCGAACCCTCTAAGAAGAAACATAGGTATGTAATGGTTATGGTCGTACATTCATTCTCCCCTTTTCTTACTGCAGTTCACACTGGTTTTCATGTGTTAGTGCCTTATTTCTTGTATTTTCCTATGGGACACCATTAGACAAATTATGATTTCCGTCAGTTTCTTAATGGTGTAGCCGTTCACTTAGGTTATGTGACTTGCTTTTGAGAAAAAAACTCTTTTAAATAGAAGGAAATTCCCATGAACAATATATTCTAATGGTTTCCGAGAACGGTCTAGATAATAATGTTTTTGATTGATTCCAATAGTTCAAATGCTATTTCGCACATTATAGAGAATAATGGGTAGTTCATAGTTTGAACATCGCTTCCGTTAATATTAATGCCAGAAACTGACTGCTTTTTAAATTCTTCATAATCTTGCGGACCTTTTGGATCAAAGTGTGCGCCACCGCCTTTGTCCGCAAGGCTCAAGACAAGAGTTTTACGATTGTAATATTTGCCATTTAAAATTCCGATATTTTCATTTTCCCACCACTCATCAAAATCGATATTCTTTCGTAAAGAGGTTAGATCGACTCCAAGGTTAATTAGAGGAACATACTTCGTGCTATGGTCATTTTTAGTGATGGCTCCAACTAAACCACTTGGAAACGATGTTCTCTGTGAATAAGTCATATTTCTACAGCCGTCCTCAAATTTTCGAAAAGAAATTCCTTTTTCCCAATCAGTGTTTAATGTTGATAAAAATGGAATATTTTCCTGTCCAATTTGGCTCAATAAAGACTTTTGATTTTTATTGTTATAAACAATTACTCTGATCAGGACTGACATATCAACTGCAACTGTTTCATGACCGTTTTTGAATGAATTTAGCTGATTAGACAATCTTTCGATTGCTTCTTTTAATCTTTCACTGTCACCCATTAATTGTAAAATCCTTTCGTTCTCCTTTTGTGGTTATATTGACATCATACATTTTAGCTTTGTAAGAAATGGCTATCACTTGTTCATATATAGCCTTTCGCAGTGTTTTTTATATGTTATTGCCCTACTGCTTGTATTTTCGTATGGGACACCATTAGACAACTTACGTTTTCCGTCAGTTTCTTACTCGTGTAGACGTTCACTAGCATTAATGGATAATTGATGAGCAATACGATAATAGTCCAAAACTAACTCCTAATATAATTTTTTGATAATATAAATTAATACAATTCGCAAAATAGCCATTTTGAGATAATGTTGATGCCAGAGTAGTGAAGTGTGCTAAATTTTTTTTCTTTAATATCTAACCATGTGAGCATTTCTGTAATTCTTTATACATTTATTCTCTTTTCGTTCGGATGATTCACCAATAAGAAAATAGCAGTTTTTGCATATTATAGTTTGTTCTCTCTTTTTTTAGCAACTCGCAACTTAGCATTTGACAAGATATAACTCTCTTCTTCACTACTTAATGCGATATTGTAGAAGGAACACAACTTTGTAAGCGTAAGATCTTTATCTACTCTTTTCAGCTTAAGTTCGTCTCTTACAAAAATTTCACTCAGAATATCTAACCGTGCCCGTCTGCTCCCTAAATGGATTTGGGAGTGACAGTTTGGGCAGAGAGAGATAATGTTCGAGGAAACATCTAGGTTAATGTTATGATCCGACCAATATTCATCCTGACGGTTCATAGGAATAACATGATGTCCTTCGACGTAGTTATTATAAGAATCGGAAGATTCAAAATAAAAATGTTTTAAATCATGGCAATCGCATAAATAATCATAATCCTTTAAAACATTATCCCTTATTTTTCTTTGTGTCTTAAATCTTTGTCTTCCTAGTTTATTAACTCCTTGTTGAGGCAATCTATTTATATCATCAAAATCTATAACTTCATCATTTGCTTCTATGACATCATCTTGTGGAGCGATAAAAGAGGGCGTGAAATCAACTTTATTGTTATTTACATAGTTTACAAATTTTTGTAGATTTTGAATTTGATTATCTATAATATCATGAACTAAAACACCTTCTATATCATATTTATATTCTTCTCTCCCCGAAAAGATTGCGGTGAAGAACTTAAAAACAAAAGATTTTTGCCATTGCCCTTTTATTTGTGATTTAAGACATTTACCGTATAGAATTTTCTTGGTTTCATCTAACACAAGATATTCAAATTGATCATTAGCTAAATTACTTGTCTGTAAGTATCTTGCCATTTCAAGATATTCAGTTAAACTATTGAATTTTGAGTCATATGACAAATGCTTAACAGTAAACATATTGATAACATCAAAGTTCAATGTGTTCAAACTATTAACGTTCATTTGCAAGGTGTTATAGTCCTTACTTATTTCATTTTTTTGATTAAATCGGGAAGTTAAAACAAAAATCCTTTTTATATCTTTGTCCAACAAGAAATTTATACTCCGTTCCATTTGATTGCATATCATAGGCATGACTTCTTGAACAATATTAGTATTACCCAATTTAGTTTCAATTGGAGAAAATGCCAAAACCACCTTTTTAAATGGGGAGACATTACCATCAATAAAAGCACTAAACATGCTGAACTCTTTAGCCTCTTCTTGCTCTTGGAATCTGTAGCCCGTTAAATTAGTAAATGCATATTCCTCATTAAGTTTTTTACAAATCCCCATTAAGAAAGAATCAGCATTTTGGAAGCCATAATTCCTTATAATCAGTAAATTTTTTTCGTTGTTAATAGAATCGAAAAACTTTCTATTAATGACTAGTAAGTTTTTTGTCATAATATTTCCTTCCAGTTATAGTTGCATATTAAAACTTCATTTCTTCTATTTTTTGAACCAACATTATTGATTTCATAGACATCAAAATTATGAGTTTCAATCCATTCTAAAAGTAGATGGTTAATCTTATCTCCGTGATATATAACGTTTGAAAGCATGAACTTATATCCCGCTCTATTTAGTTTGTCTAGGTATTCCAGTAGTTTAGTCTCATCTTCAGCACCCCAACCGACAAAACCTCTCTTGCCATCATTGTATGTTGCATTCGTAATAAAATACGGAGGGTCAAAATAGAACACAGTGTTTTTGTCGAACTCGTTAAAATCAATGTTCAAGTAAGAGGAATTTATTAACTTAAACTTACTTGTTCTTGGAACAAAGTTCTTAATTCTTTGTTTAATCGTTTCGTTATACGCGCAATTTCCAACAGGAGTATTAAATTCAAGTTTTGAATTAAATCTCATTTGGTTTTGAAAACAAAACATCTGAAGTACAAACAATTCGTCAATACTTTTGGTTGTATTATACGATTTTCTCAAACATAAATAACTTTGTTTATCAGCTTTTTTCATCTGGAACTTGCTAATTATTTTTTCAGCATTACTGATGATGCTTTTTTTATCTACATCAAGTAAGCGTTTAACTAACTCATACACATGAGGTAAAAACTCGTTATAAATAACATCATTCAAAGCGTATATATTTGCTCCTACATTAAATGCCCCACCCATAGAATCAACGAAAGTTGTCACGTGTTTTGGTAAATGTTTTATTATATCGTTGACAATCGTATCTTTACTACCTGAATAATTTAAAGGCGACTTAATAATATTAAGGTCTTTTTGGAAATAAATTATTATCTCTTTCAAATCTTCCCCTTTTTTACTGGATTTAATATTTTTATACTCCCGATATGGAAATTCGTATAGCCTTACGATTCCGTTTTTTGCAAATTTCTTGAATAGATCAACCATTTCATTTGCGGGAACTAACGATTGTGTACTGTAGGAAACCAATATGTGAGAAAACCTAGCTTGCCTAATCAAATCTTCAAAATTATAAAGAGCGTTCTCTTTTTTGTTATATTTAGATTTTAAATTTCTCTGAATTCGTCTTCCCGTAATGCCTCGAATATCGGGATAATCATACTTGGAAATACTTTCCAAAAGATGGTAAGCCGAACTATAATCAGTGATAGTATATGGTGGATCAATATAGAGAATATCTCCTTCTATTTCTCTTAATAATTGGTTACTATCTTTATTATAAACCTTATTTCTATCATTCAATTCAGTATGATTAAACTCTAACGGTTCTATTGAGAAGTTTTTGATTGCTCTTCTGTCCCATTTTTTTAGAAAAGCTTCATAGGTACCTGTAGTGTTAGAAACGCCCATAACGCTCTCTAATAACGAGGCAAGCATAAAGTAATACTCATTTTTATCAAGTATCTTGTTTTTATATAGCTGTTCAATCTCAATTCTCATTCCATCAATTTTGATTGCGTTTTCTTCTGTGAAAAATTGACGGTTACCCTTTGGAGAATAGTTTGAAGTAATGAAATATTGATTACTGTATTGGTATTTTTTTGAATTTAGGTAGACAAAAGGGTCAACTGAATACTCACGTTTAAAAGTTTCAAATTTGGGTGAATTGCCAAAATAGAGTTTTCCCTTTGCTATAACGCTCAAAGAGTGTAAATAATCATTTGAGATTATTTGATATTTACCCTTGAAAAAATCGCCGACGCTACTAGACCCAGAGAATAAATCGCAAAACACTTTTCCCTCTATCTTATTGTCATTTATTACAAACTCAATTTTTTCAAGTAGTTTTGTTTTATTGCCAAGAAATCTCATTATATCCATTACTCCATTTCAAAGACGTTATATCATAGATTTTGCTTACTATCTATAGTTATGGGTTCGCAACTCAATGTTTCATGAAAGGTTGGATTTATTATAATATCTTATAATTCTTTTTCTGATCCTATACCGACTTTCTTTATCGAATTGCTAGTTTATTTTATCACAAACATCACCATTATATCTATCTAATATGAACCCTTTTCTGATATAACACGAAATTGCGGTACATTCAAAGTAAATGTTCAACAGTAGTAATTATAGTATCTAAAGTCGTTCAGTTTTATGATAATTAATAAATCCGCTAGTCAATTCTTACCAAATACTCTAGAAATTTTGATTAATGAGTAAATTTCTAGTTTATTGCGCTGTCATGCTAATGTCGTTAATATTATCAATCTCGAATCTTTTCTCTACTGACTAAACTCCGCTTTTGCTCTTTCCATTGCCGTTAGAAAGTAACCGAATTTGTTTTTGATTACCACTTCTTCTACATACTTACTCGTGAGTCGCTCTTTATACTTATGGATGAAGTATTGAACATAGAGCTTAAAGTCATCAAATTCATATCCATTTTCGCCGATGAATTTTTCAAAGTAACGATCGTATCTGAAGTACTGTCTTTTATCTTTTACGGTTAAATAACCAGAGTTTATGAGATAGCGAGTTAAGACATGGTGCTTATCAAAGGTGAGTTTGTCCTCTAACTCGCTAATTCTATCTATTTTATCTAATAAATCTATTTTATCTAATACATCCTTTGTTATCTCTTTGTTATATATATCTTTATTATTGGGTACATTTTCTGTACACCCCCTCTGTACACTTTCTGTACCACCCCCGTCCATTTTCTGTACTAGTGGTACATTTTCTGAACGGGTATAAATGTTAGGGATTATTTCATATTCGACAAGGCGGATATTCCCTTCATATCGTTCAATTTTCTTCACTAGATTCATGTCGATTAGTTTGCTGATAATGTCAAAGACTGATGTCCTGGATTTCAACGATAATCTTCGTCTGATATAATCGATGGACGCAAAAAGAGTCCCCTGGTTATCTTGGGAATAAGAATAGATCAGAGCGTACATCCGTAGCTCGTTTCCTTTAAGGCCTAACTTCGTCATCCAGTAGAACTCGATGAGAAAATGATGATCATTTATTTCTTGTTTTTTAATCTTCATAAACGCACTCTAAAAAGTCCTCTAATATTGAGCATATTTTCTCCTTAACTGCACCAGTGAACGGCTATTGATTATTAATTTCTCAAATTTTCCGTATATCGACATAATGACGATGAGCATTTTCCGTCAACTTCTTAACGGTGTTGCCGTTCACTAGTGTTATCTATTTTTTATGTATTTTTAGTTTTATGTTTTTTGACAGTGTTCTCGGCACTTAATTTTTTTTGGAATTCTTCAAGTGATTCTTTGGTCACTCGATAGGAGTCGCCAAACTTAAAGGTTTTAAACTAATTCGACATATTTTAACTCTTCTTTTTGTGAAGGGTTTTTTAAGTATTGGAGAATATCTTCAAATGCGCGATTTCATTATCGGTAATCAAATATTTAAGTTATAAAACAACCAAGCGAGTAATACTACTCGTTTACGAAAGGAGTAATACAAGACATGACGAAAACGATCGAAGTGATTATGCCGACTAAAATTGACGCTTCACTTACAAAAACCAATAAGAGCAAATTGCGGGTTGCGGCTTACGCTCGTGTATCCACTGATGAAGATGATCAAGTGAATTCGTTTAAATCGCAGATTGACGAATACACCGAACGCATTACCTCTAATCCCGATTGGGAATTTATCGGTATGTTTGCGGATAAAGGAATCACCGGTACTCAAACAAAGAAACGACCGGAGTTCATGCGAATGGTTGAATTAGGAATGGATCATAAAATCGACTTGATTCTGGTCAAATCTATTTCTCGTTTTGCACGTAACACCGTCGATGTTCTCACAACCGTGAGAGAGTTACGGAACCGAGGATGCATTATTTTCTTTGAAAAGGAAAATATCCGTAGCGATGATACCAAGATTGACTTCGTGCTTACTGTTCTATCTAGTGTCGCCCAAGAAGAGAGTCGCTCTATATCGACGAACGTCAAGTGGAGCATCGAAAAGAAATTCAAGAACGGCATCGCCCACGTAACCAATATTTACGATTATCGTAAGGGTGATAATGGAGAATTGATTGTTGAGGAAAGCGAGGTCGCTATCGTTCGCCTCATCTTCTCTTTGTTTATCGAGGGTTATAACATCAACGATATCGTCACAATCATCAATGACCGAAAAATACCAACGTTTAAGGGTAAGTTCTGGCTTTACTCCACGATTCGTGCGTTTCTTAGCAATGAAAAAAACATAAGGGACGCCATATTACAAAGAACCTGCACCGTTGATTATCTAACTCACAAGCAAGTCAAGAATGACAATATAGAACCGAAGTATTATGTGACAAATCATCATGAGGGCATTATCAAAAGAGACGAATATGAAACCGTTCAATCAATGCTTAAGACTCGTCGTCCAAATCAAATAACAAAGTATCCTTTAACCAACATCACCTACTGCAGTAAGTGCCATCGAAAACTTCATCGCCATCTCATCAATCATAATCGGCCAAGTGAATACGTTGTTTTAAACTGCAACCACAATCCGACTATTTCTATCGACTGCACATATCCTCGAATTTCATATGATCTAGTATTGGGTGCCATTAAGGATTCCATCCATGAGTTACTTAATCACAAAGATGTTCTAGATGAACTTAGATCCATGCTTTTATCGGTGTCTGAACATGATGATACTTCATCTTTGCATAGCAAACGCCTTCGTCTAAATGCTTTAATTACCACTAAATCAATGGCCTCAATGAAAAGATTATTTCCGAAGAAAAGGCACTGCGAAAAGAAATTGAGAAGTTAGAGAATAAAGTAAGCTTCTCGGTTCGTAGCAACAACCTTTTGCAAGTCATTGATTCAGTCATTTCCGACCAAGATTTCGTTAATGACTCCCTATTGATAAAATCGTTTTACAAGTTGGTGATTGTTAGTCCGGAAGAATTGGTTTTCGTCATATCTGGTAGCAAGGATACTGAAGAGCTCTCTTGTTGCATCGATGAGCTAGGCACTATTCCATCCTTGTTTTCGAAGTTATACATCGATTACGATCAGCAAAAAGGTATCAAGTATCGGGTGGTTTATCATGTCTAGTGTCAGTGTCATCCCTGTTGATATCGGGACTGTTGTTCGTAAAGATCGAGTCGCTATTTACGCTCGTGTTTCCACGAACAACGAGGAGCAAGAAACCAGTTATGAACTCCAAGTCAACGAACTTATCAAGTCGATTGAGGCAAATCCAAACTATGAGCTTACCTGTGTCTTTGCCGATAGAGAAAGTGGCATGGACACAAAGAATCGCCCTTCGTTTAATAATATGATGGAACTGGCCCGTAAGGGCGGCATTGATCTCATCTACACAAAGTCTGTGTCTAGGTTTGGCCGCAATGCCATTGAAGTTCCGGAAATCATCCGGGGGCTTCGTGGTCTAGGTGTTAGTGTTTTCTTTGAAAAGGAAAACATCTCCACACGTGACTTTGCCGATGAGTTTCTTCTTAACATTCTTTCGGGGGTTGCTGAGGAAGAATCACGGCAAATCTCAAGTAATCTTCGGTGGACCTTCAAGAAAAAGATGAGCAAGGGACTAAATACTACAGTACGAATTTATGGGTATAAGATCATTGATGGTAATTTCATCATCGTTCCTGAAGAAGCGAAGATTGTTAAGCAAATATACGATTGGTACATTGAAAAGGTTTCCTATGCACGGATGATTCATCTACTGCACGAGCTTGGTATTAAGTCACCACAAGGCAATGAGTTCTGGTCGCATAGCGTATTAGAAAGTATTTTGCTTAATGAAAAGTATTGCGGAGACGCACTGCTTGGCCGAGGTCGGGAACTCGCAAGAACTAACAAATGTCTCTTCTACGATGATCCTACTAAGTACCTAGTCCGAAATAATCACGAAGGCATCATCTCTCGTGATGTATTTGACTTTGTTCAAGCAGAACGCAAGAAACGTACTAAGTACCGCCGCACTAATGTTAGTCAGTCATTAAAATCAGAATCAAAATTCTTTTATTCAATGGATGCCAATAAGCACTTTGTCTACAAGGTTGAGCGACCAAAAGGCAAATACAATATTCCCGTACTTCTTTGCGTAAAGAATGATGTTCGAATAATGTTTCAATATAAATATATTGTTGAGGGCATTTCATCAGCTTGTAATCATTTGCTTAAGAACTTTAAATCGATAACCAACTACTACAGTGCAACCAAAGCAAATACTCTTGAATCCATTCAAAAAGAGCTCTTAGCGCTTCAGCAAGAGCTCAACGAGACAACGGACGCGGAAGTGAAATTAAATGTCTACAATCGCATATCTGCGCTAAAGAATGATCAGCTAACCTTTGAGAGCATTGAAGACACGCTTCGAACATTGAAACTCTCGCTAGTCTCGTTGAGTGGAGGTTACGATATCGAAATCGTAAAGAACATTTTCTCCCAAGTCTACATCAAGGATAACCACTTCTATTTAATCTTTAACCCCACTAACTCACCGATTGATCTATCCAACAACATGAACATTCTCCTTAGTGTAAAAGTATCTTCAATTGTGAATTACAAAGCGTCAGAACTTGAATTCTCTATCGTATTAGTGTAGGTTCGCTATCTTACAATGAGCATTTGGAGAAGTCGAAAAAGTAGGTTCGCTATCTTACAATGAGATTTTCTCGGTTTTACTGAAAATCAATTATCTGGATATTCGCTAATCGACTTTATATTCAAAACATACAAAAAACGACCAATTTAGGTCGTTTTTGTTCATTTTTCGCTACTTTTTAGCGAGTAATTAAAGACAATTTTGGCAGGGGCTGAGGGAATCGAACCCCCAACAACGGTTTTGGAGACCGTAGTTATACCGTTTAACTAAACCCCTATTTCTCCCCTTTATAGGGAGCGAGCAATTGAACTGACTAGACCCATATCAACCTGGCCAGCAAAGTTGATTTTAAAGTATTTCATTACGCTTGGCAATGATTTATCGTCAAGTTTAGAGATTTTTTCTCTTATTTCCTCTTCAGTCAACATTTTCGGTAAATATTGGCTAATAACAACCTTTTGTTTCTGAATTGATTCGATACGAAGAGTATTATTGACTTGCCGATACCCATTTTCTTCATCATCTAATTCCTTGATGGTTTTAGTAATAATTTTTAAGACATCCGCATCTAAAAAATCCTTGGCCTGCGCTCTGGCCTCAATTGAAGCAGTAACTGCCTTATTAATCACTACACTTAAAATAGCTCTCGCATCCTTGTCATGCGATTTTAAGGCTTCAACATTGGCTTTCTTTAAATCATCAATAAGCATAATATCACCTTCTCTTGTATGTATTAATATATTCTTTTTTACACTATTTATCAATCATGTGCGTGAATAAAAAAGGCTTGGATATATTATCCAGGCCTTTTGTTAACTTATTAATAAATACTAATTAACGAGTAGCGGATTGAGAAACGGTATAAGCTTCTTCGTAAACTTTGAGGAAGGAATCAACCGTGATAGTAATACCAACGGTCGCACCATCTCCAAGAGCCTTACCGCCATGGTAATCAACGAGGTTTGCGCTTAAATCAGCAACTTCCTTGCCAACTGCCCAAGCTTCCAAAGCACTTGCTTGTTCAAACCATTCTTTTCCAATCGCAGAGGAACCGGACATGCCATAGTCAGCACCGAGTTCAACTTTGGATTTAATTGAGGTTGATTCAGCAACTACTTGAGTCTTTGTTTCGTTAACCGTGACATCAAAGAAACTGCCATTCGCGGTAACGACGTAAGGAATTTGATAAACGTCGACTTTGCTAGCTAAGACTTTGCCTTCTTCATCAAAGACAGCGCCACCGATGGTGACATCATCTTGTAAAGCGGCATGACTATTGTACATAGCAACGCCAAGATTGGTTTTTGAAGCCTTAAATTCAGCCTTGGTATTCCAAGCTTCAGTAATGGTTTCAATGAAGCCATCAACTGTGATGGTCGTTCCAATTGTCGCGCCATCCGTGAGGGCTTTGCCGCCATGATAGTCGGTAAGGTTTGCACTTAAATCGGCAACCTTTTTGCCAACCGCCCAGTTTTCAAAGGCATCGGCTTGCTCATACCATTCTTTACCGATGGCTGAAGCACC
Source organism: Bacilli bacterium (assembly GCA_035326105.1). NCBI lineage: Bacteria > Bacillati > Bacillota > Bacilli > Bacilli bacterium. Next base: position 486,483 of record DAOKYO010000002.1, read on the forward strand.
AGACATACCATAACCAGTTCCGAGTTCCCATTTGGATTTAACATCCGAATTGGCCTCGTCGTTATATCCTTTTGAAGCCAACGTGGTCACAGCCTCAGCCGTGGAAGCAGCCTTAATTTGCATAACGTCAACATTAACATCAACAATCTCGCCTTTGGAGTTAAAGAGAACACTCGCTACATCAACATCCGTTTGAACAGTTCCGGCTGCCGTTTCCGTAGCCGCGGTGACGGCATAAGTGGCGACACTGCCGAATCCATAATAGTAGGTTTCCGTTTTGGCGCCATTACACCCAGCTAATAAGAGCGAAGCAGCCGCGATCGGAAGAATTTTATTGAAAGTTTTCATAGTAACCTCCTGTAAATCTTTCGTCTATTATATTAGTGTTTTTTGTCGCTTAAATCAATATCGAAAAGGCAAAAAAATAAAGCAATAATCGGTCTTTTTTACCGAAACACTAAATTATCAAGTTACATCGGTATTTTTTTAACCATTTGCCACTTCATTGGCCGGTAAAATAAAATAATAATATTTTAAATTTTGCTGATTTTAATATCATTTAACTCTGATAAAAGAGGCATATATCCCGCTTCTGCTTTAATATTGAAAACATTCGTGTTTCCAGCTTGAAGCAACCAAGCCCCATAAAGAATATCGTTGTTTTCTACCGCATAAGCTTGTCTGATTCTCTCCAGTAAGGTCTCCCCATCCTCAATCGATAAGCACATGAGGGCGGTTGTCAAGGCATCCAAGCGCGAACCTGTAAGAAAATTTGACAAAACATTAACATCAACAACGCCGTAGTTGCTTGGTTCGCCCGTTCTAGCATCAATAATGTGATGACGATGAAAAATATTTCCTTCATCATCTTCAAAATAGTAGTTGCTCCAAAGCGAGTCACCGCCGCTGGTCGACATTCCAAAAGCCCCCAAATAACTAAAACCAAAAGCTTTCGCATCAAATCCGTTCGCCGAGTTTGCCACCGCATTCGACTGAATAGTAATTTTCCATGGCAAAGAAGGATCAATATAACCCGAAAGCGCGTTGATTGAACTTGCCCCTCCATAGATTATTCCCTTCCCCAGTTCATTACTTCGCATCTGACTTTCAATTATCTGATTGCAATAACCTTTGGCTATTCCTCCGACAGTAATCGTTAAATCGCCTATTTCCACTCCAGGAGCGACAAAGTCGGCATAATACCTGTTATCAATTACGGATAGTGAAAGCGTGGAATTTACTTCTTCTTCCGTCAACGGAATATAGGACTGCAGACGATCGACAAGTTCTCGGTTTGCCCGTCCTTCGTCGGTGTTGGCACGCGGGTCATTTAACTGGGGGGAATCATTATTAAGAAGATCATTTTGCCGGTCCCAAAATGAAGACAAACTGCCGACAAACATGTTGTAGCCAGAGTTAGTATAAACAGTCATTTCTTTGCCTATGGCTAATAAATTATAGAGATCAAAAGGAATCTCAAGCGGCCCTTTATTTAAATTTTCATTTAAAACCCGAAGGTTATTGAGTCGGATCTCGCTTTGAGGAAAAGGATCAGTTTTCGTATATATTACCGCCGGATTAGGAATGGAATGATTGAGTATTGAATCCGCGAAAAAACCTTCTTCATCTGGATAGATGGTTTCGGTGTAGTAATAGTTATAACGATCGCTCAAAGCGTGAATTTTCGGAACGGTATATTGGAAAATATCATTTACTCGGGCATATTCGGCGGCCGTTCCATTGTCTTCATAATACATAAAATAAACATCGGTATGGAAAGGCGTATCCTCGATTCCGGTCGATGTAACTGCCGAAACGCCATAACCTAAAGGGACATAATCTTCTAGGCTGGATGCTTTAAACTCTGATGTTTTATCTGAGGTAAATTTTGGCAGCAAAATAAAGCCGCAGATAAAGGTTGTCAGCACGAGGGCGATAACTTCATGCGGACTAAGAAAACTTTTCTTTTTCACATCTACATTGGGAACATTTCGATTCTTAATTTCAACTTTTTTCATTTGAGCATCGACTCCTTAATTGGCAGCCTTATAATGATCATTCGCGACAAAAAGGCGATTAAGGTTCCCGATATAATGCCGCTGATGGCTAGAATTGGAAAATAAGCAAACATCCCCCATGTTTCGTAGATAATACTTACAACAACAATTTGACCAAGTCCATGCATAACCGCGCTAATTAGCGACAAACCAAAGATTGATAGTTGCTTTGTGAAATAAAGACCAACAACCACTGCTGACGATAGCAGCCACCCGGCAAAACTAATGATTGTCGCCACGCCAATTCCGGAAAATAAGGAAGTTAACAGAACGCGAAGAAAGCCCAAAAGAATAAATTCAGCCGGGCCAAAATAAGCCAAAACAAGCAAACCCAAAGTGTTGGCTATGCCAAGTTTTATCCCCGGAATAACCGGTATGGCGATGAGCACATTCTCCGCATAGTTTAAAACGACCCCAATCGCTAAAAACAAAGCGAAAACAACCATCTTTTTCGTTGACCAGTGGCGCATATTACTTTTGTCCTTCAATAACTACCCGAAAGAAATTTGGAGCGCAGGTTAGTGACCAGTTTGCCTGGCCGGTAGCCGGCATCAGCGAGCAATAATGGTGTTCACTTGTTTCCTTTAAAACATCAATTTTTCGATCTTTTACTTCAACCGTTATCGGACCGAGTAAGTAACGGCCGTATTCATCATCTAATTCAACCAGATAGTCGCTAGTTGAGGCTTCGGTAACATCCGATGAACCGGCATCCGCCGACTTATAGAATATATAAACTTGATCTTGCGAAAGCGGCATTTCATAAACGATGTCATCGCGAACATACACGTGAACCCGAAGATCGGATGCATTAACATTGCTTGTGGAGTAAGAAAAAACTGCCGAGGTTAAAATAAGCACTCCGCAGAGCGCGTAAATATCACCGCTTTTTTTATTCAAAAATAGTGCCATATTTAACCTCGCATTCTTGTTAAAAACGACCGGTTAAAAATCCGGTCGTTTATTTAATTATAAATCGACTTTGGTGATTTTACCATCGGGGCCGGGAGTGGAATTCATATACTCTTTAATTTTTTCTTTGGCATCCTGCTTGGCAACCCGGCAAGCACTGACTTTATTGACCTCACCGCCGACTAGAGCAGTGGCAAGACCGGCGCAGCCTGGATAGCCGCAGGCTCCGCAATTGACGCCTGGGAGAAGTTTGGTGACATTTTCTACCCGTTCGTCAATTTTAACCGCTAATTTTTTATCCGCAACCGCCAGCATTAAGCCCAATAGACCACCTATTACGGCCATAATGGCGACAGCCAACAATACTTTTGTCCAATCCATCATTTAATTCCTTCTTTCAATTTTTCGTTTTTATTGAAAGCACAACTATCAATCGAGCAAGTTGCACACTCTTTGTCGACTTCTTCACAACCTTCCGGCTTCGGAGTTCGCTTGTTCAAGATATAGGAGAGAATAAACACTCCCAGTAAAAGCGCAATAATGCCGATGGCGATGAGCGCTCTTAACCAGTTATCCATTTTATATCATTCCTGAGAACGCTAAGAAGGCCATGGCCATTAATCCAGCTGTGACCAAGGCAATCGCATTTCCCTTAAATGGTTTAGGCATTAACGGGGAATTTTGTAAACGTTCTTGAATAAAAGAAAATACGAGAATAATAATCGCATAGCCAATCGGAACTGAAAGCGAATAGACGAGCATTTCAACAAATGTCAATTCCGCTCCAGTGAGACCCGTTCCGACGACATCAAGGGCGACGGTTAGAACGACACAGTTGGTGGTGATAAGGGGAAGGTAGATTCCTAAGGCCTTATATAAACCGACCATATATTTCTTCATAAACATTTCTACGAATTGAACAAAACTGGCGATGATAAGAATAAAAGCAATTAGTTTAAGGTATTCAATGTGCAGCGGTTGTAAAACGTAGAAATAGAGCGAATAGGAAAGAATGGCCGATAAGAATACCACCAAGATAAGAGCGGCGGACATTCCCAAGGTGTTTTTCGGTTGTTTACTTACACCTAGAAACGGGCAAATACCCAAGAAACGGGTCAAAACAATGTTATTAATCAGTACGGCACTGAGTGCCAATAGTAAATATTGCATTAGATGCTACCTCCTTGGGCCGGTTGCGCCTTGGCAGCCTTTTGCTTTTTATCCTTGTTGTTTTTTACCGCCGAAGTAATAGCAACTGCCGCGGCTGTAATCAAACCATACATAATGAAAGCGCCCGTATTTTGCGTGAAGATATTAATCGCATATTTCGCGGGGAAAATTCTAAAGTTAAATAGGACCGTATTATTCAATGGATTGGTAAAAGCCAAAGCGCCAGTTCCCACCACTTCCCGACAAACAGAAACGATGATAACGGCTAATAGGAATCCAATTCCGACGCCGAGGGCGTCCAAGATGGAATCGACCGGATTATTCTTGCTAGCAAACGCTTCCGCTCTTCCAAGAATAATGCAGTTGACGACAACAATTGATAGATAAACACCGAGTGTTTTAGCCAAGTCATAAGTGTAGGCTTCCATAAACATTTGAACGATAGTAACTACTGTCGCGATAATAACGATAAAAACCGGTATCCGGACTTCATTAGGAATCCATTTCCGAAGCAAAGATATGATCAAGTTTGTCATAAACAAAACCACGATAACCGCCACTCCCATACCGAAGGCGGAAGATAGCGAACTGGTAGTTGCCAACACCGGGCATGTTCCTAAAAACATGACAAATGTCGGATTGTTTGCAATTATTCCCGAGGAGAATATTTTCCAACGACTGCTTTTCTTTTCCATATTTTTCTCCTTACTCTGCATCCGCTAGATAATCTTGCGCGGCAGCATAAACCGCAGGCAAGACTCCTTCACGGGTGTGGGTTGTTCCACTCTTTAACCCAATAGTGTCGGCCTCGAGTTTTTCTAATGCCGTATCAGCATCTATACCCTTTAGATAAGTTGTTAAAACATTGAGGTAATCTTGACCAAACCCTGGAGTCTCACTGCTTGTAATAACAACGAATCCAGCATATTTTCCATCTTTGAAACCAACTTGAAATTTGATTCCATCGCTACTATAACCAGTTACGCTTGCGTCGTAAGCAATACCAAATAAAGTATCGTCTGAAGCATTTGTGATTTCCAACTTAGACACAATTCCTGCATCCTGCAGATTGGAATTAACCTCAGGATTATCGAGCTTATAGCCATCAAACGAAGTCAGTTCAAATAATTGAAGATAACCGGCGTTTTGGGCTTTGACTTCATTCTCTTTAATAATTGGTGAAGTCAGCTCGTTTACAACGGCTAAAACTCCGGTACATCCTAGACAGGTAAGCCCAAGAAATAATGGTAATTTAATTGATTTTTTCATAGTGTTCCTCCCTAGCCTACATAGACCGTTGACAAACTATCTTTAACTGCAAGTAAAAGCCGATCAAAAGAGTAGGTGATTCCGCCCGTAAATTCATCAATTCCGGAGGTGGTAGTCAATTCCATAAGATCGACTACAACTGCATCCTTGTAATAACTCATCGCCTGTTCTAAATTATTTTCCCAGGTCGTCTCATAGGGTTTGCCCGTAGTTTCTTCACCGGAAATTGAAAGGCCTACGATGGTATCATCAGTTAATTCTGCCGTTCCCTTTGTATCAACATAGGTAACGACATTGACTGTTTGTTCGCCAAAGTACTCTTCCGCTTCCGGAACACCCGTAGTGGCACTGCCTTCATAAACCACAATGTTTTCAACTGCATTTTGAACGGCGGCAAGAACGCGGTCTGTCGTATAGGTAAGACCACCGACAAAACCATCGCTACCGGCGATTGTTTCTGGCGTCAAAGCCTTGATTTCCTCAAAACTCAAAGATTCATAATAACTAATAACTTTTTCTTCGCTTGCTTTCCATGAAGTATCGAAACTTCCGCCCGTTGTCGGTGTATCTATTTTCATACCGACCAAAGTCATATTAATGTCATATTGCATTGTCACCGTCGTGGTCGTAAGTCCATACTCACCCGCAGCCGGAACATCCGATGTGGCGGTACCGACAAGTTCCCGCCAAACTTCAATTACTGGAGGTTCGGGAACGACTGGAGACTTAGGCGCTTTCGCATAAGCTATGCCTCCATTGAGACCGATTGATATAGCCGCAATTGAGCCAATCCAGGCCCACTTAATTCCCAATTTATTATTATTTAATCCCGATACAAGGTGATCGATAGTCGGGGAAAGCATATTACAGATGGCAATTGAGAACATCACGCCCTCCGGATAAGAACCCTGAATTCTAATTAAAACCGTTAAAAAGCCAGCAATAACACCAATTAACGATTTTCCGAACATCGATGTTGGTCCACTTACTGGATCGGTCAGCATAAACACCGCTCCAAACATCAATCCACCCATTGCCAACTGAATGAGAATGTATTCTAGCGGATTAACGCCGATAAAAATGGCTATGAAAAGCGAAGTTAAAACAACCGTTCCTAAATAGAAAACCGGAGTCCGCCAGTTGATTACTTTTAAAGCAACTAAGCCAATGCCAAGCAATAATATAAGGGCGGTGAACGTTTCACCAAGAGCGCCATTATACGTTCCTAGCCACAATTGTCCTAAATTAAGGTTAACCTTTGATAAATCAGCCGATAGCCAATTGGTTAGACTGTCAAAAGCAGACGTGACAGTAACTCCCCCTACCAAAGACGAAGGAGCGCCGGCACCCTCAATGGTCGAGGTTAATTGGGCCCCAAAGGCTAAGCCAACCAAAATCCGACCAAATATTGCCGGATTAAAAATATTACTGCCAAAACCACCGAAAATATGTTTGGCGATGATGACGCCAAATATTGTTCCGATAGCTACAACATAATAAGGAGTTCCTATCGGAAGGGTAAGGGTAAAAATAATTGCGGTCACCCAAGAATATTGGGTGATTACTTGATGAAGAAGATATTCTCCATACGGCCCTTTTTTCTCGTTATAACGAATTGATAGCACGAGTATATCGCTTAAAATAGCCGCCACTTCGGCCACGACTAGCATTAAGATCGCCTTAACACCATAGTCAGAGCCGTTGGCAACAAAATTAAATACAACCCCAGCTAACCATACAATTGATAATGCTCCAGTAAGAATGAGCATAATCTTGGTTGTGGATTTTTTTGTCCGCGTTGCCGGACCGATACTTGATACAAATTCCATGTTTATCTCCTCAGTCTCACTTTTGTTGCTTACGCGCCATCTCAAACCGCAAAATACTCTTTGCCCGTTTAACGGCATCAGAGATTTCGATTTTTGAAGGACAAACGTATGAGCAAAGTCCGCACTCGACGCATCTGAGCGTTTCTAGTTTTTCAAGTCGGACATGATCTTTTGCATCCAAGGCGCGCTTAATTTCCACCGGTTGGAGACCGATTGGGCACTTATATGAACACATGCCGCAGCGCAGACAAGCAGCCGATTGCTTCCGATATTCAAGTGGCTTTAATACTGTGACGGCTCCCATCGATGATTGAATCACCCATTGATCATTTGGCATTGTCCGACCAGTCATCGGTCCGCCGCTAACCAGAAGGATTTGCTCGCAGGCATATCCGCCAGCCGCTTCGACAATTTTATCTACCGGTATTCCGATTGGAACTTGAATATTAATTGGATTTACTATGCCATCGCCGCTGATTGTAACCAAACGGTTGACCAATGGTTCCGCTAGAACTAATGCCCGATAAACAGAAGCTGCTGTTTGCGCATTGTTTACGACAATTCCACATTCGATTGGTAAGCGCGCATACTCGCGATGAAAAATTTCGCGGATGAGTGTTTTTTCATAGCCCATTGGATAAAGGTCCGGCACTTCCACAAAACGAACATTGTGATGTCCTTCTAAAGCACGTGTGTAAATCTCCGCTAAAGGATGCTTGTGGACTTTGAAAGCTATTACCGCTTCTTTTGCGCCCGCCGCTTTCCGTAAAATTTCCGCTCCTTCGACAACACTTTCTGCATACATTTTCATAAACAGATAATCGGTTGTCAAATACGGTTCACATTCGACCCCGTTAATCAAAACGGCATCGACATTTTTTGCCTTATCATACTTAATGTAAGTTGGGAATCCAGCACCGCCTAAACCGACGATGCCCGCTTCTTTGATAAGAGAGACAATCTCTTCTTGACCGGCCTTCTCAACATCAATTTTCTTAAGTGGATTGACGAGCATTTCCTGCCTGCCATCACTCACGATTACTAGATGCGGAGCCACACGACCAATCGCAGCATTATAACGATTCTCGTTAGCCGCAACTTCACCGGAAACCGAGGCAAATTGTGGAACATAAAAATCCGTTCGCTCAAGAATCTTGGTTCCGATGAGAACATGGTCACCTTCCTTGACTAAGACATTTACTGGCTTGCCATTTGCAGAGGCCAAAGGAAAATAAACTTTGAAACCAACAGTGTCGGCAAGGATGATTGATTCCTTGCTCTTTGTGAGTTCTTTTTGACCAGAAATATGTTGATGGCCAACTGAACCAAAAATCTTCATAATTTCACCTCTCAAAACATTGAAAGTATATCACAATACAATTTGATTATGAACAGTAAATCTAGCAAATAAGTTCGTTTCTGCGCGTACGCGCATAGCCATCAAAACTGTGTTTTTTCAACTCACGTGCAAATAATCTTATATATTTTCGAAAATTTAGTGCATATTATAATGATGTATATAATTTTTTTTGCTAGAATAAAAACATAATAGGGGGCAATAGTTAAACAATTTAAGGAGGAGCAAATCATGCATCTAGTGTTTTCTAGTTTGGCCGGTTTTGATCTGAATCAAATCTCCCTCGTTTGGAATATCATATTTTTTGGGCTCATAGGTATCATTTTTTTAGGCTTTATTTTTGGACTATTTAGACGCTTATGGAAATCGACATTTGCTCTTATTTTTATGGCGACCTTACTGGTTGTCGGTTTCTTTATGGTTAAGCCTATATCTGATTTTCTAATTGATTTTCAACTTTCACAAGTTCCCTTTGTCGAGATTCCTTCCTCCATTAGTTTGACGTTGAACGGAACGATCTATCCGATATCTCTTGCTACTGGGCGAACATTTGTAAATGAACTATTAACTTCCGCATACCAATCTTATGGAATAAGCCCCGAGGCTAATCCTCAATTGACGAATTATATCGCCGCGTTAACGGTGGTAATAATTCGTTACGTGGTATTCTTTGTAACAATGCTTTTAATCGCCATTTTTGGCCCAATTATAAGTCTGATAATTCGGGCAATTATAAGCGCTTTTATTCCTAAGTCCGCCAAAAAGAAAAAGAAAAAGTTTCGGCTTATATCCGCGACCGAAAACATGATAAGAGTGGCCTTGGTTTCGGCAATGCTGGTCATACCTTTTACCTCCATTATCAATACGATTAATCAGGCTTTTCATGATCCGGATAATGCCGAGGTCGTAGGAATCAACGACCCAAACTATGCCAGTATTATGAGCTTTTTAGATGCCTACGATAACTCTCTTTTGGCAAATGGTCTTTTCAATTGGAATGTAAATGATGAAGGAAAGTCCATTGATACCGTCTTGATGGATATGGCGACCGGGGAAAAAACCGGAAATGTCGAAGTTACATTATCTAATGAATTGGGTTCTGTTGCCGGCATTAGCAAGACACTTATTTCTGCCGGCTTTTTGACCGATGATGGTAGCGGAGCATTACCTTATTCCGTCCTGATGAGCGATGCCGTTATCACTTCTTTATTCAGAAACCTTTCCAACTCTGGATTGGTTGTCAGCGTCTTGCCTTTGGCCGTATCCTTGGCTCTTAATACGGAAGAAATTAAATCGGTTTTAGGCGAGGAAGTCATCAGTCAAATTGAAGACGAATTTCAAGATGTAAATTATAAGGACGAACTTACGACTATCGGAGGCATTGCAAGTGACCTCGCCTCCAGCGGTGTGGCAACAACTTTAATTGATGAATTGACAAGCGACGAGGAGGTATCACAGGAAGTAATGATCGATCGGATATCCCTTCTTTTGGACTCCGATGCCGTTCCATCGGTAAAGTCGGCCCTTACCAAAATTGATGATTCCAAGCTTTTGTCAACTATTTTGCCGGCCATCCTTTATTCGACAGTTCAAAGTTCACCCGATTCACTGGGAGCTTTCGCGGGAGTTCTTCCAACAACATGGGAGGGGATGAAATCCTATAAGTGGGGCAATGAATTGGCAATTGTCTATAACTCCCTGGCCCGTTTTTACCAACTTGACAACAATTTTTTACACTACGTTGTTAGCGATACCAGCGAAACATCGTCTCTTGCCGATGGACCACAGGCTCAAGGCAAAAAAATTTCCGGGAACGTTCTGTATGCCCTTTCCGATTCTAGTCTTTTAACTTTCGTCAGAGATAATTATAGTGAAATCATTGGCATCCTCGCGGGTAATTTTGACAGCAATGGCTTACCGACCGATATTGATGAGGAGGGTAAAAACACTGATTTAAATGGCGCTTGCCTTTTAGATAGCGACCTTATTGCCGATGGGGTAGATGTAATTGCCGGCCTCTTAATTTCATCGATGGCCACCGGGGATAATACTGGGATGGCTGATGATATTCAAACTGCCATCGATGAGCTTAATAGCACTGTTTTATCGACGCAAAGGTTAAATTACAAGAAAGAATTTAATGCCTTAATTACGATTATGGGCGGACTTTTGCAAGATGAAAACACGGTCGCGGTTTTAAACCAAGAAGCCGAGGCAACGACTATCATTGACGACGATAATTCAAGAAACAATTTGATTTCTCTTTGCGGAGATATTGATAACTCAAAATTAATTGGTTCCATTCTTCCGGGAATAATGGAAGATGCCGTCTCTAATTTATCTATGCTTACGGATTTCGGATTATCGGTAAACGATTTTGATTTCCATGTTGATAACTTCGGTACCGAATTAGCCAATATGCTGGAGGCTTATCCCGATATTCAGGAAATAAGTTCCACAATATCATCTTCAACCGATATTTTGGCTTCATTCGGTGAAGAAAATTTTAGTCAATCTTTAAAAAATATGCTTACGGCTTTTTATGATTCAAAAATTCTTAATCCGATTAATGAAACCGAATCAGATGCCACCTTCAAGAAAATAATCGAGTATGTGTTTGATCAAGCCAGTGATGCCACAAGCGGAGCTATTGATGTGGTTGAAGTAATGAATGCCGCGGATGATGTCGCTTACTGGACTGATGCCCAAGCGACTGACGCTCTCGGAAGTCCTGCCACCGGTGAGATTTCCCATTTAGTGAATGTATTATCGACCATCAGTTCGAGCGGAATTCTTACCGCTATGGAAGAAACCGATCCATTAAATGCCATCACTTCCTCAATGATCACCACCACTTTTAACTCCATCGATCAATCAGCATTATTCAGTGTTTCTTTTGATAATATTTTAAACTATTTCCTCGGGCCTTCCATTTACGACTCCAGTACCCCTCAAGTAACATTTTCCAATGTTAATGATTGGTCACAAGAAGGAGTGAATTTAGCTATCGTAGTCAGCAATGTTCAAAGTGCCGCTATTTCTTTAAGTAACTTTGACCCCACAAAAATTGATGGTGCTTATTTAGGCCCCATGCTGGATGCGCTCGCCGATTCGCAAATCTTTGTTCAAAAGGATGCGCAGACAAACGAAGATGTTTATTATTACGGAGATTTCTTGCTGAACAAGTTGAAAGCGAGTGCCGGATTGAACGCTTACATCGTTGACTTTGGTGAAAGCATTGGCGACAGCAGTCCCTTTGATACCATCACAAGTGATTTTAGCCTGATTAATGTCGATGGCGATGTTGCTTCATCCATCAGTCATTGGAAAAATGAAAATGCGCGCATCGTCACTATTATCGATAGTCTAAATAATATTTCCGTTCCCGTCGGAACAAATGCCCTTGATTATTTGGCCAATGGCAGCGCCAGTAATAGCGAACTAGAAGCGGTTATTGATGCCGTTAACGACAGTTCTATTTTACGGATGATTATTCCTAATGCCTTCGATGGCATCTTCTCTTCTGCCTCCTTTGAAGTGGCGGGTTTATCTTTAAGCGCGGCTAATGTCACGCCTTTAATCGGGGGTGATGCTACCAACCATTTATTTGATGACTATACATCACTCCGCACTTTCCTTACTGAACGCGGGGAAGAAATAAACAAAATCGTCGACATGAAAGAAGATATTGATAGTTTGTCCACTCTTAGCGACTTTACTTCCATCAATGATATTACGGAAGGTACGCGCGATACTTTGAGAACTATTTTGCACAACATGAATACCTCTGAAGTATTTAATTTAAGCGGGATTAATCCCAATGACTTAACTAGTGACAAGACGGTTTTTCAGCAGCTGATTTATAAGATTATGAATGATAGCAGTCTTAGTTCTATCGCTTATAACACTAACAATCCTAAGATGGCAGCTAAAGGTTATACGAGCGCTGAAGACAAACTTAACGGCGATATTGCTGTATTATTTCCTTACCAAAATGCCGATTTGGTGGAACAAGGAACGGAAATTGATAATTTCGTCGATGTTTTCACAGCTTTCTTGAACGCCGATTCTTTATCCGGCGTTTCCGGACTGGATGCCGGCAGTATCGCCGGGGCAATTGATGCCGCGGATTTACAGAGCATTCTTTCGGCTCTCAATAACAGCAACCTTACGTATGATGTTGTTCCCAGTTTAATTGATACCGTTGCCACCAGTTCTTCTCTTTCAATGAGCGGAATTGATTTTTCCGCCGCCAATCCTTATTTTGCTTATCAATACGTCAACGGTGAATTTAACGGTTTGGCTACTCCTGATTATGAGGCTAAATATCCAGTAACCGAGATTTCTTCAATAACATCGATCTTTGATAAAGTGACGGGGACTGATGGCTTGCAAAGTATCACTGCGAACATCAATGATTTATCAACTATTGATGACAGCAAAATATTGACTATTGAGGATGCTCTTTCTGAACTGAATAGTTCATTCATCTTCAATCGATCCGGTTATAATGTCGACTATGCCGCTTCGCTTTCCATCGGTGAAACTCCTTTGAGCGTCTTCCAACAAGTAATGAAAAAACTGCTTGTTGATTCGCAATTATCCGATGTTATATATAATACGGAAAGTCCGAAAGATCAAAGTTTCGGCTATCTTGATGCCGGGGCGAAGACAATTGACCAAATTGAGAATACTTTCCCGACAAATGCGACCGAACTGAGTTCGCAAGAAGCCGAGATTGGTAACTTTATGGACATCTTCCGCGTTTTTAAAGCATCATCATCCTTGAGCTCGGTTTCGGCTTTTGATGCTTCCTCAATAGCCAGTTCCATTGACTCTGACGATTTGGAGTCAATTCTCATCGCTTTCAATAGCAGTGAACTCGCTTATGATGCCGTTCCTAACCTTATCAATAGCGTTGTTAATGGTTCCAGTTTTTCAATTAGTGGTCTAGACATATCAGCCGCTAATCCCTACTTTGTTTATAAATATGACGGAAGCGATTATCTTCCATCTATGAGCGAAAATTATTCTACTCACTATCCGGAAAATGAAATTTATGGACTAGGCGAGATTTTTGATCAAATAACTGGCACAAGTAGTACCGATGGTCTTCAAGATATCGCCACGCGGATGAATGATATCTCAACGCTGACAAGCAGCGATATCCAGCTTATTGAAGACACCTACCTTAATCTTTACCACTCATTTATCTTTGGCCAAAGCGGAGCCTCTCAATCATATGTTGACACTTTGCCTTTGGGTGATAACCCGTTGACAGTTTTCGAGCAAGCGTTGGTAAAAATCTTAACTGATTCTGGGCTGGCCAACATGGCTTATGATAATACCCATGATATTGCCTATGGCAGTGCCAGTGATAAATTAGAAACTCGATTGATTAATTTCTCCTCGACCGTTATTGACGAACAGCTGATGAACACGACGGTTGAACAGGAAATTAACGACGTTATGAACATTATCCGAGTGGTAAGTTTCCGGCTTCCGAGCTTATCTACCGTAACCGATTCTATAACCGATGTTTCGAGCGCTGATTTAACCTTGGCTTTGACTGCGATTAATAATTCAAATTTGGTTTATGATGCCACGGCAAAAATAATCCAGGAACAGCTTGATAATTTTGGCTTTACCGCCCTAACCGAAGGCTATGAAGGAAAATACCTTGGTCAAAGAGCATATGACGATGCTTCGTCCGATATCGTGATTACCACTGATATTAATGACAACACTACTGCGATTAATCTTGAAGCGACTGCCGATGTCGATACCGACGGCAGAGATATTTACTATCTTGGCAACCTAATGGACAGTTTCACCACCACTGGTGGTTATTTGAGTTTTGATAGTGCCGGTTTTGACATTAAAACCGACTTCTTGGATCAGGGAAAATCATTAACCCAATTGATTGATTTCTTGAAGAATTCGCACATGATGGCAACCTCAGCCGATAATGGCATCTTCTCGACTAAAACCCGTTCGCTTGTGTTATATAATTTACTTGATGGAAAGATTGCCTCTAGCCATGGGGGCGCGGCTCAATATATTAACGGAGCCAGTAAAACTGAACGTCTGAACAGCGTGGAAGATATTTTTACCCACGATTACTATACCGGAGGCGGCAATGATGACTTTTCACCAATAATTGAAGGAAAAGCGCTTGACTTAGCACTAACCAATTTTTCATCGGTAGCGGGATTAACTGGAGCGAGTCAATTGGCATCAGTTGGATCAACGGTAAAGGCGCTTGTTGAAAGTACCTATGGCTATGATGATAATGGCATTCATACTGGAACTAAACGAGCCTACTTTGCAAGCGAAGTTATTTCCGGTTATATCACATCGGCCCTGAGCGGTGAATATGCTGAAGCCCAAAATGAAGAAAATGCCAATGGAAGCGCATCGATCGTTATACCTAATGAAGTTATCGATTGGCGGGGAAATGATTACTTCTATCTCAATGATCGCGAGGCTACCGGATTTGAAGTAAGCTTACGCTTAATTGCTGACTTTACAACTGATACTGGTTCCCCTGAATGGGAAGAACGCATCCAGGAGGATTTCCGTCTGCTCGGCTCCTTGAATGACAGCTTCCCGCCAAACGGCACCGGAGCAGCTTGGGTTGATGCAAACAGCCACGTCGGTCAACTGCTTTATATGTCGGCTTTTATGCCTTCATTAACGGGGCCGATGGCTATTGTTAAAAACGGTCTCATCCTTAACGGCCTCGGTGATAGCTATGCAGATAATTTTGTCTTCGAAAATGTTGGCATTTATCTCACTGCTTAGTAATAAAGCCCCTTTATGATTATGAAATGCACCCCTATTCTTGGACAAAAACAGGAAAGGGGTATTTTTCATGAAATAAACGGGGCTTTTTTTATATCGTCTCGAGACGTAAATTTGTAAGACTCTCTTCAAAAAGATAATCATGAGAAACAATTATTACCGCCCCGGGAAATCCATTGATAAGATTAACTATCGTTGGTATCGAGGTCGGAGCAAAATTGCGCGATGGTTCGTCTAAAAGTAAAATATCATATGTCGATGTTACAAATAACATTAAAATAATAACTTTGCTTTTTTGTCCACCACTTAATTGGGAAAAAGGATGTTCCATTTCACTCGCGGTAAATAGCATCCGGCCTAACAATTGACGAATAAAAGTAATTTCGTCTTTATTTTTATTAGCCGCTAATATTTCAACAGGCGTTTGATTATTAAAGCCTAAATCATCGAGATTTTGCGGAAGATATCCGTAGCGATAGTTTTTGTTGGGTTGTGCGTATAATTCTTGAAGAAAGGTTGTTTTACCGCTGCCATTTTTTCCCTTCAGTAAAACATGCTCGCCACCGCTGATAGAAAATCGAAAGTTTTTAGCCAAAAGCTGTCCACCCTTTGAAAGTAAATCTTTTCTCCAATCAATAATATTGCCGAAGGTTTTTCTTTTTAAATCCATATTAACTTCAACATTTAAAAATGGATCGTCATCTGGAAAATCAAGAAATTGCTCTTTCTTTTTTTCTAGTCTTCGTCCAAAGGATTTAATCGTATGCATCTTTTTTTTCAAAAGTCGACCTTGTACCGGATCCCGTACCGCTTGATCCTGCCGGTCTTTTACTTTACTATATATTTGACTATATTTTTTTGCTTGCTTCTGATATTCGCTTCTTTGCATTTTTGCTACTTGATATGTATTTTCGCGGTAGGCTTTTCGATAACTGACGTATTCATTGTAGCTATAAGCATAAAACTCACTTTTGGCGAGTTGTTTCCGATTTTCCAAAGAAAGAACAATTATTTTTTCTGCCGCTTCGCTTAAAAGATCCACACTATGTGACACAAAAAGGATCATCGCTTTGCTTCTTACAATAAAACGCTTGAGGACTTCCATCGATTCATAATCAAGATTATTACTTGGTTCATCGAGCAAGATAACTTCTGGATCGAAATAACTGATTTTTGCCAGTGCCAGCCGAATTAACTCCCCACCAGATAAAGTCTTTATCTTACGATTTTGATGGAAGATATCGATTGGAAAGGCGAACTGTTTTAAGGCATTTAACGCATAGATTTTATCCTTCGGTCTTACATTTATTTCACTAAAGGGAAGAAAAAAATAATCTTGAAGAAGATACTCACCATATAGATGAGCAATATCCTGTTCAAGTAGTCCGTAATCTTCAACGCCTCTTATTACCCCCGTAATGGAAAGCTTGGAATCCGCTTTATGAATAAGGGCTTTTAAAAGAGTTGATTTTCCATTTCCTTCCTCACCAATAAGAGCGACATGTTCACTCGGATTTATGAAAAAAGAAAGATCGCTAATTATTTTACGGCCTGTTGAAACTTCTAATATATTTAAATTATTTATGGTAACCATAATGAGAACTCCTTTTCGTTTGTTTTTAGGTGAACGAAAAAGATTTATAATGCTATGTTTTCGTTCACAAGATTATATTCTCATTGGTGGTTACTCCTTGTTCGTTTTTAGATTAGCATATTTAATTAAAAAAATTAATAATATTTTTTAGGCCTTCTTCGAAAAAGCTATCGCTTTGGCAATCAATTCTTTAGCCTGAGAAACATTAAGTACTCTTCCTGAAGCATATATTCGATTATCAATTACCAGCGCGGGTGTCGAAATAATTCCCATCGCTAGCATACCCTCTTGATCTTGATAAAACTCGACCTCATCGGTGATGCCTAGCTCTTGAGCGGCCTGAACTACTGCCTGATAATTTTTGGTTGATTTAGGACAACCGCATCCTATTGCTTGTATTTTCATAAAAATACTTCCTTTCTTTTTTCACCCCTAACATTGAATCTAAATTAATAGAAAGCCAAAAGCATTAAACACATATCCGATGATCATTATTCCCGCGACGACAATTATGATGAAGGCGGTTAATAATTTTGGCTTAATAACTTTTCTGAGCATAATTAAGGAGGGTAGAGATAATGCTGTTACACTCATCATAAACGATAAAATCGTTCCTAGCCCGGCACCTTTGCTGTATAGGGCTTCGGCGATGGGCAGAGTACCAAATATATCCGCATACATCGGAACCCCGATTACCGTCGCTAAAGTGACTCCATACCAGTTATTGGGTCCAAGCAATGACATAATCCACGACTCCGGAATGACGTTGTGAATTATACTGCCGATTCCTACGCCGATAACGATGTACCAAAATACCTTTTTGTAGGTTGTTAGCATCTGCTCTTTGGCATAAATGAGCCGTTCTGTTTGAGACATTTCATAGCCGTCAATTTCTACCACCGATTGATTCTTGGTCACGAAGTCTTCAATATTCTTTCCCAGTCCGGTTTTTTCAATAATCGTCCCGCCGACAACTGCTAAAAAAAGTCCTACAACCACATAAGCGATCGCAATCGGCCATCCAAAGAATCCGACCAAAAGCATCAGGGAGCCCAAATCAACTAGCGGACTGGAAATTAAGAAACTGAATGTCACTCCGCTGGCCAGTCCGGCGCGGGTAAAACCAATAAAAATTGGAATTGATGAACAGCTGCAGAAGGGAGTAACCGTCCCAAGTAACGCACCGATAATATTTGCACCCACTCCGTGGTACTTTCCCAAAATCTTCTTTGTTCTCTCCGGAGGGTAATAAGATTGAATATAAGATATGATAAATATCAAAACACATAAAAGAATCCCAATCTTAATAAAGTCAAAAACAAAGAAATGAACTGAAGACTCAACTTGATATTGCCAACTTATAGAATCATACTTGCCACCCAATAAAAATATTAGCTGCCAAATTAAATCGCTTAACCACTTCATTCCTAAAATTTGATTGCTGATAAATGACCATGGAGCTTTTGCTATATCCCAGCCGATAAACAAACCAATCAGTATATTTATGATAATGGCAATTAATATGATTAATATGCCTAGAAGAAACCATCTGTTTTTTTTCTTAGTTAAAGTCATACATCCTCTCCATCAATAATATATTGACATTCATCAATGTTTTCGATAAAAAAATCACTTGCAAGAGCAGACTTCCGTATCATCTTCTTTTTCAAGACAAATTTCCCTGATAAAAGCAACTACCGCGCATATATTTTCGCGTTTCAAACTATAATGGCACCAGCGGCCGTCTCTTTCTACCTCAACCAGTTTTAGATCAGCCAGGACTTTCATATGATGCGATAGTGTTCCCTGCGTAATGTGCAATTCTTCCAGGATATTGCAAGCGCATATTGAATGACGACGGGAAATTATTTGAAGTATTTTAAGCCTCGTGCCATCGCTTAGGGCTTTAGCTATTTTTAAAAACTCTTCGTTGCTCATAGTTTCTCTCCTTGCCATACTATTTATAAACTATATATTGATGTTCGTCAATGTAATGCTGCAAAGATTTTAGTAAAAAATAAGTTTTTAGATTCCAAAATCATTTGCTATATAAATAAGAAACAGACCCCGACACCCGTATTAGTGAATTTAAAACCCCGAAGTACTGGTGATATTGAGCTAAAATCCTAACCGGCTTGTTGTTTTTATTTTGAATAAAGAACAAATTGTTTTAATGCTAATGCTCTTTCAAAACCAACCCTTCTACATTAATAATATCAACTTAATTGTTAACGTTACATTGAAGTCAATTCATAGAATTTTCTTTTGTATAGCTCTCTTTTATCGTTTTTGCACTCCTCCTTACTAAAGGATTATGATCATATTTTCCATATTAATAAAATCATACAAATCATAAAAAAATTATATTTTACTCCGCTGGACTAATTATACCTGTTATATAAATAGGGCTCAAATCTCGGGTAGCGCATCGAAACACCCTTTATAAAAGATGGCTTCGGATTCAACACCAATTGCATCGTTGACTTGTAGTCTTGTCCAAATCATTTGGTCATCCTTTGTAATTTTGAACAAAAAAAAAAAGACAAGTAGTGTTAACACATATTGTGTCATCAACTAATTGTCCTAATTTTTGTAATGGTGACCCGTACGGGATTCGAACCCATGAATGCATGCGTGAAAGGCATGTGAGTTAAGCCGCTTCTCCAACGGGCCAAAGAAATGGCGCCTAGCGTAGGATTCGAACCTATAACCGATCGGTTAACAGCCGATTGCTCTACCGTTGAGCTAGCTAGGCACCTTTTGCGTCACTTGGACGCATGTAGAAATATATCACATAGATTGGTTCTATGCAATATTTTTCACTTATTTATTTAATTTCTTCTCGATTGATTTATAGACATCAGAAACGGTCTTAAATTCAATCATTTCATCATTGCTGAATTCAATTCCAAACTCTTCTTCAAGCTCCATCATCAGCTCAACTAAATCGAGCGAATCAAGACCTAATTCACGGAGTTCGGCTTCCGGTTTAACTTCATCAACCTTAAGTGTTTTAGCAAAAGCCTTCTCAATTTTAGCAAGCGTGTCATCCATATGATATACCTCGGTTCTTTGTGCTATGCATTATCATATATTACCGAGAAATCCATTAAAGTCAAGAATAAGGGGGAACAATTACCACTGATTTTGGTCAACAAACGTTATTTTAAAGAATGCGAACGCCGGCTTTTGAGCGGCGTTTATTTCTTCGCTCAATCGATTGGATATCTCGTTGGCAGTACTTTGAAACATCGCCTTAAATGCTGTAGCCATGATACCGAAGATCATCAACACCAGCAGTATCGTTAAAAGTTGTCCTTTTAATTCTCCCATAGTATTTCACCTCCTTTCAGTTATAGTAGCCAATTACGACTGACCTAGTTATTGATATCATCATTTCTTCACTACTGATAATTAACGGATAATAATAATGAGTAAGGGTAAATGTTAGTTGATCGCCAAACTGAGGAAAACAATTACTTATGCACTTCACTTCCACCTGATTGTTGGCCGCAATTACCTTGATAGAATCATCCAATTTGCCGATTTTGCTAATTTTTTGCGCGATAAGTTGAGAAAGAGAGTCTAAATCACTCCTAATAATTTGAATGCTGAGAATATCACCGCCTAAAAGGAATGTTTGAAAAACAAATACAAGTGAGAGAATGAAGCCGATTTTAGAACCCATTAATAATCTCTCCTATTGATTCCATTACACCTAAGGCCAAAGTAAGAATCAATAGTCCCCCACCGAGCATTGGTAAAAAGGATACGGTAGCGTAAGATTGTTCTAAATGCTCAAAACGTTCATTTGTCTCTATTGATTGAAATTGTGAAAAAAGATGAAAAAAATTATTGAATGAATTCTTTTGACTTGAACTGTTTTCATATTGATATAATTGAATGATAATTTCCTCTATAAGGTCGGATTTAAAAGAATGAGCAAATTTTATAAATGGGGCCACTGACTTATCTAAATTGATTTCGTATATCAACTCTTTGACATCCTCTTGGATCATAGGTGAAGATAGTCTATTTGCTTCCGTTAAAGCATAATAAATCGTGGAATCATTATTCAGAAAATGGCGAACTCTGCTCAGGAAGTAAACCAAGCTTGCCAACCTGTCCTTGCTTTTCAATGATTTTAGACGGTGATGGTAGCTAACCGCCATAAAAATAAGTAAAATGATACTCATTAGAGCGATATTCGTAACCAGGCGATTTTTGGTTATAACAATAACAAAAGATAGAAATAAAACCGTGACGATTGCCATTAAAACTAGTAGTTTGAACCGGGATTTGTTTTTTTTGCTCATATTTGCTCCTTGATAGTAATTTCGCTTTTAAAGATGCGACATCCGAAATAAAAGGTCATTATCAGAAGAATGTATAAAGTAACTAAACCTAAAGAAATATAATGATTGCTGATAATCATTTCATAGATGTCTTTAATACTAAAGCGCATCATAATCGCGGCTAAAAAACATAATATCCATAGTATTAGAATTTCGATGGTTTTTCTTAATGAGAGTTTAATGACTTTTTGAAGATGGTTTTCCTCGCGGTGGATATCATCTAACAAGTATGTTGTCAGCGTCAAAATATCACCGCCTTCATTAATATAGATAGTAATAATATCTTGAAAATTCCGATAAATAGGATAACGAAAATACTCGTTTAGGGCTCTAATGGCTTCAACCGCTGATAAACCACAGACTAAAGATCGAATAAGCGATTTATCATTTTCCCGTTCAAGATAAAAAATAAAGGCATCTTCAACTGTCTTTTTAACGTTGATGGCTACAATCAGATTACTGACGAAAGAAAAGCACATTCTTTGTTTCTTAATTAAAGATGCAATGATGCTGCCTTCATAAATAATGCTAATTAATCCCAGCAGGATAAAAATAGACGCCAAATAAAAAGTAGGAAACGGCCAGAACATCAGGGCGGCAATAGCCTCAAACACGATGGCAAAAATTGCGCCTATATAGATTTTTTTAATCATTTTGTTTCTCTTTCCAGGTCTTATATAAATTCGAATTTATTTCCTCGATCATTTTGGCAAAGTCTAAAGGCAAGGGATAATAGAAGGGTTTGTCCTTTTTCTGATATATGAGATATGGAACTGAATGCTCATAGATCACAACCTGAGTAATCTGACGAACAATTCCTTCGTTGGTTATTCTCTTTTCCATATGGATATATAGAGGTATGTGATTGGTTATGTCTTCAATTTTCGACTTTGAAGAATCAATCGAATCATGGTCTCCCATCAATTCTAAGACACGATAAGGAGTTAATTCCGCTTTGAGACTATGACAGGTAAAAATACTTGGATGCCCACTTCTTATCGAAGATATAATATCTTTCATTTCTCGACCGCGCGCTTCGGCAAGAATAATCCAATCGGGATTTTGCCGTAAGCTGGCTCTAATTAATTCTTGTATCCGAACCTCATCATTATCGCTTACTCGCCAAACAGAAAGATCCAGATCATATTGATTGTTCTCCTCAATCTCATCCACTGAATCAATAAGAATAACTCGTTCATTATTGGGCAAGAGCGTCAAAATAAATTTTTGCATTTCCGTCTTTCCGCTACCCGCTTTACCGGAAATGGCCATCGATAAATTGCATTGAAGATAAGCGGATAATAAGTCATAAAGTAACTGATTGCCAGTTTCTGTTTGTCGAAAATCAATTATCTTTTGATTGTGCTTCCGAATTGAAAAATGTATGACTTTCTCCCCATTTTTTCGAGCGAGACTGTCGTGAATTGCGCTGATTCTTAAATTGGCAATTGAAGTATCCATAATTGGTTTTGCCGTCGAAAACAGGACATTGTTTAAATTGGCTATTTGGCGAATAAAATCGTTGGCTTCGCTATGAGAAAACTTAATATCACTCTTTTTGCGGCCTTGCGTATGGGTGAAGAAAAACACCGAGGAGCCGTTATAACTGATATCTGTAACATCATCATCTTCCAGTAAAGTTTTTAACGGGGAAGAAAAAATATACTCAAGAAGTTTTTTTTCATTTTCATTCATATTGATTAATAATGCTGAACGTCAGTCCCTTTTGATACTCGAAGAATTGGGAAAAAGGAACTCGCAAATGAATGTCCACTACGCGGCACCGATCAAAGCAAAGTCCATCTTGCTGTTCGTTAAGATAGGTAAATGATATATAGAAAACGTCGGTGACGGAATATAGTTCCTTTATTAAATATGATGTGACGGAAGACTCCAACTCCGCCGGAATAAAGTATAACAGTTCTGGGTCTGCGCTGGTGACATCAACCGAATTCTCCACAACTCCACCGGCAAGCAAATAAAAAGTTCGATTGATGTAGTTAACCCGATAAGAAAAATCATAAATAACGACAAAGTTAACCAATAAAGTAAAGGCAACCAGCATATTAAGCATGCGTATATATCATCCTCTCCGCCTCAGGTATCCCCTGGTATGAACTTGTCCCCGTAGATATATAAGCCATCGCTTGGTCCATATCGCCAATCAAAGGATGAGCATATAATATTTCCCCATTAAAAGTGGCCGCGGTTCGATTAAACCCTATGTTATATATTTCAATGGAAAAATTAAGTTTACTCCCTTCCATAAATGAGTTTTTGGGAAAATAAACCAGCTCTGTCTCTTCATATCCTTGGTGAATTCTTTCTTGCGACAACTGATAGGTCTGCGTATCAAAATAAATGGGAACAAGTGAGAAAATATATACATTATTGATAAGCTTGATCCGCATCGGAAATATTGCCTTATCTTCCTTACTAAAAGCCGGAAAAAGATTGTTTTTGTCATCAATTATTAGTTGCGCCCACATTTCTTCGCTATGATGCGAGGAACTTGTCACTGCCATTTGAAAGGGTGAAAAGTCAAAATGATGATATATGGGTTCCTCCTTCTTAGCGCTAAAATTCGTAAACCATATATTTTCATTTTGATACTGAACATCACCTAGCGATGAAACGTGGCAAGCCATTCCTTCCGGCACATAGTGCCTTACAAAATTAATGCTTATATGTTTGTTTTCCCGCGGAAATATGGTTATCGTTTTACTGCGGAATTTTCGTATTTCATTATTTTTCCAAATTGCAATTGTCAATCGCGTCTTTTCGACAATCGTCCGCCTAGCAATCGTCATGACAAAGGTTTTGTTCTGCCCATTGATGAAAGTTGTGTCTTGAGCAAATATCGATTCAAAGTCGCGACTTGAATCGCTGATGCATACGGTTACTCCGCCTAATCCGGTAAAAAATGGTTCCACGGTAAAGGCAAGATTGTTACTGATTTCGCTATCCAAAGGAAAAACATTAATATTTTTAATGACTAATGCCGGATTGGTTTCAAATACGAGCAGATTTGTCCCTACTACGGACAAGAAACTAAATAGCAATGATATCCGCATATACTAGTATATATATGATAAAAACTCTTTCATGGATATTAGTTTCAACCGATAGTATGTTGCCCGACTATAGTATTTTTGCCACCAATTCTTTTCATCTAAAAAAAAGTAATCACTTTTTAAAATCAAAGCGTATTTAGTCGGTATTTCATCAAGTAAGTTATTTATTAGCGCAACAAAGTTTTCTTCATTATCACCCGTTTTTTCTTCCGCCAGATAAAAATTTGGTCGTTCAATGCCCTTGTCGGCGATTTTTTTACGCGTCTTATAAATTCGATATATGGCCCCTAAGCGCTTGAACTCTTTGCTTAATTCACGGAAATTGGCTGTGTCTACTTTCATATAAAAATCCTTCTTCCAATACGTAAGTAGCAAAAAAAAATCTTTTTTTTCAGTTTTTTATCTAAGTTATGCCATTTGTTGGCAAGTTAATATATAATATAAACTAATTGGAGATAACTTATGATCATACTTGTCGGTGCAAGCGCCTCAGGAAAAACGGAAGTTGCAAAAACGCTCGCTCAAAAATATGGTATTCGCAAAATTATCACTCATACGACAAGAGATATGCGTAAAGGGGAGCAAAATGGAGTTGATTACTATTTTGTATCCAAGCCGGATTTTTTAGCCCTAAAAGAGCAAAATGCTTTTGCTGAGACAACCCTTTATAATGGAAATTTTTATGGTACAAGTAAGAAAGAGATTGGGGATAACAAAGTATTACTGGTCGACCCTAACGGCCTTAATGCATTTAAAAAATTAAACAATCCGCGAATTGTTACTTTCTTTTTATTCGCAGAAAGTCCAACTAGGCGAAAAAGGATGTTAGCGCGGGGGGATGACCCGAAAGTTATCGAGGAGCGCCTCACCAACGATCAGATTAAGTTCGCACCGGAAAATGTCGGCCTCACCAATTACGTGATTGACAGCGAAAATCAAAATGTGGAAGAAGTAGCCGATTGCATATATAGTCTCTATCAGAAACACTTAGCTCGCTTGGAATGCGACAAATAAAATTGTGACTTTTATCTAATGATGGTTTGGGCCCATTGCAATAGGTCTTGATCATCTTTTTTTATGTTCCGGGGATATTTTATTTTTTTGGGGAATCCGGAAATATGAAATGGTCCCCGGGGAACAAAAATATAATTGGAATTATTTTCGTCCGCCATTAAACTTTCAACAATGCCGAGGCAAGCTTTTCGCGGATGGTGAACAAAAATATAGAGAAAACGATGTGCCGCTCGAGAGAAAAATTCGGAAAAACCCTTTGATTTACTATTGACTATGCCCGTTGCCGATACTCCCGGGTGCATCAGGAAAACCTGACAATTATTTGGTAGTACACTGCCGTCGCTTAATTTTCGGTTTTTTGCCAGTTGATAGGATAATCGGCCAATCATGGTCTTTGAAACATTGTATTGTTTTTGAAGCGAAAGTTGATTCAGCGATTCTTTATTCAATTGAGTTGGGAGACTCGTATTCCACCAAATTAACGAGCCAACGAAAACGAGGTGCACCTTCTTTTCACTCTTAAGAATTCCACTTTCAATCAATTTGCTTATAAAGTAAAACAAGCCCATAAAATTCACGCCGATAGTCAACGGATATCCATCTTCCGTTTTCAAATCGGCGGAAGGATGATAGATTCCCGCATTGAAGACTATGCCATCAAAAAAGGCTTTATCCCGTTTTAACTTTAAAATCAGGGCCTCTATTTTCTGTTTTGACGCTTGATCATATTCAACCATTTCCAAATTAGCCTTTGGATTCAAATCCAAAATATCTTCACGGGCTTTTTTAGCCCGTTCCATGCTGCGGCAAGCCATGGTTACCTGCGCACCATAACCGGCTAAAATACGCGTAGTTTCATAACCGATTCCACTGTTGGCCCCGGTGACTAAATATTTTTTTCCTTGAAGATTCTTCTGGTGCCGTGCAATATAACTTTCTAGTTTCATCTTACGCTCCCGCCTTAATACTTTCCGCTTCTTCAATTTCTTTTTGACTGACAAAAGATCTTTTCCATGGAGCGAAACGGAAAACAAAAACACCGATTATCGCCCGCACTACTTCAACCAATCGATCAATGACAAAAATGAATACAATGAGGTTGTCCTCGATCCCGAGTGCTCGCATAAACTGATGAATTCCCGACGCCTGCACAAAGGCACTGCGATCAATGAAAACAAAAAACAAAACCAAGGGAATTTTAATTAAAATGTAGGGCAAATTGGTGATAAGTAGCGGACTGCGGGAATATCCGCCTGCTCGGGTGATAAATATGATATTTACCGAAAAGAACATAAAGGGAAGACTTAGCGCATGGATGACCATTATCTGGGTTAGTAATTTTTGAGTGTCGGCTTCAAACCCATATATGTAATTAACCAGTGGTATAGCCGCAACCATAAAGATGGTCGCAACCAATGAAAAAATCATGACATAGCCCAATTGCCAATGGGCATTTTGAACAGCTTCCTCCGTTTTGCCCGCACCTAGGCGCGAACCAACAAGAATTGATGCCGCGGTTCCCATACCTCCTACAAAGGCAGTAACCATATCGACGATCCGTTGCGATAAATTGACCGAAGTAATATACATCGCATTGCCATAATCAATTCGGGCATAACTGAAGAACATAAAGATGGCAATGCCTTCAGTAATAATTTGGCTGAGTCCAATCGGTATTGAATAGACAAAGACTTTTTTAGCCAAGGATAAGGGAAATGAAAACAATTCTTTAAATGAACCATAAAACTCAGGCTTATAGTGGAAATAGTAGAAAAGCAAAATACTTAATTCCACTAAGCGACTGATAAATGTGGCAATGGCTGCGCCTCTGATGCCCCAGTTAAATCCGTAAATCAATAAAAAATTGAGACCAAAATTGGTGGTTGCACTACCGATAGTGGCAAATAACGGAATGGTGGTATGTTTTGATGCCCGCAAAGCAAAAGCAATCGGAGTTGTAAACAGCAATGGTATGAACGTCAATATAATAATACGAAGGTATTGGGTTCCATAATTGACCATGAGAGCGCCATCATTTTCCGTGGTGGCAAAAAAGCGAATAATGTCTTCCGCATATACGAAGCCAAAAATGCCCAAAATAAGGGTAAAGAAAGCGACCATCACAAAACTAAAACCAAAAACCTGTTTTACTTTTTGATAGTGTTTGGCTCCCATATATTGAGCGATATAAATTGAAGCCGAAACCGCAAACATTGTAACTATATTAAAAGCGCTATTGAAGTAGCGATTGGCGATCATAATTGAACTGGTGCCGACTTCTGCGCTCCCAAGATTTGCTAGCGACCATCGACCGATCATCGCCGAGTCAAGAAAGTTGACAAAAGCGCTTAAAAGCTGGTGAATGGCTATCGGCAAGGCAACGACAAAAAGCTCATGGTAGAAAGCTTTATTGCCGATAAACTTTTTAATAAAATTCATAGATACCTCGAAAGAGACAAGAGAAATTATACTCTCGTCCGCACAATTTATCTATAAAAAACCATTACTCTTCCGCTGACGAAATTTTTTCAACCTTTACTTTATTAACCGTAAATTGATCGGCTTCCGTGATCGTAAAAAGATAACCGCCAAATTGAAAACTATCACCAACCTGAGCAAAGCGATCAAGCATATCTTGGCAAAATCCTCCGACCGTGGTATAGTCCGTATCTACTTCTTGGGAACAATCAATCAAATCAAAGAAATCTTCGATATTCATCATTCCGTCAATGATGAACATATCCTCGCCAATTTTTGTCACTTGTTCTTCAATCTCATCGGTTTCATCCCAAATGTCGCCGACAATTTCTTCAATGATATCTTCAAGGGTAATGATGCCTTCGGTTCCCCCAAATTCGTCAACCACAACCGCCATATGTCGTTTATTGGTTTTAAAATCCTCTAGTACATCACTGATAAGTTTAGAGCGATGAACAAACATCGGCTTAACCATAATCTTTCTTATCATATCCGGGGTAACATTTTCTTTTACAAGGATTGCCTTCAAAAGTTTTTTGGTCGGGATTATGCCAATCACATTATCGACTGTCCCCTCGTAAACCGGAATTCTTGAATAGGTGAAAATATCGCTGTCTAAAAGGACTTGATTAATGTCGTCTTCAATATCTAAGGCAAAAACATCGACGCGCGGAGTCATACATTCAAACGCCTCCGTGTCGGCAAAATCAATCGCCGAATGGAGCAGTTCGCCCTTCTTCTCGTCGATTGCGCCGCTTTTCTCGATCTCATCCACCATGACGTTTAATTCTTCGTCGGTTGTATCGTCCGCTTCTTCTTTGGCTTTACGTTTTTCGGACAAACGTTTTCTCATTTTATCAAGCGGTATGGTAACCACCTTAACTATCGGAAAAAATAAGTAATAAAAAACTCGCATTAATGGTGCGTATAAATGGGCCAAAGTAAATGAATAACGCAGTGAAATAGTCTTAGGAGTGATCTCACAGAAAATTAATAGCACCAGAAAAACAATCGCCACTCCTATGCTTGAAGCAACTTCACCCATCGATAGAGTAATCATTGCTACCAAAGATGAAACTGCCACATTAGTCAATGCATTGCCTAAAAGAACGATTGATACCGTATCGCCAAAATTTTCCGCCAATCCAAGTGCCAATTTATTTATTGGTGTCGGTTTCCTCTCAATTTCTTTTTTTAGTCGCAAATGGTTAACCGAACCATAAACAACCTCCGCGCTGCTAAAAAAGAAACTCAACAGAAGCAGAATACCGATGAGAACGTACTTAAAAATCATATTAATCACGTCCTCCCAAAGCATTTATTGTTTTTTCATCCGTTTCGCCGACCAACTCTTCGAGAACATCTTCCATCGTCACCATTCCGATGAGGTGTTTAGAGACATCACGAACAAAAGCCATATGGGTTGAATGCTTTTTAAATCCTTCGAGAATGTCGTCAAGTTTGACTTTGGGTGAAACAAAATAAGGCGGTGTCAATGTTTCTTGAATCGAAATATTGGGGTTTTCCAAATACTTTTTTAAATAGGAACGAACAAAAAGTACACCGATAATATTATCGATATTATTGATATAAACCGGAATTCGGGAGTAGGAAGAATGGAGAATAATCTCATGCAATTTTTCGTGCGTAAGTTGCGTGATGTCAATTCCATAAATTCGCTCGCGCGGAGTTAAAACCTCGTTGACAAACGTGGAGTCAAAATCAATTGCCGAGTGAATAATTTCGCTTTCATCGGCATCCAGTTTTCCTTCTTCCTCAATGCTTTCTACCGCATTTGATAAATCTTCTTCAGTGACTTTATCTTCTTCTTTCATTCTAAAAATATGGCTTAGCAATTTATTCAATCCGTAAAAAATAATCGATATCGGCCATAGTAAAAATACTAGGCCCATTATTAGATAACTATTGATCATTGCCACTTTATCCGGGATGGCCCGAGCTATATTTTTAGGTATTGAATCGCATATTAAAAATATGATTAATGATATGACGATGGTTGAGACCAGCGAGCCCAGACCTTCATCTTTTAAATAGCCGACAAAAAGAATGGTCGCCAAGGTTGACATGGCAACTTGCAACAAATTATTTAATATTAAAACCGTGACCAGGGTCTGATCAATTCGGTCCGTTATTTTTACTGCTAAGCGGGCGGCATGGTTGCCATTATCCGCTTTGACCTTTAGTTTAATGCGGTTGCAAGATGTATATGCGGTTTCGCTAGCGCCAAAAAAAGCACCAATCAAAATCAAACAAATTATAATCAACCATCGCAGAGGATCATCAGACGGCATTAAGCAACCACACTCCATTCATAAACATAAAAGATTACGTGTAGGTATTATAACATACGAAAAGCATTCATTGATATAAAAAAAGAGGATTGAACCTCTTTTTAGTATTGATCGACTACAATTTTTCCGGTTTTTCGACTTTGAGCGACATTGATACAACGCTGATTGGATGAGCCCCTAAAACGTAAGGACAAATCTCTTTCTTGAAGGACAAAAGGTCCATCAATTAAAACATCGGTTAGAGCCAGCAGCGCATCAAGTTGCTCATCCTTATGAGCCATCTCCATGAGTTCCTCATATAGGTAGCCCGTATATATAATGAGATGTAACTTGCGATTTTTTACTTCTCGGGCCAATTCTAACGCGGATTCAATTTGATATAAGGGATCGCCCCCCGTCAGAGTTACTCCCGAAACCAAATCTGCTTCATCAAGTAACTCCAGAACACGCTTAAGCGTCACCTCTTGGCCACCTGCCATATCCCAAGTACCGGGGTTATGGCAACCTTTGCAGTGGTGATTGCAGCCTTGAAAGAAAACCGCGAAGCGAATTCCAGGGCCGTCGACAATTGATTCAGTTTCAATGCCAGCCAGTCGCATATCTATTTTTCATCCGTGCAGGAACAGGCGGGAGTCAGATCCGCTTTAGTCATATGTTTGACGCGATGCTCCAGCTCCGCGCGTTTGCCATTATTAAAACGATCCACGGTTCCTACTAAGTAACCGGTTATTCTCCGAATACGCTCGAACTTAATGCCATCTTCTGTTCGGCCACAGCGAGGGCAAACATTGTCGATAATGCCGTTATAGCCACATACTGGATCCCGGTCGACCGGATGGTTAACCGCACCATAGCCAATTCCCGAATCATGCATGCAGCGAATGATGGTCTCGAAGGCTTCCGGATTCTTGGCCACATCGCCATCTACTTCTACATAGGTTATATGTCCGCCATTTGTCAAAGCATGATAAGGAGCTTCAATTTGAATCTTATCCTTAATCTTAATTGGGTAATAAACCGGCACATGGAAGGAGTTAGTATAGAAGTCTTGATCTGTAACCCCCTTGATGACTCCGTATTTTTGCTTATCAAGACGGACGAAACGGCCACTTAAGCCCTCGGCGGGTGTCCCAATCAAAGAGAAGTTTAGTTGGTACTGCTTGGTATAGTTGTCGCAAAGAGTGCGCATGTGTTTAATAATTCGTAGCCCGAGTTCCTGTGATTTTGGATCCTCGCCGTGATGATGACCCGTGAGTGCCACTAGCGCTTCAGCAAGACCGATAAAACCGATGGTTAATGTTCCGTGACGTAGTACACTTCTCACTTCATCATTTGGCCCTAATGTGTCGCTATCGAGCCAAACATGTTCGCCCATAAGAAAGGGGAAATTATAAACCCGTTTCCGGCACTGTATCTCGTAGCGTTCCAAAAGCTGATCTCGCACTAAGTCCATTAATTCATCAAGCCGAGCAAAAAAGTCTTTTTCATTTGGATGCTCAATTGCAATCCGCGGTAAATTGACTGAGGTGAATGAAAGATTCCCCCGGCCGTTGACAACTTCTTTATCTTTGTCAACATTGCTTACAACCCGCGTCCGGCAACCCATATAGGTGGCCTCAGTCCGCCAATCGTTCGGCTTGTAATATTGAAGATTAAAAGGGGAATCTAAGAAACTAAAGTTAGGAAATAACCGGTGCCCACTGACGACGATTGCTTTCTTAAAGAGATCGTAATTAGGATCAGCGGGATTATAGTTTATTCCTTCTTTAACTTTGAAAATTTGGATAGGGAAAATTGGTGTCTCGCCATTTCCCAAGCCCGCCAAGGTGGCATCCAGCATCTTGTCCATAACCAAACGCCCCTCCGGGGAGGTATCTGTCCCATAGTTTAATGAGGAGAATGGAACCTGAGCTCCTGCCCGAGAATGCATCGTGTTAAGATTATGAACCAAAGCTTCCATTGCCTGATAGGTTTCGTCTGCCACTTCCTGCTTGGATACCCTCAGCACATGGGCATGAAGCTTTTCGTTTGGAGCGTCGGGAAAACGTTTTTTAAGAATTTCAAGCAACTTACTGTTAAAGGCGATAGCCTCTAAGGAAGCAGGGCATGACGATTGTTCTTCGGCCTCTTTAATAATGCTCTTGGCATCATCTTTTGTTAATTCTTCATCAAAAATACCATACATTTTCAAAACATTGCTCACCAGGGCTTTACGATAACTCTTTTTAACTCCCGGGGCCATCGCATAATCAAAGTTTGGAATACTTTGACCGCCGTGTTGATCATTCTGATTCGCCTGGATGGCGATTGCCGCTAAAGAGGCATAGGCCCGTATGGAATTCGGTTCACGTAAAAATCCATGTCCCGTTGAAAAGCCATCCTCGAACAACTTTGTTAAATCAATCTGACAGCACGTCATCGTCAGGGTATAAAAATCCATATCATGAATGTGAATGTCACCATTTTTGTGCGCATCAGCAAATGGTTTGCCGATTACCTGACTCACATAAAATTCTTTGGCTGACTCGCTGCCGTATTTAAGCATGGTTCCCATTGCCGTATCACCATCGATATTGGCATTTTCCCGCTTGTTATCATTTTCCGAAGCATCTTTGAAAGTCAAATCATGCAAAGTATGCATTAAACTGGTGTTCGCTTCCCGAATCCGAGTGCGCTCAGCCCGATAAAGAATAAAGCGCTTAGAAACAGCACTTTCTCCATGTTCGATGAGAGTATCCTCAATCAAATCCTGAATGTCTTCAACTTTTGGCAATTTGTTGTCCTTATAAAAGACATCAATTTTAGCCAATACATCATCGACAACCGATTCAACCTTGGCATCATCGTCGATATCCGCCGCACTAAAAGCCTTATCGATGGCAACGAAAATTTTCCGCTCATCAAATACTTCTTTTCGACCATCTCGTTTAATAATTTTTCGCATAATTCCTTCCTCTTGGCATAGGAAAATATTAGGCTTTCCCCTGCCTTCAATCTTGAAACGCTCTGTTCCTCAAATTGGTAATTCAATTATATGCAAGCGTTTTATTTTTAACAACCGATTTTTACGAATTAAAAAATATAGCGCTTTCTGAAAATTTCCATGAAAACAAAAACCATTGTTTTATTTTGTTTTTATAAGGCTTTTTTATTCTTTACTAGAAAACGACTAACATGAATTGAAAATAATTTTCAGGCATTTTCTTGTGCACTTTGCACAATTTTTATACATTTGCTCGTCTGAACAAAAAAAGCCGCATTTCGCGGCTTCAAAAATTTATAAATAAGACAATGCTATTTTTTTGCTTGGCCATTAGCCTTGGCCACATCATCAATAAGCATAAATGCCCGCTTGACGGATAGAGCCGACTTGATTTTTATCATCGTGGGCACTTCTCTATAGGCTTTGGTTGCCGATGAATCGCGAACCGGAATCGTGCTGTTGGCATATTCTTTGGGGTTTAATGCCAAGAATAGTTTAACGGTCTTGCCTCCAATTGCGATTTTGGCAATCTCTTGCCGATGAAGTCTGAATGTTTCAGCCGTATGGGAAATTCGATTGTGGAACCCATAGGCTAAAAGGTAATCTCTGATTTGCTCATAACTAGTCTTGTCTTCCTCGGATATCATCTTTAGTTTCTCTTCGAAGGGAACAGATACGATTTTAGGAAATCCGCCATCTTCTTCCACCGCATTCGATTTTGCTTGCGCTTCCTTTTCCTCCGTTTCCAACTCCACGGGGGGAACAGTTTCTTCCTCTTCAATTATAGGTTCTTCTTCAGTCGGTTTTTCAATTGGTTCTTCCGCCGGCTTAATGGTCTCGGCTTCAGTTGCTTTTTCATTTGAAATCGGTTCTTCAAGGATAGCCCGATTTAATGTTAAGGGTTCATGATTTCTAAAATAAATGTCCAACTCCTCGCGCACAATTGAGTGAACGACCGATGGCGTAAGTTCATTTTTTGCCACCGAAGTTTCTTTTTCAACAGCCTGGTCGTTTGTAATCGATGCGCTCACTTGCGAAACCATTTCTTCTTTTAAAGGAAGATCTGGTTCCTTAACCTCAGCTTTAAGACCTTTGGGCTTTTTAACCCGAACAATGGTAATTCCATTAAATCCAACCAAAAGACCCGCTACTGACATAATAGCCATCATACTAATCGCATAAATAGTAATTAAGCGTGTGTGCTCGTCCGTTGAAGCCAATGAATTCGCCCATTGGTTACGGTAAAGCAAAACCGCACCCAAATTGGCCATCGTGACTAGAAAAATCACTATCCCAATGATATCCGTCCAATTTCCCCGACGCCTAATTAGTTTTACTAACCAAGCTATGACGAATACCAAAGTAAAAACGACAACAAACATCATTAAATCATAAAGAAAACTTGAAAATTCAAAAGTTAAAAATGCATTATACATTCCTACAAAAGCGTTGGGGATAAGGGAAAAGATGCTTCCGGTCGAAATGATTAAAGTTGAAAATAAACAGTAGGCTATAAATGACAAAATAAAACTAGTAATAAAAACAATTTGCGCTCTTTTCATTTTGCTATCTCCTTTTTTATATTTTACAATATTAGAGATAGAAAAAGCAAAAAATACGCCTTTTGTTTTGTGTTTGTTTTTTTCTTGCTCTTGGCGTATTGTGAAGTAATGAACTAAATAACGGAGGAATCATTATGATAAAAGTATTTAGAGAAGATAATGGTCACCTTGTCTCGTCAACGCATGAAAATAATGACTTTTCCGCGATCGCCGAAAATGTATGGATTGATATTTCCAGCCCTTCGCTTGATACCTTAAAAGAGTTGAGTAAACTGACTGCTTTGCCTTTGGAATTTTTAGTCAGCGCGCTCGACAGTGAAGAATCTGCACGTGCTGACTATGATGAAGGCAATACTTTAATTGTTTTAGATACGCCTGTGGAGCGAATTCAAAGTGAAAAAAAGGAAACGAAGCCATTATTTGAGACCATCCCTTTTGTAATTATATACAATCAATCTTACTATGTTACATTACATCAAGAAGAGAGTAATCTTATCAATCAACTGGTGATCAAGAGTAAATTGCTTGAGCCTCACAAACATGTGCGGATGACTCTTCATCTTCTTTTTACCTTAGCTCAAAATTTTATCGGCAGCTTAAAAAGAATTGATGCGCGCTCGCGGGCGATTGAAAGTCGACTACATTCTTCAATGAAGAACAAGGAACTATTCGATCTTATGGAATTAAATAAGATGTTGGTTTACTTTTCAACTGCTCTCAATGCCGACAAAGCCGTATCCGAAAGACTGAAGAAAACTGCCGATTATAAAAAATATGAAGATGACTACGATTTGATGGAAGATGTCCAGGTCGAACTAAACCAAGCTATTGAAATGTGTTCGATTTACCGTGATATCTTGGCAGGCATGATGGACGCTTTTGCCTCGATAATTTCGAATAATCTAAATATCGTGATGAAGGTTTTAGCCATTCTTACTATCGTCCTTTCGATTCCGACGCTTATTGCCTCCTTCTACGGAATGAACATTACTTCCGGGATGCCACTTCAAGACACCCCTAATTCCTTTTGGATTATCATTGCAATCAGTGCTTTCTTTGCTTTAATTGGGGGCATTGCGCTGATGGTTTTTGAAAAAAGGCACAAACGCTAACTCATTTATATTAAAAAGCCACCATCGGGTCATCGTGGCTTTAATTAAATTTACGATTAGAATGATGGAAAACTAATCCCGGTATTCATTTGTTAAGAAGAAGAAGACACTGTAAATTTGTGTCTTTTTCAAGCATTTTATTTTTGATATTAATTAATATCTAGAGTTTTCTTCTTCGAAAATATTTTACGCTACATTTACCATCATTAAAGAATGTCTCAATTTCAAAGGCCAAAGGTCCATTCTTATATATTCGATCATAGATTAACTTTAAATTGCTGGTATATCCTTCAACCGTTTCCCATCCATTATCCGGCAACTTAATGCTTAAATTATAGCCACTTATGTCGCCGTTTTTTAGTCCAATTGCGTAAGATAATATATTGTCCCGCCACTTATATCCCAGCCCTTGTAAATTTTCCAATCCATAAACTTGGGCCATTTCATTCCAAAAGTTGCCAATTGTATCATACTGCGCCTCATCGGTTAAGATGAAATCTCTTGTTACACCCTTAAATACCATAATTATAGTTTTCCTTCGTTTTAAAACATATCCTATTTGATTTATTATACTCCATTAGGATTAATTGTAATTGATTTATGGACCCCTTCGCAAAGGATAGAATTACGATAATTTCTTTTGATTATTAAACATAATATTGTTTAACAAAAAAACACTTTGTAAGCACAAAGTGTCTTGTTCGCATCGATGGTGATCCGTATGGGATTCGAACCCATGAATGTATCCTTGAGAGGGATATGAGTTAAGCCGCTTCTCCAACGGACCAAGCGCATTAAATTAAACCATAATTATTGAAGTTTTTCAATAACGTATTTAATACGAAATGCAAATTCTTCTGGTCCTAAGACCTGAATAATATAATAAAGATTCGGAGATTGTCTTAAACCAGTCAAAGCCACCCGTAAAATTTCTGCAAAATCACCGATATTGCCAACGTAATCGGCAGGATTAGCTTTATATAATTTTCCACTTGGAGCAAAACGGTGGCGCGAGGCTATTTGCTTAAGGCTTTCAAACCAATCGTGTTCATCAAGGCTAAAGTCCGTTGCATTTAAAACATCATTTAAGGATTCCTTAATAACTAAACTTTCAATATTGGAATTAAATGGTAGATCACCGTTTGTTAGTTCAATATAAAATGGGCGATAAAAAAACTTAATCGCCGGATAAATATCGCTGAAGGTTGAATAATCTTTTCTTGGTTTGGCAATTCCTCTTTCAATGCCCATAATACTGACAAAATACGGGAGGTTGCTTTCAATAAGGGAGGCAAAATCCGCATTGTAAGATTTAGCCCAGTTCAATGCCCGATTGGATATTGTTTCCGCATCCAAAAGGCCCAATATTTCTTTAGCAAAATAATTGACTTTATCGAGGTCAAACAATGCCCCATCCAATGACATTTTAGAAAAACTAAACTTAAACCGGTCTAAGCTTTGGCTCTTATTCTGCGCCCACCACTCTTCGAAATTGCTATTTGCAATACTTAATAGGTAGGTGTTTACCGCTTCTAAAGGATATCCTTTTTCGATAAAGAAACTAACCGCCGCTTCCGGATCTTTCCGTTTGCTAAGTTTCCGTTTGTTTCCGTTATCCAATTTGTTAATAACCGGCAGATGGGCATATCCCGGTGCTTCCCAGCCAAGTGACTCAAATAATTGAATATGAATCGGAAGTGACGATAACCATTCTTCACCCCGAGTTACGCAATTTGTCCGCATAAAATGATCATCCACAATGTGGGCAAAGTGATAGGTTGGAAGTCCGTCACTTTTCATAATAATAATATCCTGATCGTTTTCGGTTAATTCCATTTTTCCCCGAATCAGGTCGACGACCTTAATTTTATGATTATGGTTACCCGGCGACTTAAACCGAATAACATAAGGTTCGTTGTTCTTAATGCGCTCTAACGCTTCTTCCTGCGGAATAAAACGGCAATGAGCATAAGGACCGTAGTAGCCCGGTATCACTTTGCTTTGTTCTTGCCGGTTACGCATTTCGCTTAACTCTTCCGGAGTACAAAAACAGGGATAAGCCAAGTCTCTTTCAATCATGCTTTTAATAACAATCTTATAAATATTGGCCCTTTGACTTTGAACATAAGGTCCGTAATCCCCACGTTGCTGATCACCTAAATAGCCCTCATCAGGTTCAATTCCAAAAGCTTTCAATTCTTTGAGCAAGAGATTGCCCGCGCCCACAATTTCGCGTTTACTATCGGTGTCCTCGAGACGGGTAAAAAACACACCTTGAGAATCGGATGCAACCTTGCGGGCGATAAGTGAAGTAAAAAGCGATCCTGTATGTAAAAACCCGGTTGGAGAAGGAGCAAATCTAGTTACCATAGCCCCTGTTTCCAACTTGCGGGGGGGAAATTGTTTTTCTAAATCGTCAATCGTCTCTGCTATGTCCGGAAAAATAATATTTGCTAATTCGTGTGCCGTTGCCATAATGCCTCCAAATCCTAATAATAATACCATAGCCGAGAAATAAAGTAATTATATTAAGCGAAAAGTTCTTGCAATATATCTTCCGCTCTCATATAATAAAAAACGCAATCAATGCAGGTGTAGTTCAATGGTAGAACACTACCTTGCCAAGGTAGATACGCGGGTTCGATTCCCGTCACCTGCTCCAGTTTCTAGATTTTATTATTTGAAGGCAAATATAAATAGTTTAAAATCACTCAAAATTGGGTGATTTTTTCTATTTTTATGGGTAAATATATTAAATTTTAATTTTTATCAGCCGTCTTCTCAATCAAATACGAAAATAAATAACTGCATCTATTTGCTTGTAACCGGTTATATTGCTTTGTCTTCGGTTCCGTCTTTTATGATAACAATCCCGCATATATCTTTCAGTCTTCCGTTCCCGTCGGATTCACTGAACTTATGGAATTTGTTTCCTCTTCAATTCTAGCAGCTTCATCTACTGCCGGTTTGTAATTGAATAATCCCCATCGGGCTGAAACAAAAGCCGAAAAATTCGGTTCTTTACTTTCATAAGATTCCCCTTTAAGAAAATCATTACCATAGAAATATTTTTCTCTATTATATTTAAGAGAATATCTTATAAACAAGGACGTTAAAAATTCTCTATCGTCGATTCTTTATGAGCAAAATTTTCCAATGAATACTTTGTATGGTTTGGTTTTAAGAGAGCGATGATATTTTTTCTATATACTGCCACTGAAAATTATTATTTCTAGGTTAATTAATTTTAGAACTAGCATTTTAGCCCATAAACACACACATAAATCAAAAAAAATATATAAATCTTTCTGTTTATAACCGATTAGCGATTGATAAAAAGAACTTTTTTTCCTAAAATGTATGCACTGGAGTTTTGTTATGAAAAAAATATCCCTTGATCGCATTCTCCTTGTCATAACCTATCTATTAACGATTGGCATCGGACTTTTTATTTACGGTGATTATTTATATGAGCCGGTGAATCAATCATCCTTAATTGGAATAAATGCCGTTCAAATTTATAACAACAATGGGCATATAACCGCCAACTGGGTAATAATATCTGCCTTTGTTCTTCCGTTTGTTGTGGTCCAAGTAATTTTTCTTTTTTATGTTCTCGTGAACAAGAAAACTTTTTGGAAAGCCCTTCTGGCTATTGGATTGGTTTTTGCCTTTGCCTACTCGATTGTTATCTTTGCCTCGGGAGACTCCTATGTATATAGTGTTATTGATGGCGAAAAGGTTTATTTATACGATAACTATCGCCTTGGATATGGTAGTGTTTGTGCAATTATATTTTCCTCTATCGGAATTTTATTCTCATCCGGTATCGCTATAAATCAAATGAGGAGACTAGGGTAAAAAATGAAAAGCAAAAAAATAAAGAGCCTAGTTTTATCATTAACTACGATGACTCTATTAGCGGCTTGCCAAGGAATCATTGAACCTATCAGTTCAGGGCCCAATGATGAGCAAATGCTGGATCAAGCCCTTGACAGCGCACTTTTTAACTTTTATCGCATCAATGAAAAGCACGACAAGGATGCCACTTATGGAGCCCATGAGACCGATGCCTTTATAACCAAAAAAGGCGATATTCGCCTTGATGTTTACCATAATCCATTTATCGGCTTAAGCGATGTAGAATATTTAGAACGCTTTTATTTTGCCTATGAGGAGACTGGTTTTGACTACTATTACTATAGCAATCAAAAAAATAACGGCACTTTTGGATTAGGTTATTCTTTTCAACAACAGATAACCACCGGCCATGATTTATCCGATTTACCGATTACGGAGTCGAGGTTAAGCCATTTCGGTATTTATAACATCTCTGCTTTGGATGAAGCTATGTTTGTTT
This sequence comes from Bacilli bacterium, assembly GCA_035326105.1. Classification (NCBI taxonomy): domain Bacteria; kingdom Bacillati; phylum Bacillota; class Bacilli; species Bacilli bacterium. The sequence goes on from DAOKYO010000002.1 coordinate 526,725, forward strand.
ACGATGAAAATGCCAGCGGTTACTATAATTTGCTGCCGGATTACTTTGATTCGGTTAGCGAACGTTTCTTCTACTCAGTCGATACGGTTGATCACACTTTAACTAATTTTCGCATTCGCGTTGTCGATAACACCATTCGTTCTTTAACCTTTAGTTTTACCGACAATGAAACTGAAGAAACCGACACTAGAACTCTTTACTACTATTTCAACGAGGCTCCCATCAGTGCCCCGGAGACCTCATTAATCAATAACGTGTCTTTCTTCATTTTGGAAAACGATAATTTGCCGAGTGAAGAGGTTATCGTTTCCTCCGAAACAACTATTGATTACTATTGCTCTTTCTCACTTTTGAAAGATAATGTAAACTTTTTGGCCAACGATGCCAAATATATGGTGAAAAAAACCGAACTTTTTGTAGAGGACAATGACACGTCAATTTTATTAGATGAAAATGAAAACGAAGAGGGGATAACTGAACGTATTTTCAAATTATCCTCTTCCCCCATCAGTGGTAGTCGTTATACTTTAAAAATTACTGTCGTCGAAAAAGATAGTTTAGTTGCCAACGATTTCTTTTATAGTTTTATTTATTGATTTTTTCTTCTTCCGCAACATCTGGGCCTTCTTTTTTCATGGAGAATCCCACTTGCGTCCTTAGGGTAATAAGATAGATCTCGATCTTTTTTTTCGTTTCGCTATCAATGTCCGGACGCGACAAAAGGCTGTTGGCATCCCGAGTAATAACATTTAAAAAGTAATTGGCGTTATTGCGAAAGAAAATATCGTATAGTACATCGCTAACCGTGTAGAGACGATAAATAAAAAACACTGATGGTAAGAGGCCAAAAATCATTCCTAAAGTAAAAGCCAATTTTAAATCATCCGGAAACCGGAAATAGGATAAAAGAGCTCCCCCGGCAAAAAAGATGATAAAAGTTAAAAACGGAAGTAATAATTCACGAAACAAAACCGCATAATGAACTTTTTTAAACGCGGCATAGGGGGATGTTATTTCCAGTTTAACCTGACTGGAAGTGAGTACCGTAAGTCCCAGTGCATAGTTGATAAAAAATCCGCGGATAAGTGTTCGAATGATGATGTAAACCGTGGTCACTAGGAAAGCGATTAAATATAAAACCATCGCCCAGGGGCGAATTACATCCCAATTGGTGTTTAAATAGGTCGATGCTCCGGCAAAACCGCTGGTTTGGATTATACTCTCGAGTTCGCTCATAAACGACTGGACCGATGGAAATAAAGGACTGACAAGCGAGAGAATAATTGATTCAACAAAGAGGGAGACAAAAAAGATCAAAATGCCCCGAAGCAGTGTACCTATCGGTTGATATGTGTGGAAAATTTTTTCTTGATACCCGGCTAAAAAATTCCGATAGAGTCCCCTTTTAAAATTGCTGTCCATCATAGCCCGGACATTGGCAAGATGAATTGTAAAAAGAAAAGGCACAATTAAAAACGGAAATAGAAGAATGATAATTCCCGGGACGAAATAATCGATTATAAACGAAATTGCTATTACCGAATAAAGAGCAAAACTTAAAGCAAAATGTCGTCCGTTCGGACGACTGATGTTCTTTTTATAATACTGAGCGAATTCACTATACTTCATTTCTTCTTCTCCCGGTCATGCCGCTTATTGATGCGGTCGATATCATGCACCGCCGCATGCAATTGCTCGGAATTTAAGGGTTCAACCGGACGAGATTCAATTGCCTGAACTAAACGATATAAATCATGACGGTTAATAATATACTCTGTTTTTGATGTCGTGGCGACATTGTCAACATTAACATCATCATTGACGAGAACAACCGAAATAAATAAATCATGATCAATACCGGTTATCAAGGCCAACTTATCGATGCGAAGTCGATTCCACATCAAGGGGTTCTCAATCGGAACTTCCTTTTTCGACCGACCTTTTTTATTTTGATAACTGATTAACATTTGATCGGCGGCGCTGCCTTTGAGTGAAAATGAATAATATCTATCTTTGATGACATAAATATATTTATCGCCAAAAACAATATGATCAATATTCGCCGTTGAATTAGCATCCAACTTTAAAATCATTTGATTGATCAAATAAAAATCAAAATAAAGAGTAACTTTTCTTACCGTGCGATAGAAAATACGCACCGTATTTTTTTGATAATAATATTTGCGGAGAGGATGATAGAGAAAGATGGCAAGCAAAACAAGCGAAATAACTCCTACGACCAATAAAAGCCATTGCCAAAAATCCATGTTATCACCTCCCTTTAAATATATTTTTTTCTTGCCCCTTAGGCAATTTCAAGTGCGACTTCAATCATCTTGGCTAAACCATTTTGTCTTTCTTCCGCTGTGGCCCGCCGACTATGGTCAACAAAAGAATCCGTAACCGTAAGCAGGCAAAGAGCCTTTTTGTTAAGGCGCGCTGCGGTCGTGTAAAGAGCATAGCTCTCCATCTCGACGCCCAAGACACCAAGTTTCTTCCATTTCATCCATGAGTTGGGATCAACATCATAAAAAACATCGCTGCTTAAAACATTTCCCACGTGAGGGACCAATTGATGATTCTTAATGGTTTGATAAGCGGACAAGGTTAATTCAAAATCACTGATAGCAGAGTAAGTTCCGCCCAAAAGATTGAACTGTCCTGACCAGTTGCCATCCGTGCAAGAGCCGCTGGCGACAATGATATCAAAAAGATGAATATCCTCTTGATAAGTTCCGCATGTTCCAACGCGGATAATTGTTTCCACTCCATAATGAGTGTAAAGCTCGTGGGAATAGATGCCGATTGATGGTTGACCCATACCGCTGGCCATAACTGATACTAATTTTCCCGCGCGGGTATGCCCCGTGTAGCCAAAAATATTTCTTACGTCGGTAACTTGTTGAGCGTCTACAAGATAGTTATCGGCAATCCATTTTGCTCGCAATGGATCGCCAGGCATTAATACTGTTTTTGCAAAAGCACCATCTTTTGCGTTAATGTGGGGTGTTGGCATAATTTTTCCTCCTAATACCAAATGCGAAAATCGCTAAATAATTGTGGGGGAAGGCTGAAAGCCTTCAAATCGCAAACTCCCCGGGCCTAAAAAGCAAATTTTGCTTAGGGAAACCGGAAAATCACTCGGTGGCTAAGCCACCGCTTGGAACGGTAAAATCAAGGTCGATACCGATATCGGCATAATCGCCAACAGTCAGATTATCAAAGTTATCTTCTGCTAGGGCGTCTTTATATTCTTCAAATAAAGCTTCGTCGATAAATATGACCTTTTCTCCCGCCGCTTTATCCATCTTAAGAGCCCGATAAACAAGAATGGTCTCGGTCTTATCATCGGGGTTAACTTCAGGATTGGGATAATATACGCGATCATCAATTACTGTAAACTTGCTGGCAACACCTGTGTTTTCGCCGACATTAAACCGAGCCGCGTTGGATACATCATAGCGAACATTCATTTCCGAATCATTGATGTAATAAACGACGACTTGATCCGCAACCACTTCAAATTCAAGTTTGCCGGTTGTTGCCTCGGTACGAAAGACAGTCGGATAGCCACTGCTACTGTTAGCTCCTGTGCCACAGCTCGCTAGTCCAAAAACGGAAACTGCGATAAATGCGAAGCTTAAGAATTGCTTTTTCATAAATTGCCTCCTAGCAAAATATATAGATTCGCTAAAATGATTTTAGCATATTCAAACTTAGTAAAATAGTCTAAACGCCTACTCATTACGGATGGAAGCTTCTTTTTTTCTTCGGTTATCCGCCTCACTTCGGCCCCCGCTCGGATAGATATCTATCGGCTCATGCATTTGGCATGCAAGATCATATTTGGTTTCTTCTTCTTGCGAAGCAAAGATTTGCGAGGTATTCCAATCAACGACCATGGTCGAAGCCACCCAATCGTGAATAGGCCGCTGCCGCTTGGACAAAGTCATAACCGCGACGGATATGAAAAGAGGGAGCAAATATAGAATTGAACCGATAGTTTCAAAAATGTCGGTTACAAGGTAACGAATAACCATCTGTTTATGGCTTAAGCGATAGCCGGTTATATCGGTTACGGCTAGACCCATTGCCATTTTGCCGATTGTCCGTCCATCATCGATAAATAGCGGTATGCACAAATGAAAAATAAAACCGGATAAAAAGTAAGAGATGGCTCCGCCGATAAAAACAAAGTTCCGAATCGGCTTTTGAGCCGTAAAATAACTCGGCATATCTTCCAAATTATTAATTGCTTCCGCATAGGAAGCTGACCAGAATGAATCAATGGCTCCCTCTTCTAGATCAGTTCGGTAGATATAAGTATAATGCCCGTCTTCGACCGTATAATCGAGGATGATTGCATTCTCGCTATCCATTTGAAGCACATCCCGATTATATTCAAAGCCGGCGGGATGATCTTCATAAAAACTCGATTCGGTAAAATCAAAACCATCCCAATCAAGATAAAATGACCGCATAGCTTGGTCAATGTCATCGTTATCAACATACTGAAGAGGATCTTCGGCATAGCCAGCATAAAGCCCACTGTCGATTTTTATCTCATTAAGAACCATGTTATCTTGATAGCCACCCAAGTAATCAAACCAAAGCGGATGAACTGCCACCTGATAAAGTAAAAGACCGATAAAAAAGGCAATGATAAAATCGATAATTGCCGCCACCAGTCGTTTCCATAAAGAACCGCCTGCCACCTTTGCTGTTGCCTTTATCGCTGCTCTTTTCCCTTCATTTAACATGATTAGGATAACCTCTGAACAATAACTGTTTGTAAAGAACCAAGCGAAATAGACGAAGAAATAGTTTGACCAGTGAGTTCTCCTGTCGAATCAAATAGGACAATGCAATCGCCCGCTCCCCAAGAAATCGTTTGCTCGGTGTTTTGATTCGTGTTTGCCGTGCTGCTGCCGTAGAGCATTCCGGTATAAAATGAATATAGCGTGCCGGATGATTCGGATGCCTTTGTGTTATAACTGGCAATTGCGCTATAAGATAAATCCTGAACATTATTCCAATACCCAAAATGAGCCGAAATATCATCGCTATCATACATTTTGTAAGCGAGGTTATTTCTTCTTAGCGCAATCAGATTCTTGTAACTTTCAAAATAGCTTTTGTATTTAATCTTATCCGCCCACTTAAAAGAGTTGACAGTACTTTCCAAATTATATGAATTTCCCGAGTAATACTTATCGCCGATTTTAACCGATTCGCCCCCATGTGTGGCAAGAAAAACAGCGCCGATTTCCGTGGTTGGATCATATTCCTTTGAACGCATTATTTCGTCGCCGCCTTGGAAAAACGGCGTTCCAAATGAGGTCAAAACCAATGAGTTGGCAACCAAACTTGCGCGTGCCGAAACATCGGGATTATTCCCCATTGTAGCCAGCAAGTGATCAAAAATTGTAAAATTATCGTGACAATCGACATAATTAACCGTCTTGCTTGGATCGGTGTAATTTGTGGATGCATAGTAATCGCCCATATACCCGGCCAGCATTCCCTTTACTCCGTTTAAATAGCTGACATTGCTCTGATTGTGAAACGGCTCTTTTTGAAGCCATCCATATTGGGATCCATTTCCATTCAGATTATTGTCACCCTTTATGGCATTTCGACCAATATCATTAAAAGCCGCAACGGTGGTATTCATAAGAGCCGGCGAATAGACTTTGGCTGGTCCCATGTATCCGCCTCCGCTCCATGGTTCACCCCATACGACAATATCCGGGTTAATCGCTTTGAGGGCGGAATCAACTTTTTGCAAAGTGGAATCGTCAATTAAACTCATCAAGTCAAACCTAAATCCCATGATGTGGTATTCGCTTGCCCAAAACTTTACTGAATCGACGATGTACTTGCTCATCATCGTGGCTTCAGTTTTGATGTCATTACCCACTCCCGATTCGTTTTTTAAAGTCCCATCCGCGTTCCGACGGAAAAAGTAATCCGGAACTATTTTTTGAAATTGCGAACTGGAAAAACTTGCCACGTGATTATAAACAACATCCATGATAATCCGAATGCCCGCGTTAGCATAACCGGCGACAACCTGTTTAAATTCTTGAACTCGGATTTCGCCTAATTTGGGATTGGAGGAATATCCACCTTCAAGAACATTATAGTTGGCCGGATTATATCCCCAGTTATAGGCCGGGTTAAGTTCGTCATTACTCTGATCATAAAAAGGCATAATCTGAACGGCATTAATGCCTAATTCCTTAATATGATCAAACCCGGTGGCAACCGTAGTTTGGCCCTCAGTATAGGTGGTTCCCGACTCGATTAAACCCAGAAAATGTCCGCGATTTGCCTCATCGCCGTTCCAGGAGGAATCACTGGTTAAATCCTGGACATGCATTTCATAAACGATTAAATCATTGGGAGAAGCAATATCGGAAAACGTCGTATCGGCGAAGTTTTCCGGCTCATATTTAGCAAAATCCAAAATTTGCCCACGATGACCATTGGGCCCGGCACTTTTAGCGTATGGATCGATAACCTCATTTTTCCCATTGCTGTTATTAACAAGGTAAGTGTAATACATCCTGTCTAAATCACCCGCCACCACAGCCACATATACGCCTTGGCCAGCATATTCCATAGGAACCCGCTTTTGAGGAACGTCGTGAAGAATATTCCCCGTTTCCTTAGAGGTATAGCCGACTTTGTAAACAAAGAGGGTGACTTCATAACTGGTCGGTGCCCAAAGTTTAAAAGTGGTCGACTCTGAACTGTAAGTCGCCCCCAAGTCATCCTTATTATAAGCGTAGCGTGAATCAAATTCGCTGGTGTCAAACAGGGGTGTTGCCGAAACCGCTTTGGAACGCACTTTATCCATAGCATCCGGAAAAACAGCTTTTATCGTGTATTTGTCTATAAGATCGGCATCGGTTGATAAGTTAAAAATCACATCGTTAGAATCCGAGCCGGATTTTTCATCAATTTGCTCGTCATTCAAATAAAGTGACCATTGATTGGCGGGAGCGGTTCCTGTGGCTTTAATGGTGGAAAAGGAGGTAAATGTGGCACTTACAATGCGATTACCCAGGGCTTCCTTCGCTGTTGGGTAGGCCTCAACATCAAGGGTTTCCGTTGAAATAATGTAAACATCCATTGTCAAATCCGCATTTAAAGCATATTGAGTAAAATCGAGAAAAAAATCCGGACTTTGACCATCCCATGTCGATTTTTTTCGAACAATTAAATAAAATCCGTTTTCGCCCTCGTACATCGTGCTCGGTATTTCGACTACGGCAAAATTATCGTCGTACGTTTCAAAGGGAAGTAGACTGCCGGTAACTTTGTCGGTCCAATACCAAATTCCATAATCGCTGTAGCCATTATCATCGCGATGATAGAACAGCGATACCGAAGTGGGCGTTCCCGTAATCGGTGTTTCGCTCGTTGTCGCCGATGTGTTACTTGTTGACGAATTATCCGATGTGTTTTCACTAGTGACGGATTCAACGCTGGTGTCACTGTTGATAGATGACCCATCTTTTTTGCCGCATGAAGAAACAAAAAGTACGGCGATTAGTCCTAAAAAATATATTGTGTTGTTTTTTTTCATTTTTTTTACCACTGCCTAATATATAATTATTATTATTTTAACATAGTTAAAAGAATAATAAAATGAAAAACTCACCCGTAAAGGTGAGCTTTTCTTTCAATAAAATGCGTATAAATTAGATGGCTGTCGGCGAAAGGGCAAGCGTTGAACTGACTACAACCGAGCCTTCCGTAACGACAATCGTCAAGGTAACATCATAGGTTCCGTCTTCGGTCACTTTTAAGTTTCCTGTTTCGGTACCAAATGAAATTTCCCAGGTGTTTTCCGACTTAGCTTTAAGTTCATTATTCGTAACAAGCGCTAATCCGGTAGCTGTATAAGTATAAGTCGTGGTTGTCTCATCAACCACCGGTTCACCAGCAGTTAAGGCTACTTGGTTACTCCAAGAAGTCCCAATCGCAAATGAGCCGGCAAGATAGAACGTGCCATCAGCTAAACTATGTCCGAAACCGGTTAGAGCGGCGACGCCATCCGTAACCACAATGTGGAAACTATAAATGCCATCAACGGCCGCTTTGATATTGGAAGCCGGATCATATCCGGATTCAACTTCTTCCGTTTCTGGATCATCGGTGATTTCCGAGGAACCGATAAGCAATCCTTCGGCACTTGCGTCAACCGTTAATCCGCCAAAAGCGAATTGTTTAACCCAATCACCATTGGCCCGAACCTTAAACTCGGTTCCAGCCGGAATAAACATATTGCGAACCCAAAGTTCTGTTCCGGCAACAGTCGTTGCGACGAAACTTACAGCATCTTCGGTCCAGCTGTTAAAGCCGCCGATAATTCCCCAAGTATCGACCGCATCGGGATCAGCATCCGGAGTAACGCCTTCACCAACGGCATCACCGGTACGATTGATCCGCACGACGGCCGTTGATAAGACTGGAGCATTGTTTACATATTGAGTTTCAAGTTCAATATGATATGCCCCTGCATGGAGTATTGTAATATTTTCTTTATCTGAATCCGGGTTGTCGGCTTGAACATTCTCAGCCGCATTGCCAGACTCCATATCGACATATTCGACACCCCAATAGACACCGTCATCCCAGGCGGAACCCGTCGACATATCCTTGATCTTAAATTGCGCGTATTGACCAAGTTCAATGTCAATACTGAAGATGTTTGCCGCATCTTCTAAGTCCTCATCAACCAATATCGTCGTTTCATCGGTGACATCCCATTCGGCGGGATAGGCAGTGTTTTTAAAACTACCAATTAAGTGATAAACGGTTGGATCTTGAACGAATTGAATATTCCATTTCGCATAGAGATCCAGATCACCATTCACCGGAGTTTCGAAATCGTATTCGGCGGTATAAGCTTTATCCGTATACCATCCGACAAAATCGTAGCCTTCCCAAGTTGGATCGGTTGGCCGAGCAACTGTTTCTCCAGCATTAACTTCAACTTCGCTTAGAAAGCCACCATCCGTGTTCTTCCAAAACGAAACCAAGTAAGTGACTACTTCTGACGATGGCTCTGATGATGGTTCACTAGATGTACTTGTGCCGCCACCACAGCCGGCAACTCCAAACAACAAACCTGCGACAAACAACGTTCTCGCAAACTTTTTCATTGACGTTCATTCCTCCTTATCAATTGAAAAGTTGGTTTATAACCTACTTAATTCTATTATATGGTAGCGCTTTCGTCAACATATATTTACTTTAGGCTAAAATATTTTAAGTTTAATTTAAGTTTAATTTTAATCCACATTTACAATAAATACGCTTTTTTAGCCAAAAAAGAAAAGGCCTTTTTTCAAGGCCTTAACTTTTTGCTTAAAAATGTTTCTTTTTCTTAAGAAGAAGTATCAACGCCGTACCTCCGCCAAGAATAATCAGCCCCCCACCGACCGCCAAAACGATGCCGAGAGTGGAAAGCCCTCCGTTATCGCCATCGCCGTTGGACGAACTGCCGCCGCTAGTCGAATCACTTGACGGTGAACTGCCGGAGACCGGTTTCAAGATTAAAGTAGTATTTCCCAGCAAGCGCTCACTGCCGAGGCGTTCCCCGACCGCGAAAGTTCCGCTTGTGTCAACTACCACTTCGTAACCGGTAAGATCGACCGTAACCCGCGTCGTCGTTCCGATATGATAAATTGCCATTTGGTTATCGCCGTCAACATAGGATAATTTCATAATTGGAGCATCGATTCCCAATTCACTCGCACTCGTATAGGTAACATGGGAATCAACCGCGGCGCGCGTACCATATTGGAAAAGGCTGTTTCCAGTTTTAAGCGCCACTAATTCTCTAAAAATTTCATATTGTTGATGATAGGTTATCTTCCGATCCCAGTCAAAGTCATTGACTTCATAACTGGATTGATATGAGTTGTCATCGAATTTTCCGCCATCTTTTGGCTTGGTTCTTAAAAACTCTGTTCCGCCTTGAAAAAAGCTGATTCCTTCGGCGGTCAACGTCATGGCGGCCGCCTGCGTTACCCGCTTCAAAATTGTGTTTTCATCGTAAATGTTTAAATCTGTCGTTAGTGACATTTTGTCAAATAAAGTGTTGTTATCATGGCAATCAACATAGTTGACTACCTGTGCCGGATCGTCGCTTCCGCCTGTTTCAATACCCAGGAGTCCGTTTTTAACATTGGTTGTTTGGGTGACGCTGGGACTGCCATTTTGTACCCATCCAACACCGGTCTTATCAAAAACACTGCCTTTAACCCCATCACGGAAGGCATCGTTAAATCCTCCGACATTACTTATTTGCGGAATATTGTCATAGGTAGCTAATGTGGTATCAACCGCAGTGACGGTTGATAACTTCCAAGGTTCACCATAGATCAGTGAATGGCTGTCAATGGCATGAACACGCGCGGAAATTGCATTCATTGTTTCCACATCATGAAGTCCCATGAGATCAAAACGAAATCCGCCAATCTTGTATTCTTCCGTCCACCAAGCAGTGCTGTCGGTCATAAAACGCTGCATCATAATGCGTTCGGAAGCCGTATCGTTACCAACTCCCGATCCATTAGAAAGCGATCCGTCTTCCTTATAACGGAAGTAGTATTCGGGAACAATTTTGTTAAATGATGAAGAACTGACACTGGCAACATGGTTATAAACAACGTCCATCACAATACGAATTCCCGCCTGGGAATAGGCTTGAACAACTTGTTTGAATTCATTGACCCGGATGGCGCCATCATAGGGATTGCTGCTATAAGCCCCCTCCAGCACATCGTAATTTTTGGGATTATATCCCCAGTTGAATGCGACGTTAACCTCATCATTGCTCTGGTCAAAGAAAGGAAGAATTTGCACGACATTGACACCGAGTTCCTTAATATGGTCAAAGCCGGTGGTTACAGTCATTCCATCTTGGGTATAGGTTGTTCCCTCTTCAATAAGACCAAGATATTTCTTTCTTGAACTCTCGTGACCATTCCAGGTTGAATCGCTTGTTAAATCAGCTACATGCATTTCGTATACCGCCGCTTGCGTTGGCTCAATTTCCGGCAAGTTTACATCATCCCATCCGGTTGGATCGGTGGATGAAAAGTCTAAGATCATTCCTCTTTCGCCATTTACACCTGCCGCTTTAGCATATGGGTCAACGGCCTCCACACCGGAAGGAAACATCGCGTTAGTTACAAAGAAGGTGTAATATTTGCCATTCAAATCACCATTGACAGTTACCGCCCAAACTCCATAATCTCCCTTGCTCATCGCATAGGGGGTAAAGTTATTATCGCCTGAAACGGAATCAACCGTTGTTGGAGTTCCGCTCTCGTATATTCTGAGTACAACTTGGCTGCTTGTCGGTGCCCAGACTTTAAATATTGACGATGTTGACGAATAAGTTACGCCTAAATCGCTGCCGCTATAAGTCGAGTTTTCCTTAAAATAGGAGGTATCAAATAGGCCCGAAATCGATACGGAAGCCGATTTTGTCTCTCCGCTATCGTGGAAAGTAACAAAAACTGAGTAGCTATTGTTAAAGTCCATTGCAAAACCACTATCTCCGACCGTCACCGTTGTCTTGTAGGAATAAGAAGTTGCATTATAAACCGGCGTGCCACTTGAACTCGTCAAGGAATTATCGTTTTCTTTAACGATAAAAACGGAAGGGAAATAGTTTGTCACCACTTCGACTGCATTAACTTCGACAAAACGCGAACTAAGAATTTTATCCGCCAAAGCCTCTTCCGCACTGGCATAGAGCGTATTCTCTAAATCGACCATATAAATGTCATAGGCATTGTCGGTCGATAAGGTGAAATTGCTATATACCACCTCTAAGTCCGAAGTTTGCGCCGACCAATCCGTTTTACGGGCGATAACATAGACCGATTCCGTATTTGACCAAGTGGATAGGGGAAGAGCTACATATTTACCATAGCTATCCTCATCGGTAAATGCGGTCGCAACCCCGTCCTTGCCATACTCCCAAAGCCAAAGATCCCAATTGGTATAATTGTTGTCGGCGCGATGGTAGTGAAATACGATTGTCGGTTCCGAATATGCGACATTTCTTTTGGTCGCAGTTATCATTTTCGAAGACACGATGGTCGAATTAGACGCTACAATTAAGGTTAAAATAGCGCCAACCAAAACGCCTATCGTTTTAATCTTTTTCCAAATTTTCATACGGTGTTCCTCCTTAAAACTCATCCCCGATTGCTATCGGAAACAAGCCCTTTAAAAAATTTCAATCTTTCTTCTAAAAGACGATAGTCGGCCATCTTCCATTCCCAATTTGGCGAGCCAATGGTTCCCGGAGTATTTATCCGTGCCGAATTGTCGAGACCAAGAATATCCTGCGTTGGCAAAATAGCCCAGTCGGCAACATTATTAAGTGTAAAAGCAATAAATTTATCCGTAATCGAAGGCAAGTTCTCCCGATATCCTAAATCATAGAAGTAGCCGAGGGTCCGATTTTGATATTCCGGATCCCGATTCATCCACCAGCCCAAAATCGTTTCATTGTCGTGGGTACCGGTATAGACAATTAAATTGGGGCGATCATTTTTTCTTGTCTCATCCAAATTATATGGATTAAAAGAAAACTCGATAATCTTCATGCCCATGAAGTGATAATGGTCTCGCAGTTCCAACACTTCGGGTCGCAAATCGCCTAAATCTTCCGCCACAATTTGAATATCTGGCATCAATTTGAATAATTCGTCAAAGAAGTCATATCTGGGACCTAATACCCATTCTCCCTCCACAGCCGTTAAGCAAGACGCAGGGATTTTCCAATATGTGTCAAAAGCCCGAAAGTGATCAATGCGGATGATATCAAACAATTGGGAGTTATACCTTAGTCTTTCATTCCAGAAAGAATAGCCATGCGCTTTCAAATAATCCCAGTTATAAATCGGGTTGCCCCATCTTTGCCCGGTCTTTGAAAAATAATCCGGTGGAACCCCCGCAATAAATGACGGATTCCCGTCCTTATCGAGAAGAAAGGCCGCTTGATTAGTCCAAACATCGTCGCTGTCAATTCCGACATACATCGGAATATCGCCCATTATTTTTATCCCTTGGGCATTAGTATATAAATGCAAGTCATTCCATTGTTTCCAAGCTACATACTGAAGCCAAATAAGGTAGTTGATTTCGTTTTCAAACGGTGTAAGATCCCGCTTACGGTCTATGATCCACTCCTTGTCTTCTTTACGCCATTCTGTCCATAACTTTTCATCGTTCTGCGATTTCAAAAGACGAAATACGGCATAGAAATAAACCCATGAGTTGTTCTTTTTAAATGCCGCCAATCCCCTTTTATGAAGTTTGATAAAATCGGCATATGCTCTGCGTAGCCAATAATCTTTAAATTGATGCACGCCATCAAAATCGACCACTTCCTGTCGCCGATTAAAGGTTGGTACGCGCTTAGGCAAAAGTCCATCTTTCTGCAGTAGTTCTAAGGAAATATAAGCCTCATCTAATGCCTTACTCGAATATGGTTGATAAGGCGAATTGCCATAACCCAAGGGATTGAGGGGAAGAATCTGCCAAATCCTTACTTTGCTTTCTTTAATTAAATCGACAAATTTATAGGCCGTCGGCCCAAAATCTCCCATTCCATGCTTGGCGGGTAGAGATGCTACAGGTTGAAGAATGCCAGCTAAACGCATATAAATTAATTTCCTTTCACAAGAACAACCGAAGAATAAGGGGCCAAGGTGATGTTTCCCCCATCGACTAACGGACGAATTTCTGAGGTATCAATCTCATCCGCAACTATTAAACTGGTGGCAAAGGTTTGCTCCTCAGCGGCAAAATTATGAACTATTACTAATTCTCCATCGGGAAGTGAAGGTTCGGTCAACTTTATTCCCATTAACGGGACCCTTCCTAAATCCAATGCTTCAATATGCGCGCTTTGAATTCCCGGATAACGGTTACGAATTGAAATCACCTTTCGATAATGATTTAAAAGTGAAAAGTTTTCCGGCAGTAAATCCGTGGCGCCCGCGGTTACTTGCCGCGATAAGTCATATGTATAGCCCGAAACCGGAGTGCATTCTTCACTTTTGTCAAGTTCGCTCCAAATCATCGGTAAACGTTTATTCTCATCCGCGCCGCTTCCCTTTAAGCCGATTTCCTCGCCGTAATAGAGGTAGGGAATGCCCGGAGTGAGAAGATACACACTGGCACCTAATTTTCGTTTTAACATCTGATAAAATGCCGCATATCCGCTGGAGCGATCTTGATCATGATTGCTGAGGAAGGAGGCATTTAATGCCGTGGGACTGCTGGCAAAAAGTTGGTCATAATAGGTTTCCAGCGTTGACGACAGCCATTCACCATTGGTGTTTTGAATTCCCGTGGCAAACGCGCCCGTACTTTGCGATCCGGCAAAGTAGAAGAAACTATCGACCCCACTGGCATAATAATCAGGCAGTTTATTATAGTCGGCACTATCAAGCCACGCTTCACCAACGATGTAGGCATCGCTTTTGTGATTTTTGACCATGGTATTGAACCAAGAAAGAAACTGGATGTTCTTTTGATGATCGTTTTCATAAAACCAAGTGGTGGCATCAAGCCTAAATCCGCTTACCCCTTTATCCAGCCAGTAATAGGCAATACTCGTTATTTCATTGCGAACGCCTTCGCTATCTAAATTAAAATCGGGCATCGATGAATCAAAATTAGCCAGATAGTACCAATTGGTACTCTGATATCGGCGATAGGTTCCCTTCAAATTCTCATCGGGAGTAACCGCGCCTTCATGCCATGTATACCAGTCCGCATACGATGCATTTTCCGCGCTCCGATTAGTTCCGGTAACATAGGCCGCCGACTTTTGAAAATAAGGATTGTCGCTTCCGCTGTGGTTGATGACCAAATCGATAATTATCGAAATATCATTCTCGTCGGCCACGCTCACAAGATTTTCAAAATCACTGAGGGTTCCGTAGTCCGACTCAATGCCATAATAATTCGATACATTATATCCGTGATAACTCGGGGAGGGATTAACCGGCATCAACCATATTCCGGATATGCCCAGCGTTTTCAAATAAGAAATCTTATTTTTAACGCCATTTAAATCGCCGATACCATCATTATTGCTATCGGCAAATGCCCGGACAAAAATTTCGTAAAATGTTCCTCCGGCATTGGTATAATCGCCTATTTCATAGTCAATAGGCGATGTGCTATTACTCGTCGTCTCCTCTGAAGAAGAGGATTGCGAATTTTGATTATTGCCACAGCCGGTGAGAAGCAAAGTGAAACCGATAAAACCGATGGCTAAACGACTTTTCTTGTTCGCCATGGCATTATCCTTTCACCGCGCCACCCGTTACACCGGAAACGTAGTATCTCTGCATGAAGATGAAGAGAATAACAATCGGCACCGATAGAAGAATCGATCCCGCGGCATAGCGAGTGAAGTATATGTTTAAGTCACCTAATCCATCGATCATTGAAAATAGCCCCTGCGCAACCAACCAGGCACGTTTTTCTGTCCGGGTAATCGTGCTACTGAAAATATAATCGCCCCATGGCCCCATAAATGCCGTTAAGGCTTGATAAATAACAATCGGTTTAGAAAGTGGAAGAGTAATGTTCCAAAAAATCTGTGCTTTATTTGCCCCATCAATTTCGGCAGCTTCATCAATTGAACGGGAAATAGTGTCAAAATATCCCTTGGAAACATAATATCCCATCGCTGCGCCAGAAATGTTAACCAAAACAATCGCAATCAAATAATTGGCTGTTGGAACGCTTGTTCTTCCACCTCCTGGTAGTAAACCGATTCCTTTGAGAATAAAGTAAATAGCAATCATCGACATAAATCCAGGAAACATACCGAGAATCATTAAAAGTTTCATCATCGGCTTACGGGCTTTAAACCGCAGACGAGAGAAGGCATAGGATGTAAGCAAGACGATAACCGTCGATATAATACAGGTAAAAATCGCCACGATTAAAGTGTTGAGAAAGTAATGCAGATAATCGTAGTTAGCCGTATCGGTAAAGAGCAAGTAATAGTTGTCCAAACTCCACTTCTCCGGGAATATATATCCCCACCAATGATTTGGTCTGATCGGAGTAAATCCAAGATTGCTCGCCGTTATAACCATCTGGCCGGAAGGATTAATCGTATAGGAATAAACCGGAGCCCGAAAAGATTGCGCCATGAGCCAAATAATCGGAAACATCCAAACGACCGCCATAACTCCGAGCAAAAGGTAAATAAGCGTATTCCCGAGTCCGCGCCGAAAATGCATGCTTTGGAAGAAAAGTGGTTTTTTGTGTTTAGCGACTACATTAGTATTTTGTAATTCCATGTTCTTGTTCTTCCTTTCAATCATTGAAACTCATCTTCATTAACATTAGCTGAAGACTTGCTATACATAACGAGTGAGATAAAAGCCGAAATTAAGAAAACTATGATGCCGATAGCCGAGCCGATCGCGTACTCCTGCTTAGAACCGCCGAGTGTTAAATCATATAACCAAGTAATCAGCAAGTCCGTTCGACCGTAAGTAATACCACGCGTGGTAATATCGGGGCCGCCGCCGGTCAGAAAGAAGATAACGTTGAAGTTATTTATGTTGCCAATGAACTGAGTGATTAGATATGGACCGGTGACAAACAACATATAGGGGAGAGTAATCTTAAAGAACTGCGTTACCGGACCCGCGCCATCAATGCGCGCCGATTCATATAAGTCCGCCGGAATATTCATTAATATTCCCGATGTAATCAACATTGTATAAGGCATACCAATCCACATGTTAATCAAGACAACACTCGTTCGCGCGGAACGCGTATCATTGAATATATTGATTGGTTTCATCCACCCCAAGGCATCCAAGGCATTAAAAATCGGCCCGTCCTTAGCAAGGAATTTAGCCATCATCGACAGGGAAATAAATTGCGGAATGGCGATTGATATAATAAATAATGTCCGCCAAATCTTTTTGAATTTAATGCCTTTTTTGTTGATGAGTAATGCCAAAATCATTCCGCCAATATAATTGGTGAAGGTGGCCAAAACCGCCCACAAAATTGTCCACTTAAAAATCTCGCCGATGGCAAACGAATAACCGGCATTCCCGCCGAAAAGCTGACCGAAAGTATCAAGCCCGGTCCAGGCAAATCTTCTTGACGGGGGGAAATAAAACAAACTGGCATTCGTAAAAGCCAGCAAAATCATGAATATCAAAGGAAGGATGGTAAACGTCAGTATCGTTAAGGTCGGTAGACTTAAAACCGTAACATGAAAGCGACGATCTAATAAGGCGTGTGTCTCTTCCTTAAAGGTGGCGATATGCGTCCCCTCTTCTTTCTTCTGTTGAAGCGAATAAGCAGCACTGATTCCGTAAGTGTAAAGTGCAAAAAAGGCCGCAATAATCAATAGTGTGGCTATCGAGTAGAGCATCACCAGCATTGAATTTGAGGCAAATCCGGTGGTCTTCGTAATGAGCACCTCGCCGAACTTGGATATTATGACATAATTATAAGTCGTCCCTATGTCGCCAATCCAACGCATCCCATCGCCGCCAATTTGGCCAAATATATTTATTTGACTAAGCCAATACGCTCCTCCTTGAGGGAGAACCATAAATACAATAAACAGGGCCTCTAAAACCAGCAGAGCCACTCCTTTGACGACTTGGCCATTAGTAATATGACCAAAACCGACGAAGAGATAGGATAATCGGGTTTTAAAATTTCCTTTAATAAAACGATTTACGTAATTATAAAACCATAGTCCAATCGCCTTACCTACTTTGACAATGATTTTATATGCGAAGACAAAGATGTTGATGAAAGCTTTAATAATTGTCCAAAGGAAATCAAGCAACCACTTTCCTAATTTGATTATTGAATCAAGAATTGATTGACCGATCCAAGGAAAGAAGCCAAGTTTTTTTACATTTTGCTCTTTCATAATTAACTCCCTTAATAATAGAAATTTAGGGCGAATGTTAATCCGACACTCGCCCTAAATACATTTCATAAAATAATCGAATTAAGCCGCTGGGGTTGTGAGGGCAGCTACCCAAGCCGCTAAAGCATCGGCTAGAGTCAATCCTTCGCCATAATCGTTAGCGACCACCGATTTTCCAAAGGCCGCCGTCGGATCCCAGAAGGTATTGCCGACTGAACGCGATTGGCTAACCGCATATGGAGCTTGAGCATTAAGCGCGGAGATGGCCACATCGGCAAGAACCGCCGGATCATTTTGGGCCATGATATTGGATGGTCCAAATCCTTGAGATTGGAAACGACGAACCTGAGCGTCTTCACTGGTCAAATACTTAGCAAGCAAACTGGAGAAGTATAACTTATCTGGATCGTCTTGAGCTTTGGTGCCGATTAATTTTGAACCGGCAAATGAGCCCATTTGACGTTGAGCAAGCGCGGCGTCATTTTCATCATAAGGAGTAAATGTCGGCAACTTGGTAGCCGCATATCCACTGCCCATAGCTGCTCTCAATGGTCCGGCATTCCAAGTTCCGGTAACACCGGCGACCGCGACTGGAGTAATCGGGGCTCCTTCACTATCCGTTGTCGCAAACAAAGCTGAGTTTGCGTTAACGTCAGCAATTCTTAGAGCCGCCGTATGTTCTTGAACAATCTTGGCAAATCCTCTTGCCCCTTCAAGACCAACTGCGTTATCAAAGTCGCAAGTCATCGTCTTTGTGGCCGGATCATAAGATATATTTCCTTGATT
Organism: Bacilli bacterium; assembly: GCA_035326105.1. Taxonomy (NCBI): domain Bacteria; kingdom Bacillati; phylum Bacillota; class Bacilli; species Bacilli bacterium. The sequence goes on from DAOKYO010000002.1 coordinate 545,491, forward strand.
GAAGAAGAAAGATGGAATGTACCATGAATCTTCAAACGGGAAAACAATCTGCTGATTGGTGGATTCAAGTTTGGCAAGAATTCCATCAAATGTTTTCACATCATCGGCGGTAAGATAATTCTTATTATAATACAAGAAGTAACCGTTATCAGCCGTTTGTGGAAATGCATATAATTTGTTGTTATAGGTTGCAGAAGAAACAGATGCTTGAACATTGTTTTCGTTCACCCACGTCTTATTAGAACCAGTGATTTCTTGAATGGCTCCCGCATCAACCAATTTTCCGAGTTGATCATCGGGGAAACCAAAGACATCAGGGGCAACATCTAAATCTTGAGTGATCTTGGTCGCCGCATCGGAGAATTCATCACCGATCGTGACAATAAATTCGTACTTTGTATTTGAAGATTCATCATAAAAATATTGTTTAGCGAATTCACCAATCAATTCTTTGAACAACGGATGAGATTCTGTTTCCGACCAAACGGTCAGACGAACTCTCTGCGCCGTAACACCCGGTAAGAATGAGCTATCAATTGTGGACCTAACCGTGTCATCGGTAACCGTAACTGTAACGGGGTCAGCTAAACTTGTCGAATCGCTAGTGGTCGAACTGGTTATTGTCGATGCTTGCGTTCCGCCACATGCTGCTAAGAGCAGCGAAGTCAAAGCAACAACAGCAACTTTTGACTTTTTAAACATAATTACACTCCTTTCCTTTTTGCTTGAGAAGGACCGTTATTAAAAACAATTTCTGACGAATAACGTTAAACGAATGGTCCTTTTCGCGGTAATTTTGTTTAATGACAATTACATTATACTTAATAGGTTAATCTTGTAAAGTTTTTTTGATAGCGGTTTCAAATGATAAAAAGGTCGTTTTTTTCAATTTCAGTGCCAAATTTTTAACTTTTACTTATTTTGTTAAGTAGCCAAAAATGACAAGTAAATAAAAAGGTCAAAAATAACGCAAAAAAACGCCCGCTTCCCAATGAAAGCTAGGCGTTGTGTTAAGTAATCTGCTTTTTAAAAGCGGCTTCGTTAAATAATGCAAAGTCCTTTTTCTGATTCCGGCAAAGATTCTGCTTCTTCGGGGGTGTCAATCTTGAAGAAATGAGCTTTTCCTAAATCAAGAGCCAAGTCGATTTTGTCCCCGATGTGAATGGTTTTGTCACTTACAACAGGAATCTTAGCCACTAATTTTTGGCCGGCGAAACCACCGTGAAGAATGTATTCATGTCCGAGTAATTCTGCAACGCTTACGTCAAGTTCCAAATTGCTTGACGGGTAGTCGAGCGCCACTTGACTCTCTTTATAGTGAACATCTTCCGGACGAATGCCGAAGATAACCATATTGCCTTCATAAGGCTTAAGCGCATCGAGGAATTGAGATGGAACATCCAGCACAGTCCGATCGTCGGCGGAAGGAACAAAGATTGTATTTTCAATCACGCTGATATATTTGGCATCGGTCTTCTTAACGCTGATTACTTCATACTTAATGAAGGAAGCAACTTTACCTTCGACCGTCCACACTCCTTCAGCACCTTTTTCTTTTTCCGGCAACCGTTCTTTTACCGATGCCGGCAGCGAAGCTACGGCATCCGCAGTCCCTTTAATCGCATTATGCTCTTCATCAGTCAAGGTGACATTGATTTTAGCAACTGGACGATAGATGGTATTGCCTTCAATCTTTATGAATTTAACCAGTTTGGCATCGACATCTTCCTTATAGCGGCGAACAAGTTCAATCTTGCTTCCTTTGACAATGCCGGTAAAGAAATTCATCGCCGGGCTACCGATAAAGGAGGCAACAAACAAATTACGCGGCTTATGGTAAATCTCAATTGGCGAACCAATCTGCTGAATGTAGCCGTCCTTCATAACCACAATCCGTGTCGCCATTGTCATAGCTTCGGTCTGATCGTGGGTAACATAAATGGTCGTCGCGTTCATCTGCTCATGCAGACGAATAATTTCCGAGCGCATTTGTACCCGCAGTTTAGCGTCAAGGTTGGATAATGGCTCATCCATTAAAACGACGCTGGCATGACGAACAATCGCTCTTCCTAAAGCTACCCGCTGTCTTTGACCGCCGGATAGAGCTTTCGGTTTTCTTTGCAAATATTCGGTAATCTCAAGAATCCGGGCGGCTTCTTTAACCCGGCTATCAATTTCAGCCTTGGGTAAATGCTGAATTTTTAAACCGAATGCCATATTATCGTAAACCGTCATATGGGGATATAACGCATAAGATTGGAAGACCATTGCGATTCCCCGATCTTTTGGCGTAACATCATTACAGAGTCGTCCGTCAATATATAATTCGCCACTTGTGATATCTTCTAGACCAGCAATCATCCGGAGGGTAGTTGATTTACCGCAACCTGATGGGCCGACGAAGACGATAAACTCCTTATCCGAAATCGTGATATTAAAATCGGTCACGGAATTTTTCGGGTTGCCCTCGTAGCGCTTACAAACGTCTTTAAGAATTACTTCTGCCATATTATGACTCCTTTGCTTAATTCTTTATTTTTAGTTTATCACAATATTTCTAAAATGATTAGTGCAGTGTGCACAAATTTACTTTGACGAGGAAATACGGCTCAAAATCATATAGTACTGCGATGTCCAATAATCGCGAATATCCAGCCCAGTAAGCGAGATAAACTTAGAAAGACGGTAATTGAATGTATTGCGATGAATATAGAGTTTATCAGCCGCGTCGCTGGCATTAAGACCGCATTTTAGAAACATATCGGCGGTTTTGACTAATTCATGCGGTACTTCATCCAATTGACTTCGCAGAACCGGTACCAAGGCATAATCTCTCTCGGCAAGCATTAAAATTAAAACCTCAGCTAAAAAGTAAAGTCCGTTTCCAAGCGAACGGGCTTTCATAATCGCCCGGTGGGCAACATCATTATCAATCGGCGAGGCGACAAATACGATCCCGGTTCCTAAGTCGTTTGACAAAATCGGAATTATCCCTTCAAGTTCAACAGCGATATTTCTTTCGGTATCAAGGCAGCCATTGCGCTTTGTCGTCATGCGAAAACGAAAATCACTGTCTTGAAAATTGTCATAGAAGAAATCATATAGCAAGTTGCTATCAATCGTCTTCTGAAGCCAAAAGTGATAAAAATAGCGCATCAATTATCCTCAATCTCCCAAAGGAAGCATTCGAAAGGTCTTAAATTTATTTGATTGCCACCCACTATTAAACTCGGATTAAGATAATTACAGAGTAATGTACGATGCTCAAATCCTAAGAAGCTTGAATTAAAATTAACTGGATACGGGCGAAAATTAGCCACAACAAAAAGGTGCTTTTTTCCTGGGTGACGATAGGCAAAGACATTCGGATCATCTTCATTTTCCAAAACAAAATCACTCATCGTCACCGAATCAAGAATTGCCATATCTTTACGTAAGGCGATTGCTTGGCGATAGAAATTAAAAATCGAATCCGGATCTTTTATCTCATCTTCCGCATTTACTTCCTGATAGTTATTCACGGGTTTAATACGGGGAGGAACTAGACTAAATCCGGCATATGGGGCGTTTTTCCATTGCATAGGGGTGCGAGAGTTAATACGAGATGTTCGTCTCAAAAACCGTAATATTAGCTCATCATCGAGTCCTCGTTTACGCGCATCAAAAATATAATTTCGCGCACTGACATCGCTTGTAAAGTCATCTAAAGACTGATAGTCAACATTGCTCATTCCAAGTTCTTCACCTTGATAAAGAAAGGGTGTCCCATACATAAACAGGAGAACTAATGCGAGCATCTTTCCTGATTCTTTTCGAAAAGCCACATTACCATACTGACTAAGAACTCGCGGATGATCGTGATTTACCCAATATAAAGGGAGCCAGGCATCGCGATGGCAGTCATTATACCAACGAGCAAAATTATGTTTTAAATTCCAAACATTAGTAATGATTTGATCATCGCGTAATGTCTCACTTCCATATGCTCCATTTTCCCAGCAGGTATCAAAATTAAAAACCATATTAATTGATCCATAATCCTTATGGGAATACTTTAGAGCCGTCAGCGTAGTGGAGCTTCCTCCGACCTCGCCTACCGTCATAGCCAAGGGATAGTCTTCCAATACCGCTTTCTTAAATTCGTGAAGGTAATCAAATAGGCGCTCGCGATTAGAAAACTTACTTACATCCAAAGTCAATCCATCATAATCCGGATTTTGAGTCGAATTGGCAAATGAAAGATCGCGAGCTAAGTGGGCAATCGCATCCAGGCGAAAGCCATCAATGCCTAAATCTAAATAGTGACGGGCAATCTCGTAGATTTTCTTTCTTAATAGGGGATTTTCCCAATTTAAATCCGGCATTTTCTTGGAGAAAATTCGCATGTAATACTCATCCGCCACTTCGTCATACGCCCACGCCGAGTCGCTAAAAAAGCCCCGCCAATTATTCGGCGGTTGTCGATTACCCTTTTCATCATATCGGGGTGGTTGCCAAATATAGTAATCATGTTCTTCCGATTGCCGATTTTTACGGGCTTCGATAAACCAAGCATTTTCATCCGAAGTGTGGTTGAGAACAAAGTCCATAATAACGTGGATGCCGAGCTCATGCGCCTGTTTGATCAACTCTTTTAAATCGTCATTCGTGCCAAACAATGGATTAACGCGGTAATAATCGGAAATATCGTATCCATTATCATCCATCGGCGACTCTAAAAATGGGCAAATCCAAATTAAATCGATGCCTAGCATTTTTAGATAATGAAGTTTACTAGTTATACCCGGCAAATCACCGATACCATCGTTGTTGCTATCGGCAAATGTCTGGGGATATATCTCGTAGCCAACGGCCTTTTTCCACCAAATTCTTTTTTCCATATTGCTCTCAGTCAAAAATACTTTCTCCGTTTATTGCCGCAAAAATAATTCTCTTGATCTCTGCTTCCGTCATCTTTTTAGAAAGGGTAGGAAGGGCATTAGGATCAAAATAATCCACATTCAATGTTTCATATTCGTGTTCATGAAGCGAGCCTTGAACTTTACCCTTAAATACAAGCGCATATTCAGGAACACTCACCGGGCTTACAAATGGTGTCCGATTAATCACTCCAACCAAGCGCTCGATAACGACATCGGCTCCCGCCTCTTGCCGACACTCATTGCGGGCGGCTTCGCTAGGGGAATCATATAGATCACACCAACCTCCGGGAAGGGAATATCCTTGATCTTTCGCCTCTTGCACTAAGAGCACCTGCCCTTTTTCGTTAAGACAAATGGTACGGACGCTGATGTTCGGGGTTGGATAAATTCTACGCTCAAAGATGGTATTGGGCGTGAGGTTGACATGCTCAAAACTTTCAATCATCATATTTGATTCATCAAGAATTGTCTGATAATTGGTCAACGCGTAAGGGTCGGTCGAGAAAGTCAGACCAATTCGTGCGATTGAATTGATTTTTAGTAAAAAATCATAGTAGTTTTTGCTTTCCATTTAATAATCCAGTCCATTTATATAATTTGCGATATGCTCGACAACGCGGGCCGTCTCTTCGATAGAAGGCGTTTCCGCCATTACTCTTATTAACTGCTCGGTTCCGCTCGGTCTTACTAGAACTCGACCCTTGCCTTTTAGTTTTTTATTTTCTTCTTCAATGATGCTTTGAAGGCCTTCATTGGCCATCACGGCATTTTTGTTGAAGACTTTAACGTTGATCAGCTTTTGCGGATAATACTCAAGCCCTTCCAATAATTCCAACAGACTTTTATTTTCCGAACACATCACCTTTAAAATTTTAACCGCGGTCAATAAGCCATCTCCCGTGTTTAAATCATCCATAAAGATAATGTGCCCACTCTGCTCGCCTCCGAGCGAAAGATGTTTTTGCTTAAGCAGAGATTGAACATACTTGTCGCCCACATCGGTTTCTTCAATCGCAAAGCCTTGATCAATTAAGGATTTTTTAGTTCCATAATTACTCATAACCGTCATGACAACCGTGTTTTGATTCAGTTTGTCGCGGGCGCGAAGACTGCGGGCAGCGATATATATTAAGGCATCACCATCGACCACTTGTCCGTTGGGAGCCACCGCCAGAAGACGATCGGCATCGCCGTCAAAACTAAAACCAATATCATATTTTTTAGCTCGCATAGCCTCCTGAAGAGTGCTTATGTGCGTTGAGCCGCAGAAATCATTGATGTTCTGCCCATTCGGTATGTTGTTTATAAAATCGGTTTGAATGCCTATTCGAGCGAAGAGAATCGGTGCCAGTTTGCTGGCTGATCCGTTAGCGCAATCGACCAGGACTCGCAATTTGCTAAAATTATGCGCTTTATCAATCAAAAAATCCAAATACTCATTCACTAGATAAAGGCCATCAATAACAATTCCAATCTTTTCGTTTCGGGCGAAAGGCAAGTCATCATCGCAGCGGTCAATATATTCATCAATTTGACATTCCAAAGCGGAGGATATTTTTTCGCCCTCATGGCTGAATATTTTTATACCGTTATCATAATATGGGTTATGTGAGGCGCTTATCATGATACCAAAATCAAAATGGTGTTTGTGGGTGATATAGGAAATACTCGGAGTAGTGGTAATACCCATATCGTAGACCCAAGATCCACTGGCAATAATTCCCGTTACCAGAGCACTAAAAAGCAGTTGACCGCTGACTCGAGTGTCGCGTCCAATCACAATGCGGCGAGGCTGGCTTTTGGATGAACAACCGATGTAACGGCCGATGCGATAAGCCATATCGACCGTCAACTGTTCGTTGACCAGGCCGCGGATTCCATCCGTTCCAAAATACTTGCTCTGCATGATAACTTAATCACTTGTCTCCGTCTTCTTCCATATATTCACGAAATATTCTTGGAAAATTATCAAGGCTAACCGATTCTAATTCTCCGGCGCAGGCGATTGAAATGCGCCCGGTTTCTTCACTGACAACAACAGTAACGGAATCGGTGATTTCACTGATACCAATCGCGGCCCGATGCCGGCTTCCAAACTTTCCTGACAGCGGTTTAGTCGTCGCCGTATAATAGACACTGGCCGCCAAAATGACATTATCGCGAATGACCACGGCTCCATCATGAAGACGCGTCCCTGGATAAAAAATTGTCACTAGGAGTTCACTTGATACTGGAGCATTAACCATTGTTCCGTTTTTAATAAAATCATTGAGTGGATTCTTTTTTTCAAAAGTCATTATTGCTCCGGTTTTTGATTTTGAAAGACTGGTAGTAGCGGCAAAAATATCGTGGTAAAAAGCTTCCTTATCAAAGACTTTAAAGTTTCGACTTTTCCCCTTTACTCTAAAAAAAGATAATTTTTTCCCTTTAAGAGCGTTAGCAGCAAAAATCCGAAAATCACCAACATTGGCGATTGTAATTAAAGTGGCCAGAAAAATCAAAAAGAGCATTGAGGCCATTGCTAAATTCGAAAGTGAAAAGAAAACCGCAAATTCAAAAACGGCCGCCCCCAAGGTAAAAAAGATGCGGGCAAACCAACGCCGCACCAATAGCCAAACAAAAATAACCAAAGCGGCCACAAGAAGCGTAGAAAGTCCAAATTCAAGCCAAAAATCTAATGATTGAGTATTTGGTAAGGCCAAATAAAGGATATTGATCATTTGCTTTCTCCTTTCTTTGTCCACCGATGGGCAAAGCGAGAAGCGGCGGATGCGGCAATCGCTCCAACAATATCATCGATAAAAGTATTGCAGTGATCTCCGTTTTTACCGGCTCGATTCAGCTTATCGATTACTCCGTATTTGTTTTTGTCTATAAAGCCAAAATTGGTTAGGGCTATGGAGCCATATAGGTTGCATATCCCATAGGCTATTACTTCATCTACCCCATATAATCCTTCGTCACGCAAGAGCAGCTCCTGCAGTTTCGGATTATTCATTTTTCTTTGCTCGGCCAGCATATCGAGTTCGATTGCCGTCATAATCGCAAACTGAACTTCTCGTTTATCGATAACGCTCAGAACCGAATCCATCAATTCTTCTTTTTTTAAGTCGATATGATAATCTTGCTGTAAGTAGCGGGCACATTCAGCAATATCTTCCAAAGTAACCCCTCGGGTCTCTAATAAATCGATACATTGATCGCGAAAATTTTCCATAACATCCTCCAATTCGGAGTAACTAAACAAGTTATTCACGTTTATATTTTAAGTTTAGCAAATTAGTAAAAATGATTAAATATTTTCTACGTAAATAAATGAACTTTTTCGTCAATTTGCACAATTGAGTTGTTTAAAGCTATGCAATAATTATTGTAGCAAGGATTTATGGTATATTTTGCGGACTTAGATTAGTTATTTTAAATGACTTGTTCTTTTTTGAGCTATAACTAAAAGATCTCTAGTCCCCGTTGTTTTCTCTTCATAGTTTTCATACCAAGATATGATAGAAAAATTATTATCCATCAGGGCCTTTTTGAGTTCATCTTTTGCCAAGGCACTATAAGAAAAACTATGTGAAAACATTTTTCCTAAAATAGTTTCATGCCTAATTCCATGGGTAAAAAGCAAATAGCCATCGTCAACTAATAGGGAAGCAAACTTTTTGTATATCGATAATTGGTCATCAAGATCTATATGCCAAATACTATCAAAAGCAATAATCGCGTCAAATTTATCATCATTTTTATAGTCTAAAAAGTCCGTATTAATAAATATGGTGTTCTCTAGATTCAATTCCTTAGCAAAATCTATCATCTTATTGGATATGTCAATTCCCACTACCTTGAATTTGCTGTCCGAAAGATAGACGTCTATGGGCTTTCCCGTTCCACAGCCGACATCCAATACGCTTGCCTTTGATGGTAGAAGTTTACAAAAATCTTTAATGCACTGGTTTACTTCCTTGCTATTTCTTATCGAAGCCCAATCATCGACAATTGCATTATACGATTCAATATTTATGTTATTTTTTGTGTCCATTGCAACCTCCGACATTAATTTGTTACTTTTTCAATTATCGTTCTAGACAGACCATAGCCAATCTCTTCATTAAAAACAGAAAATTTTTTCTTGTCTAATAATTTTTCGATTGCGATTATACTTGGCGCATAAATAAACTTTCCCCCAACTTTCAAGGAATTAAGGATTTTGAAGTATGCTTCAGCGTATTTTTCAACTTCTTCATCATTAAAAGCTAAATGGCGGTTAAAATGATTTGAAAATGCCATGTTAGACAAAATAAACTGCCATTTATTTGTGCCATAATCAAACGATAAGAAGTTAGATTTTAAAATATTCTCTTGCTTTGAATCATATCGATCTAGGCCATATATTTCTATTCCTAATTCTTCTAGGTGATTAACTAAATTAAAGTTTTGCCCACATCCGATATCTAAAATTGGCCCCGTTATATGATGCTTGTCTAAACCTAGTATCTCCGCTTGAAAACCAGCGGAGTATTCTTCGTTTGCAAAAGTTTTAATTCCATCTTTGCTTATCTCTTTTAAAAATGGATTTGTGCGTAATAAAAAAGCTTCTATTCTTAAGAAATGATTGCTTTCGATTGTTTTTTTAGATAGACGTTTTCTATGGACTATTTCTTCTAGCGTTTCTGCATATACATCGCTTAAGGCGGCAAAATCATCATCACTGAAATTGATATATTGATTGTATTTAAAGAGTTTTTGCATAAAACGAGCCGTGCAATATTCTAGAATGGCCTTCTTACTCGCTTTCGATAAGAAAGACTTTTTTAAACCCGCGATTAATTCGGAATCAATGCCTGCCAATTCATGCTCAAAAATATTTATTTTGTAATTTGTGTCTATTTGCTTATCAATCAGTTGCTCAATATTGGTTAAGTTCATTTTTGTTCCCATTTCATCGCTACTAAATTGTAATCCTATATAAAGCATTTTTTCAAAATTAATAATAAGATTTTTGTTATTTAACATGCTTCTTGTCAATATTTGACAATATTTTAACACAAAACATAAAACCACTACTAGGGCAGTTAAGTATAGATTGTTTATAAACTAATTAATATTAAATGTGTGATTTAATAACGGACAATCTCTATCAGAGGCGGTTTTTTCATAAAAATGACAGGTATCCAAAATAATAGTCTATTTCATGATTTTAGACGATTTTGTTTCAATAATTTGGATTTTTAATATTTCATATGAAATATGTTCATACTCGTGTCAGAACTTAATCATCCTCAGTTCAAACCCGTGTCACAAATCCCATTTTGATTAATGATGTCTGCCGCAAGTCGGATTTGAACCATAATTATTAAGCCCTAAATAACCAAAAATCAGTCACTTTTGACTGATTTTTGCCAATTAATTACTAATTCAATATGTTTTTGGAGCAGTCGACGGGAATCGAACCCGCATAGTCAGCTTGGGAAGCTGAAGTTCTACCACTGAACTACGACTGCAGCAAAGCCATTATATATGTTGACAAAAATATGCGCAATAAGAAAAGGTCACCGACAGTGACCTTTTAATATTTTATTGTCGGGTTAAGCTTCAACCAAACTAGCTAGAATATGAATTCCATTAAACGCTCCCGCAACCAGCGTTGTATCCGGAGCAACTAGGTAGCCATTAACAATCGGATCAATGGTAACGATTTTTTCTAAAACCGCTCCAGTTAACGAAATTGAATAACGCGCTGTTTCCGTCGTGCCATCGCTGACAATGTAATATAGACTGTCCTCTACCATCTCAAAGTTGGCACTGGATGGACTAGCAAGCAAAACATTGCCTTCCGCATCGATTAAATCAAAGTAGCGATATTCAATTACCGTGGTCGTCGAACTTTGATCCTCCAGTAGAAACTTGTTTGCAGTATCCGTTTCATCGGCAAAATAGACATTGGTAACTACGGTCGCATCATTTTCGTCTCCCGTTGTCACCGTTTCAGCGAAAAGAGCTCCGGCGATATCTTCGGAAATAAACGGCTTTACCTCTTCGCCAATTGTCCCGGTCGCTGAAGTCTCAATGTATATATTTAAATAATCGCCGACAGTAACATTGGTATAATCCCCAAAGCCATTGGGAAGAGAACTTTTTAAATCATCGTTTACCCATGTCACCCGTAAAGCACGGGCATCGGAAACAGTCACTTCTTTAGAGGAATATTTATATTGGGTGTAGGGGATAGTACTAGTTTTGGCAATGCTGGTAATATCCTTATAAAAAAGTTCATTGTCAACGATAGAAAAACGAGAGTAGTCTCCCTTAGCCACCAAATCATTGCCATCAAACCGCATGTCATCAAAAGCGACTTTGGCGATACCGAATGAAGCCACTTTCTCTTCATTATCAAGTTGCACAGTTAACCCTGTATCTTCATCGGTAAAAGAGACGATTATATTTTCGCCCACCGCGGAAAAAGATAATGATCCTGTCGCCGTCACATATCTAAAAGCCGTTTCGTTAAATGAATTAGCATAGTTGTTGGCATTCGTAAATAAAGTACATCCCGTAAGAGCTAAAGTAGCCAAAGTAATACCGAATATTTTCGGCCATTTTTTGTTCATATAATCCTCCACGATTTGTTTTCATCAAAATTATATCACAAAAACAAAAGAGGAAAAGCAAAGTTTAACAATTTAAGTAAGCGCTTAACGTTAACTATATTTTTTACTTTAATAGATGAGACAAAATGTCGATTTCTTCTCCACTGAGGCCAATATAATCCAAATATTCGCTCACCAGTCCGTATCGGCCTCTAAACTCATTCCAAAATTTACTGAGAAAATCGGCTTTGGGAAAAAGGCAGGCGCGGGGAAAATCGGGATGGCGGTCTAGCGTTAGGCTCATCATGGCCCGTAGATAAGGAATCGATAGTAAGTAATCGGCATTGATGTCATCGTGGGTAACTCCTGCTAAAGCGAGCAAAAGGGCCGTAAATACACCCGTCCGATCTTTGCCGGCCGTACAGTGAATGAGAATAGGCTTTTCGGCATGGGCAATCGTAGAAAAAATTGCACGGGCCGATACCGGCTCTTCCACCATTTCCATGTAACTCGCAAGCATATCATCTTCGTCAACCGGCACGCGCCCCCCGCCATTAACCGGTAAATGATACGCGGTGATTTTTTTGCTGGCTTGAGTTAGATCGGGTAATTCATTGTGCTCTTTATCGCCCCGTAAATCGATAATCGTTTTAATACCGATATCTTCAATTTTCTTAACGTCTTCTTTTGTTGCATAACTGAGTGATCCTGAGCGAAATAAAACTCCGTATTTTGTACGTTTTCCATTTAATAAAGGATATCCCCCGATATCCCGAAAATTATAAACTGATTCTAATAAATAACGTTCTGGCATACATTAACCTCACATGCTGATTTTAGCAAAAAACAACTTGGCTTGCATTGTCATTAGTGAATAATTACATTTATTTGACAAAAGATTGCATTACCGACTAAAAAAGGAAGGTCGGGTGACCTTCCTAATTATTTAATCACTAAGAAATCGATTATCAACCGCTAAATTAGTGAACAAGACTTCAATGGTGGGTACTGAGGGGATCGAACCCCCGACCTTCTGTACGTCAAACAGATGCTCTCCCAGCTGAGCTAAATACCCATTGCAACTGGCTTGCGTTAGTAATTATATATATTAATATAGCGCATTGCAAGGATATTTTTGCCAAAGGGATAAAAAGTAAATCTAGGTTATTTAAATAAAGCAATTGAATAAAAATTCCAATGATATTAATCAACGAAATTTAGAATTTAACTATTTTAAAGTTCGATTTTGGCTATCGTTTCCTTAAGCACCTGGCGACTTTCGGCAAGTTTCAAACTTTCTTCATCGTTCATCTTTGGCACTAGGTTCATAATTTTCCCATTTTTACCAACAACAGTCGGTACGGAATAATAGGCCGATCCCGTTTCATCCAGCGTGGAAACCGACAATACTGAATTCTCATCGCGCAATATCGCTTCAACAATTCTTCTTACCGCTAGCGCAATCGCATAATTTGTGTATCCTTTTTTCTCAATAATCCGATAAGCATACTCTCGAACCTGTTTTGAAATGCGCTCCTCCAAACTCGCAAGATTAATATTGTGTTCTTGGCAATAATCTGCCAACTTCATGCTGCCAATTAGGGCCGCTGACCAATTGGGAAATTCGCTATCTCCGTGTTCTCCGACAATATGGGCATGGACATTGCGGGCATCGAGATCAAATTCCTTAGCCAAAGCAAAGCGCAAACGCGATGAATCAAGAACCGTTCCGCTTCCAAGCACCCGGTTGGCTGGGAGCCCGCTCAATTTGTAGGCAACAAACGATAAAACATCGACCGGGTTAGAGACGACTAGTATAATTGCTTCCGGAGCATATTTAACCACTTGTGGAACAATAGATTTAAATATTGCCGCATTTTTATTGATTAAATCTAATCTTGTTTCACCCGGCTTTTGAGCGGCACCAGCCGTTATAATGACAATATCACTGTTAGTAAGATCAGGATAATCTCCTGCTTTCATATCAACTGATTTGACGAAGGCCGCTCCGTGGGAAATATCCATTATTTCTCCTTCGGCCTTTTCCTTATTCATATCAACAAGAACAATATCACTGGCTAGCCCTGAATCCATAATGGCAAAGGTGATGGCACTACCGACAAATCCCGCCCCAATGATGCTTACCTTATTTCCTTTTCGCATATTTCCTCCTTATTCATTATTTATAATGAATACATTGTCATTATAGATGCGATAGTTAAATATGACTAACAATGTGCTTATGCCAAATATATTGACTAATATAAAAAACCGCCCTTTTGGCGGTTCACAAGACTAATGGTGCCGACTAGAGGAATTGAACCCCCAACCTACTGATTACGATTCAGTTGCTCTACCGATTGAGCTAAGTCGGCATGATATGGTGCCTCCGGCCGGAGTCGAACCGGCATGGCTGTTAACCGATGGATTTTGAGTCCATTGCGTCTACCAATTTCACCACGGAGGCAGCGGAATTATTATATATAAAAAAAATCAATTAAACAATTGAAAAAACATTCAATTACTCATTTGAGTGCTTATCAAAAGATTTTTTTGTGATTTTGCATTTATTTATGCAAAGTTTCATCGAAAATTTTAATCATTAATTCCCAAGGAATATTCTCACCAGTGCTTAATTTAAGCATTTTCTTGGGCGTCAATTTATAACCGCTTAATTCCTCTATGTGCTTTCTAATGCCACTCGCTTCGATATTCACGTAGTTTGCAAAAGGAATCAGTCGAATAAAACAATCACCAAAGTAATAGGATGGTAGTCCCGCCCACATCTGTTCTTCCACCTGAGGCTCACACTTAAATATGAGTTTGCGAAGTTTCAAAAAAAGTTTTTGTGTATCCAATTCAAACTTGCTAAGTTTGTCTTCAATTTGATCAATCATTTTATTTTTCCTTCCCTTTGTAAGGTTAGTTGATTTGAACTATATTAGCAACGTTTTAGAACAAAATATACCTAAATTTAAGAAGCTAAATCCGTGATAAAATGCATTACATTAACTTCTATTTTATGACTTTATGAATCAAATAAAAAAGTATGCTGATGGATAGCATACTTTAATGTCTAAATGGTGCGCCCGGCACGATTCGAACGTGTGACCCCAACCTTCGGAGGGTTGTACTCTATCCAACTGAGCTACGGGCGCATGCGCTAGATAATAATAACACAACTAGAGTAAAGGTAAAGATGAAATATTGTGATTGTTTATCCAAGAGCAACATCTAAAATCATCATGATAACGAAGCCTGCCATAACGCCAAATGTTCCGAGATGCTCGTATTTTTCAATATGGGCACCGGGAATCAATTCTTCCGCCACCACGAACATCATCGCTCCGGCCGCAAAAGAGAGGAGCCACGGCATCAATGCTGTAATCGATGAAGCTAATAAAACGCCAATAATAGCAAAAATTGGTTCTACGATTCCGCTGAGAGCGCCCATTAAAAATGCTTTCTTACGACTCTTGAGAACATCCGCCATCGGTAAAGATACCGAGGCCCCCTCTGGGAAATTCTGAATGGAAATACCGATTGAAAGCGCGAGCGCTCCTAAAACAGTTACTGAAGGGTTGGGGTTATCCTTCATTGCTAAAGCCACGCCAAAAGCAAAACCAACCGACAATCCTTCAGGAATATTATGGATGGTCATCGCCAAGAAAAGTTTCCATGACCGCTTTAAATTTTTTGTGGAGATTCCTTCTTCTTCATTGGTGGCACTATGAAAATGCGGAATAACTCTATCCATCAAAAGAAGAAACAATCCTCCGAGAATAAATCCCCCAGCCGCCGGAACAAAGGACCATTGACCCCAGGCACTGCTTTGCTCAATGGCGGGATTAAGAAGTGACCATATCGAGGCGGCAATCATAACTCCGGCCGCAAAGCCAAGAAAAATGGTGTCGAGTTTAGGGGGAATTCGGTTTTTAAAAAAGAAAATCATCGCCGCCCCTAGAGGGGTTGACAAGGCTAAAACAACAATACCTATAATTGTAATCGTGTAATCATTCATATTATCTACTTCACTTTCTGATAATGAATTTCGGCCCGCGTAGAAATCTTGCCATCGTGATAGCCTTCAACCAATGCGACCTTTTCCCCGACAGATTTAAAAAAGGATAGTTTTCCTTGATATCTCGTCTCGTGCAAATAGTCAATTTGATACTCTTTAAGAATGACGTCCGGACTTGGTTTAAGAAAATTACTGATGGCCAAACAATACTTGGTGTTATTCATATGAAGATTATGATCGATATCTCCATATTCCACAGCATAAGTATACTCTTCGCCCTTATTCGATAAAGCAAAATCATCGAGCTTATCTATCTTTCCCTCCAAAACCATATCGTCATAGAATTCTTTATCTTCTCCATAGGAAACACACGATCCTCTTTGAATCATATTATTTCGACTGTCGATAATCACCCATTGGCTAATCGCCTCAATTAATAAGGTTCCATCTGGTCTTCTTAGGCGATAGCATCTTAAAAAGTCCGCCCGTCCAGCCGGTAAGGGCCACGTTTCAACAATCAATTCATCCAGATTGGTGATATCATTTTTGACCACGAGTTTTAGCCGTATGGTAGTAGTTTATCAGGCACCACAACGCCTGTAAATGTGCCATTTTTGGCATAGTATATTTTTCTTTACACCAAGCCACGTAAAACTCTATTACCCTTCATTATATTGCTATGTTAATGAGTGACAAGTCAAGGATTGTTAAGAGAAGGTGCTGACATTCGCCCTGCTGTCACAGCCCAATCAAAACTTCAGAATTATAGAAACTTCATTGTGCTGAAATCCAAGTCTCCATTTGCTTTTACCAAGGCTTCAATAGCGTGGACATAGTCCACTTTGCCGACAAACATATGATGCGAACCGGTGACGAGGGAATCAACGATCGTACATTCAATATTGACAGGACAATCCTCGAGTATGGGTGCATTGATTTTTATCGCTTCCCCTATTTTGGCTCCGATTGCCTTAAGCTTATCCTCATCTCTGCCACTATGGGATCCAAGATAGTCAAACAACTCTTTGTTGTCTTTACCCACAAGATTGACAACGAAGCACCCTGATTCCTTGATCAACTTATAAGAATAACGGGAAGGGACAATCCCCACCATCACCATTGGCGGATCATAACTGCAATTGCAGCAGTAGCCGACCGCCAGAGCATTGTTTTCTCCATTCAATCCTCTGCACGAAACGAGGACCTTGGTTGTTGGCTGGAGGCAAGACCTGAAATTAGATGCTTTTTTTGTCATTGTGTTTTCCTTTCACTAATCGTAGGCTTTCATGACCGGCTCAGAGTCACGAAAGAGTTCAGGTGCAACGCTATCCATTTTGGCTTCATCCCAAAAAGGCAGGTTTCTATGCGCGACAGCATACTTCATAGGGATCGGATGTGTTCCCACGACAACCTTTATTTGGTGCTTTGATTCAATCAAAGCTTTGAATGCAATGATATAGGGGCAAGGTGGGTATCCTACCACGAGTCCGGTTGCAAGATGAATGGCTTCCGCTCCATTTTTGATCATCTCTTCCGGGACGTATTCAATATTTCCTCCCGGGCAACCACCGCAAAAGGAATACCCAACCAACTCGACTTCTTCTTCAGGAGAATATATCGAAAATCCGCCTACCCTTTCCCTTAACGCTCTCAAGCATTTCCCACCACCGCAGCTTTGGTATCGTGCGCATATGATAATCCCTATCTTTCTCATGTTGTCCCTTTCAATGTAAGTATGATGGTTTATAATGAAGGTCGGAATGCATATTGCATTGCAGTGTCAATACTCATTTTTTACGCTGAACCGCAACGCTTCATACAGCGCGGGGAAGCGTGTTTCAATGCCGATCGGATGTAACTGACGGTCGGTCCATCCATGGTTTGTTTCACCGGTAGCGATCATGGCCCCTGTTTCTTTATGATACACATCATAATGAAACCCAACTCTGACATGTAAAAGACGATAAATAAAAGTTTGAATTACAAGAGAATCCTCAAACCTGGCCGGCTTTATGAATTTGCATTTCATATCCGTAAGCGGTAAAAGAATTCCGTTGCTTTCAATTTCGGAATAAGGAAACCCAATCTGTCTGAAGAAATCCGTTCTGCCGATTTCGAACCACACCGGATAATTGGAGTGATGGGCAATTCCCATTTGATCCGTTTCAGCATACCTTATCGTTATTGCAGTCTCAATTTTGGGCATCAGCTCACTCATGATTTTTCCCCCCAGCATGTAGGTTGCCCAATAATTCCTCAACTTCGCACAGATAGTTTTTTCGCATCATCTCAATCTCACCCTTGTCACATATAGCAGCAAGTTCCGGGTCAACCGGCACTTGGCCAAGTAAGGGAATTCCCATTTCTCGGGCAACCCTTGTTGCTTTGCTTTTTCCAAAGATATCAATATGATCACCACACTTTGGACAAACTGCATAGCTCATGTTTTCAACGAATCCCAGTACCGGGATATTCATGACCTTTGCCATTCTATAGGCTTTCCTGACGATCAGCGAGACAAGATCCTGAGGAGAAGTGACAATGATAATACCGTTGAGGGGAATTGATTGAAATATAGTAAGAGGGACATCACCAGTACCCGGCGGCATATCGATCAGCAAATAATCTAAATTTCCCCAGACTACATCAGTCCAAAAGTGTTTGACCGTTTTTGCAATTAGAGGGCCACGCCAGATTACAGGGTCGTCTTTTCTATTGAGTAGCAGGTTTATTGACATCAGTTTAATATCGCTTTGTGTGCGGATAGGGAAAAGACCCTTTTCCCTATTATCCGGCTTAAGATCTTCTGCACCAAATATTTTCGGTATAGAAGGTCCTGTAATATCTGCATCCATGACACCGACCTGATATCCTTTTCGGCGCAGCATCACCGCTGTCATGGAAGTGATGAGCGATTTACCAACACCACCTTTACCGCTTACGACACCGATGACGTTCTTAATCGAATTAGGCTCGTGTTTGCTTTTCAGCAAACAGTCAGAACTTATTTTATAGCTTTCGCTATCATGTTTTTTATTTTCCTCAAGCATTCTCGCGCCTCCAACCATCATGTTCTTCATTCTGCCTATAATTGTCAATCGCTTTCTTGAGCGCCTCAGGGCCAAGCAAAGAACAATGAAGCTTATGATCGGGTAATCCTCCCATAGCATCAGTAATATTTTCTTCTGTAATTTGATATGCTTCCTCTAAGGTTTTTCCTTTGGCAAGTACTGTTGTCATACTACTTGTTGCAATCGCCGCTACACAGCCATGGACTAAAAAGCTGATATCTGTAATCACATTATCGTTTACCTGGATATATATCGTTAATGCATCCCCACAACTGGGTTCACCAATGGCTCCAATACCGTTTGCATCATCCATGCCGCCAATATTTCTTGGATTCATAAAATGGTCAAGCACAATATCGGAAAAGTCAAAGCATCCCATATAGTTTCGTCCTCTACTTCTATATTGCATTTGTTACATTACATTCAGCTTTAAGCAAGTACTGAATCATGATGGCGCATTCAATTCGTTTCTTTTGCAGGACACAAGACATTTCATTGGGCATTGTCAGATCTCCATTTGTAAACCAAGCATTGGCGTGGCAACCACCCGAACAAAAAAGTTTTGCCCAGCACTTGCTACAAGCCTTCTTGGCAAGAATGGTATTATTCTTAAATTTCCCTGCTAACTCTGTATTCTCGATGCCGTTAAACACATTCCCTAAAACAAACTCATCCTGCCCGACAAACTGATGACAGGGATAGATAATTCCATCCGGCGATACGGCTAAGTATTCAAAGCCTGCACCGCAGGATGTGATCCTCTTAAAAAGACACGGCCCATTATAAAGATCCAGATTGAAGTGATAAAACCGGAATGGTTTCCCGTTTCGAATCCTTTCCAAATACTGCAATGCCAAGCGTTCATATTCCGAAAAGATCTCAGGGATGTCCGACTCCTTGATAAACATTGCATCACCAGACCCCACCACAGGTTCAACGGATATTTCCTTGAACCCGAGATCAGCCAAATGAAAGACATCATGGGAAAAGTCCTTGTTTTTCGTTGTAAAGGTACCTCTTACAAAATAACTTTTCCCGTTCCTTCCAGCCACCAGCTTCTGGGCAAGCGGGATAATATCATCATAGCTGCCTCTTCCATGCGCATCATGACGAACTGCGTCATGGATTTCCTTCCGGCCGTCAATACTGATGACAACATTGTCCATATGTTCATTGATGAAATCAATGCGTTCATCATTCAGCAAGGTTGCGTTTGTCGTTATCGTAAAGTAGAAACGCTTGCCTGTATGATGTTCCAATTCCCTGCCATACGCAACGACAGCTTTTACAGTTTCAAAATTAAGCAGCGGCTCTCCACCAAAGAAATCTATCTCAATCGTATGTCTATGTCCGGATTGCTCAACAAGATAATCCGTGGCTTTCAACGCAACGTCCTCTGGCATCAATTTTCGACCGGTTTGATAATCTCCCTTGCTCGCAAAGCAATATTCGCACCGCAAATTGCAGTCATGCGAAACATGCAGGCAAAGAGCCTTGATTCCAGAATGTTCAGGCTTCAATGCCGCGGCGGCTTTGAGCTTGCTTTCAGGCGTGAACAGTGAACCCTCTTTGATCAACAGCTCTATTTCTGTGAAGGCATCAAGAATATCCGCCTTTTTGTATTGATTGCATAATGACTTTACGACTTCGTCTACACAAGGCAGCTCCTGTTTATCCCGGATAATGTCAAACCCGACATCGTCCACAACATGAATGCTCCCGCTGTTTCCGTCGACCACAAAATTCAGATGGTTCATAGAAAACGTATGTATCACGAAAGGTGCTCCTTTATTTGGCTGTTAAATATCCAACACGTCTCAAGCAACCTGTATAAAGTAATTCGCTTTAAGAAATTTCCCATTTTCCATTTAACCATAAGGCAAGTACAATGCAATTTCCTTCTGCCGATCGCTTCCAATGATAGCTGCGTTAGGGTAATAAACAGCTGGGTGCCCGTTATCAAACAGCATCTTGATTTTGTTATGACCTAAATTAAAAGAATGTCCATGCTCAGCAAGAATACTTTCGTTATTTACAAAATCGTCTGTCGCAATCGAAACCATCAATCATACATCAACACTTTTCTGCGCATTATGAACATAAGACCATAACTATGGTATCATTCTGATGAGCCTATGTCAATCATGATTCCGTATGCCTGATGATCAATATCTTCCGTGGCGGTGACAATGGCCCTTACAAAACTCGCCTCTTTTGCCACGGCCGCAAACAATATTCTTTGAACCACACTTTGGGCATGTATAGTCTCCGGCACCGATCTGCTCCATGTTTTCAAAACTCTCCGTCCATTCATGACCGCAGCCAAGACATCGGACCGGACATATATTGCGCGTAAAATTGCCGCCCTCAATACGAATCGCCTTTCCGTGAATCAGACTATCCGCTACCTTTTCTCTCGCCAAAAGGAGTATCCGCTGGAAAGTTGGCCGGGACACCTGCATTTTTTCCGCACACTCTTCCTGTTCCAAGCCTTCCAGATCCTTTAGGCGGATGGCCTCCAGCTCCTCCAGCTTCAATATGTTTTCATCAAATTGGGTACTCTGCTGATTCGACGGTATAAAGTTCTCAACAGTTGGAATATACTCAATCTGCCGCCACTTTGTTGGTCTTGCCATATGAAACCTCACTTTTCATTCTTTTGAGCAAGCGCTGTGTTATTCTTTGGCTTTCTCACATTCAATAAACTTAAAAACGAACTCGTTTAGTCCCACTCCTAACAGTTCTGCAATCACCGGGCACTTGGCTTTCAACAGAAAGAATAATTCCCTGTCACAATCCGAAAGGGTTTCGTAATTGCCTTGTCCTTTGCTGATCACAATGTCCGCGTTGTAAAAGATGTCCAGGAACGCTTCGCTGCACTCATTCAGCAGCACACCCGGCGCACCGCACCCCGTGGTAACAATTCTGGCATATTGACCCAGTCCGGATGCTTGTGCGTCCTCTATGGTTGCGTCGTTGATGATGGGAGCGCTTCGTACCGCATACGTCAATTCAAGGCTTGGAAGCTGTTGCAGAAGCAAACAGTCAAACACCGTTTCGCCTACGTTATCCCCGATGACCAAAAGGCTTTTCGCTGTTTTTAATCGTTGTTTCATTATAGACACATCACAAACAGCAAAAGGCTTGCCCAGTTCATCATCCATACTTCCTTCTATATCGTATCCGAAACCTAAGGCAGAATCAAGCATATTTCCGATTGCACCGGCTTTCAGCGCCCAATATAAACGGTCTTCTTTGCTTTCAACGAACAGTTTTAGTTTTGGATAGAGGCTAAGCGCCATCTGCAAATCTTTTCGCTTGATCTGACAATAAGGATCTACATTCCCTGTCTGCTCTTTTACAATCCGATGTATTTCTCTGGCGACCTCAGGCGAATTCCTAAAGGATTTGTATTGGCTTAAGATGCTTATTGCTTCATCCATAATTATCGTTTGCAACGCAATATTATCCGTTGACATCCGTGATGCTTGGAGTGCCTGCCGCAGTATGCAAGGTAAGCACTCAAGAAATATCTCCATACCGATCCCTACTCAATCATTATTTACAGGTTCCTTCTATAGAACCGCTTTCCTTCATATTCGTATGAATTGATCATCTGTTTACTGACAAGCTGATCGATAACCGATCTGTCCAAACCCTGCCTTTTCAGCAAATCAAGCACGACGTCTTCTTTCACCGGATGAACTGCTGTAATGCTCAATAAGTCATTGATAAAATCATCTGAAAAATAGAAATTGTCGCCTTCATCCCCTGCAATACATTCCACTTTAAGATCGTTTTGACGAAATATATCGTACGCATTTCGCAACGACTCTTCCGTCGGTTTAAAAACGCTTGTTTCTGCGGGCGGTCTGGTTGGAACAAGCAGATATGCTTTTTCGGGTTTGATGCAACTGATACAATCCGCGATTTCTTTGATATGCGCCTTATGGTCATTCAACCCATGAACCAACATCGTTTCTGTGACAAGCGTTCCTCCAAATTTTCGTGCAAAATCCATCACACCCTGTAAAATCCTATCCAATCTAAGCGCGCCATGCGGTCTGTCGATCTTATGCCAGATATCCTGATCGACCGCGTCAATTTTCACAGATACCCAGTCGGCTTTGATCAAATCCTCTTGAACGTCATCCATCCATAACAGCGACGCGTTAGTGATGACCGCAGTTTTAATGCCAAATGGTTTTAGTAAATCAAGATGCCGTCCTAAATGGATATCCAATGTCGGTTCGCCATCCGGAACAAAGGTCAGATAATCCACATGTTCCCCGCCTATATCGGATAGCTTTTGCTTGGTTTGAGCGTATATTTCTTCAGGCATATAAAAATCGCGTCTTTTTGTGCTCATATGGTTTGTCCGGCCGAGCTGACAATAAACACACGAATAGGGGCATGCTTTGGGTGGGATGTGATTGATGCCTAGACTTTGCCCCAACCGCCGAGATGGCACAGGCCCAAATACCAACATAATTGCGTCCCCTTCTTTTCGATTCTCAGAGTATATTGAATGTGTTACGAGAGACCGCAGCGTTATTTGCATCTTTCCCTATATGCGAAAAGGAGATAGGGGTTCCCGTCTCCTTTTCTTTTGCTTGCGTGCGTTACTCGGCTTCTTCAAAGCCTTTCAATCGTTTGCGTATTTGCGTTAACTGGCTTTCCAAAAAGGCAGCTTGACTTTGCAGAGCTTGCTTTTCGTCCACATCAGGCATCGCCCCTGTAAAGGCATTCGCTGCAAATCCACTTGGATTAGCACCGTAGCGTGCCCAGCCTGGCGTGCCGGTTGCAAAGTAAATCCTTCTGAAGCCACGCCCGCGCCCCATACCAAACCCGATGTTTGTATATCCGGGTGCTGCAAATCCCGCACAGTAGCCCCTGGCTCGTCCTGTCATCGGACCCATTCCCATAGGTCCGGTTCCGTCTCCCCTTGGCATAATTGTTTCCTCCTTTGCTCTTTGAGCGGAATATGGTTCCGCTATACTTTCGTTTGGGACAAATCGTGCTAGTTTAACTCAACACTTACTGTTTTGCAGTTACTGGCCTCTGACCATCTTTGCTCCACATTTTGGACAAGACAGCGAGGTGCAAGACGTTCCCACCTGATGCGATACTTTCTCACCGCATTTTGGGCAAACGCAAACTCCTCCGGGGCCTGCAGCCATACTGCCTCCCATCCGGCCGATTCTACCACCCCTGCCTGCGTTGCCCCCGCCGACAGGACCTTGACCCATAGGGCCTGTTCCATCTCCTCTTGGCATCATGTTCAACCTCCTTTATATTTCTTCATGGGGATGGTCACATTCCGTTTTTTCAATGCCATACCCACGTCCCGCACCCGGTGTACACGCGCTTTTCCCTCCGGCAAGCGTTCCTTTGCCAAGCGCATCAATCACTTCATCAATCTTTCCCGTCACACCAGTCTGTATTTCCATCCCAAGCTCTTCAAAAAAACCCATGGCCCGTCCTCCCATGCCGCCGCATACAATGCATTTAGCGCCTAGGTTGTGTAAATACTGAGGGATGGCACCTGGCTCGTGCCCCGGGTTGTTGACTTCCTTTTTAGACTTTATTATGCCGTCCGCAATATCGACCAGCGTATATGTCTGGCATCTTCCAAAGTGCGGCGATACGGAGCCTCCGTCTGTTGCAATCGCGATATACATGTTATTTCCTCCTGCTATTTTTATTGCGTGGCAAGCTGCGTTTTCAATTCACTCCATACATGCTCAATCGCTGTCACGATATTTTCAATACCGGCTTCAACTGGAGTTTTCAGCGTCTGCAGCGCTTTTACAATGGCTGGCTCGAATGGCAATTTACCGATCAAAGAGAACTCGTTTCTTTCGCAAAACGCTTGGATCTCTTCGGTGATTTCGAGATTTAAGTCATACTTATTGATACATACAAATGCGGGAATCCCGAAATGTCTTGCTACGCCGAGCACTCTTTCCAAATCGCTTTGCCCTGATTTCGTAGGCTCGCATACCGCAACAACCGCATCAGCACCTGTGATAGATGCAATAACAGAACATCCGATACCCGGAGAACCATCGATCAGCGCCCATTCTTCTCCGTTGATAAAGGCGAATAGATTTTCCTTGACCTCCGTTACCAGTTTCCCGGAACCTTCCGCGCCGATATCCAGAAGCGCATGGGAGAATATGCCGCGGTCTGTGTAATCTACATAGGTTTTTCCGATTTTCACATCCATCAGTGAAATTGCTTCCTGCGGACAAACAAGTGTACAAGCCCCGCATCCTTCGCATTTCATCGGCACAATTTTTATGTCATCAGAAATCGCGTCAAACCGGCATGTTTCCCTGCAAATGCCACAAGATATACACTTGTCCGTATCGATGACTGCACACTCAGCGCCATAATAATCATTCTTACGCAACCGTTCACCTTTGATCAGCAGATGCAGATTAGGCGCGTCCACATCGCAGTCCGCCATGATCTTATTCTTTACGAGAAGGCTCAGCGAAGCGACGATCGTGCTTTTCCCCGTTCCGCCTTTGCCGCTGATGAATACGACCTGCTTCACAGCGCTTCACCTCCATTGATCCTGGAAAACATCTGCATGAATTGATAGCCCCATTCCGCATCCATCTGCACTGGCAGTAAACCTTTTGAATAGTTTTCAGCGATCTCCCGTAAAAACGGTATCTCCATCAATACGGGTATTTTCTCTTGCATGCAATAGGTTTGAATGCTTTGATCCTCATCCATTGCTTTATTCAGTACAACGCCGAAAGGTATGTTCATTTTCCTTACCAGCGCAACAGCAATCTTCAGATCATGCAGACCAAAAGGTGTCGGTTCGGTCACCAGGATACAATAATCGCAGCTGTCGATTGTTTGCACGACAGTACAGGACGCACCCGGAGAACAATCAAGAATATTGATTGCGTCCTTTCGCATACATTGCTTTAATTTTTGTATGATCGGTATTGTGATTGGCTCTCCGATATTGAGCCTGCCCTGCAAAAAATGTCCGTCTTTATCCGCTTCCACAACACCGATTTCTCTTTGCACTTCTGTGATCGCTTTTTGTGGACATGCAATCGCACACGCGCCGCAGTGATGACACACCTCAGGAAATAGGAGCACCTTTTTCTTAACGACTGCAAGGGCATTGAACCGGCAAGCTTTTGCGCAGGCTCCACACCCATCGCATTTCTCTTCATCGACCTTGGGTACCAGAACATTGACGGGAATTGTTTCGTTGATTTCAGG
Source organism: Bacilli bacterium (assembly GCA_035326105.1). Taxonomy (NCBI): domain Bacteria; kingdom Bacillati; phylum Bacillota; class Bacilli; species Bacilli bacterium. The sequence goes on from DAOKYO010000002.1 coordinate 571,346, forward strand.
CCTTAAAAACAGTGCGCCGTTGGGTTCCTCAACATCGCAATCAATATATTGGCTGTTGCTCAGCGCAACAGCAAGGCTTGCAGCGACTGTCGTTTTCCCGGTGCCGCCTTTTCCGCTTAGTACCGCTATCTTCATGATTTCAATCCCATGCCAAAGTGTGACGGTACTGTGGTTTGGGTTTTTTCGAGCGTCCCTTTGTTGTATTGTTCGACATTCTCTTTTACGGAAGCATTGTGACCTTTGTATATTTCTATACTTGCGGCTTTGAGCACGTTCATGGCGTTAGGGCCGACATTGCCCGTGATAATCGCTTTGACATCCTTATCCGCGATCATCTGAGCAGCCGAGATCCCGGCTCCGCCCGCAGATGCCGACGCGGTGTTATCCAGTGCTTCAAATTCCATCGTTTCTGTTTGAACTATAATGAAGCTTGCCGCTCGTCCGAACCGCTGATCCATCTGGCTATCCATTGTAATCCCTGTTGCAGATACTGCAATTTTCATGAAAATCAATCTCCTTTTCAATTAGGTTTGCGAGTCGGTTAATGACTTATGCCCATAACTCATGATAATCCTATTATGGGCATATGTCAATAATAATTTTGAACTTTTTCTTGCATCATGAAAGGTGCAATCTTCTTACTTCCATTTCACTGCTTCGGTGATAAGCATATATTACAAATGGCATTAGAAGATTATCGTAACATTTCTCCGCGGAATAGCCATTGGCAAACGCGTACAGAGTTATAGAAAAAGAGGGCTAGTGCCCTCTTGTCTGATAAATACAGTTGATTAGGAGTGTTTCAGCGTTTTCGCCACAGCTTCCGCAGCTTTGATCAACGGGAAACCGGCCGGCGACGCAGTCAGCATGGGCTGTGTTCCGATCTGCATCATCAGCAGGTCGTTGACCGTCATGTGGCTTTGGATGGCAACGCCGATCACGTTGACAAGTTGTCCAGCGCACTTGCCGCCCATGACTTCGCCACCCAGGATAACGCCGGACTGCTTGGAAACAATCAGCTTGACCGTTTCTTTATGCGCATCCGCTATTTTGCCCGGGTGCCTGTTGACGCCCGTAAACGAGCCGGTCACGATTTTAAATCCTTCAGCAATTGCGTTCTGCTCAATCAGGCCTGCCACGCCGAACGCGGTTTCTCCAATACAGGTAGAGTAAATACCAATTGTACCACGGAACGTATTCACTGTACTGAGCTCATAGATATTCATTCCGGCTGTTCTTGCTTCGGTACACGCCGTCGAGGCGAGCATGATCCTGCTGGGCATACCGGTCGCGAAATCAATCTTGGCCGCGCAGTCGCCTGCCGCAAAAACGTCCTTAATACTTGTACGCCGGTACTGGTCCGCCTTGATGAACCCAAAATCATTGATCTCAAGCCCCATAGACTTCGCCAGTTCCGTATTCGGGAGATAGCCCAGCGCAAGGATCACAGCATCTGCATCCAGCGTTTCGCCGTTGTTTAGTGTCACTTTGTTCACGCTCTGATCACCCATGATCTCTTTGACGCCGCAGTTCGTTTTCACATGGACGCCGCGCTCGACCAGCAAGCGTTCCGCTTCGGCTGCAAATTCGTCGTCAAACGTAGCGCCAAGAACACGGGGCAGGATTTCTACAAGGGTAACGTTTTTCCCGGCTTTGTTGAGTTCATCGGACATCTCAACGCCGATAAAACCCGCGCCGATCACGACGACTTTTTCAAGGCCGTCCAGCTTTTTATGCAGTTCGTCGAGGTATGTTTTGTTCTTGGGAATGGTGAAGACGTTCTGTAAATTCGAGCCTTTCAGCCAGGCAGGTACGGACGGGAGTGAACCCGTACCCAGTATCAACTTGTCGTATTCGATCGATTCGCCGTTTTTTACAGCGCACACTTTCGCTTTTGCATCCACGCTTGTTACTTCGCCTATGATGATTTCAACGCCGAGGTTTTTAAGACCGCCGTCAGGCAGCACGTTATTGTCACTGCATTCAACCGTGCTGAATATATAGGGTATCCCGCAGGGAATCATCACCTTTTCTTCTTTTCGGATCAGCGTTACGCTTTTGTCCGGATAATTTGATTTTGCTGTCATTGCAGCCACAAGGCCCGTAGCGCTTCCACCAATTACCAGTACATCTGTTTTGATCATTTCACTATCCACACTTTCTATTTGTTTTTCACATCAATTCTAGCACCATTATGAGCATATGTAAATTACTTTTCGTGTTTCTGGATCCCGTAAATGATGCCTTTCATAGTTTCAGCCAGATAAACGAACCAATTGCTTATTCTTGTACCTTATTAATCCGCCATTAGAACCTACGCATAGGCGAAAGTATTTATTTGAATCTCGAACGCATAGTTATTGACATATGCCCAATTCAGATTTATGATTGTTATGAGCATATGCCAATAATATTTTGTAAAGTAATACGTGATGATGAATTTCTATGGCTGATTGGATCGACTTGAAAGGTGCCGTTTGCTTACAACACAAAGATGTTTGCCCGAAGTGCGGGAATATGATCAGGGGGTATTAGGAAAATGACGATGCATGGCTACATAGGAAAGCTTACTCCGTCCAAAGAGAATTATTTGAAGGTTATGCTGGAATTACCCAGCAAGGAAGGCATACGTTCGACTGACATCGCAAATGCGCTTGGTGTTTCCAAAGCCAGCGTTAGCAGCATGATGAATATTCTCAGAGAGGCGGGTTACGTTACCAAAGAAAAATATGGCACTGTCTCCTTAACGAAGAATGGCCAAAACGCGGCTGCCGAGGTTAAAAAAAGAAACGAATTACTCAAAAGGTTTCTTCATAACTTCCTTGGTGTCGAAGCTTCCATTGCCGCAGAGGATGCCTGCCGATTGGAACACCTGATCAGCCCCGAAACGGCAGATCAAATTGCCCGGCAGCTTAAAAAGCTTTCTGAATGAAAAACATCTGACCGTGGTTCCCAAACCAGAAACGGGGAAAATCGATATAGCCATAAAAACAAAAGATCGGGTTGATAGTGGAATCACCGAATAGTGGATCATTCTTTAATTTTGCCTGCTCGTATCCATTCATCAACTTCTGAAATTTTAAATTTGTAACGTTTGCCTGCCCTATAAAAGGGCAATTTACCATCTTTAACCCAAGTACGCACGGTATCTTCACTCATGCTCAAATGGATGGCGATATCTTCAAGATTCACCCATTTCTCAGGCATGATATTCTCAGGTTCGTTTGCCATTTTATATCCTCCAAGATTAATCCGAGCTAATTGTTTAACCAACTTCGGACAAAAATGTTGGTTTTACTTTAATAGTTTTTATGTGAATTATGTCGGGGCAAGCACACTGATTCCCGCTGCTTTCAACTCCTCAATAAGATTCACCCGCTTGATTGCCCAATGGGTTCGATTCAGTTCATTAAAACTTGGCGTTCCTTGAATGCCAAGTTTATAGATGATCTCGTTCAGCCGTTGTTGTGAGATGGGAGATAGAGGTTGGAAATGAATTTTAATGCCATTGTCTTGAACTCGAATGTCTGTAACCAAACCATAGCAAGCCTGATGATCTTCGTCGGTCTTACCATATCCACGATTCTCACTCGCAAAGAGTGATGGAAATGTCTTAATTTGGGCGATTTCATCATCGCTTAAAGAAGAAAATAGTGTTTTTGTTTCCGGTGCCATGCTCTCTGTTAACGCACGGTCTTTCGGAACGATAAAATGACCATCGCTATATGTTTCTTCACCAATCACGAATAAGTTGTAGTAGTTTGTGTTCAGGGAAACGCCCGTGTTTATCATACCGCCGGCAGTTGTGAACTGTGAAGACATAAACACATAGGATACGCCTACATTCCCCAACATGTTCTGGATGTTGATCACTTTCTGGTTCGTAACGTCCCCGTGGTTGTCAATTTTTGCCATTACACTTTTCCTCACAGATGAATATCGCCATGCATCGTCTCGACAGAAATGAACTTCTGGTTTTGAACGGTACCGTAGTTGTTAACAGTGATCCTTTTGGGGTCAGCGTCAAGTACTGGCATCACTGTTTCCTCTGCTGCAGGCTCTTGTGTCACCACCGTTTCACCTTCGGCTATTGCTTCATCTGTAAATGTCGTTAGCATTTCAACGTTTATTTCCCGTATAATGCCACTTCCCATATTGCCCTCATACTTACGCTCCGCACGATCTTTCGGCGGACACCAGGCATCAAAAGTTTCTTTCCCAAACTTGTTGTTCAGCTGCTCTGTCACAACATAGTGCCACACTCCCAAAAGAAAAGGCTGCAGCGTGAAATCGCTCATAAGCCTGATGGTGGATTTGGGAATTCCTTTCCTGCTGTCGCATATAAAGAACTCTCGTTGATCCGAAATGCTCGTGTCTGACTCAATTAGCTCAAGCAGGGCTTTTACAAGCTTTTCTTCATTCTTAAGGCTTGTGCCAACTTCGAGGAATTGATCGACAAAACTGCACATTGCCCGTAGCGCTTTCGGGTATTCCGTTTTCACTCGATTGTCAAAAGCGTCCCTAGCGCCCGGAAACAAAAAAGAAAGGTTGCTTCCTTCATCAGTACAGGACTTATAGGCGTTCACATTTGTCCTAAAAGTCTGTCTATTTTTGGGCGGTTCGTATTCAGTGTAGACCACTCTGCCAAGGCCAGCAAGTGTTTCTGTTTGCGATAAACCGTCCTGCTCACCTTCATACCGGCTACGCTGACTGGTCCGTTGTCTACGTGCCTCGAGAACCAATGTGAAAACCGTACCACCACATAAGATGGGATATCCAACGTTGGCCACTCTCTTTGCCTCCATAGTAACTCATTGACCCTATTGACTGAATTGACTCTTTTAACAATTGCCCACGACCCTATGGACTTCAATGTAGCCCCTGTGAGAGATCGCAGGGTTTTTTTTATTGCTTCGTCGAGGGCGAGCACTAGATCCATGCTCCGCGGCAACACCGACTAAACCCAACTGAAACAGTATAACACCTGCTCCACCAACCATCAAGAACAAATGTCAATCACTGGAGGCCAATAGTTGAAAAAAACACACCCAAACGCCCGCCCTCCTCCTTGGTGGTGACTATGCAGCCACCAATTTTTGAAAACCATAAGGAGGAAAAATCAAATGCGAGATTACCAAAAACCTTTTTACCGGCACTACTACACCATGACTCCCGATGGAGTCGAAACCGAGGTATCCAGGCACGAGTGTTTTGCACCGGCAGAAGACCCGACACCTGACTGTCCTTATCTCCGCCGCTGGTGGTACGACCTTGAAGCAAGTTACGCCATACGACTTCCCCGCGGCCCTCTGGGAGAGGCCCTCGGAAAGCGCAATGCGGCCGATCGTAAAAAGCAGGAGCGTGTGGATTTTAATGCTGTGAAGTACACAGGCATTGAGCTGGATAAATCCATTGGCTATGGCGATGATGGTGCGACGGTCTATACGGAACTGGAAGATGAAACCGCCGATATGAACGCCATCTACGAGGATCAGTCGAAGCTCGACATCCTGATGGATGTTCTGAACACGCTTTCCGAGGACGATCGTGCGTTGTGGGATCTGATGAAAGCCAAAGTCAGGAAACAGGAGATCGCTGATCGCTTCCACATCACCCTCGATGGTGTGCGTTATCGGGAGAATAGGCTCAAGTGCATCATCCGCTCCTATCCCATTCTCAAAGAAATCCTGAACGACGACTGATTTCCACTACGGATTTTCGCCCCTCGCTGTCCAGTAGGAAGTGAGGGGCATTTTGCTCCATCAACACAGAAACGGAGGAAAAGGCAAATGAACACAAACCCATGTGCACGCTGCGCATTGTGCCGCGAACGCGAACGGAACGAAGAATTGATCGGCGTTCTGACGGCAATCAGCATCGTGAGCAAACGGTTGGCTGGCAGGATCGCCGCGTTGGAACAACGACGTGCGGAAGAAATGAAAGGAGGCAAAATCTATGGCACCCGGCAAAGCGCAGCAACTCGGTCATGAACTCGCAAGCCTGGCAGCGTCCATATCCGAAATCGCGGAGGACCTTATAACGATGGGCAATGCTGACCACAGCAGCGTGGGCAATGAACCGGCATCGCAGACGGAGGCTCTAACCACCCAAACGCCCACCCTGGAAGAAGTACGAGGCATCTTGGCGGACAAAGCGTCAACCGGTCACCGGGAGGCAGTGCAAGCCCTGATTCATAAACATGGTGCGCAAAGGCTGTCCGACATCGATCCATCTGAGTTTGACGTCCTGATTACGGAAGCGAGGGCCATCCAATGAGCGATGGCGTAAAACACTCCCTGCTATCACCATCGTCGAGTCACCGCTGGATTGCGTGTCCTCCAAGCGCTCGACTGACGGAAAACTACCCGGATTCGTCGTCGGGCTATGCACAGGAAGGGACGCTCGCACACCATGTCGCAGAGAAAAAACTGTTATACCGGCTCGGCAAAACCAAAGTCGCGACAACATGCGATGACCTCGAGATGGATGAGCACACGGACGATTACATCGCTTTCGTCAGCGAACAACTGGAAGGGCTAACGGATCCCAAGGTCTATGTGGAACAGCGTGTGGACTGCTCGCAGTGGGTTCCCGGCTGTTCCGGCACCTGTGACACGCTCATCATCTCGGACGGCATTCTTCACATCATTGACCTGAAATACGGACGCGGCGTGAAGGTGGATGCGGAAGGTAACGACCAGCTTCGGATCTACGCCCTGGGAGCACTGGAGATGTTTGGTTTCCTGTATCCCATTCATACGGTGCGGATGTCCATCTTCCAACCGAGATTGCAGAACTGCTCCACCTGGGAAATCACCTGCGAGGACATCGAAGCCTGGGCGGTAGAAGTCTTGAAACCCGCAGCGGATCTGGCGTGGTATGGCAACGGCAATTATAAAGCTGGCGACCATTGCCAGTTCTGTAAGGCCAAAGCGGAATGCCGGGAACGTGCCGATGCGAATCTGGCGCTCGCCTCATACGACTTCGCTGAGCCCGCCCTGCTGCTGGCCGGTGAAATCGCCGTCATTCTCGGAAAGATTGACAATCTGGTTTCCTGGGCATCGGACGTGAAAGACTTTGCTCTCGCCGAAGCGCTCAGGGGCGTGCAATACGACGGCTGGAAAGTGGTTGAGGGCAGAAGCAATCGTAAGTATAGGGATGAAACAGCAGTGGCAGAGGTCGTTAAAGCTGTCGGGCTGGATCCATATGAACACAAAGTCATCGGCATCACCGCGATGACGTCGCTTCTGGGAAAGAAGCGATTTGAAGAAATTATCGGGGGGCTTGTCACCAAGCCCCAAGGCAAACCGGTGCTTGCTCCGGTGGCGGACAAGCGCCAAGCGCTAAACATCACAACGGCGGCGGAGGATTTCGCCGACCCCACCCAAATATAGGAGGATTTTATCATGGAAAACACGGCCAACAAAAACGCAGTTAACCCCACAAAGATCATCACCGATGTGTGCCGTCTCAGCTATGCAAACATTTGGCGGGCAAAATCGATCAACGGCGGTACGCCCAAGTATTCTACCAGCATCCTGATCCCCAAGAGCGATACGAAAACCGTCGCGAAGGTCAAAGCAGCCATCCAGGCAGCTTACGAAGAAGGCGAATCGAAGCTCAAGGGCAACAGCCGGTCCATGCCGCCCCTCGCTTCTCTCAAGAGCCCTTTGCGCGACGGTGACACCGAGCGCCCGGATGACGAGGCGTATGCGGGGCACTGGTTCCTGAACGCCAACAGCAATACTGCCCCCGGCGTGGTGGATGTGAACCGCGAGCCCATCTACGACACCAGCGAGATCTACTCCGGCGTTTATGCCCGCGCGTCGCTTACGTTCTACGCCTTCAATTCCAATGGCAATCGCGGCATCGCCTGCGGCCTGCAGAATATCCAGAAGGTCCGCGACGGGGAGTCCCTCGGTAGCCGCGCCAAAGCAGAGGACGATTTCGACGACGATTTCTCGGCTGAAGGCAGCGATGGCGATTTCCTGAACTGAGGCAACCCAAAATCAAAACAAGCAGAGGGCGACGGGCAGGGCTTGTCGCCCTCTTTCGATTGGAGGATATATGAAAACGATCAGTATGGATATTGAAAGCTACTCATCCGTCGACCTGACGAAGTCAGGCGTGTATAAGTACGCCGAAGCGGATGATTTTGAGATTCTCCTGTTCGGTTATTGCATAGACAACGGCGAGGTTCAGGTTGTAGCCCTTGCCAATGGTGAAACCATACCGCCAGATGTGCTCGACGCGCTGACGGATGACGTCGTTGAGAAATGGGCCTTTAATGCCAATTTTGAGAGAGTTTGCCTATCCCGCTACCTGTTGGATATGGGGATCAGCTTCGACCCGCTTGCCGATAATGGTTTTTCTTCTTCAAGCTTAGGCCAGACGCGGTTCCTGAACCCAGCGTCATGGCGGTGTTCTATGATTTGGAGCGCTTATATGGGCTTGCCGCTTTCCTTGGAGAAGGTTGGTGCGGTATTGGGGCTTGAGAAGCAAAAACTGTCAGAGGGCAAAGACCTCATTCGTTATTTCTGCAAACCCTGTGCGGCGACCATTGCAAACGGTAAACGCACCCGTAACCTACCCGAGTACGCGCCTGATAAGTGGGAATTGTTTAAATCCTATAACCACCGCGACGTAGAAACAGAACTGGCCATTCAGGCAAGACTGGCTAAGTTCCCCGTACCGGACAGCATCTGGGAGGAGTATCGCCAGGATCAGGAGATCAACGACCGGGGTGTGCTGCTGGATATGACGCTGGTCCGGAACGCCATCATCGCCAACGAACAGTCGAAGGGTGAACTGCTGACAAAAATGCAGGCGTTAACCGCTCTGGATAACCCGAACTCCGTGTCGCAGATGAAGGACTGGCTCGCTGAAAACGGCATGGAAACGGACACCCTCGGGAAAAAAGCAGTTGCCGAACTGCTCAAGACCGCGCCGGCACCGCTGGGCGAGGTCCTTGCACTCCGCCAGCAGCTAGCGAAAAGTTCTGTGAAGAAGTATCAGGCGATGGAGACCGTGGCTTGTGCCGATCATCGCGCAAGAGGACTGTTCCAGTATTACGGCGCGAACCGGACCGGCCGAGCTGCTGGACGTTTAATCCAATGTCAGAACCTGCCCCAGAACCATATGCCGGACCTCGAACAGGCGCGTTCCCTTGTTCGCAGTGGAGATTTTACGACGCTAAACTTGCTCTATGATTCTGTCCCTAACGTCCTGTCCGAACTCATACGCACAGCATTCGTGCCAAAAACCGGATGCAAATTCATCGTTGCGGATTTCAGCAGTATTGAAGCAGTCGTGTTGGCGTGGCTTGCGGGTGAGACCTGGACGCTAGAGGCTTACGCCCAGAAGCACGACCTTTATATCGAAAACGCCGAGATCATGTTTGGTGTGCCCAAAGGCTCCCTTGATAAAAAATCACCGCTGCGCCAGAAATCCAAAATCGCGGTGCTAGCTTGTGGCTATTCCGGCTCGGTTGGTGCATTGAAGGCATTCGGGGCCTTGGAAATGGGGCTGCTGGAAAGCGAACTCAAGCCCCTCGTGGACGCCTGGCGAGCGGCGAATCCCAACGTCGTACGGTTCTGGTGGGATGCAGATAAAGCTGCCAAGGCAGCCGTCAATCAAAAAAGAATCACCGAAACCCACGGCATCCGCTTCAGCTGCCAAAGCGATATGTTGTTCATCACCTTGCCCAACGGACGAAAGCTGGCGTATGTCAAGCCCCGCATCGGTGTAAACCGCTTCGGATCGGAGTGCGTGACCTACGAGGGCATAGGCGCGAACAAGAAGTGGGAGCGCATCGAGTCATCGCCTGGCAAGTGGGTGGAGAACATCACCCAGGCTACGGCGCGCGACATTCTCTACTATGCGTTGTCTACATTCCGCAATGCAGACGTTGTGATGCATATCCATGACGAGGTAGTCATCGAGGCCGACCTGCGCATGAGCCTTCCTGCAGTCTGTGAACAGATGAGCCGTGTACCACCCTGGGCTTCGGGCCTGCCTCTCCGCTGCGATGGCTACGAAACATCCTTTTATCAAAAAGATTGAAAAAGCTCTACGGATTTTCAACCGCCCCTGTCCAGTAGAAAGTGGAGGCGGTTGATTTTCCGTCTATCAAAGACACGGAGGAAACCCAAATGTTCTACACCAAAACCCAGCTGCCGGGCGGCAAGGTCGTCAAGACCGAAATCACCGACGAGAACGTCTACACCCATTGCCCCGATTGCGGGCGCGAATTGTCGGTCGACCTCATGGATGTTCTCGCAGAAGGCGAAGGCGATCTGGTCTCCACCAGCATCATCTGCTCCGCCTGCACCCGGAAACGCATCGTCAACAAGTGTCACGCCGAAGGGATCAGCATCACCGCCGACGCTTTGGCCTGGCTGGTCAAGACCTTATGTGGGGCAGGCTACAGCGAACAGGTGTCTGATCTTCTCGAGGAGTTTGAGATCACATCGGTTTTTGACCTTAAGCCTGATGAGCTCGAGATGTTTGCCGACGCCCTGCAGGACCTTATACCCGATGGTGGTGATCTATGACAGGCCTGGAACGCTGCGCTGCCCCTGATGCAATCACACCGGCCGACACGAAGGAGAGGATACCGATGCCTGAACCGATCAAAATCTCGGTCTGCAATCACAAAACGGATAAGAGGTATAAAAATCTGGAACACCCCTGGCAATACATCGTCGACAGAAACCGCAATCCGCTCCGAACCACCGAGACAGCCGAAGAATACCCGAAGCTGTCCAAAGCGCAGAGGGACGCGGCCAAAGACCATGGCGGATTTGTTGGCGGATGGCTCAAAGGCGGTGTCCGCAGGAACGGGCACGTCATCAGCCGCAAGGTCGGTGCGCTTGATGCCGACAATATCCCGCAGGATGTGGATTTCGTCGCGCTCACCGCTTCGGCTTTAGCCGGGCTGTGCTACTTCCTCTACTCCACTCACAGCCATCTGCCAGAAGCCTCCCGCTACCGGATCGTCATCCTGTTCTCCCGCGAAGTGTCCGAAGACGAGTACCCCGCTCTGATGCGCATGATCGCCAGGCAGATCGGCATGGACTATTTCGACGACAGCACTTACCAGGCGAACCGCATGATGTACTGGGCCTCGTGCCCGACCAACGGGAAGTTCGTTTTTCTGGAGCAATCGGGCGAGCCTCTCGACCCCGACCAATACCTGAACATGTATGCCGACTGGCGTGACGTGACCCAATGGCCGACCTCCTCCCGTGAGTCGGAGGTGCGGAACCGTGAGGTGAAAAGTCAGCAGGATCCGCTGTCCAAGCGCGGTGTGGTCGGCGCGTTCTGTACCGCCTACCCGGTCGAGGACGCCATTGACGAATTCCTGTCCGACGTGTACGAGCCGGCGGCAGTCGATGGGCGTTATCAGTATAAGGAAGCCGACTCCATAGCGGGCGTGGTCGTTTACGACGGCAAGTGGGTCTACTCCCATCATGCTTCTGACCCGGCAGGCGGGAAGCTGCTCAACGCATTTGACCTCGTCCGGATGCATAAGTTCCCCGACTTCGATGAGAAGCAGTCATTCCATGCGATGGCGGAGTTTGCGGTTTCACTTGCCAAGGTGAAGCTGCAGCTGGATGCAAACCGGCAAGCACAGGCACAGGCTGATTTCAGTACTCAAGTGGAAAACTGGCGAACGCTGCTCAAGTACATGCCCCGCAGCAGCGTTCTGGAAAACAGCGTCTGGAACGAAACGCTGATCCTGCGCAACGATCCTGACTTTGCAGGGTTTGCCTATAACGAATTGGCCAACCGCGTGCAGGTCACCGGGGGAATGCCCTGGGAGCGCCCGGCGGACAACAAGTTCTGGCGCGACGCCGATACCGCGCAGCTGAAAGCGCTGCTGGATGTACGCTACGTCACCTTCAGTAGCCGCAACCATGAGGTAAGCTTCACCAAAGCCGCCGATGATCGGCGTTTCCATCCGATCCGGGATTACCTTGACGCACTCCCGCCTTGGGACGGGCAAAAGCGCGTGGAAACGCTGTTCAGCCGATGCCTGCAGGCGGATGACACTCCTTACGTTCGCACCGTCAGCCGGAAAACCTTTGCAGCGGCTGTGGCGCGGATCTACCATCCCGGCATCAAATTCGACTGCGTTCCCGTGTTCGACGGTGCGCAGGGCATTGGCAAAAGTACCTTGTTCAAAGACCTCGTAGGCGACGAGTTCTATTCCGAAACCCTGTCACTCACTGATATGGACGATAAGTCCGGCGCTGAAAAGCTGCAGGGCTTCTGGATCGTAGAGATCGGCGAGCTTGCCGGCATGAAAAAGGCTGATATCGAAAAGGTGAAAGCGTTCCTCTCCACCTCGGATGACAAGTACCGTCCCAGCTACGGTAAAACGGTTGAAAGCCACCCACGCCAGTCCATCATCATCGCAACGGTCAACGGCGAGCGTGGGTATCTGCGCGACATCACCGGCAACCGCCGCTTCTGGGTCATCAAATGCCGGCAGTCGGAGCAAAGGAAGCGCTGGCAGTTCACTCCAGAAGAACGCGATCAGATCTGGGCGGAAGCAAAACAACTCTGGGAAAACGGCGAGACGCTATACCTGGAGAGCGATACGATCCATGCCGCTGAGGATGCGCAGCGTGACGCTATGGAACTGGATGAGCGCCAGGGCATGGTCGAGGAATACCTCGAAACCTTGCTGCCCGAAAATTGGAGTGAGATGGATATCTACGCCCGCCGAAGCTTCCTCGCAGATCCGCATGCACCGACCTCACCAAAAGGCGTGACCCGACGCGAAATGGTCTGTAACGCTGAAATATGGGTCGAGTGTTTAGGCCGCAGCTTCTCAGACCTCAGAATCTCCGATTCCTATACGCTAGCTGCGCTGATGACAAGCGTTAGCGGGTGGGAAAGAACCCAAGAAAAAAAGCGGATCCCCATCTATGGCGAGCAGCGGATGTATGTAAGAGTCGTCGCAGCGGATGCATCCCGATGAACAAAGGGTTTGCGAGCCGTTTACGACAGGTGATACAACACTATCCCTTATATTCAAAATGTGTTTTTCAGGTAAGGGATAGACCATTGTACCCGCAACACACGCGCGTAAGCAATATATAGGGAAAATCATGGCGGGTTGTCGTAGCGGGGAGCCTAAACCCTTATGGCATAAAGGTTTACGGCTACGACAACCCCTGCGCGACACTTTGTCGCAGAAAGAGATAACGATGCGGGAAAAAGATCTGGAGAGCAAACTGGTGCGGGCTGTTAAGGCTACGGGAGGCATCGCGCTGAAATTTGTTTCTCCCAACTACTACGGATTTCCGGATCGCCTTGTCCTGTTAAAAGTAGGGAGGCTTGGGTTCGTAGAGGTGAAACGCATCGGGGAGCACCCCCGCCCCTTACAGGTTTCAAGGCACGGGATGCTTCAACGCTTGGGCTTCAAGGTCTACGTACTGGACCGACCTGAACAAATACAGCAGATTTTGGAGGATATGGCAAATGGAAAACCAACTAATGGCTCTCGGGTTGACAGAGCATGACGGCAAGGTTGTCGTATCGAGCCGTGATATTGCGCGTGTCTTTGAAAAAAGGCACGACAATGTGATACGCGACATCAGAAACATCATCGGAAATGACGCCAAATGGGGACTGCTCAATTTTGAGGAGTCGAATTACATCAACGAACAGAACCACATTCAACCTTCCTATCTCATGACCCGCGATGGCTTCACGATTCTGGTCATGGGCTACAACGGTGATAAAGCGATGGCTTTCAAGAAGGCCTACATCGCTGCTTTCAACGAAATGGAGCGCAGCCTGGCTCCGCGAAGCTATAAGGCGGCGCTGTTGGCACTCGTTGCCAAAGAGGAAGAGCGTGAAGCCCTCGAGGCCCAGAATCAGATGCTGAAAATCACCGCCGATAAGTATGAGGGGCAAACCAACACGGTGGGGCTCTACAAGACTGGGGAGATCGCCAAGGAACTCGGTATTTCGGCAAGACGGCTCAATGATTTCCTGCGCCAGAGTCGCGTACAGTATAAACCGAATGGCTCTGATACCTGGCAGCTATACACCGATTACGCCCGAGACCACATTGCGGCAACACAGATCGTCAAGCTGGATAACGGTTATGAGATGCCTATGCTGCTTTGGACTGCGAAGGGTCGGGATTTTATCTTTGACCTTTGCGAGAGGGAGATGCCGGCATGGTATGCCTGAATTATAAGCCGCACCGCTATCAGAGGTTTGCCACGGAGTTCATCGAGGATAATCCGGTAAGTGCGATCCTTCTTTCGATGGGGCTTGGTAAAACGGTCATCACGCTGACCGCGATTAACGATCTCCTGTATGATTCCTTCGAGGTTGGCAAGGTGCTGGTCATCGCGCCCCTGCGAGTCTGCACCAATGTGTGGCGGCAGGAAACTGAGAAGTGGTCGCACCTGCAGGGGCTTAGAATCACGGTGGCGGTAGGCACGGAGCATGCGCGGATCGCCGCTTTTCATGCCAATGCCGACATTTACGTGTTGAACCGGGAAAATGTCCAGTGGCTGATTGAAAAGAGCGGCGTCCCCTTCGACTTCGATATGCTTGTGATCGATGAGCTATCCAGCTTTAAGAACCATCAATCCAAGCGTTTCCGGTCGCTGATGAAGGTGCGCCCCAAGGTGAAACGGATCGTGGGGCTGACTGGCACTCCAAGCAGCAACGGGCTTATGGATTTATGGGCGGAATACCGGTTACTTGATATGGGTCAGCGGCTTGGACGGTTTATTGGCCAATACAGGTCGGACTACTTCCTGCCCGACAAGCGCAACGGTCAGGTGATCTTCACCTACAAGCCTCTGCCGAACGCCGAAAAGCAGATCTATGAAAGAATCGGCGACATCACCATCAGTATGAACGCCACAGATCATCTGCAAATGCCGGGCCTTCTGGCTGTGGAACACAAGGTTTATCTCTCTGATACAGAGCGGGAGCGATATAACGAGCTGAAACGAGACCTCATACTACAACTGCCAGGCGGTGAGATCACCGCCGCCAACGCCGCCGCGCTGTCGGGCAAGTTATGCCAGATGGCAAACGGGGCAGTTTACGGCGACGATGGCGCGGTGAACGCGATTCACGACCGCAAACTCGATGAACTGGAGGATCTGATCGAGCAAGCCAACGGCAACCCCGTTCTGGTGGCTTATTGGTTTCAGCATGACAAAGCAAGGATTGTGGAGCGGCTTGTCGCGCTCCATATTCCATTTGCCCACCTCGACAAGGCCGGCACAATTGAACGGTGGAATCAGGGTGAACTGCCGGTGGCGTTAATTCATCCCGCTTCCGCCGGTCACGGGCTCAATTTGCAAGCGGGTGGCTCCGCGCTCATCTGGTTTGGCTTGACTTGGAGCCTTGAACTGTACCAACAGACTAACGCGCGCCTGTGGCGGCAAGGGCAGCAATCCGAAACGGTCGTTATCCACCATATCATTACAAAGGACACGATTGACGAAATGGTCATGAAGGCCCTTGACCAGAAAAACCTGACCCAATCCGCGCTGATGGACGCGGTCAGGGCGCAGTTGAGGAGGTAGAACTTATGATGGCAAAAGAGTATCTCGGACAGGCATACCGGCTTGACCAGCGGATCAACAGCAAACTCCAACAGGTGGAGAGTTTGCGTTCCCTGACACAAAAAGTCACGGCATCCTATAGCGGCGAACCAGTGTCGCACACTCGTAACGTGACTTCCCTGCAGGATACCATTCTCCGGCTGATGGAGGCCGAAGAACAGGTCAACCAACAGATTGACGAACTGGTCAGTTTGAAGATGAACATCGCCTCCCTAATCGACCAAGTGCGGAATGAAAGCTACCGGCTGATCCTTGAAAAGAGGTACCTGTGCTTTCTGCCTTGGGATCAGATCGCGTCTGACCTGCATTACAGCCGCCGCTGGGTGCTGAACAAACACGATCGTGCCGTGGAAGTGGTGGACAGGCTGCTGGCGGAGCGGGAGGCACAGGCATGAGTTATTTTGAAGCAAAAGAAGACGGTATCCCATTTGAGGAGAGACCATACAAGCAGACGATCTATTATCCGCCTTGCCGCTTTTGCGGAGCACCGGTCCGCAGTTGGAGCTATTTGAGAAATATCAAGTACGCCTGCCCGGAATGCCGCAAAGAAGCCGTTGCGCAGGAACGCGCTGAGAAGGAGCAGAAAGTTTCGTCGGTTAAGGAACGGAAGCTGGATAACGCCGTTAAACGGATCTCCAAGATGACCGACATCGCCCAATATAAAGCGGCTATCGACCTTGTAAGAAAAAAGTTGAACAATCGAGGTTGGTTCCAGAGCACTGAGGAAATCATGGTTGCCTTGGAACTTGCGCGACGCGGCGTAAACGCGCATCATCAGGTTAAGGTTTTTGAGTACACAGTCGATTTCGTCCTCCCAGAAATGAAAGTCGTTCTGGAGATTGATGGGGCTCCGTATCACGGGAAAGACAGACAGAAATACCAGCAGACCCGCGATGATGTTATCAAGTGGAAACTCGGTGATGACTGGGAGGTGATCCGAATCAGCACTGATAACATTAACACCAACATCACAAAGCTTATCCCCGGGATCCGTGCCGTACTGAATAGCAGAAAAAAGTGTGCACGCCAGTTCACATAAATGCACACGAGTTCACTTGTGTACTTGAGAATTTCTGGTATGCTAATAATAGAGCAATCGATCCATACAGCCCCCGCAGGAGCAATCCCGCAGGGGCTGTTCTCGTACGCGGGAAAGGAGAGCCTCAGACCTCTGAAGTGGTATTGCTTGTTACTGAATGTCGCTGCCACCGGGAAGCCCGAGGAGAAGTAGGTTGTCCAGTGGAGCGCATAGAAGGAGGCGCAACATGCCCTACAAACCAAAGAAACCCTGCGCCTACCCAGGCTGTCCCAAGCTGACCACAGGCAGGTACTGCGAGGAACATCAAAAGGCTGAAGCCAAGCGCTACAACCACTGCGACCGCGATCCTGATTCCAACAAACGTTACGGGCGGTCGTGGAACAGGATACGCGCAGCGTTCCTGTCAGCAAACCCCCTGTGTGAGATTTGCACAGCCGAAGGAAGACTGAGACCGGCCGAGCTCGTCCACCACAGGCGCAAGCTAACGGACGGCGGAACCAACGACTGGTCGAACCTGCAAGCCCTTTGCTCTGAGTGCCATAGTCGTTTGCACAGCCAGCAGGGCGATTACTTCCGTAATGAGGGCGGCGCCAGGGGCGGGTCAAATCCCTACGGCCATTAGGCTGCGCAGCGCGCTCGGCCTCACGCGTGAATTTTTCAAAAATCAAAAATCAAAAAATCAAGATCAAGCGGGAATGAAACCGGGGAGGTGAAGGGCATGCCCAGCGGCGGCTATCGTCCGGGGGCAGGCCGTCCTCGGAAAAACATCCAAGACAAGAAGTTGGAAGGTAAAGCGAAACCCAATACGGTTCCCGCGCCGGCGCCGAAGAAGGTATATTCCAAAAACGTCATGGCGGACTACTTCTCCATGGCGATGAAGGAATGCGAGAAGGAAGTGCCCGCTGCCGATGTGCTGCGAGCTGAGATTGAGGAATACATCGCCGCGCGCGGTTGCGAGGGGTTTGTAGCGCCACAGACGATTACCGATTACGTTCTTAACCGGCAGGGTTTTCTAGCCTGCGAATGCATGAACCGAAAAATCGGGCGCATGACCAAAGACCTGAAGCTCTCGCCCTACGTTACGGCGGGAGCCGGCTATTACAAAGCGATGCAGGGCGATTTCAACCTCATCATGCAGATTATCAACCGGCACTCGAATACCCAGACCGAGGAGAAAAACGCCTTCTTGACACTTCTACAAAATCGAGGTTTCTAGGCATGGAAAAAACAAACGACTTGACTGGAAGGCGTTTCGGCCACTGGATTGTTCTACGCACAAAAGAAGGCAAATCGATATGTTGCTCAAATCACGAGCGGATATAAGTACCGATATCTTGGATTATATGAAACGCGTTAAAGAAGCCGCAGCCGCCTATGACAGCGCGGCTATTTTATATCATGGCGAATTTGCCAGAACGAATCAGATGCTGGGGGCGATAGGATGAAAATGACTGAACGTTTTGAAATGGCGGACATCAACCGACTGGTGCCTTACGCGCGGAATGCCCGCACCCACAGCAAGGAGCAGCTCCTGCAGCTGCGTTCTTCTCTGCGCGAGTTTGGTTTTGTGAACCCTGTCATCGTGGACAAAGACTATAACATAATCGCGGGGCACGGGCGCGTCTTGGCGGCGAAAGCCGAGGGAATGACGGAAGTCCCGTGTGTGTTTGTGGAGCACCTGACTGAGGCGCAAAAGAAAGCCTATATTCTTGCCGACAACCGTCTGGCGCTGAACGCCGGATGGGACGAGGAGTTGCTGGCTCTGGAATTCGCAGACTTGAAGGAACTGGGTTTCGACCTTGAGATCACCGGGTTTGACGCCGCCGAGATCGAGAAACTGTTCGCAGGTGCCAACGAAGGGGTGCAGGACGACGATTTCGATCTGACGACCGCCCTTGAACAAGCGGCTTTTGTTTTGCCCGGGGATGTGTGGACACTCGGACGGCACCGGCTTATCTGCGGCGATGCGACTGATGCCGGTACCGTCCGTAAGCTGATGGACGGCCGAAAGGCGAACCTTGTGCTGACCGACCCGCCTTACAATGTGAACTTCGAGGGCTCCAGCGGGCTAAAAATCAAGAACGATAAGATGACCGACGAGCAGTTCTACGCTTTCCTGCTCGCGGCGTTCAAATGCTTTTACGAGAACCTCGCCGACGGCGGAGCTTTCTACTGCTTCCACTCGGATTCGGAGAAAGTCAATTTCTTCCGCGCCTGCGTGGACGTGGGTTTTCATTACTCGACCACCTGCATCTGGGTGAAAAACGCACTCGTGCTCGGGCGCGGGGATTACCAGCAGATGCACGAACCTGTGCTCTACGCTTTCAAGGATACCGCCAGGCACAAATGGTACTCCGACCGCAAACAGACCACGATTTGGAACTTTGACAAGCCGAAGAAAAACGCCGACCATCCGACCTCCAAACCGCTGGACCTTTTGGCGTACCCGATTACCAACAGCAGTCAGGCGAACGCCATCGTGTTGGATACCTTCGGTGGTTCCGGCTCGACGCTCATTGCCTGTGAGCAACTCGACCGTACGTGCTTCATGCTTGAGCTCGATGAGAAGTATGCGTCCGTCATTCTGCGCCGTTACGCTGAGATGAAACAAAACGGCGGTGCGGATATTACCTGCGAACGGGACGGCAAGGTGCATCAGTACGCCGACCTCGTGAAAGCGGTAGCGCTGATATAAGCAAGCCAGCAAAACCGGGCGCGGCTCATTCGGGATAAAGTCCTCGAAAATGGCCTTGGTTTTTCCTACATCTTTATCGGGTCTATCTCTTAGAAAGGACTTGATAATCATGTGTTTCAGAGCCAATATGGGCTACAACGAAGGGCGGAGACCCTTTGAAATCAAGGCTCACAGGAGGAAAACCCATGGCAACCAAATTTAACCTGAAAGGCGCTGAACGCAAACCTCTCGTCAAGACAATCGAGGAACTGACCGGCCGCAAGGGTAAATACTGCATGGGCGGCGCAATGAAGTACGCTTACGACTTCGGCGATGGCTTGGAATTGCACCGAGACGGAACGCTCAGGGGCGAGACCGGCGAGCTTCTTGCACAGCTCGCTGAAAAAGGCTTCACGTCCGAGACCGACGAAGCCGAAGCGTACGCCGAGCATGAAATGCACCGCATGAAACTTGAGGCTGAAAACATTCCCGATTATTCCAACCGTGGGCAGTACGGTGGCGATGAGATCCCCGACGACTGGGAGGACGGTATGACCGAGAAAGAAGAGCTAGGGCTGGGGCGTACTCGCCGTGAGGACTTTCAAGGGGAAAACGGTATGCAAACCGACGACGCTCCCGACACCGACGAATCTGATCTCCTGACAGTGGAATTCCCGCTGGCAGGCTTTACCCCTCAAACACTGGATAACCTCACCAAGATGGTGGCGGCAAAGGAAGCCCTCATCAAGGCGGCGTTGGGCTCTGCTGACCTGCCGATACGGGTAACAGAAGAAACAGTGAGCTTCCCATGGTTTACGCTGAACAGCTCGAGTGAAGCCGCCAGCTACACGCAGTTCATCGCCGCTCTCTGCAAGACAGCCATGGCGAAAAAGCGTGTCACCGCAAAAGATCGTGGCCCCACCGGCAACCCCAAGTACGCCATGCGCTGCTGGCTGCTCTCCCTGGGGCTCATCGGCAATGAGTTCAAGAACGCGCGGAAGCTGCTGTTGGCAAAGCTCGAAGGCAACAGCAGCTTCAAGGACGGAGTAGGCCCTGTCTAACGGAACATCCCGGTATCAAACAAACTGCTGAGGACGCCCCGAAAGGGGCTGTCTCTCGTACAGATAGGTTTCATTGAGCCGGTGGGCTCTTTTTATTTACCGCGAAAGGAGGCCCACTGATGGGCGAATTTCATTATCAACCCACGCCGCTCATGCTGCCGACCTCGCGCTACGACGAGAAACGGGCAGATTTCGCGGTGGGCTTCATCTCCATGCTCAGGCACACCACCGGAGAATGGTATGGCAAGCCGTTTCAGCTGATGCCGTGGCAGGAACAGATCATCAGGGACATCTTCGGTATCGTGGACGCGGACGGCAACCGTCAGTTCCGCACCGCATACGTCGAGGTCGGCAAAAAGAACGGCAAGAGCGAACTCGCGGCGGCGGTGGCGCTCTATCTCCTCTTCGCCGATGGCGAGGCGGGCGCGGAGGTTTATTCCTGCGCCGCTGACATCAATCAGGCAAGCATCGTTTTCAATACCGCTAAGGCGATGGTAGAGCAATGCCCCGACCTAAATCAGCTGTCCAAGCTGGTGCCATCCACCAAGCGAATCATCTTCCCGCACACCAATAGTTTCTACCGCGTGCTTTCCTCTGAGACCAAGTCCAAGCAGGGCTTCAACGTATCGGGGTTGATCTTCGACGAGTTGTTTGCCCAGCAGACCCGAGAGCTCTTTGACACGATGACCAAGTATACGGGCGATGCTCGGCGACAGCCCCTCTATTTCCTCATTACTACGGCGGGCAGGGATAAAACCTCCATTTGTTATGAGATTCACTGCAAAGCCAAGGCGGTTCTGGACGGTTCCAAGATCGATCCCAGCTTCTATCCTGCCGTATTCGGTATCGAGGAGGGCGACGACTGGGAAGACGAGCGTGTTTGGCGACGCGTAAACCCTTCCATCGGGGTGACGATTCCGTTTGAGACGGTTCAGGCGGCCTATGAACAAGCGAAACAGAACCCCGCCGAAGAGATGCACTTCCGGCAGTTTCGCCTGAACGAGTGGTGCAACGCAGATATCCGCTGGATGCCCATGGACAAATGGGACGCCTGCGGCCAGCGTGACGCTGGACCCAATTCGCCTTCGGCGCACACGCAGCTGGAAGAAGAAATGGAAGGCAGGGCCTGTTATGGCGGTTTGGACTTATCCTCCACCGGCGACCTGACCGCCCTTGTCCTGGTGTTCCCGCCCGCCGGGAGTGATACCAAGTATACGGTCTTGCCCTACTACTGGCTGCCGGAGGAAGTGATCGACCTGCGAACCAGGCGCGATCATGTGCCCTATGTCGTCTGGAAGAAGATGGGCGTGTTCAACACCACCGAGGGTAACGTCGTGGATTACGACTTCATTGTGGCGTTCATCGCGAAACTTTCCGAACGATTCCGCATCCGGGAAATCGCCTATGACCGCTACGGCGCGGAGAAAATACGCCGTGACCTTGAGGAGCTTGGCGCGGAGCATGCCTTTGAGGTGATTCCGTTTGGGCAGGGCTTCATTTCCATGTCCCCGCCCAGCAAGGACTTCTACCAGTTTGTCATGGAGGGTCGTATCCGGCACGGCCGGCATCCCGTTCTTGACTGGAACATGGGGAACGTCATCATTGATCAGGACGCGGCGGGCAACATCAAGCCCAACAAGAAAAAGTCCACCGAGAAGATAGACGGCGTGGTAGCCATGATCATGGGCCTCGCTCGAGCGACCATCGGCGGCGGAATCACCGAGAGCGCTTACGCGGAAAGGGGGTTGCTGTTTATATGAGAAGACGCGTCTTGAGCGGATGGTTTCACTCCCGCGATAAGCCCAGCAACAGCGTGGGCGGTGGGTGGCGCTTTCTGTTTGGTGGCACCACATCCGGCAAAGCGGTCAACGAGCGGACAGCCATGCAGACTTCCGCGGTCTACGCCTGCGTGCGCATCCTCTCGGAGTCGATCGCGGGACTGCCGCTTCACGTCTACCGTTATAAAGCGGACGGGAGCAAGGAGCGCACGGCGGACCATCCTCTGCAGCGGCTCCTGCATGACGAGCCGAACAAGGAAATGACCTCGTTTGTGTTCAGAGAAACGCTTATGGCACACCTGCTCCTCTGGGGCAACGCCTACGCCCAGATCATTCGGGATGGGCGCGGCTATCCCGTTGCCCTCTACCCGTTGCTGCCCGACCGAATGACGGTCGACCGCGACCCGAACGATGAACTTGTCTACACCTATCAAAGCGACAAGGGTCAGATAAAGCTGCGACGCGAGAGCGTCTTGCACATCCCGGGACTAGGCTTTGACGGACTCATCGGATACAGCCCCATCGCGATGGCCAAGAACGCGGTGGGGCTTGCGCTTGCCACCGAGGATTACGGCGCGACGTTTTTCGCCAATGGCGCGAACCCCGGCGGCGTGTTGGAACACCCCGGCGTGATCAAGCCGGATCAGGTTGAGCGTTTGCGGGAAAGCTGGCAGTCCCAGTTCGGCGGCGCGAACGCGCACAAGGTTGCCGTGCTGGAAGACGGTCTCAAATTCCACCAGATGTCCATCCCGCCAGAACAAGCGCAGTTTTTAGAAACCCGTAAGTTCCAAATCAATGAGATTGCCCGGATTTTCAGGGTGCCTCCACACATGGTGGGCGACCTTGAAAAGAGCAGCTTCTCAAACATCGAGCAGCAGTCGCTGGAGTTTGTCAAATACACGCTCGGCCCGTGGGTGATCCGGTGGGAACAGTCGCTGACGCAAGCCCTTCTGCTGCCGGGCGAAAAGGCGGCGCTCTCTATCCGCTTCAACCTTGACGGGCTTTTGCGCGGCGATTACCAAAGCCGAATGCAAGGCTACAGCGTCGGTATCCAGAACGGCTTCTACTCCGTCAACGACGTGCGGGCGCTGGAGGATATGAACCTGCTGACAGAGGCGGAAGGCGGGAACGCGCATGTCCTCAACGGGAACATGGTTAAACTCGCCGATGTTGGCGCAGCTTACAAATCCAAAGGAACGGAGGACACAACGTGAATAACAAGAAATTCTGGGACTGGGCGCGCGATTCTGACGAGCGCGTCCTTTACTTCGACGGTGAGATTTCTGAAGAGACTTGGTGGGGCGATGAGATCACACCTCGCCTTTTTCGCGACGAGCTTTTTTCTAGCGAAGGCGATATCACTGTCTGGCTCAATTCGGCCGGCGGGGACTGTGTGGCGGCCAGCCAGATCTACGCCATGCTGATGGACTACAAAGGCAACGTCACTGTCAAGATTGACGGCATCGCGGCTTCAGCGGCCAGCGTGATTGCTATGGCCGGCACTTCGGTGCTGATGGCGCCCACCGCCCTGATGATGATCCACAACCCGCTGACTGTCGCGATCGGCGACAGCGAGGAGATGCAAAAGGCGATCGAGATGCTGGCCGAGGTGAAGGAGTCGATCATCAACGCCTACCAAATCAAATCGAGCCAGGGCAGAGCGAAAATCAGCCACTGGATGGACGCGGAGACGTGGATGAACGCCAACAAGGCGATCGAATTGGGATTCGCCGATGGTATCCTGCAAGACGAGAAACGCCAGGTGCCCGCCGGTGAGGTCACGTTCGCGTTCAGCCGCAGGGCGGTGACCAACTCCCTGCTGGACAAGTTGCGTCCCAAGGGGAAACCCAAACAACCCGAAACGCCGCAAGGCGTGGCCGCGACGACGCTCGAACAGCGGCTGAACCTGATTATCCATTAATTGGAGGAGGAAAAGATCATGTCTACGATTCTTGAACTGCGCGAAAAGCGCAATAAAACCTGGAACACTGCCAAGGCATTTCTTGATTCCAAGCGCGGCGCCGATGGTCTGGTGCCGCCCGAATCCGCCGCTGAGTACGACCGCATGGAGGCCGAGATGGTCAGCCTTGGCAAGGAAATTGAGCGTCTGGAGCGCCAACAGGCGTTCGACCTCGAAATGGGCAAAGCCACGTCCGCGCCGATGACTGGCAAGCCTATCCAGCCTGATAAGCCCAAAACCGGCAGGGCTTCCGATGAGTACCGCGCCGACTTTCACAACGTTCTTCGCGGCAAACCGCTGATTCACAACGTTATGAAAGAAGGTGCGGATGCCGACGGCGGCTACCTCGTCCCGACCGAGTTCGAAAGCCAGATCGTCGCCGGGCTTGAGGAAAGCAACGTCGTACGCTCCATCGCCAAAGTGATCACCACTTCCGCGGAGCGTAAAATTCCGCTGGCAGCCACCCACTCTGTGGCGCAATGGACGCTGGAAAACGGCGCATACACCGAAAGCAATCCGACCTTCGGACAGATTACGGTGGACGCTTACAAGCTCACCGACCTGGTGAAGGTTTCCACGGAACTGCTGCAGGATGCCATGTTCGATCTGGAAACCTATATCGCGGGTGAGTTTGCCAGAGCCTTTGGCATTGCCGAGGAGCAGGCGTTCTGCGTCGGCAACGGTACGGGCCAGCCCACGGGCATCTTTACCGCGAATGGCGGCCATGTTGGCGTTACGGCGGGCGCGTCCGTTACGGTGGATAACCTCATCGACCTGACGTACGCGCTCACTGCGCCGTACCGCCGGAACGCCAAGTTCCTCATGAAGGACGGCACCATTTCCGCGCTCCGCAAACTCAAGGACGCGAACGGTGCCTACCTTTGGCAGCCCTCCGTGCAGGCGGGTCAGCCGGACAGGCTGTTGGGTTATCCGATTTACACCAGCCCCTATGTGCCGGATGTGGCGGCGAGCGCGCTCCCCATTGCCTTCGGTGATTTCAGCAATTACTGGATCTGCGACCGCTTGGGCAGAACGGTGCAGCGGCTCAACGAACTCTACAGCACCAATGGGCAGGTCGGCTTCCTGTGCACCCAGCGCGTGGACGGTAAAGTCATTCTC
The DNA here is from genome assembly GCA_035326105.1 of Bacilli bacterium. Lineage (NCBI taxonomy): Bacteria > Bacillati > Bacillota > Bacilli > Bacilli bacterium. Next base: position 596,588 of record DAOKYO010000002.1, read on the forward strand.
GCCGAAGGCATCCAGCTCCTGCGGATGGGCGCGTAAGTCTTTGCTTGATGGCGCAAAAACCCTGATTGACTTTAGTATTTCTACCGGGGTAAAGGGAGGGCTGCGAACACCGCAGTCTTTTCATTTACCCCGGTTCCATTATCCATTTCGATCGGAGGGCTTCTCATGAGCGAATACAACACCAAGAATTACACCGAACAGGGCGGAGAGCGAACCGTGATTGGCGGCGAACTGGTTATCGCGCCGGGCGGCAAGCTTACCGATAACAGCGGCGCGGCTGAGGAAACGGAAGCTGTGACCCTCCCGTATCTGGCCAACTCCACGCAGTCGACCGCCGCCAACGTTGTCAAGGACTTCAACGCGTTGCTGATCCTGATGCGCGCCCAAGGGCTGATGGACGCCGTCGCGCCGACGATCACGATCACCACCCAGCCGGAGGAGCAGAGTGTTGCCGTCAATGATGCTGTCGGGCTGGCTGTCGCCGGTTCTAGCTCGGACGGACGTGCCGTGGCTTACCAGTGGTACTCCAACACCGCCAACTCCACCGTCGGCGCCACCAAGATTGCCACCGGCGGCACGGCCGCGACCTACGCGCCGGTGACAACCGCAGCCGGCACGATCTATTACTACTGCGTAGTGTCGGATGCCGCGGGCGGCGCGACGGAATCGGTGGCTCCGGTCACCTCCAGCATTGTCGCCGTGGTCGTGGCGTAACCAGGAGGCGAGTGCCCATGACGGTAGAAGAACGCAGGCAGGCGCGGCTGGCGAAGCTAAAGGCGAACCTGGTGATCGGGCATGATCAGGACGACGCGATCCTCACTCTGCATCTGAACGCCGCCATGGACTACGCCGGGAAGTTCCAACACAAGGACAATGCGTATTACAGCACGCACCGGATGAGCCCGACCACGCTGCAGGCAGTGATCCTGCTGGCCAGTTTCTACTACGAGTCCAAGGACGGCGGCGCCGGGGGGTTCTTTACCCCCACTACCACGGCGGCTAAACAGACGCTGGAATGCGTGGATACCCTGCTCCGGCTCGATAAGGAGTGGAAGATATGAGTGCTCAGATGAACGATTTCATCGATATCATTGAGCGGCGCGGAACCACAGACGATGAGGCGTTTTCATCCGATCAGGATATCGTCCTAGCCAGCGTACGCGCCGAAAAGAGCTACACCGGGATGAACGAATCATCCAAAGACGATGCGACGTTTGCTACCCAGACCGCCGTGTTCCGTTTCCGGTGTATCCCCGGGCTTCGCGTGGAGCCCTCTCAGTTCATTACCGACGCGGCGGGCCGGTACAACATCACGGCGGTAGACGAGATATCCGGGCACGGAATGTACCTGGTCGTGACGGCGCAACTCGTGACGGCTTCGGAGGGGTGATTGGTATGGCGAAAGTGACGGTGGAATTTCCGGACGACATCATGAAGAAGCTTGCCAAACTGGAAGCCAGAACCGATGCGGTGCTGGAGAAAACCCTCCAGGCGGGAGCGGATGTGGTCAAGCCTGTGTTTCAAACAAAGCTCGCGGGCGCGATCGGCAGAAGCACAAAGCGGAAAAGCAAGTCTACCGGCCAGCTGGTCGGCGCGCTGGGCGTCAGCCCCGTCAAAGCTGCCGACGACGGCTCCGTGGATATCAAGATCGGCTTCAATGAGCCCAGAAAGGACGGAAAGCGCAACGCCATGATCGCCGGTATCCTGGAGCACGGGAAATCGAACCAGCCCGCGCGCCCGTTTCTCAGCGCGACCAAAAGCGCAGTCAAAGCGCCCGCGACCCAGGCGATGGTCGACGCTTTCAACCAGGAGGTGGACGGGCTGTGAGCATCCTTGCGGAGATCAAAACCATTGCTGACGGCTTGTTTCTTCCGGTTGAAACAGGGGCTTATAAGAAGAAGCCGCCGGATACCTTTCTGGTGCTGATCCCGATGTCAGACATTTTCCCCCAGCACGCGGACAACAGCCCACAGTATACCGAGCCGGAAGTCCGGCTTTCTCTTTACGTCCGGGGCAGCTACACCACCCTCGCGGATGCACTGGTGCGGACGCTGCTACAGAACGATTTCACGGTGACTGGCAGGCAATATGTAGAGTATGAGTCGGATACCGGCTATCACCACTACGAAATCGACGTGACCAAAGTGTATCCGTATCATTTCAATGAGGAGGACACCCAATGAGTACAATTGGTTTGGATCGGCTCGTCTACGCGAAGATCACGGAAGACGAGTCTGGTAACGAAACCTACGGGGTTCCCAGAACGCTTGCCAAGGCGATCGACGCGGATCTGTCCGTGGATGTAGCGGAAGCTACGCTCTACGCCGACGACGGCGCCGCTGAACACATTTCGGAGTTCCAAACGGGCAAGCTGACCCTGGGGGTTAACGACATCGGGCGCGTATCCGCCTGTGACCTGACCGGCGCGAGCGTGGATGACAACGGCGTGCTGATCTCCGGCAGCGAGGATTCGGGCGGCGCGGTGGCCATCGGGTTCAGAGCACGCCGGGCCAACGGTTTATATCGCTACTTCTGGCTCTATCGCGTGCTGTTCAAGCTCCCTTCCGCAAAGCTGGAAACCAAGGGTGACAAGATCTCCTTTCAGACACCCAGCATTGAGGGCACAGTCTACCGCCGCAACCGGCTGGATGGAAATAACAAACATCCTTGGAAGGCGGAAGTGACGGAAGGCGATCCGAATGTGTCCCCGACAACCATCGCGAACTGGTACAGCGCGGTCTATGAGCCCAATTACAGCGGCGCGGCGATCACAATCAGTACGCAGCCCAGTGGTTTGGCTGTCACTGCGGGCAGCATCACGGGGACGCTGACTGTGGTCGCCACGACCAGTTCCGGGTCGCTGACCTACCAGTGGTACCAAAGCAGCAGCAATGTTGCTTCCAGCGGCACGCTCCTGTCCGGGGCAACCAGCGCATCCCTCCCGGTTCCGACGGGCCTGACGGAAGGCACGTATTACTTCTACTGCGTGATCGGCAACGGCACGACCTCGGTGGTCACCACGCCCGCTGCCGTAGTGGTCGCGGCTGCGGGTACGGTCGCGTCGCTCACGTTCACCACGCAGCCCACCGGCCGCAGTGTGACGGAAGGCAGCATTACCGGTGTGCTCACCGCTGCCGCCTCGGCTTCCGACGGTTCCGCCGTGAGCTATCAGTGGTACGTGAATACGGTCAGCAGCGTGACCGGCGCTACGGCGGTTTCCGGTGCGACCAACGGTACGCTGACGGTACCCACCGATCTGACGGTCGGCACGTATTCCTTCTTCTGCCGCGCCACCAGCCCGACGCTCGGCACGGTGAATTCCAATGTCGTGGCTGTCGTCGTGGCCTCCGCGCAGGCAGCGACCGGCACCATTACAATCACCGCGCAGCCCGGCTCCATCTCCACGACTGCGGGTTCCGTCTCCGGTACGATTACGGTGCTGGCAACCGTGTCCGACGAGTCTACGCTGACCTACCAATGGTATGAAGCCACGACCAACACCAATGTCAGTGGCACGACCATTTCTGGTGCGACCAACCGTTCCTTCAACCTGCCGATCTCCCTGCAGGCCGGATCGTATTACTACTACTGCGTGATCAGCAGCGAAACCTGCGCTTCTGTGAAAACCCAGGCTGTCACCGTCACGGTGGAAGCCGGTACCGCAACCATCTCGATCAGTGCGCAGCCCAATGATGCGACGGTTACCGCCGACGCGATCTCAGGCAGCCTGCACCTTACCGCCGCGGCCTCGGACGGGAGCACGCTGAGCTATCAGTGGTATGGGAATACAACCGACAGCAATACCGGCGGCACGCTGGTCAGCGGTGCCACCAGCGCCAGCCTGGCCCTGCCCACCGATCTCACGGAAGGTTCGTACTACTATTACTGCGTGGTCTCCGCTTCCGGCTTGACTGCGGTCACCTCGGAAACCGCTGCCGTTACGGTCCTGGCGGAAGGCACCGCCATCATCACCATTACCGCCAACCCCGGCGAGCAAACCTTCGCGCTCAATACCGGCAGCGCAGGCATCTCGGTTGTCGCCTCCGCTTCGGATGGTTCCACGCTGAGCTATCAGTGGTATGCAAACACCACCGACAGTAATACCGGCGGTTCGGCGATTACCGGCGCCACGAGCCTGACGTATACGGTGCCCACCGATACGGCAGGTACGTTCTATTACTACTGCGTTATCGGCAGCGCCACCGCTGCGTCGGTCACCTCTGGGGTGGCCACGGTTACCGTGGAGTAACGGCGTAACCAACACACTCATGAACCAACAGACGAGCAGGGCGGCGTCTCTTGAATGGGGCGCCGCTTTTGCCTGCCGCTATTGAAGGAGACTTGATCCATGGAATCCATTCAACTTGCCAATAGCGCTGTCATCGACTGCGACCGTGCCGCCGTGATCCAGATTGGCGGCAAAGAATATGCGCTGCTCCTGACCACCCGGGCTACCAAGGAAATCGCCAAGCGGTACGGCGGCCTCCAGAATCTCGGCGACAAGCTGTTCGAGGGAAAAGAGAACTTCGACGAGGGCCTGGACGAGATCATCTGGCTCATCGCTCTTCTGGCCAACCAGTCGGTGCTCATCCACAACTTCCAGTTCCCGGACGACCAGCAGGAGCTTCTGGACGCCGAGACGCTGGAACTGCTGACCTCGCCCTACGACCTCCTGGGCTTCAAGGACGCCATCATGTCCTGTATGTCCAAGGGCACGGCGCGCCATGTGGAAACTGAGGATACCGGCGCAAACCCTCCGAAGCCGACGACGGCAGCACGTTCGCGTGGCTCCAGTTCTACGCCTGCTCGCTCCTCGGCTACTCGCGTAAGGAGTACCACCTGACCGTTATCGGGGAGCTGCTGGACCAGATCGAGATCTACAAGATTTTCAACCGCATGGCCAAGGCGAAGCGGCGTCTGGACATCGACGACGTGATTCCTTTTGCCCTCGACTGATGCCGGGCTGTGGAACATCCACGGCTCGGTGTTTTCATTTCATGTAAGGGAGGTGACGCGCTATGGCAAACGACGGCAGTATCGGCGTGAAGCTCAAGGCCGAAGGCGAGGCCACTTTCAAGAAAGCGCTCTCCGACCTGAACGCCCAGTTCAAGCTAGTCAAGTCCGAACTGAATTTGGTTTCTTCCGAGTACGACCAGAACGACCGGTCCGCTGCTGCCGTAGCCGCGCGCTCCGAGGCGCTGACCAAGCAGATCGAGGCGCAGAAGTCGAAGGTAGAGCTGCTGCAAAAGGCGCTCGATTCCGCCGGAACCGCCTATGGCGAGAGTGATAAGCGCACCCTCTCTTACGCGACTCAGCTCAATAACGCCAAGGCTGAGCTGAACAACATGAACACCGCCCTGGAATCCAATCAGGGCGCGCTGGAAGATACTGCAGCGTCCACAGGGCAGGCGAAAGACGCAAGCCAGGTGTTGGACGAGAAGCTCTCTATGCTCGACAGTTCCTTCAAAGTGCTGCGTTCTCAGCTGAACCTTGTGACCGCCGAGTACGGTTCCGACGCCAAATCCGTCGAGGCGTTCTCCGCCAAACAAGCTGTCTTGAACCAGCAGATAGACCTGCAAAAGCAGAAGATCACCACGCTGCAGGCCGCGCTCATGCGTGCGACCGCCGAGTACGGCGAAGGATCCGCCGAGGCGAACAAATACCAGGCGGCGCTGTACGACGCGCAGGCTACCCTCGGAAAGCTCGAAGGCGAGCTGAAGGACTGCGGGACTGCGCTGGACAAGGCCTCCTCCGGCATGGACGGCGCAGAAGGCGAAGCCAGGGAACTGGACAAGGCGGTGGACGACGCGGGCGACGCTGCGGATCAGTCGGGCGAGAAGTACGGTCGATTCGCCTCCGTCTTGGGTACGGTCGGCAAAGCCCTCGGCGCGGCTGTGGCCGCGGCTGGCGCCGCCGCCGTTGCCCTCGCGAAATCCGTCGTGAGCGCCTATGCCGATTACGAGCAGCTGGTCGGCGGCGTGGACACCCTTTTCAAGGATTCCAGCAAAGAACTGCAGTCCTATGCCGCCAACGCCTACAAAACCGCCGGGCTCTCCGCCAACGAGTATATGGAAACGGTCACGTCGTTCTCGGCGAGCCTCATCCAGTCCCTTGGCGGCGATACGGAAAAAGCTGTCCAGTATGCCGATATGGCGATCACGGATATGTCGGACAACGCCAACAAAATGGGCAGCGACATGTCCTCCATCCAGAACGCCTATCAGGGTTTTGCCAAGCAGAACTATACGATGCTGGACAACCTCAAACTGGGGTACGGCGGCACCAAGGAAGAAATGCAGCGTCTGCTCAAGGACGCAGAGAAGATCTCCGGGGTCAAGTTCGATCTTTCTTCGTACTCCGACGTCGTCCAGGCCATTCACGTCATGCAGGAAAGCATGGGCATCGCGGGAACGACGGCGCTTGAGGCGGAGCACACGATTTCCGGCTCTATCGGGTCGCTCAAAGCAGCGTTTTCGAACCTGGTCGTGGGCTTCGGCGATTCGCAGGCCGATATGAAGCAGCTGTGCGGCAACGTTGTGGACGCTTTTTCCGATGTGCTGACCAACATCACCCCGATCATCCAGAACATCGTCGAAGCTTTACCGATCGCGATCGAAGCGATGATCCCCGTGATCAACCAACTGCTGCCAACCCTGCTCACCACCGTGGGTGATCTGTTTGAGCAGATTCTGAATATGCTGTTCTCGGTACTTCCCGAGCTGATTCCTGTCGCCGTGGACGCGGTCCTGACCATTGTGGACGCGTTAATCGACAACCTGCCGCTGCTGGTTTCCGCCGCGCTCCAACTGGTGACCACCCTCGTAAGCAGCATCGGCGCTGCACTGCCCGACTTGATCCCCGCTGCGGTTGAAGCCATCATTACGATTGTGCAGGGGCTCATCGACAACCTCGACCTCATCATCGACGCGGCGCTCCAGCTGGTAACCGGACTGGCCCAGGGGATCCTGAAAGCGATTCCCGTGCTGATTGCAGCGCTCCCCAAGCTCATCACCAGCCTCATCGACAAGCTCTTGGCAGCGATTCCTGAGATCATTCAAACCGGCGTCACGCTGCTTGTGGCGCTGGTAGATGCGCTGCCTGAGATCATTGATACGGTCTGCGAGGCAATCCCGGCGATCATCGAGGGCCTGGTCTCGGCCATCATGGACAATCTCGACGATATCGTCAACGCGGGCGTACAGCTGTTCGTCGCGCTCATTACCAACCTGCCCAGGATCATCGTTGAGGTGGTCAAGGCCGTTCCGAAGATCATCACGGCGCTGGTCAATGGGCTCGTCGGGTCCTTCGGAACCATCGCCTCGACCGGCGAAGGCCTGCTGAAATCCATTGTGACCAATCTCCGACAGGCTGTGACGGACATTGTGGCCGCGCTTCCCCAGGTGATCACCGGGATTGTTACGTTCTTTACGTCGATGTTTGGCAAGGTCGCCGAGGTGGGCGCGGGGCTGCTGGGGTCAGTGACCACGCGGATCACCGAGGTCGTTACGAAGGTCACGACTGCCGTGGGCAATATTGTCACGGGCATCAAAACGGCACTGAGTTCCAAGCTTTCTGAGATTGCGACCACAGGCCAAAACCTGCTCAATGGCATTGTGCAGAACGTTTCCTCCGTAATCGCCACCGTGAAAACGGGCGTGGGCAACATCGTCACGTCCATCAAGGACTTCATCGTTGGAAAGGCGACCACCATCGCCACGGCTGGCCAGTCCTTGCTTAACAACATCACGACCAATGTGGGCTCCGTCATTACGAATGTGACGGGCAAGGTATCCAGTATTCTGAACCAGATCAAGAGCAAGATTTCCGGCTACGCCAGTACGATCGCCGCCACCGGCACAACGCTGTTTAACAGCCTGGTGCGCAATGCGGGCAGCATTGGTTCAACCATCGTTACCGCTTGCTCCGGCATCCTGACCCGCATCAAGACCGCCTTCACCAGCGGCGTCTCCAGCATGATCTCCATCGGCGGGAACCTCGCTTCCGGGATCTGGACGGGCCTTTCCAACGCCGCAAGCAGCCTCTACACCAAAGTCAGCAACCTGTGCAGCGGGCTGTGGAAAAGAATCAAGTCGTTCTTTGGCATTTCTTCGCCCTCCACGCTGTTCCGGGATTCGATCGGCGCCAACCTGGCGTTGGGGCTTGGGCTGGGCTTTGAGGACGAGATGAACAAGGTGGCGGATCAGATGCAGGCGGCGGTGCCGACAACGCTGGACGCGGGCGGGATCAGCCTGAACGGGGTAAGCAGTACAGCAACGGTCACGTCCGGCCCGCTGGTGTCCGTGCAGCAGCTGATCGTGCGCAGCGAGGACGACATCCGCGCCATCTCCCAGCAGCTGTACAACATGATCCAGCAGTCCAGCCGTGCGCAGGGGTACTTCACTACGGCGTAATCAAAGCAAATCCTGATAGCCACAGGAGAATGGGGGTGCTTGCATGGGTTTTCTGTTCAACGGTATCCACTCGTCCACCATGGGCATCCGTGCACGGCTTACGGACTGGCGATTCATCCCCGCGGTAAACAATTACACGGTAAACATCCCCGGAAAGGAAGGTGTGGCGGACTTTGGCGCCAGCAAGACCAGCCGACGGATCTCTGCCAAATGCGGCGTGAATCCCGCGGGCAGCATGGCCAGCCTGATTCATGTACTCGACGTGCTCGCGGCGTGGCTCGACCCTACCAACGGGACCGCTCAGCTGGTGTTGGATGAGCTGCCCGACCGGTACTTTCTTGCGCGTCTGGACAGCGATGTGAGCTGTACACGACTCATCCGCTGCGCGGGTTCCTTCGACCTGGATTTCTTCTGCCCGGACCCGTACGGATACGCGCTCTCCGATGAGAATTTCACGCTGACAGCGACAGGCACGCACACGATCCTACGCACCAAGGGCAACGCGGTCAGCCTCCCGGAGTACCGGCTCATGGGCGAGGTCATCAACGATTCCTCGGCGCGCTGGTTTCGGATCACCACTAACGGGGTGGCGCTTACGATCTCTGGCCGACTGGCAACCAATGAAGTGCTGGTGATCGATACCGCCAACATGACCGCGAAGGTCGTGGACACAGATGGGGTGCTGGTTAAGAATGGCCTTCCTTATCTGTCCAGCCTGAACCTGCCGGAACTCAATCTGGGTGTGAACCGGGTGTTGATCGAGGCGGAAGGATGCGCGTTCTCGTCGCTGACCATTCGAAGCAATAGCAGATGGAGGTAAGCCTATGGCAGTGATTGCGATTCTGACCGAACCCTCGGATTTTACCGGAGAGTTCCCCATCACAGATCACGCGGTGGGCGTGTGGCGGCTCAATGAAGCGATTGTTGCCCAGGATGAATCTGTCCGCTTTCCGGATGCCGCCAACTACGGGCGCGATCTGGCGCCGGTGGGAACGGACTATGCGCTCACGGAGGGTGTTTTCGGCAAGGCTGTAGCATTGAATGCCACTTCGGGCGGCAGTTATCTGAAAGCCGCCAACGATGGCGCTTTCTTTAGTCCGCTGTACGGCAGGTTGGTTTTCGGCGGTAGCTTCCGGTTTCCCTCCATCCCGACAGGCGTCGTTCCCTTACTGGCGACGCAGAAAACCGATACACTACCGCTGTTTCGGCTCGATCTATCCAGTGGCAAGGTCAATGTCATGCTCAACGGGACCAGCGGTGCCACCTGCTTCTCGGCGCAAGAAAACCTGCAGCTGCAGCCGGATACCTGGTATTTCATCGCCGTTACCGTCGATACCGTAGAGAATACCGTGCAGACGGTCATTGGCTGTTACACGGACGGCACCTGGTATACCTCGCCGCTGCGAACGTTTGCCACCACTGTAAACACTACTTCCGAAGCGGATCTGCTGATCGGTGCGTTCGACTACACGCATTCCGGCGCCGAACCGACCGTCACGGCCATGCTGGTGGACGATGTGTTTGTGGAAACGGATTCCGACTTCACGGCGTATCTGTTGGAGCGCCAGTTTCTCACCAGTCTGTCCGTGGATCAGGGCAACAGCACCTGCGATGTCTACTCCTCGCCGGGAACCGTCACCCTGGCGGCTGTGGAGGGCGCCTATCCATCCGTTGGCATGTTCATCACCCGAGCCGTCGCCTACGATGTGACCGGAACGGGCAAGGCCGCGTGGGACTTTACGTATCTGGCAGGCACCACCAGTCTGGGCGCCGTGGAATCCTCCGTCAGCACCGATCTGCTTCACTGGACAGCTTGGTCGCCGGTCGATGCCCAAGGGGACATCACCTCACCGGCGGCAGAGTATATCCGTTTCCGGGTTACCCTTTGTACCAACGATCCAACGCGTACCCCGCGCTTCCATGAACTGCGCGTCTATGATATCCCAAACCGCCTGTTCTCCGTGAAGGGCTACAGCTACCCGGTGGTGCTGGACGCCTCCGGCGCGTCTGCTGCGGTGCTGGAGGACGCCTATGAAATCACGGTGTGCGGGGAAATCAACGGCGAGGATACGCTTCGGTTCTCCCTTCCCTTTGCGGATGCTAAGCGAGCCTATATTGCCAATGAAGCACGAATCCAGATCGTGGACGATATCTACCGGATCCGTTCCGTCACCGATGAAAAAACCAGCGATGGCAAGTCCACTACCACGGTATACGCCGAGGCGGAGTTCTATGACCTGGGATTTTCCGTGTATCGGCCGGTAAAGGAATTTATTTCCGAAACCGCTAAGACGGAGATGGCCTACGCGCTCGATGGCACGGGCTGGTATGTGGGCGATGTAGAGGTAAGCACGAAGCGCTCCTGGACCAGCGAAAAGACCAACGCGCTGGCCATTCTCAGGTCAGTTGCCGATATTCACGGTGGGGATCTGGTTTTCGACTGTCCGCGCAGGCTGGTGCATCTGTATACCCAGTATGGCTCGGATTCCGGCGCGGTGTTTGCCTACAACAAGAACATGAGCCAGATCAAGAAGGTTACCAGCACCGCCAGTCTGGTCACCCGGCTCTATGCAATCGGCGCGGAAGGTATGACCTTTGCCGACGTGAACCAGGGCAAGGCATATGTGGAAGATTACTCCTATACCGACGAGGTGCGTATCTCCACGCTGGACTGTACGTCCTTTACCAATCCCTCGCAGATGCTGGAATACACCAAAATGCGGCTGACAGAATACGCTGCGCCGACTGTGAGTTATGAGCTCTCCGCCATGGATCTGTCCCTGCTCACCGGATACCGGCACGAGACCTGGGATTTGGGCGACCGGGTGACGGTATACGACAAGGAACTGGGCATCAATGTGAAGACACGCGTGGTGCGCCGAGAGTACAATCTACAGGAACCGTGGAAGTCGAAACTGGAGCTCTCTTCAACGCTCAAGAACTTATCGAGTTCCAGCTCAACCTGGGACTCCGCCGTCGCTGCCACGGAAGGCACGAGCTTGGTGTCCAGCGTGGATATCAAGGACATGGTGCCCTTCAACCATCTGAAGAACAGCCGTGCCGACGATGGCTTCGCGCATTGGGCCAACAACGGCTTTGTGGTGGACACGGAAAACGGTGCCAGCGGCAGCGCGTGCTTCAAGGCGACAGGAGTGCTCAACGGCACGAAGTCCCTGAGCCAGGTGGTCTATCCCGCGACTCGGGATAACTACACCTTCTCTGCGAAGGTCGCTGCAGACAATGTGGAGCTGGGCGACGGCGGTGCGGTAACGCTGGAAATCGAAATCACGTATGACGACGGCAGCATGGAGAGCAAAGAATACGACCTGTATTAGGCCCAACAAGTGGAGAGAGGTGACGCCGGTATGGTCTCTTATACGAACGTGGTCCAAAAGATCGCACCGACAGTGCAGGCGTCCGGCTCAGATACCAGCCGGAAGGTGAAGTCAATACGGGTCAGGGTCACCGTAACAAATACCACCGGGGATCTCTACCTTACCGACCTGATGCTCCAGTCGGGGTCCATCGCCACAGGCTGGACGGGACATGTGAGCGAAATCCAGTTTACACAGGATGGGTAGCCTATGACTTTCAAAGCTTTTTCGGCGCTGGTAGACATTCCGCAGGCTGGCACGGCCAAGAAGGTAAATGGCATTCGCGTTGGCATTCGACTGTATAACGCCACTGGAGATATTTCCCTTACGGATATGGTTTTCCAGGAAGGGACAAACCCGACGGGCTATGCACCGGATACGGCAGAGATGCTGGTCAACACAGGCAACCGACGCCGGGTAAACGCGGTCGTTCACGGTAACGAAACACTGGTGCTGTTGAACAAGGGTACCGCCGCCTGTGGACTGAATGTACAGGGAATGGCACTGGAAGACAGCGCCGCTATCGAACTCTCTCAGGGCGATGGCGGGCAAAGGCTGACAGTTGACCCTATAGCTGCCGGCGATGCTCTGGTGATCGATTCTGACAATTACACGGTGTCCAAGAATGGTTGGACAGTAGAAAAGAGCGGTTTTTTTCCTTACGTACAAGACGGTATCTCACGGCACAACATCAAATTGGAGGGAGCCATGCGGCTCCTTTTTGATTTTCAGGAGCGAAACGGAGGTGCCGGCGCATGACCATGGCGTGGATCAACACAATCTCTACAGGACTAATTGAGTGGCTTTCCTCCGCGCAAGCCCTGCCCGCGATGATTGCGGTTCGCTGCCTGACCTTCGATGCGTCGGGACACATCCACCTCAATAGTCTCGATCTGGATCTGCTCATGTCCGTTATTTCGGCGCGAACGGATACCCGCTGGCTGCTGTCGGTCAGCAATACCGATGAGGCTGCGTTTGTAGCCGTGCGAGATAACACCAATGGCGCAAAGGATACGCTGCTATCGGATGTGCGTTCGTTACGCAGCCTTTATCCACTGTTCAAGGGACTGGATATCCGCATAACCAGCGCTTCTGATTCCACCCACCGGCTGGCTGTATGCGACCTTTTTACCGACCTGTTTCTCCAATATAAGCATGCCTATGCGGCTGGTCATTTTAACCTCTCACTACCAGCCATACTGGAAATCGAGTGTTCTTGGGTCGATCATGCCGCGTTTGCTGGTTATTTCAATACGGTTAGCCTGCTGTTTCACGCAGATGGCAAAATGGAGCAGATCGAAGCTGTTCTCCGCGAGGCAACGGCGTGGTATTCGCCGGGGACAGTCTTGCTTGGGTTGCTGGGTGCGGGGAGAATGTACACGGCGACTGGAGCATCCGATGTACCCTTTTCAACAGCAGCAGGGTTTCTGCTGGGCACTGTATCCTGCGCCGATGGTCAGCCCTGTGCTGCCTTTGCGGGCCATCTGGACACGGCGGAATACCGGACGGTTCTGCTGCCGCATGTGTATGACTACGCATCGGGATCTGCAACGCTCCGCCTACACGCCCTGGTGGATAGGGATGGGAATGATCTCACGCCAACAGCGTTTCATCTCCTGATCATTATGCGTCGGTATCCGCCAACGCCTGTGGCTTATTGGTATGATAGCTTCTCCGACTACAGCACGCTGGGAAACTACAATGCGGACGATGGTGAGTACGGCACGGAGAATGACCCAGACGGTGAATCAAGCCTTCATTATCTGGCAGGAAAGGGAGAACTGCTCTACAGCGGCGCTTCCTTTAGCAATTTCTATGCGCGCCTGGTTTTCCTGGAACCTGCTGACCGTACCAGTAATTTTGGCAAAACCGGCATCCGCTGTGGCACGCTCTATGTGGTCTACAATGATCCCTATAAGCGTATCGAAATCTATCAAGGCCCTTATCTTAACGCGCAGTATCTGTTGACCACCTTCGATGTGCCTCTGGAAAGGACGGACGATCCCTATACAGCGCCCCACCTATTTATACTGGAACTGCGCAAGCGCGGCACGACGGTTACGGTTTACTACGGCGGGCGACCAGTAATCACGCAGACGGTTTCCGCAACCTCCGGGAATGTCGGCATCGTATCGGATTACACTGTGTTGGTTTCCGAATTTGTGATCGGCGATGCCTACAGGTATGACGCGCATGAATGTATCAGGATGGATTTGAGTGGACAGAGCTATTTGCTCGGCAGGGTGAACAGAACCGGAGCCGCGTGGAATGGCTCCGTTTTCACGCTCAGCAGCCTCAGCGAAGAGCCGGACAGCCGGTCCGTTGTTTTGGAAGGACAGCTGGAATGCCTGTCACAAGGTACCGTCGAAGGAATTGTCTGTGGCTCGAATGCTCCACTTACCGTCACCCCGGTGGATACCGGTGCCGAACTGGTGATGGCCTGCCTTGGCGACAGCCGCGGATGTGCATACCTTGTCTTCCGCACCTCGCTGGATTTGCAGGAGCTGTACAATCATGTGGTGTACGGGCTGGGCATCGGCGGGCTGGCCCTGGATGGTCTCGGTTCGGAGGATCCGTCCTTCTGGAACCTGGTGTAAACCAAATTCTAATGCGTACACCGAGTTTAACATCCGCGTTGCCCGCGGATTCCTTACCCGGGCAGCGCTTTTCATATGCCCTGCCGTGAGCCTTTTTTCTTCTCACGGCGGGCAATCCTCGACAAACGATTTGGCCCGCCGCAACCCCGGGCCGGAAGGGAGGGATTTCATGACCGCAACCGTCATCAGCGTCTGCGCGTCCGTGTTAAGCGGCGTAACGCTCTTTTTCATGCAGCGGTTTTTCCGCCACAGGGAAGAAGGCGAAAAGAAAAAGGATGAAACCGCCAGGCGGGAAAACATCCTGATCTTAAAAAGCGTGAGCGTGATCGGCAAGCTGACCATGGCCAACGCCATCGCGATCCGCGACGGGCGTACCAACGGCGAACTGCACGCAGCGCTCGAGGACTACGATAAAGTCAACCGGGAGCTGTACGACTATCTGCTGGAGCAAAACGCCAACAAGTGAAAACGCCGGGCAACGGTTCATCCGCCCCGGTTTTTTCATACCCTGCGCCACGACAATCCGTGTTTTTTCCTAAACGAACCGCCTCATCCAGAGGCAGAAAGTGTGATTTTCATGACCGATTATCTCAACAGCGTTTCCATTCCCGTCATTGTGACAGTCGTATACGTGATCATCGACCTGGTCAAGACCACCATTGCGCCGTACACGACCCTTTCCGAGCGTCTCAGCCACTTCTATCCCCTCATTGCGCTGGCGTTGGGTATTGTCACTGCCGCCGTGATGTACTTTGCGGTGCCCGAATCCATCACGCAGACCAATCTGCTGGTGGCGCTTGCTATTGGCGCTGCTTCCGGCCTGACTGCGGTAGGCACCAACCAGGTGGTCAAACAGCTGGCGAAAACGACTGATGATACCGCCGCAACCAGCGATTCTTCTTCTAACGAGGATAACGCGAATGGCTAAGAAACAAAAGGACAGTGCCCTATACCGGGTCATGCAAGGCGATTGCCTGTTCTCCATTGCTCAGAAGTTGCTCAGTAGCGGCGACCGGTACCCGGAAATCAAAGCGCTCAACGGCATGACGACCGATATTCTGCTGCCCGGACAAAGGATTCGGATCCCAACGGATAGCCGCAAAGCAGTTGGTGCGGATCAGGAGATTTTGGCACAGCAGCATGGACGGGAGGAGAAATCCGTCGATTCCGGGGACGGTGAGAACGGTTGATTACCGCACAAGCGCTGATTGCGAAATTCCAGTATGCGCTGGATCAGAAATGGGGTTATATCTGGGGTGGTACCGGACAGACTTGGACGCAGGCCAAGCAGGATGCCGCTACTCGTTCTATGACTGTCAAGTACGGTTCACGGTGGATCGGAAGAAGGGTCGCTGATTGCAGCGGCCTTTTTTCCTGGGCGTTCAAGGAACTCGGCGGATACATGTACCACGGCAGCAATACGATGTGGAACAAATACTGTACCAGCAAGGGTACGCTGCAAAGCGGTATCACGATCCGGCCGGGCACCGCGGTGTTTCTGGTGAACAGCGCCGGATCCCGGCATCATGTGGGATTGTTCATCGGTGATGATACCGTCATTGAAGCGAAGGGTACTGCCTACGGCATTGTCACCAGCAAGCTTTCCCACTGGGATGAATGGGGCGAGCTCGTCGGTGTGGATTATACAAACGAAGGAAGTGAAACGGTCATGGCGACCCTGCGTAAAGGTGATAAAGGTGAAGAGGTACGAGTGCTGCAGAGCAAGCTGCTGGCGCTTGGCTATAATCTGCCGAAATACGGTGCCGATGGCAGCTATGGCTCGGAAACCACGGCCGCCGTCATGGCGTTTCAAACGGACAAGGGGTTGGTGGCTGACGGCATCTGTGGCCCGATTACGCAGGCGGTACTGGACGATGTCAAGACGGAAGAAATCGAGGATGATGCAACGCCCGAAATGAAAAGGGTCATCATCACCGCTTCCGGGGATGGTGTGGATATCCGCGCTGGGAACAGCGAACAGTACAGCCTGATCACCACCGCGCAGAACGGCACGTCCTATGACTGGGTGGCAACCGCCGAGAACGGATGGCATGCGGTTGCGCTCGAGAATCAAGTCGGATGGGTGTCCGGAGAATTCGGACAAATCGAATAATTTATCTACGGCTGATACTTCGGTGTCAGCCTTTTTTATTACCAGTCAATCAAATGGTAACGCGACAGCGCGTTGTCGACTATGGCCACGTGCTTTGCGATCTCCAGACGTGTTAGGAACTCATTCTTGTATGTTGGCATAGCACTGTTAAGGCTGAATGTTGCTACAGTCAACTTTTTCTGGATGCTCCCAAGATCTCGTTGGGTTAACTTCCCTTCTTCGATTCGCCGCAAAATCCCACTCGATTGGTAACGTCCGATCACGACAAATGGGTGGATCAGTCTATGCATACTCTGCTTTTCTTCCGGGGTAAACTCATACATTTCCATCGCCTGCAGTTATTATACAGACCCTGCAACATAACGACAAGGGAAATTAGCAACGCGTCATTCCAGCATATTTGAGCAGAACCGCTTCGAGTTTCAATCTAAACGGTTTGATGATACAATATGGTTGGCAGGCACCTGCTCATAGTACTCATTTCTGTTACGAATTATGAAGGAATGGAGACGCTGGATCATGAATAAGCGACGACTATGGCTTTTGGGAATCTGCGTTGTTTTCGCCCTCGCCGCCGCGATACAGCCCGGATACGCTTTAACTGGATCCCAAAACAGTTCTGATGTGGTTGAAGCAGTTGTAAGCGATATAGCGGATTATCAACATGATGTTTCCGTGATGTTTACCAATGTTGGCTATGGCGATGCCACGCTTGTGCAGATTGACGGTAATTCCTACCTGATCGATACCGGGAGCAAGGCATCTGTCCCGCAGCTTCTCGGCGCGCTCGCGATGTGCGGAGTGGAAAAACTGGAAGCTGTTTTCCTGACGCATACACACAGTGACCATATTGGCGGAATGGAAGCTCTTGCTTCGCAATACGCAATAGGCACACTCTATTCCGCGGAGATCTCAGAAGATAAAAAGAATGGTGAAAACAAGATAGATCTTTTAGCCGCGGAGCTTTCGCTGAATCATGTCAAGCTTATGGCTGGCGATACAATCAACCTGTCTGCCGATGCTTTTTTTGATGTGCTTGGCCCTGTGGTATACAATAGTGAAGACGATAATGACAACTCACTGGTGCTGCGCCTTGGTGCGAACGGGAGATCGTTTCTGTTTACCGGAGATATGCAGTTTGCCGAGGAGGGGACTCTGCTGGCCGCGGGCGTGGATTTACAGGCGGATGTTTTAAAGGTGGGCAATCATGGCAATCCGGATGCGACAAGCCAGATGTTTGCGGCGGCTGTTTCCCCAAAGATCGCAGTGATATCTACGAGTACGGTTGAGGATGCCGATTCGGCGAACGAGAGAGTGACCTCATTGTTTGACGGCGCTCGAGTTTTGGTAACGGAGGGCTTCACCCGCGGCGCACTTCTGCGCGTCAGCGCATCCGGCGAGATAAAAATCTCCAGCCCCCAACCACCAAGCCCCAACGCGGATATTGAGATTGTGGAAATAGACAAGAATGCACAGACGATCACGTTGATCAATAACGGCACCGAAATGGATATATCCGGGTACATGATTTTCTCGCAAAGAGGGTCGGAGGTTTATGTATTTCCACAGGGTACGGTTATGAATGCAGGCCAAATTCTAACTATAGCCTGTACCGATGGAGAGGGGGACTTGATATGGAACGATAAAAAAGTCTGGCATGCCGAAAAAGATGATGTTGGCGTCTTATACGACAGGTATAGCAGTGAGCTGTCTCGCTTCCTGTAAAGCAAGTACAATCGATCCATAGCTCATCCGCGTGCGATGTAGATAATTGATTGGCAAAACAAAGAGGCGGATGTCGGTTTAAGGAACAGGTCTCAATATACTTCTTATTGTTTGCAGCCGATGACGTGTATAAAACGTCATCGGCTGCAAAGTAAATTTCCTAGTTACAACAGTATAGAATCCTAGTTATCATTCCCGGTTCCATCGTCCGTTCCGTTTCCGTTTTCATCAACATTGTCGTTTTGCTCATCTAAACCCGGTGACTGTGACAGAACCTGACCGGAAATACAATCGATTTTGACTTCCAGAATAGTATTGTTTGACGTATTGAACAATTCTACCTGATACAATAGGTTGCCGTTTTCAGAGTCCAGCTGCAGCGCGAAGAGAGTATAATCCGGATATGCAGTGTTTGCAATTGATAGTGCTTGATTAAAGGAGACTTTCACAGCACTCATATCAAAAGCATCTCTTTGCGCATCATTCCCATTGTCATCCGATTTGTCTTCGTATTGGATGTTTTCCCCGCCCTGCTCGCCTATTTCGTTTTGATCGTTCTCAGCGGTTTGCGGAAGAATCTGCCCCGATATACAATCAATAGCAATCCCAACAACCGAATCATCTGCCGGATTGAGCAGCGCCGCCTGGTACATCAGGACTCCATTTTCATTTTCCAGCCCCAGCGTAAGCAGCGTATGACCGGGATAAGCTTCTTTTGCTGTGGATAGAGCCTGATCAAAGGTTATAGTAACCGCGCTTAAGTTCAAAGTGAAGAATTCGTCCCCTTTAGATTCGCCTCGGTTTGTCTCTGAACCATTTTCATCGTCATCATAAGTTTCGTCCTGTGTGTTGTCAGAAAATTGGACATCAGCACCGCCATTTTCGTCTTGTTCATTCTGATTGTTTTCTTCGGCGGCTTGCGTAAAAATCTCCCCAGATTCACCGTTAATGGTAAACTCGATGATCGAATTGTCAACTGGATTGAGTAATTCTGCCTGGTACGCATGAATGCCATTTTCGTCATCTAGTGCCAGGGATAGCAGTGTCAAGCCAGGATACGCATCGCTAACAATCGAGAGTGCCTGGTCGAACGATACCTTTAGGGAAGTCATAGCAGTGGTGTTAGTGTTGCTGTCCGCCGATGCGATAATGAAAGGCGATACTGCCAGGAGAAATGCCAGTGTTACGGATACGTAAGTTTTCTTCATGTGTTTCATTTTGTTGCCTTCTTTCCAAATTTTCGTTCTTTATTTGCCGGTTCAAACGCGGCAGTCTATTGAACATTTTAAGATTAACACCCCAAGATGAGAAATAAATGAAGTGGATCCTTTTAAGAATGTTTTTCAGAATCTATCTCCTGCTTCTTAACCATGCTGCAACTATACCCACAATTGCTCCAATACCTCCACAGATGACTGTAACAATCACCACAGTGCTCATCTCTCCTCCGAACCGTTCCGAAAAGGATGCCGGGTATGGAAGCAGATAGCCCAGTCTGAGATATAGTGAAACCGCAATGGCTAGAATGTATTGAACGGCAATCCCGATCAGAAAACCGAGAAATCCTCTGCGAAGCATGTTCTTGACGATCATACAACATCCCACTTTCATCAGAAAAAGATGATGTCCGACACATAGCGCTCTTCTCCGCCCGCGGGGCTGTTGAGAATTTGTCCTTGAAACCACAACTCGGTTGAGCCTCCGCCGTCAAGGTTCATCGCAGTCTGAGCTCCGTATTCCACGAATAACTGCTGAAGTTCCGGCAGCGTCATCCCATTGGAATATCCATCCTGCCGCCCGTCAGCTATAATAATGATATAATGAAGCGTATCAATCTGACCGATCGCCGTGCGGGGCTCCCTCCGCGTACTTCTCGTGGAGATTACATCAAACGCGCTGTTAAAACTTACAGCCTGCCCGTCTCTCACTAGCTCAGGTCCGAACTCAAATGTTTGCCATACATTTTCGGATACAAGCTGCTGGCTCAGCGCTTTCGGTTTTTCCCCTTTACGGTCGGAAATTACGGACATATCTCCGTTTTGATCCACTATCAACATGTTACGGGTTGTAGTATTGGCTCGGATTAGTTCCCCGTTGCGAATGATCGTTCCGTATTTATGCGTTCCATAATCGTCACCATTAATGGCCAGAATAGCATGATTCCTCACAGCTATATCAGATACTACTTCCAATGCACTGTATGCTTTGTCTCCACTTAGTGCCGTTTGAAAATACACCGGATCGGATAGCTGTACGTCCACAACGAAATAAGTCATGTCGTTTTCTGCTGTCTTTTTAATTGTGATGCGGCGAAATTCGTCCTGATACTGATAATCATAAAGTGGCATGATACAAGGAACCTGCCATTGTTCCGCGTAGGCTGCTTCAGCGATTGCTTCCGATTGGGTCGTGCCATCCGCGTTTACGATCGTAATACTGATATTTCCCGTGTTCATCAAATTATTGTCGACAGTTCCCTGGACTGTATCCGCTGTTGCCCATATATTGAACCCAAGAACCAGTGCAATTATTAGAAACATCGCTATGCTTGTCTGTTTAACTGCGTTCCTCATACTGTACCTCCACTTGCCGTATCGTCATCTTTAGGACATAATTACTGTATCCGATGAAAATGAGAAGAAGATGAAAACCAAAGGGAATTCGGCCTTTCTCATCAGATTTTCATTTGGCTATGATATACTTGCTACATAATAGAATGAAAGGAAACGGTCAATTTGCGAATTCTAATTGTCGAAGATGATTCCGCCCTCCGTAAAATCCTTCAGAAACGTCTCACAATGGAGGGATATGCGGTTGACGCATGCGCAAACGGGATAGACGGTCTGGATTATGCGCTTGCCATGACATATGATGGGATCGTACTGGACATTATGCTGCCGGGCATGAACGGGCTGCAAATCCTAAGGCAATTGCGAGACAAGCGCTGCGAGAGCGGTGTTTTACTGCTCACCGCGAAAGACGCAATACCAGATCGTGTTCAGGGGCTTGATATTGGCGCGGATGATTATTTGACGAAACCTTTCGCATTTGATGAGCTGTTGGCGCGTTTGCGGGCACTTTTACGAAAACGCACAGGCATACACTCTCCCAAACTAGTCGTTGCCGACCTGGAAATGGATATAACAGCGCATGTTGTTTCACGCGGGGGGAATGATATTTGCTTAACAGCCAAAGAATACGCTTTGCTAGAATATCTTATGCTCAACGTCGGACAGGTGCTGACTCGCGATCAGATCGTAGATCATGTATGGAACTACGATCACCAGTTCGAAACCAATCTTGTCGATGTGTACATCCGCTATTTACGCAAAAAAATCGACTGTGATGACACGACGAAACTCTTGCATACAGTGCGAGGATTTGGATATGTGCTAAAGGTGGAAGCATCAGATGAGAAGTAATATGCGCTTACGTACAAAAATGACTTTTTGGTATACGGCCTTTACATTTGTCGTTATTACCGTGTTTTGTATATTTCTGTATTGGGTTGTCTCCAGCGAGCTTCAGCAAAGCCTACAAAACGAGACAACGATGGCCATGAGCCAACTTATCTCACAAATCGAGAATGAAAACGGTATGATCACATTCGAGAACGAAGTACCGGTATCTCAGAACATCATGTTTTATATCACCGAAGATAATGGAAGCGAAATTGCTTCATATGGGAAAGATATCACTGTGTTTGATCAGGTGCCGATTCATGAGAACGAGTATTCTACAGCGAAAGGCGCAGAAAGCGATTGGCTTTTATTGGATTCCGCACTCATCCGTGAGGATCATTTCGCTTTGCGCGTGCGTGTTGCGGCATCATATGCACATAACCAACAGGTATTGTCCATCCTATTACTGCTATTTTTCATTGGGGTTCCCTCCATAACAATTATCTTGCTTTTGGGTGGTTTTGGTATCGCTAAACGTTCACTCATGCCAATACGAAAAATCATCACGAGTGCTGAGATCATATCGCAGGGCAATCTGTCCGAACGCATTCCTCCAACCCACATTAACGATGAAATTGGAGAGTTGACAGATGCGCTTAACGGCATGCTTGCCAGTGTAGAAGCATCGTTTGATAGGGAAAGGCAGTTTTCTTCCGATGCGTCCCATGAACTGCGGACACCGGTAACCGTGGTACGTGCCTACACAGAAACTCTGATGAACGAATCGGCACTTATAGAGGAACACCGGGAGTCCCTGCAAACCATCTTAACCGAATGCACTCGTATGGAAAAGATCATCAGTCAATTGCTGATCATTACGCGCGGACAAGAGAAGTGTTATCCTATATGCATCGAAACCATAAAGTTGAAGGATGTGGTGGAAAGCGTGACCGAAACCATGGAAGAGCAGCTACGGGAGAAAGGCATTAAAATGATATCGCATTGTTCCGCGAATATGGAGATCCAGGCCGACCAAAGCCTGCTCACACAAATGCTGCTCAATCTGGTAGAAAACGCTGTCAAGTATGGAAAGAGGAAGGGAACGATCAACCTTTCTGTTAATCAAAATAATGAAGCAATCATCCTATCTATCAAAGATAATGGCATCGGTATACCCGAAGAATCACTGCCGCATATCTTTGATCGTTTCTATCGGGTTGATGCTTCCCGTAACCGGAATGGCAGCGGTCTTGGATTGTCTATCGTGAAATGGATCGTTGAAACACATCAAGGATCCATTGATGTTCGAAGCAAACTGGGGCATGGAACGGAATTCGTGATCACGGTTCCCAAATTGTAAAGCGACCTGAGTATTATTAATGGATAGTAATTCGGCTCGAGTCGCTATATGTGATTATGTAGTAATGTAAAAACGCTATAAAACTATGGGAGGCTGAACTTTGAAACAATCAAAAATAAAGCTGTTGATGAAACTGTTCTGGTCCACATTTAGACTGAGCTCGTTCACGTTTGGGGGAGGCTATGTTATCGTTCCCCTGATGAAAAAACAGTTTGTGGATAAGCTACATTGGATTGATGAAAAGGAAATGCTCGATTTTATAGCGATTGCCCAGTCATCGCCAGGGCCGATTGCAGTTAATGCATCGGTAATCCTTGGCTATCATCTGGCGGGTATACCAGGCGCGCTGGTTGCAGTGTTTGGGACCGTATTGCCTCCGTTGATTCTGCTTTCGATCATTTCAGTCGGCTATAGTGCGTTTATCGGCAACAGGCTGATTCAAAGTGTTTTGCGCGGAATGGGTGCGGGGGTATGCGCGGTGATCATCGACATCGTCATTGATATGAGCGGGAAAATTATCAAACGAAGAGAGATAATGCCTATCGCGATTGTGGTGGCTGCTTTTATCGCAGTTACGATGTTCAACGTCAACGCGATGTTCGTCATCCTGACTTGCGTATTCATTGGGCTATTGAGCGCGACTAAAAACAACGCAAGTGAGGTACAGGATGATCTACCTTAAGCTTTTATTGGCATTTTTTCAGATCGGTCTATTCAGCATCGGAGGCGGGTATGCCGCTCTGCCGTTGATACAAAACCAGGTCGTGCAGATACATGGCTGGCTTACTATGGATGAATTTGCGGATATCATCACAATTTCACAAATGACTCCGGGACCAATTGCGATAAATTCCGCAAGTTTTGTTGGCGCAAGAATCGCGGGTCTTTGGGGCGCTTTGGTCGCGACACTTGGTTGCGTGTTACCCTCGTTTATCATTGTATTATGCTTTGCGTTCTTGTATAAAAAATACAGAAACCTCCGATACGTACAGGGCGTACTGAAGAGCCTGCAACCCGCAGTTGTGGGCTTGATTGCTTCGGCTGGCGTGGTTATTGTTTCTCAAGTGCTTTGGCAGGGGAGCCTTTTCGAGTTTCAGGTAAGCGCTATTGACTGGATTGCTGTAGTGATCATGCTGATCTGTATTCTACTGTTGCGAAGGTTTAAACTCAATTCAATATACGTTATGCTGGGTGCCGGTGCTGTAGGCGGATTGATTTATACCATGCTATAAATGCACGTGCATCGTTTCTATATTGCTGAAAAGAACGCGTATAACTGGGAAAAGCCAGGAGGCTTTGCCTCTGTTACTACGGATTTTCTCCCTTCGCTGTCCAGTAGGAAGTGAGGGGAGTTTTTCTATCCCTCGGAACGGAGGGTGGCTTTGGAACATTCAACAACAGAGATCGTGGTAGGAAAAACGCTGTTCATTGTCACAGCTGAGTGCAGCCCGGCAGCTACCGAGACCTTAGAGCAGAAGCTGAAAAAGCTGATCATCCAACACATTCCGGATGTGCGAAAAGTTAACAGTAAGTTATCGGATAACGCCGCCGGGCAACTTGCTATGTCCTCCGATCAGAGCGAACATGGTCACGACCCAAACGAAAGCAGGAGGAGTTCTGATGATGAGGAAACAGCAGGTTGACCAAAGCAAAATCACTGCACTGTATTGCCGTTTGTCCCGTGATGACGGCGGCGATGCGGAGTCCAACAGCATTAGCAACCAAAAGGCGATTCTGAACAAGTATGCCGCCGAAAATGGCTTTACCAATCCAAGGTTCTATGTCGATGATGGATGGTCGGGCGCGAATTTCAATCGCCCCGGCTTTCAGGAAATGCTCGGCGACATCGAGGATGGTGTCGTTGGGGCGGTAATATGCAAAGATATGTCAAGGTTCGGTAGAGACTACTTGAATGTTGGTCTCTACACAGAGATGACCTTTCCAGACGCAGGCGTTAGGTTCATTGCCATATACGATAACGTGGATAGCGCGAATGCAGTGGACAACGATTTCACGCCGTTTCGGAATATCATAAACGAGTGGTACTGCCGCGACATCTCCAAAAAGGTTAAGGCAGGGATGAAGGCCAGGGCGCTAAAGGGAGAGCATCTCACAGGCAACGTTCCCTATGGATACCTGTGGTCTGATACCGATCCCAAAAAATGGGTGATTGACGAGGAAGCCGCGGAAGTGGTACGGGAGATTTATCGACTCTACATTGGGGGTATGACTTTCAAGCAAATTGCCGAAGAAATGAGCAATCGGAAAATTGACCCGCCTTCCAAACACATGATGCAGATCGGACTATACAAGTACGGCAGACGCCTCAATCTTGAGGATCCGCCAGAATTCTGGCACTTGGCGACAATCATTGTGATTATCGACCGTTACGAGTATGCAGGACATACCGTCAGCTACCGTAGAGAAAAGATATCCTATAAAAACAAGAAAAGCGTCCAAAACCCTGAAAGTGACTGGATTGTTACCCGTGATACACAAGAGGCGATCATCGACGAGGAAACCTGGCAAACTGCTCACAGGATCAGAGAAAGTGGCCGGCGCAGAAAGATCATCGCTCACGATAAAAGTCCACTCAACGGTTTGATTTTTTGTGACACGTGTGGGAACAAGCTGTATTACAAGCCTACACCGAGGTTGAAATCCCACGGCGGATGCTATATGTGCGGGTACTATCTGCATTACAAACTCTGCACAACGCACTATATTCGACGGGATGATTTGGATGGAATGGTGCTCACCCATCTCCGCAAGGTCACGGCTTTTGCCAAAGCGCATGAAGACGAGTTCACCAGAATGGTGGAGCGGAAAACAAAGCGAAGCGGTGATGACGCTCTCCGTAAAAACGAGAAAGAGCTCGCCGAGGGGCTGAATCGCCTAAACGAAATCGACCATATCATAAACCGACTATATGAGGATAAGGTGGTCGGCGAATTAAGCGCCGAGCGGTTCGCAAAAATGCTCGCCGGCTTTGAGGCAGAACAATCACAGCTCCGCACCCGTTGTGAACAACTGCGAATTGTCATCGCCGAAGACAGGGAAAATAACGATGGTGTGGAGCGGTTCATAAAACTGGTAAGGCAGTTCACAGATATTACCGTATTGACTACAGAGCTTGCGGTGACACTTATTGAAAAGGTCATCGTCGGGCAAGCGGAAAAAATCGATGGACAACTGCGGCAAAAGGTCCGAATCATTTACAACTTCATAGGTGATGTGACTGGGGAAATTCCTGAATAGCGGCTCTGTCGAATGTGACGGAGCCGCTGGTTTTTTGCCCCAACTCTACTACCATAAGAATAACACTCCCACAAACCGATTACGTAACACCACCCAATGAAGGTGGCGCTCATTAAGCGGCGCAAAGCCTAAGCCCAGCATGGTCGCATGACGACCGGCGATGTCTTGACATAGATCCAATATTCCTTCGGCCGTAAGCCGATCATAAGCATCGAAGAAATTGGTGGTTAGTTTATAACTGGTGGAATAAAAAAGTTTCATATCTTCCCTCTTTTTTATTATTCTATCTTGATTTTTATCTTTTCGAAACTCAATTTGACGGATTATTTGATTTTCCACTTAATTTATTTTTTATTTTTAAAGAAAAAGAAGCCAATAAATTAAAAACATAGTCGCGTTTTATTCTCATTAGCACTAGATTTTTTATTCTCTAACGATGATAATATATACTGAGTAAAGACTTAATGAACATCAAAAGACAAAGAGGTAATTATGGAAAAAAACTTTACGCGGCTGGATAAACTATTTAAAGAAATCTTTAATGAAGAACCAACCGATCATTTCTCTTGCGGAGGGCGAATTGAAATTATCGGTAACCATACCGATCATAACCATGGCTTATGTTTGGTTGGCAATTGCTCGTTAGCTATCGATGCCAGCGCTAAAGTAAATAATACTTCCAAAGTAAGTATTTATTCTGAAGGCATGGGGCTGATTGAAGTCGACCTAAGCGAACTAAGTATCGTTGAAAAAGAAAAGGGAACCAGTCAGGGAATCATCCGGGGTGTGGCAAACGCTATCGCTCAAAAAAACGGCCTCGTAAGTGGATTCAATGCCTATATGAGCAGCAATATTCCTGCGGGAGCGGGAGTTTCTTCTTCCGCCGCTTTTGAGGTTTTAATCGGCCAGATTTTTAACTATTTTTTTAACGGCTCCCACTTTGGCGAACTTTTTCTCGCTCAAGCCGGTCAGTATGCCGAGAACAAATATTTCGGCAAACCCTGTGGTCTGCTTGACCAAATCGGTGTCGCTTTCGGCAAAGCAAATTTTCTTGATTTTGCTGATATCAAGCAACCGGCTATTATCGGACTTCCCTTTAATTTACCCTTATCTTTGTTTTTAATTACACCGCCGGGCACACATGCTGATCTGGTTGATGCCTACGCTAAAATTCCAAATAGTATGTTTCATGTCGCTCATTATTTCAATCAAGAATTTCTTCGTGATATCAACCCCCGTTATTTTCTCGAGGCCGATATGCTTCATGATATCCAGCTACCGGAGGATGAAATAGCCATCGCCCGCCACTTTTTTACTGAAAATGAGCGCGTGCTGAAAGCTAAGACTGCCTTGTTAGAAAATGATGTCGATCTATTTCTTGAACAAATCCGCGCCTCACAGCATTCTTCCCACCACAATCTTCACAATACCTTTCTTGAAGGCGAATACCACGGCAGCCCTCAAGAAGCCATTGACGTCCTAAGCCCACTTATTAATCACAATGGAGCAATTCGTATCCACGGTGGGGGTTTTAAAGGTTCAATACTGGCCTTCATTAAGCCCGAGATTAAAGAAGCCTTTATCGACGGAGTCAAGGCTTCGTTTCCAAACTATCCTATTGAAGAAATATTTATTTCACCTGAAGGCGGAAGGCATATCGCCTCCCCTTTAAAATAGCGGATCAAAGAAGCTCATAATAAAACCGATAAACCGTTCAAACCAGGGAAATTCACGGCATCGTTTTAATGTTATTAGTTCACTTTTAGCTATCGTTTGCTGATAATCTGATTCGGCTTTTTTAGCTGTTTGTTCATCAAAAATCAGCGCTCCGTTTTCATAATTTAAGTATAGAGAGCGAAAGTCAAAGTTAATCGAACCGATATTAATAATCTTATCATCACTAATCACTAATTTTCCGTGCATAAATCCCGGGGTGTATTCGTAAATTTTAATTCCAATCTTAATAAGAGCGGCATAGTAGGTTCTTGCCACCCAAAAGGGAATTTTCTTATCCGGATGATGGGGCATAATAATTACCACTTCCACCCCTCTTTTTTGAGCGGCGGTGATGGCTTTTTTCAAGGCTTCGTTCATAACTAAATATGGTGTGTAAATATGAACATAATGCTTGGCATCGCCAATTTGATCGAGGAACAATCGCTCACCGCGTTCTTCACCATCTTCCGGAGCGTCGGCGTAGGGAGTAATAAATCCTCCCGAACTTTCGTTTTTCGTCGCGGCTTGAAAATCCTTGGGATCATGTAAATATGGTTCGACGATTATCGAATCTTTGTCATATATATGCCACATTGATAAAAAAGTTATGGTCAAGGAATTGACTGCCTCACCCCTAAATCTTAAAGCGGTATCTTTCCAATGGCCAAACCGATTTAATTGATTGATATATTCATCGGCTAAATTGATGCCTCCGATAAATCCGATCTGGCCGTCAATAATCATCATTTTGCGGTGATCGCGGCTGTTTTGATAGGGGGATAGGGTTGACGAAAGAGGGGAAAACACCCGACATTTGATTCCCGTTGCCCGAATTTTTTTATAGTAATTGCGGGGAATGGTCGTGAGCGAGTTTAAGCCGTCATATAGCAGGCGAACTTCCACTCCTTCCTGAACCTTCTTCTTTAAAATTGTGACAATGCTGTTCCACATAACGCCTGGAGCGATAATAAAGTATTCGAGAAAAATAAACTTTTTGGCGCCTTCCAACGCCTTGATCATATCCGGATAGACATCATCCCCTAACGGGTAATAGGTCGCCGCTTGATTGCGATAGGTAGGAAAAGGACCATAATTATGGAGATAGTTGACAACTCCAGCATATTCAAAATAATTCCGCCGGATTTCTTCCTGAATCGTTTCGTCCTGCTCCATATAAACGGACGTTTCCTTCATTCGGCGAACCAGCTTCTTACTAATGGAATGAGCCGCGGGCATAATTCGCACCCATAAATAAAGGAGCGAACCAAAAATAGGCAATATACTGACGATTACAATCCACGCCAATTTATAACTCTGGTCCGTATCGCGTTTTAAAATCGTGGCGATTAGAATAATTGAAATTGCTAAATTTAATAAATAATAGGAATAGAAATTTTCAAAAATATTGATTAAGAAAAGAACGAATACTGCTATCTGAATGAGCACTAACAGTATGGTAGGCGTCATTTGATTAAGAAAAAGCCGTTTAAATATATTGGTCTTTTTCCGCTTGCGAATGGTTAAATCTTTCTTTTTCATAATTAGTTAAATATAGCACCTAAATAATAGACAATAAACGTTACTTTTCCTAGTAAAAAAATACATGGGTAAAGAAAATCGTTAAAAACAAACAAAATAATTGCAAGTGAATGATAAAATCTCTATATTTTAAGTGAGCAAATTTTGCGGGCAAGAAAGGGCTGGGAAATGGAATCATTTCGTGATCTATTAGTCGAACAAGAAGAAAAGGCAGATATTCTGTTATATGGACTGCCTTTTGATCAAAATGCCTCGGTTGGAAAGGGTGCTTCCAAAGCCCCTGATCGTCTTCGGTTTTTAAGTGGTTTCTTGCCTGCCTTAACCAAAGATGGGTATCTGCTTAACCACATCCGCTTATTTGACGAAGGAAATGCGGATAAGTTGGATTACTCAGTTTTAAGTGCGAAATCTCTTTCTTTTCTAGAGAAAGAGAAATTCGTGCTTTTTATTGGCGGTGATCATAGTGTCAATATCGGAACCGTCCACGGGTTTATTAATTACTGCCAAAAAGTCAATAAAAAGCCCGGATTAATTCATATTGACGCCCATCCCGATATCTGCGATGAGTATGAAGGCAGTCACTTCTCTCACGCTACTCCGGTAAGAAGGGCTATCGACAACGGCATCGCCCCGGAAGATATCTGCTTAATCGGCATTCGCGGTTATGAGGAACAGGAAGTCATTTATTTTGCTGCGCACCCCGAAATAAAGATATTCAATGCCTCTTTTATTCTGGAAAATGGCCCGCAAAAAGTAATTGACTATCTAAATGAAAAATTTAATGATGACTATCTTGTTTATTTGAGTTATGATATCGACGCTAACGATCCCGCATTCGCTCCTGGCACCGGAACTCCGGAAGCCTTTGGACCGAAATCAACCGATCTGCTGGCAATTATTCTATCGGCCTTTAAACATCTGCCTATTAAGATGATGGATTTGGTCGAAATTAGTCCACCTCTCGATAACAACGACATTACCTCGTGGCTTGGATTAAAAACGCTTTATGAAATATTTTATGTCTTGCAACAAAAGAAAGAAACCTTATAAGAAAGAACCAAAGATAGAGAAATGAAACACATTACGCTTGACGCCTATGGTGGGAATCCTCGCCAACTTGATGACATCAAATTAATCAATGAAACGCTTATTACCTTAGCCTACAAACTAAAACTGGCACCAATTTGCCCACCGCAAATTATTCCTTACTATTATGGCAAGGTAAAGAAAGATATCGGCGTATCATCCTTCGTCCTTTTGGAAGGCGGACACATTACTATTCACACCTTTCCGCTTCGGGAATGTTACTTCTTAGATATTTTTACCACCAAAAGCTTTGATGAAGATCAAGTAGTTCCATTTTTGCAGACTCGGCTCTCATTTGAACTCAAATCATCGGTCTTTATTTCTACCGATCGCAGTAAGCCCAATTTTGAAATGGCACCATATAGTCCGAAAGATGATTTTGGACCCCACCTGATGGGCGAAGTAAAGAGTAGTACCATCGTTGATATGGAGCACATGGCTGATTTCCTTGAAAATATCGTGTTTGATATAAATATGGATCCCATTACCCGAGCTTTCGTTCTTAAATCAACAATGAAGAACCCCAAGTTTTTATCGGGAATTATCGTTATTGCGCAAAGCCATATTGCTCTTCACTATGAATATAAAACCAAAAAGATTTATGCCGATGTTTTCTCTTGCCGACCTTTTGATTACACTGTCGTCCGTAGCCATATTGAAAAGTTGGGCGAAGTGAAATCATTGTCTTTAGTCGCCAGAGGGGCAATGCATATTGATAAGATTAAGGCGAATATTGCTCATGATGAGCATTTGGCCTCCATGAAATGGCAAAAAATTATTCGTCGGTAATTTAAAATAAAAAGATCTTAGTTCTGATGATATATCTTGCTAAGATCTTTTTTTATTAGTTTCTTTTTTTACTTGAGCGATTTACAAAGTAGAGAAGAGATATTATTCCCGCAAAACCGATGCCAAATATTAACATCATCCACGGATTGGAAGCGGCTAATGGCTCACGTCCATCTCTTAATGAAAGCAGATTCCCACTGCTATCACTCGCGAACGGTTCATAACCATATTTGTTAACGATAAATTGATAACGGGCGCGCGCGGAAGCAATATCTTCATCGCTTGAGGTAATAAATGCATCTTTTGCCTCGTCCATCATAAAGGAATACTCATCTGTTAGTTGATCCCAATTAGTCAAACTTACATTAAGTGCTAAACACTCGTCCTTCGTCATATCGATGAAGTATCGCGCGTAAGCTTTTGCTTGATCTTCACCGGTAAAGGCGGCTCCTTGACTAGAATAATTGAGCGTAATTGATTCTAAATTGCTCACTCCCGAATCGGCTCCCGTAATTTTAAAGAACGTAGCATCTTCCACGTTATATGTTAGAACATCTCCACTGATAACAGGCGAAACAGCAGATGAGGGATTTTGACTCAAACCGACAAACAGATTAGGTACCCCCGCACTACTGCCCGTTTTAGTAAGAATGATTGAAGTCATCGGACTGAGAGCTTCGTTGTTATAAAAGGCAGAAACGCCCGATCCTTTTTTTACCTGGATAGAACTGTTAAAATTTGCCACATTTTTGAGCGTAAAATTTTGTCCTTCCAACTTGTATGTTGTTGCCGATGTTGGATAAGCAGTTGGAAAACCTGAGTTAATAGTTAAGACCTCTTGGGTGATACTGCTCGGATTTGCCTCTGCCCCATCGTTGGTTACTAAAACATCGTAGTTTCCCACTAAACCCTGATAGCGAATTGTCACTTCCTGTTGACCTAATTTACTCGTGTCAATTGAATCGTAGGTATAATTGGTAATGATACTATCTTCGCCCAGTTCATCTACATAATGGGCAACTATGCCATTAGGAGCAAAGTCACTCATATAAGGAATATACTTATCGGCACCGGTGCTATCAATCCATAAATATGGTTCACCATCGGTGGCTACTTGAATTTTAACCGTATCGGTAAATCCACCGTCTTCACTTGTCGCCGTTAAGACCGAAATGCCTTTTTTAATTCCTTTGACCAATCCGTTTTCATCCACGGAGGCCACGGACGGAACTGATGATGACCAATTGATCGTCTTATTGCTGGCGTTGGTCGGCAAAACCGTCGCTGCGATGGAAGTTTCTTGTCCGATATCCAAATTAACAACGTCCGGCGTAATGCTTATTCCCGTCGCCGCGACCAAATTAGGATCGACGGTAATCGTTAGTGAATCAACTTTTCCGCCATCACTCGTTGTCGCTTTAATAACCGTCGTTCCGCCCATTTTTCCACTAACAAGTCCCGAAGAGGAAACAGTCGCAACAGCGGGATTGCTTGATTCCCAAGAAACGCCTTTTTCACTGGCGTTAGTCGGTAAAACTTCCGCTTTCATTTGCGTACTCATATTGATGCCAATCGTAGTTTTCAAACTGCTTACACTGACACTTTCAACCGCTACTGGTTCCGAATAGGTGGCGATGGCGTTTAATACCGCCTCGGTAGGAGCACTTTGGTTTGGCTCCGGTAAATACTGATAAATGCGGCCGGCGTACTCTGGGTGATCGATAAAAGGATTACGGGCATGATGCCATCTTTCGGCGACCGTCTGATTACGGGCAATTTCAAATTCGCCCGGCGGTTCTAAATAATGCCATTTAAGCAAAACGGATAACTTGCCAATATAACCTTCCTTGAGCGTTACGTTATTATCGTGAAGCGTAACAACATAGGTGCTGTTGTTTTTGTAGCGCGTTGCGACGTACATTAAAATGCGGGCAATCTTTCCCCGTTCACCTGCCGCCGGATAAAACTGATCATCATTTTGACCGTTAGAATTATTAAAAGCCGAAGAATAAACATAACTATCCGGAGTTCCGTCTCCATAGTCGTAACTTCCTAATTCGGGAACTTTGTAGCTACTGTCAAAGCTAAGTTCATCAAACGCGGACGAGCCCCGTTTTGAGTTAACTCCCGAATCAGCCGGCCAGACATTGAAAGCGTCCGCTCCCGGACTTCCAGCCGATTCAGTTCTTGTGCCATTTCCATACCAAGAAGCCGGCCAAACATGTTCTTTATTTGAACTAGAAGGCATACTGCCGGCAGAAAAAGTGCGATAACTATTGGTATAGACCATCCGCATTTTACCCGGATGAGAACTATCAACATCCGAATATTGATAAATATCCGGTAAGGAACTATAGGAGTGATTGACAAAGCCGCTGCTCGTCAAAGTGGAAAGGGCCACCATCAAGTTTTCGCCAGTCAAAGAGTCATCAATCCCGTTATAATAGTTATCCGCATCGGCATAATCGCCGGCACCGCTATCAGCGTTAGCCAATAAAGCATTCGTGTGTAGATAATTACTTATCGCCTCAACGGGTGTAAGCGAAAAAGGAACTACCAATCCCGTTACGGTTAAGGTGCCCAAAAAAAGGCGCCTTAAATTATTCTTACCCATACCATAATCTCCGTTCTTATATGTGGGTCTATTATAACCAACCCCCAATCAAAAACAAAGTATTTTTCCGTAGTTAAGTCAATTAAGTAATTAAAAAAACATATTTATTTGAGCAAAAGATATTAAACGATATTAAAATGTCAAAACAAAGAAATGTCTATCTTTTTAATCAAACCGATTTTTTTATTTATAAACCCACCATAGTTCATAAAAGAAAGGGTATTGTCATCAATAATCGCAAAGTTTCCTCCGACAAAATCGCCGGGGTTTATAAAGGTGATTCCATCACGTACGAAGAAATCACGATGATGGGTATGCCCAAAAATAACAATGTTCGCTTCCCGCCGTTTTGCTTCCTCAATTAGTTTCTCATAACCGCGCTTGGTTTGGTAACGATGAGAATGCGTCAAAAGGATCTTTCGGTGATTAAAGGTTATCACGACATCATTGCTTTCAAAACTGTCGCAATTTCCCGCGACATAGTAGGCTTGATGATTATCCAGCAAAAGTTTGGTATCAGCATCCATATCTCCCGCATGAAATATGGCATCATATTCATAGCTTAATATCGGTTCAATTGATCGATAATGGGAGTCACTGATCAGCAAAATTTTCATCAGAAACTTTCCTTGAGAATTTTATAGACATCATCTGCTGTAAGTGTCTGGTACGATGTCGGATAGCAACTAACTGAGGACGCAATTGCTTTTAACTTGCTGTCATCATTTATGCCTAACTCTCTAAGTGAAGAACACATTTTACTCTTTTTGATAAAAGAAGCTAAAGCATCGATACCTTCATTAGCAATTTCTAAATCACTTTTTTTATCGGGATCAACATCAAAAACATTGATTGCAAACTTTCTGAAACGGGCGATAGCAAATGGTATCTTTTGCCGGTAATAAGCGATAGAGACGGCCGCTAATCCCATACCATGGGCAACATCGTAATAAGCGCCGATTTGATGCTCGATGGCATGAACTTCCCAATCACCATCTTTTCCGGGGTCGATCGTGCCATTTAAGGCCATCGTGGCATCCCACATAATATTACTCCGGGCGACATAATCATGAGGATTTTCAATCGCGACTTTTGTATTTCTCATCACATTCTTCAGCATCGCTTCCGCTAGATCATCCGAAAGATTATCACTATCATCCGCGCTAAAGTAAGTTTCCATAATATGCGACATAATATCAAAAATACCACTTAACATTTGATATTCCGGAACCGAATAAGTGAACTCCGGATTTAAGATTGAAAATTTAGGATTAAGTTCTATATAACCAGTTCCCTTTTTTAAAATTTCCTTTGTATTAGTAATAACCGTACCCCCGTTCATCTCTGAACCGGTACCCGCCATCGTCAAAATGGAGGCGATCGGTATCAGTTTTTGGGAAATTGGTTCGTGCTTTATCCAAAACCGATTCCAGGCATCATCATGATAACTGGCTAACGATACGGCCTTAGCACAATCAATGGTTGAACCTCCTCCTACCGCCAGGATTAAATCAATCTTTTTTTCGCGCACCAGCTTTGCCCCTTCCAAAACTTTTTCATATGTTGGATTGGGCATAATTCCGGAAAATTCAGTAATATCGACTTTACATTTTTTTAGTATGCCTATGACCAAATCATAAATACCATTTCTTTTTATCGAACCGCCACCATACGCTAAAAGAATGTGCTGATATTTTCCATCTATTTCCTCTTTTAAATTGTCTAAAGTTCCGACTCCAAAATATATTTTGGTAGGATTGTGATAAATAAAATTTCCACGCATAACATTACCTCGCTATTTAATTATAGCAAAGGTGAGTATGTTGTTATCATCATAATGATTTATTTACAAAAAAAGGTGACGTTTTGTCACCCTGTACAATATGTTCATCCGGATGGGAATGAGATGAACATATAGCAACCAATTGATAATTCTATATGACGTTAGGATCTCCGTTTTCAAAAATAAGGCTGGCAATACTTTGTGAATAAAAGTCGATAAATGGATTTCGATTACCTTGAATATTGAATATCGCTTGATTCCTGGATATTTCCTCTACTGATACGGGATCTATACTATTCCACACGAGAAGAGTATTAAGATAGCCATAGTACGTAGTCCCTTCAACTGCATTAACATCTCCTTCATTCACCAACGTTAGGTGTGGATACATGAGTGTCATATAGAATAAGACCCGAGCGATATCGCCTATAAACTCCTCCCCCGGGTAAAAGGCGTTACTTTGTAAGTAAGGAGATTTAGAGGCACCATTTGTCTCTCCGAAGAAGTGGTCACTATGAAGCGTTTGGTTGGCGTAGCGAGCCGCACTCCATAAATTATGCATATCCGAGAAGTGACCTTTGTTCGTCTGCTCCGGGCGATAGTCAAATGATCCGTCATTAACTTCGTAATCGACATAACTGGCAAGCGATCTACTTTTATTTGATGGCATAATCCTCATATTTGAACATGCCCAAATATGCTCGCGATCTACCGAATAAGTTCCATAACCATCTATGGCATAATTTCCGCCTGATGGCCAACCCCCTAAAGGGATTACTATGTCGGTATCATCGTAGAGAATATACTGGCCCCCCTTAGTCGAGTTTGTTATATCAATATCAGTTGAATTTTGATATTGAACATAAGAAACCGTGTCTCTTAAAACGAAGGCCAAATCAGCGACAATGTCGGCACTTTCAAAAAGCGGCGAATAATAGTTGTTATAGCCCGACCAATTCAATTTTGTTTCTGAATCAGAAGTAAAAACAGAATTTGTTGATGATGAAGAAACGGATGAATCGTCGGGCGAAGCTATTCCGAGCAGAGCGCGTAATCGTGGACGGTTAGCCCAGTAAATGCTAGGCCGGAGTTTGTACCCGAAGATTTTAGTCCTATCCCAAAGCGTAAATATGAATTTTCCGGGATTAATCCTTGCGTGTTTACAACTAAGATTTTCGCAGTGGATTCTAAACCGGCATCAATATCGACCACCGTAGTCCATACGGTTCCTGAAGAAGAATACTGGACGTAGAAATGCTCGACATTGTCGGCTGTACCAAATGTGGCCGCGCCAGATAGTGTCAAGGCATCTATTGGTCTTTCAAAAGTAAATTTAGTCTTTATATTAGCCCAAGCCGTCGTGTCATCCGTTTGAACAGCTGAAGCCAGCTTTCCGCCTAATCTAGTTCCATCTTTTAAACTAAGATTAGCATAATCCGCTTCCCATGGAGATTTTGTCGAAGAATAACCCGTGGTGGTAACATTCGTAGATAAATCTGTATTAGCATATGGTTGATTTGCGCTATCTCCGCCGTCCAAGAAGTTGAACGTCATAAAAGCACTACTTGAGGCTTCGGCATTAGCGGGAAAGATTCGGCTGACATCTCCTATTTTGGAAGCTATTAGAATTGATCCACAAAGGATGGTGGAAATAAACGCAAACGTAAGTTGTTTTTTGGCTTTCATGATGTTCTCCTTTACAAAAATCATCCTTGAAATTTTGATTTTTGTTTGATGTTTTTTCATCAATATAATTTATGATAATTTAAGATAACCTTATAGGCCTATCCATTAGCAAGCGTCATGTAATGAAAACATACTTTTTTGTAATAAAACTAAAATCGTTTTTTAAAAAATCGCCATCAAAAATCGAAGTTAAAAATCTTCAAACCAATAGCAAATTAACTTTTAATATAAAAGTAAATCATTTAAACTTTAAATATATGGAATTCACGAATAAATTTGATTTTATCAAGGGCAAACGCATTGACTTAATAATTCAAAGCAAGGATGGGGGAAACGATAAAATAATCCCTTTTTACTATTTTTCGATTGTTCTTCACGATACTGTTTGTGAAGTGGGTAAAATTAGTTTACGGATTGGCCATAATCATCATTCTTTCTTCAATGGCAATATCGGTTATGAAGTATATGAAGGTTATCGGGGACACAACTACGCTTTTGAGGCTATAAAAACGATTGTTCCTCTGGCGATATTTCACGATATGGATTATTTGATTTTAACTTGTGCCGCCGACAATATTCCTTCCAAAAAAACAATTGAAAAAACGGGAGCTGTTTTTTTGAAAAGCGTAACTCCGCCTTCGGATTACGTTTTTTACTTTAAAGATATTCCCCCGTATTGCATCTATCGCCTAAATATTAAAAAAGAGGAATTATAAGTGTTTAAAAACAAAAATGACCGCGTATTCTCCCGGATTTACTTGTGGCTAACGTTTTCTTCTTTATTTATTTTCATAGTTTGCTTGGGCACCAGCGCCTATCTGCTGAGTGAACTTCCTTTTTTAACGGCCAAAACTACAGGCGTGATTTTGGCAATTGTTTCTCTTATTGCATTTGGCTTCTGTTTGACAATTATTTTCACTGGTCGAAAAAGATATATCGCCATTATCGATCGACGTAAACAGGAAAAAAATCAAGCTATCCTTGATTCATATTTGAAAGGATCTCATCATCTCAATATATTCTATGTTATTGTTAACGATTCGACGGGCTTTAAAAATGGCAGTCAACTAGAAATAAATGAGGCGGAGATAACATTTGAAAATTTGGTTTTACCATGGTCAATGATCGCTTCGCCTGAGTATGTAATGTTTAATGGTCTTTGGTTCATCAGCCTTGGCAAAGAAAAATATCGCGGCGACCATTGGAATGGCATTTTACTTTTATCGGTTCCGGAAGCAATTAAAATTGTTGAGCACTATCTAGTTCCCATCGATGAAACTCAATTTAGGCAGACGGAAGCGGAACAAACAAAAGTAGTGAAATCCGAAATAGTCTGGGGGAAAAACAGATTGCTGTTTTGGGAACGGATTGTTTTTATTACTTTATCCTTCCTTATTCCGTTGCTTATGGGCTTAATCATTTCCTTAAAGTTTAAACTGGAAACGTTGGGTACTGTTTTTAGTACCGGCTTAAGCGTCATTCTTATTGTCGGTGTGTACCCTTGGTTTTTTGCTCGAGGAATAAAAAACAATTATTTTATTAGCAAAATAGGAATCGGTTACGCTTGGGGAAGGAAAAGCTTTTTTATTCCCTGGGATAATATTTACTCACTGGAAGTAATTAATCGAAAGATTCTTATCCGGTATCATTTCGAAAACGAATCTCAAACTGACGTTGGAATTTTAAAAATAAAATATAATGCCCGGGTGATTAAAGAGATTAAAAAAATAAATAATGAATATCTTACAAACATCCGAATTTTAGATGATTAATTGCCATATTTATTCGTCTTTTAGCATCAAATTGTTTATAATAAATAATATATGGGGTAGAGAGTATGAAAGCAATATTTGGTGTTAATCAAACTGATAGCAAAAACAATCTGACTGGGGATGAAGATGCTTTTGTGACAGCTGAAGTCGATCAATTTCAAAAGGAAAAGTTAGATCACTGCATGCAGTTGGCCACCGAGCAGACACGGCGTACTGATTTTCCTTTGTGGCTAAAAATCGTTCAACTGGTTTTGCTTCTTACCTGGATTATTGTCATCGGATCTATAGTTAAAGCCCTAATTGATGAGATTCCCTTATCCACAATGTATAGCAACGCCCCTTTTCTTTTTTATCTTGCACCCATCGCTTTTATCGCCTGGTTATTTCTATATTTTTATGGCAAGAGCAGAAAAAAATCGACGGAGAATAGTGAAGACTATAAAAATGCCGAGGACTATTGTAATCAAGTTCTAGCGGAATCAGAAGCGCAACTCCAGATTCCAAACGATGCCGAAAGAATCGACATTCTTTCTTTTTTCTACAAAAAGGACAATGAGGATTTAAAACCAATCAATAAGGGATTCACGACTTTTGTTAATTTTGAAAAACAAGTCTATGCGGATGACAAAAAGTTTTATTTGGCCGATGCCGCCAGAGTCATCGGTTTGGCTAAAGACGAGATGAAAACAATTGTTAAGATTAATAAAAAAACTTCCCTCCCTAGCTGGAATAAAGAAGAAGGCATTCAGAGTTCTAAGTATTTGCTTTACCATATGACCGTAAATAATTATGGTATGATTTTTATTAAATCTTACTTTCGGTTGGAACTTGAGCATGAAGAAGAAATATATGTCTTATACTTTCCACCTTATGAACTGTCTATCATTGAACGTCTAACGGGTTTAAAATATGTTGATGAACAAAAGTAACCTCAGTTAATTGAAATTATATTTTCAGTATTTCACTAATACCCATCGGTCGATAATATAAGTATCCTTGTATAATGAAGCAATTGTTTTCCAATAGAAATTCTTTTTGACTATGCTCCTCCACGCCCTCAGCTATTACCTTTAGATTCAAGTTCTTTGCTAGAGTAATTATTGAAATAATTATCGCTTTACTCTTTTCCCCGAAATCGGTTCTAAAAAACCGGCTGTCGATTTTAACTTCTTCAACCGGAAGTTCAAAAAGACGTGACAAATTATTATGCCCCGTTCCAAAGTCATCAAGCGATATTTTGAAACCTAATTTTTTAAACTTCTTAATTTGTTTGATTAATCTGTATTTATTAAAAATGGGTTGATCTTCGGTTAGTTCAAATGTAATGTGCTGAGGAACTACTCGATACGTTTTTATTGCTTGGATGACTAAAGTAAAAAAAGCTTCCGCTTGCATGGCATAGTAACTTACGTTAATCGAAATTGAAGCTGCAGGAAAACGCATTTGGATTTTATCATAATCGGCAAAAACCAGTTTGATTATGTAGGCGTCTAACTCCGGCATATATCCATATCTTTGAGCAATGGGAATAAAAGTAGTCGGGCTTATTGTGCCAAGGGTTGGACTATACCATCGACAGAGAACTTCAAAACCGACAATCTGTTTACTTCTAATATCCACTTGAGGTTGATAGCAAACGCTGATCTCTTTCTCTTTTAATGCCGGGCATAGTGATAGATGAACATCGGTTTCAACACCTGTCTTTTTTAAAAAACGCGGGTGGTATGCACACCAGAATTGGCCCGGATCAGCGCATATTGAATCCACGGCAAGATTGGCCTTTGCCAAAAGAAGATCTCCTTTTGGATCGTCATCCGGATATGTGGCCCATCCATATTTCAATAACAGGGGAAACGAATTTCTATGGAAGGCACTTTTAAAGAAGAAGTTAAAATTATCTTGTGTATGGATCCATTCTTCATTTTTTAAAAGAATAATCGTTAGCGAATGTCGTTCTAATTCGTATATTTCTATCTCGCTTTCATATATTCTTTTCAAGTATTCTATAAGCATATTGCTTAATTCCCGAATTTGCTGATGACCAATCATCAACTCGAGATTGATATAATTCAAAATTTTTGCATGAATGATTTTAAATGACGGAATACCTTTACTGATATGATGGCTTATGCTGTTTTGAAAGGTCTTAAAATCATTTCTCACCGAATTAGGTTTTCTCATACGTTTTTTCCTTCAACCGGATATCAATCGGGCGTTATGGCAAATAAAAAGGGAGCCTTATTTTGGCTGTTCATTATTTGCTTCAATATATTTTTGACGTTTTTTATACAAAGCATTATTGGCATTGTCAAAGAAAGTGGAAATTGAAAGTAAGGACAGCAATAAGAAAACATATAAAGAACCAAAATTACTCTGTAAGAACAAAGCAAAATGACCAATTTTAGGAACAAATACACCGGCATATTCGCCGATAATTTGCTCATAATAAACATTGGGCAGATCGCTTGATTCGTTAGCATCACCCCGAAATACATAATTTTGATTTTCAAAATCACCGCTTATATTATAAAGGCGGTGAATGATGACCATTCCTTTTTCGTTTTTATAGAGATAAATATTGTAGATGGTCATTTCTTCCGCTTGCGGTTTCCTTTTTATCTTAATAAAGTCCCCTTTAGAAAACTGCTCTTTCTCCATTTCTGGAGTTATATAACCGATTTCGGCATTAGCCACACTTGTTTTACTCATCGAATCCGATCCGACAACCAGTACACTGTTATTGCCAAAAATAAAGTATTCATTAGTAAATTTTGAAAAGATTGCCAGGCCCAAACTTGTGGCGAGTAAAATAAAAAAACTCACTTCAAAAATAAAAGTTTTTTTTGACTTTTTCCTTTTGGCTATTGACCTTTCGTTTATTTCTTTATCAAAAAAGCCCTCATTAATCTTCCTTTGCTCTTTTTTGAAAAGTGAATAATAAACGAGTGTCGTGCCAATTAAAATTGCCGCACCGATAATGGTCAATAATATAAAAAAGATTTTGCTCTTCTGATCCATGATGTTCCTCGTAGCGCTATAAAACCAACATTGGCTAAAGGGCACCTTTCTTTAAAGATGCCCTTTTTTAAAAAATTTGTTTTCCCAGTCAACTCTTGCCTTAGACTGCACTCACCGTAACAGTAATTTCTAGATTAAGGTTTGCGTCGCCAATTGCAGATTTCATTGTATTATATTCTGCTTGAGTTTTCGGGGCTTTACCCGATTCCCAAGAAAATGTTGGTAATACTATTGACCCGGTATAAACGAAGTCACTAAGAGAGGCTTGAAGGTTTAAAGCATTAGTTGTCCCATTAGAAGCGATACTAATATAACTATCAAGTGCCGTATCTAATGTCCATACGCAAGCAGCGGCGACAGTGAAACCAGTCATAACTCCCGGGGCTGTCCACGTATAAGCAATGGCAGTGCTCGGATTTATCGCGATGTCGCCATTGGCTGGCCCGCCTAAAACTAACTTATAATTGGTTAAAGTAGATGTTATTGCTACCGTCCCAACTGCTGTCGAAGAACTAGAAAAATCAATGCTGATTTCGCCTTCAGCACTAGTCGTTCCGGCTCCGGCGAATGA
Organism: Bacilli bacterium; assembly: GCA_035326105.1. Classification (NCBI taxonomy): domain Bacteria; kingdom Bacillati; phylum Bacillota; class Bacilli; species Bacilli bacterium. Next base: position 639,401 of record DAOKYO010000002.1, read on the forward strand.
CCAAGCAGCAAATACTGTACTCGATAGGGCAAAGAGTGAAATCAAATAGACTAATCCGGACTTTGTTTTTTTCATGTTTATTACTTCTCCTTTATTAAAGTAAATGGTATGTACATATTTAACAAAAACTTTTTGCAAATAAAATTAGAATTGTAATGAAACGGCAATTTCTAGTAATGAGGTATCAGTCGCCATAATATAAAATTATTCTACTGGTTAATTGACTCCCCGAGATTGCTAACCAATGTCAATGCTCGTTTTAATGATAGTTTACTTTTAGTTATTTTAATGACCAGAGGCGTTTTAGCATACTTTTCTATGGTCGAGGCATTGCCGAACGGAATGCCGGAATCAATATATCTTCGCGGATCAAGGGCAAGAAAAACACGAATGTGTGACTTAAAGGCGACTAATGAGCAGACTATGTCACTATGGGTATAGAAACTTTCCTTATTTTTGCTGATTCGCGGCTTATAGCCATCAGTGATAAGCTTTTCTCGTAAAATTTGATAGTTGCTTATTATTTCGGGACTCAATTGGTTTATGCGCTCAATAAAGGTTAATCTCTTTTTTCTTGTTTTACCTTGCAACTCGCCAAATGGTTCTGTCGTTTTCAAAGATTTTATGGACTCGCGAATTTCGGGAATAGTTAGGAGTTTAAACTTTGATTCTTCTGTTAAGGTATTTCTATTTAGAATAATTATTTCCATAAGAAGAGTTATCCGCTCATTTAGAATCGTTTTTTCGTCTTTTAATGCCTGAATTTGCTTCCTCTTTGAGCGCGGAAAAAGCGAACGCTTATTCTTTATCATATTGCCCCGGCTCCGGCTCTTTTGATTTGTGTTTTTTGCTGTTCCATACAATCTTCCCGATAAAACGTTTCTTTGCTCTTCGCTCTAAAGAAGAACCTTCAATTTCTTCAGTATTCTCTATTGATGCATTTCGTAAATTTTCTTCTCTAACTACATTATTTTCAGTTATTGGTCCAATTAAAATACTTCTACTTTTTGAAGCCCGTCTTTTTTTCAAAAGAAGATATATTTTTCTTTCAAATATTGATGATGCAGTCAAGATCGTAACTATAGTAAGCAAAATATAAAATCCGTAGTAACTTTGCGAAAACAAGACCACAATTCCAATATCAGAAATAAGAATACGACTATACACTCCTATAATATCTTCGTAATTAACATATTTATCATCCGATCCAATATTGGCATCGCCCCGAAACAAATAAGTGTCCGTATCGCCTTTTTTAATATCATACAAGCGATGGATAATTGTTTTTCCATCTTTTTTGTAAGCATAAATTTGGTAAAGAACTATGTCTTCTTCTACCGGTTTATCATTAATGATAATAATGTCGCCAAAATCAAATTGTTGAGCTTCCATTTCAGCGGTTATATATCCCTTATTCTTATTTGTTGTACTGGTATAGCTCATCGATTTCGAAGCCACGACCAAAGTGGTGGAATCATTATATGGAAATAATTCACCGCTAAATTTTGTGTATGCCATAGTACCGATAACCGCCACACATAGCAAAATAATCAGTGAACTTATTAAACCATCCAAAAAGGTATTTCCTTTTTTAATCTTTTTAGATGAATTAACCAGGTCTTGATCATAACTACCAACGTCAATCAAAAACTTTTCTTTTATATAAAGAGCTTTTAACGCCAATATATAAAAGCAAATAACACTAACAGAAGCCACTATCATACTAATGATAGTGGCTATTTCTAAAGCACTCATAATTTTTTCTCCTCGCCATCAAAGTTGCAAGACAAATAAAAACTTTTTCTATTACTCTGAACTTTTTGCTGCTGATACGAGCAAGTAAATCTTGCATTCGCTAACAGCCTCAAGCATTGCTGCTAATTCTGCGGCGGTACCTGGCTCATTCGTATAACTAAGCGTAGGTAAAGGAATTACACCTTCTCCAGTTTCTGTTGGATCCCATGTTCCACTTTCGCTTTCAAGAGAAAATTCAATATAGTCCGCTAAAGCATTAGCCGCCCCTTCTAAATCGTCAGTTAGTGCCCAAGTATATGTAAATGTTAACTCGCTAATTTCTGTTTCTGTAACTCCGGTGTGGTTATATCCAACCGTAATACTATAAGGGTCGGGCGCCAAATCCGTTTCTGCCGGGACTTCGCCACTTTTTTCTTTAAAAGAAATAGCACCTTGATCTAATTGCAAATACCAATCTGATAAATCATCCAAAACTGTAACCGCTCCAACGCTATCGCTAGTTTGCGTGACGACCACGCTAATAAACTCGCCATCACCAGCATCCTCTGCCCCGCCAAAAATCCAGGCCGCGTAGCCCACTGAAATCAGTGATAGGCAAGAAACGGCTGTAATTAACGAAACTTTTAAATTAGTTTTTTTCATATTTTTCTCTCTTTCTTTAATTTTCCCACAAGCCCTATTTAATTAATCGGCCTCAACATCAGCATGAAGTGTTAAAGTAATTGCTTCACCAATAAGCGCATCGATCATTTCTTGATGCTCTAATATATTTGATGGTTTTAATGGTGTGTACTCTAATGCTGGAACTGAAATAGCAATTCCATCTTCCCAAGATCCACTAACACCTTCAGTCAATGAGACATACGTAGCTAGTCCACTTGATATGGTCCATTCGTAGCTAAGTACCAAGTGCGAGCCTGCTTCAGCTTCACCATTTACATCTATGGTTATTGATGGAAAAACTTCGTCGGTTTCAGCGAATCCACTTCCGGCTCGGGATTTGAACGTAATCGCCGATTGATCTAGTTCAAGATACACTTTTAGCAAGTCTTCCCGAACTTCAAAAGTAATATCATTCGATATTTCCTCTCCCGGGGTTACGTTTACTCCAACGTTAGCGGAATAATCATATATGCTTTCAACGCCAAAAATCCACGCCGCCAATCCAGTCCCGGCTAAACTCAAACAGGCCAATAGTGATAAAATTGAAATCTTCCCTGTCGCTTTTTTCATATGGTTTCCTCCTTAGAAGCGAGTTCGATTATTAGGATATATTTATTAGCTATTTTTGGGGGACATCTTGTAATGAAATAGATTTTTTTTGCATTGAAATGAAATTTTCGTTATTTACTTTTTGTAAAGTTATGTGAAAATAAAAATATGGGAGGGATTACCTTATGTATCACATTGCCCTATGCGACGATGAGAACAGTGCTTTGAACTTTTATCGGGATTTAATCAATTTGTTGGCAAAGAAAAATGGCTGGCAGATTGATATAAAAGTGTTTTCTAATGAAAACAATTTAATTCTTTTTCTCGACAAAAACCCTTTTTCTTTCGATTTGATAATATTTGATATTTTACTCGGAGCCGCTAACGGAGTGGATGTGGCAAAACTTGTACGGGAAAAAAATGACGTGGTCCAAATAATTTTTCTTACGACTTCTAAGGACTTTGCTCTTTCAGCCTTTGATGCTCATCCTTTTTATTACTTGATTAAGAACCAAGATGAAGAAAAATTTGAACAAGTATTAAATAGTGCATTTAAACATATTGAAAGTAATTCGGATGAATTATTTGTATATCAAAAGGTAAATACTACTTTTTCCATTCCGATAAAGATCATAAAGTATTTTGAAAATTTCGGGCGTGAAGTGCTGATTATTATGGATAATGCTGAAAACATAAGTTTTTATGGCGGGTTTAATTCCTTGGAAAAAAGGTTATCACCCACCCATTTTGCCCGTATAAGCCGGAATCAAATCATTAATTTTTCATACATTTATAGAGTTTCGGCCAGTAAAGTGTTTTTGCGAACAGGTGAAGTTTTAAAAATGTCCGTCCACTTTCGGGAGGCATTTGAAAAGGCCTTCAGCCATTTTCTTCTCGGGGAGTAATCAACAATGGAAATATTGTACTTTTTCTTGGCAAGTTTACCCACTCTTGCCTATCTTTTTTGGATAATAAAATTTTACCGAAAATATCTTTCATTTCGCTTTAAGCATTACATTATCGTAATTATAACTTTAGCATTGTCGGTCCTAGTCTATATATCACGTTGGGAGTTCTTTTCCTCGATTTTTTATCTTCGAGAAATCCTGCTGGTCTTTTTTTTCTATATTCAGTTTTATTTACTATTTAAAACTAATTTAAACACTTCCTTTTTTGTAAGTATCCGCTATGTATTTAAGATCTATACCTCACTGGTGTTTACTACCGCAATTATTTCCTTGATAAAAAAATCAAATGATTCGCTGGCGATGTTAGATAATTTAGAGATCCATTACTTAGCCTATGGTATGGCTATGATTATCTCCATCCTGCTATTTGTGATTTTTACAAACCTAGTTCGCACAAAAAAAATAAAGCTTTTTTTTGAAAATCCTCATATGATGCAAGCAATGTCAATTTTTCAAACAATTTCCGTAGTTTTCTTATTTTTTCTCGGTGATGGCAATCGTCACAGTTTATCCATCAGTTGGTTTAATGGTGTCTTGATTTTTTTTGCCGTTGCCATCGAAATTTTAGAATTCATTTTGAGAATAAAACTCACCGATATCAACAACGCCATTGAACTAAAAAGCAACGCCAAGTACTACGAACAGCAATTAAGTCTCCAATTAAAGCACTATCAGGATTTTGAACAATATCGCGAAGGCATCAGTCACTTTAAACATGACCACATTAAAATTCATAAAGCGATCCGCCAACTGATTTTGGAAAATAAGAATGACGCCGCTATAAGTATTTTAAATAAATTGGACGAAGATTTTTCAAATCTTACTGAATTAGAAGGACAATACTCCAATTCTTATTTAGTCAATGCCATAATCAGAGACTATAAAAAACGATTAAAAGCAATTAATGTCAGTATTGATTGCTTGCTGATGATTCCTCTAGAAATAAAAATCAGCGACATTGACCTGATTCGTCTTTTTTATAACGCACTCGATAATGCCTATGAATATTTTCATTCTCATGAGTTAATTACAAGAAAAATTATTATAGAATCAAAATACGTAAATGGTTGGTTTGTTATTTCTGTCATAAATAGCGTAGGTCATAAGATAAATAACCGTCACTCCACCAAAACGGATAAAGACAACCATGGTTTAGGGGTGAAGATATTTGATCATATAATGAATAGATACTCCGGGTTCGTCGCTTATGATAATTTTAAATTCGAAAACGATCTCTTCTATCGGGCTAATTTTCATTTTCCGTTCGTAGAAAACAAGCCCGGGCAAAATCCATCGGAAGACTAGAAGAAAAATTCAAATTATAAGACATTCGGATCCCCTGATGCAAAAATATAGGAAGCGATATCCTGTGAATAAAAATCGACAAAGGGATTCCGATTTCCTTGCTGCGAATAAATTGTATTATTGCGTTCTGTTTCATAGTAACTGACGGGGTCCTCTGCATTCCATCTTAATAGAATATCCAAATACCCATAATAAATTGAACCTTCGGTTTCTAAACTATCCCGATTTACTAACGTGAGATATGGATACATCAGTGTCATGTAAAAGAGGATTCTTGCTACATCCCCCCGATATTCGTCTCCCGGATAAAAAATTGAATTAGCGAGATATGGCCCTACTGAACTGCCGTTTTCATCACCAAAGAAATGGTCGGAATGCGAGCCGTTGGGGCTTGCAAGAGCATTCCACAAATTGTGTAAATCGCTAAAATGTCCCCGGTTAGTATTATCTGGACGATAATCAAATGAGCCATCATTTTCCACAAAATTTACATATCCATCTAAAGTACGATCAGCGTTGCTGGGCATAATGCGCATATCACTGCATGCCCATACGTGCTCACGATTTAAAGTAATGGAAAATCCATCGCCGGTGACAACTCCGCCATCGCCCCAGCCATCAAGTCCGGTGGCTGTCACTTTACGGTAACTGGTTGATCCTGGGATATCATACATGACAACTTGGCTGTCGTTGTCATATTTTGAATATACATAACGAGCATCACCATAACTGACATAATTTATTGTATTCCTTAATAGGTGTGCTAAGTCGTAAATCTCATTACTGCTGCTAGTCAAAGAAGAGTAGAAGGTTACAGTTGACCAATCAATGCTGCTTGGAGTCGATGAACCGGAAGATGTAATTGATGTAGTGCTGCTGCTTGAAACTTCGGAACTTGATGGTTCTTCGGAACTGCTCGTACTTCCTCCGTCGCCAACATAAAATTCAATTCGCGATATCCAAACGCGTTTGACCGTAGTTGAAAAAGTAAAAGTTGATGTATTTAAATTATCAAAGGTCAGTAATTGATATTCCGAACTAGTTGAATAATTTGCTGTCTGATAGATAAAATCATCTGCCTGCGTAACTCCATTGACTTGCAGTTTGCCTCCGTCGGTATTCCAAGCATGCGCTGTGACCAATACGCGAGAAAAAATCGCCGATGAAAAGGCAATCGTAAAGGCTCCACTAGCACTGCTTGTTCCAATTCTGATTGCATTTGAATCGCCGGATACTGTATTTTTGGAGTATACACTCGCAAGCGATGATAAAGTATAAGACGGTAGATTCCCCGTTGCGTCAAACTTTGCTTTTAACAAAGTATCATTTAGCGATGAGCCAAATGTGTTAGCGGCGTCACACATATTTAATTGAACCAAAGCATCCGGAGTAGCCACCCCATAAGCGGTAGTATCTTGTCTTTGGGCATTAATCTGTGAGCTGATAGTTAAAAGTGAGGAAACAACCAGTAAACTAGTAACAAATAAGAGGTCTTTTTTCTTTTTCATAGATACCTGTACTTAAATTTTTTAATGAATCAAAAAAATTATTTTGTCATTTAATTATAGCCTTATCATAAATAAGCGTCAAATTGCTGAATAAAGTAAATAATTACAACACTCATTCAACCCTAAATAAATTAACTTTTAATAGCTCAGTATTATTTGTTCTCACTATTTTTATAAGATATGACTATAGTATCTGGGGGTGAATGGAGATCTATAATGAAAATAGATAAAAGTATGATGCAAAAATTTATTGAGAAAAAGGAGGTGGCAAATAACTTATCAAATTTAACTGTAAAAGCCTATAAAGCAGATTTAAATGATTATCTTCGGTTTTATAAGGACCTAAAAGTATCAAAACCGGCGGTAATAAACTATATTGAATCGTTGAGAACGGAGCGTCAGTTAAAGGACACTTCAATAAAAAGAAAGATTATCACTTTAAATCTTTTTTTTACTTTTTTATGTGAAGAAAACAAAATAAAGGATAATCCAATAAGCAGTTTGAATTTTCATTTTAAAAAAGAAAAAAGATTACCAAAAACGCTTTCCATAAGGGAAGTTACAAATATGCTAAAAGAAATAGATAAAAAACTGACTATCGATCAAAGTAATTTCTCAACAGCACAAAATATAAGAGATGCCGCGATTTTGGATTTGCTAATTTCAACCGGCGTAAGAATATGTGAAATCGCATCCTTAAAAACGGATGATATTTTTTATAATGAACGGATCATTCTTATTCATGGCAAAGGGAGAAAGCAGAGACTTATTTATATTTCGGCTCTTCCGACTTGGCAAAGACTAAAAAATTGGATTAAACTCCGTAAGGAAGATCCCGAGATAAAACATGAGTACCTATTTGTTAATCGCTACAAAAAGCCAATATCAATTTTTGCTATTGAAGATATTTTTAACAAATACAAAAAATTGGCGAAAATTAATCCCCGCTCAACTCCGCATTACCTTCGCCATACTTTTGCTACCAACCTCTTAGCCAATGGAGCGGACATTCGAGTTGTCCAAGAATTGCTCGGACATTCAAGTATTTCCACTACCGAAATATATACAGAAGTAACTGGCAAGCGAAAAATAAAGGCTCTGCAAAAATATAACTATCGGAATAAAATTATGGATTAATTATATGAAACAAACAAAAAAGGATAAGAAATCACTTATCCTTTTTTTGATCATCAAACGCTTGCTTCATTGTAGGATTGTTCCGCGTGAGTTTTTTTATCGTCAGATCCTCGGCTTTATTATTGGCTAAACGCAAGTTATTTTCGGACGATAAAAGGGCTTCTTTCGTTTTTGTCAAATGATCTATCGTCTTATCAATCTCTTCAATCGCCCGCGTAAATCTTTCGCTGGCCAGTCGGTAGTTATTGGAAAACTTACTCTTAAAGTCATTTAACTCATCTTCAAAATGTGTAATGTCTACATTCTGATTCTTAATTTCCATCAACTGGCGCTTCACTTGTGAAGACTTTAGTGAAGCATCACGAAGGAGAGTAATGATCGGAATAAAAAATTGGGGACGGATAACATACATCTTAGGATAGCGATAAGATACATCGACAATTCCTTGATTATAAAGTTCGTTGTCGGCTTCTAAAAGTGAAACAAGAATCGCATATTCACATCCCTTTTCATTTCGATCGCGATCAAGTTCCTTAAGAAAATCTTCATTCTTATGCTTAGTCGAGGTTTCATCCATTTCATTTTTCATTTCAAACATGATGGAAACAATCTCCGAGCCATCATCCTCGTAATCCTTAAAGATAAAGTCGCCTTTACTTCCCGATTTGGCATCGTTATCTTTTTCAAAATAAGCATTTTTAAAGGCGGTGGCCCGTAACTTATTAAATTCAATATCGCAATGTTGCTCAAGCGTTTCACCCACCATCTTAGTCGAAGCCCGCGCTTTAAGGTCCTTATAGTAATCTACTTCCGTCTGTTTATCTTTTATTCGCCGTTCAAATTCTTCTTTTAGATTTTGCTCATTGATTTTCTTTAAATTCTCAGCCTGCTCTAAATCAGCTTGAAGTTTAATAATTCTCTGATTCTTTTCCTCAAGTTCTTTGGCACTCTTAGTTACCACTTCATTAATGGCCACCGATTTCCGGTCGGGTTCGCCTTCTAAACGGATTTTTAACTGCTCATTTTCCTTTTCAATCCGCGCGAGATTTTCCATCGCTGACTTTTCAGCTTGAGCTTTAACCAAATCAAGTTCCACTTTTGATTGATCAGTGGTCTTTTTTAAATCATTGGTCAACTGCGCGATCTTTCTTTCTTGATCCAAAAGCTCATTTTTATAATCGTTAACCGTCTTGGCTAACTCCGCATCTTTCTTTTGCTCGGTTTGAAGCGCAATCAACTTCTTCTGTTGTTCAATTGAACGTTCCAATTCGGCAACTTGGTTCTCAAGACGGGCCTTTTCTATAGAAAATTCCGCTTTTAATTCACTGGCTGTGGTCTTTTTTTCTTTGGAAAGCTGGTTGGTAAAATCGTTAACCTGCATAGCAAGTTTTTCTTTTTCAAGTCGTTCCTGTTCAAATTCCTTCTTCAGCCGATTTTCCAGTTCATTCAAAGCAATTTTCTTATCTGCTTCTTGCTGACGCTTTTCGGTCTCTAAAAAGGTGCGATAGGTACTCTCTTTGTTTGCTTTAATCGCTTCAATAATGGCACTATTATCAACTTTTTGTAATTCTTGAAGATCAATTATGTCGCCAACTTCACCTTTCTCTTCTAATCTTAAAGTCGAAGGATCAACAATACTTACTTTAATTTTTGCCACTTAATAGCCCTCCCTACTGATGGTTGAATATATTCATCATAATTGACTGAGCATCTTTACATTTATTATACGCTAAAACTTTATCTTATCTGCGTGATTGTTCCATCAATCATCTGATACACTCGATCACAAAATTCGGTTAGGCGTTCATCATGTGTCACCATAATGGTTGCTTTCTTTTGCTCTTTGGTTTCACGTTTTAAAAGTTCGATGACCTCAAAAGCATGTTTCGTGTCCAAACTTGCCGTGGGCTCATCGGCAAAGATAACATTAGGCCGATGATATAAGGCTTTAACAATCGCTACCCGTTGGCGTTCGCCTCCCGATAATTCGCTTGGATATTTATCGCTTAATTTGGAAATTCCCAGTTTGGTAAATAGTTCCCGTAGCCAGTCATTTTGAACCTTGCTATGGCTGATGCGGTTATAAAGAGACATTTGCTCCTTAACTTTCAAAAACGGAATCAAATTCGACGTTTGAAGAATAAAACCAATCTTCTTCAAGCGAATTTTTGAGCGCAGCTTTTCATCGAGTGAACTGAAAGGTTCTCCGTTGATAATAACTTCTCCCGTCGTTGGTGTCTGTAGTCCCCCAAGAATGGTAAGAAAAGTTGATTTTCCCGAGCCCGATGGCCCAACAATACCGACTAATTCACCCTCGTAAGCCACAAAATTTGTCGGTTTGAGAGCATAGATGGTCTCTTGAGTATTATGGAATTCTTTGGAGATATTCCGCATTTCAATTAATGGTTTCATAATTTATCCCTCTATCCTATCGCCTTTATCGGATCGACTTTTACGATTGCACCGACGGAAAATAGTCCTCCAAGGAAAGAAAACACAAAGAAACTAAGTAGTATTACTGCGTAGAATAAGATGTTGACAGCAAAGGGAACCATCCCCCCAAGGAAGAACCCAGAAACAAGCGTTAAGATAATACCGACAATAGAGCCGCTCAACATCAAAAGGAAAGTTTGTGCGAGTACCGATTTAGCAATGTAACCACTTGATATTCCTTGTGCCTTCATCACGCCAAACATACTGACTTTTTGCAAAGTTATTACGTAGATGAATATACCGAGAATAAACGCCGCCATTACGATTAAAAAGCCAATCATTATCGAGAATGTTAATACTTGAGCGGTATATCCAGGCAAAGTATAAGCAAAGTCGCTGATTGTGTAGGCTTTTAAATTAGCGCTCATTGACTGAATATCGCCCTTCACAAAAATCGCATTATAAAATGGCTGAATTCCCTGATTATAAAACCGATAATTTTGCCAGGTACTCATGTTTGTATAAACAATAGGGGCCGTTTGGAAAGTAGCCTTGGTGGTAATGCCTTTAATTTCCCAAGTTGTATCATATCCCGACAAACGGATTTGATCTCCGACGATATATCCGAGTTTAGCTAGCGACTGATCAATGATAATCTCATTGTTTTGAAGTGAAAGATCAACATATTCTCCCGGAAGATAAAATGAAAGATCGTTAACCCCAAAGACATATATTTCCTCCCGGTATTTATCTTCCTCATCAACCGCGACGCCATTTTTTGTGGCTACGGCTGGATATAAGCCTAAACGCTCCTCTTGGCCAGTGGTTATGACTATATCGTCGTCATTCAACATCGACATCATGATATTGTCATTAGCATCTTTATCCATGACAACGTAATCGGCTTGAATCTTATTCAAACCATTCGTGTAACTTGAAGCTAGACCATAGGCAAGCGAAGTCAAGAAAAAAACCATGTAGGTTATCAGAACAATCAAAATAACTACAATGCTGAATTTCTTCTTATTATGCATGATTTCTTTAATCGCCAAAAACATAATTTCACTCTCCCTTTGTTAATTCCGTTTTATTTATTGTATATCATATTTTATTTACTAAGCAATTAAGTCGCACCAAAATAAAGTTCTTTTAACTTTAAAATCGAAGTAATAATTTCGTAATTATCAATTAAATTATGTCGTTTTATGATGATTGAAAATGTAGGAAGACGACAAAACCAGCCATCGCTATTTTGCTGCATAAATATTATGGTAAATATATTAAACAATTTATTAAAAACAAAATGTAGTTTTTATGCGAGTTTAATATCTAACTAATTTTAACAAAAATTCTTGTGCTCCATCTTCTAATTTTTTATCACCCGGCTCAGGAAAACCATATCCTTAATATAACTTAATTGATTTTAGTATTTTTTTCTATAACTTATAATTAAATTACTCTATATTATTAGGAACATAAATCATTTATTTCTACTTTTCTTCACATTACAATTATAAGTTTTTGTCTTCTTCCATTAACCATCTTGTTATATCAAAAATTTTAATGCCTTCATAAGTGTATTGAGGCATTCTAGTTCTTGCAATAATAATTTTTGGATATGCATCCTTAATTTTTAACAATGGCTCATATTCTCTTTTAAATGTGTCTTCATTTTGTATATAACTACTAACTTGTATATATATTTGCCGGCTTCCTTTCGTAGCAACAAAATCAATTTCCGTAGAGTAAAGTTTGCCAACATGAACTTCTTAGCCTCTACGTAATAATTCTATACAAACAATGTTTTCATACATTATTCCAAAATCAAAATTTTTTAGGCCTAACAGAGCATATCTAAAACTTGTATCACAAAGGTAAAATTTATCATTTGTTGCCAAATACATCTTTCCCTTAATGTCATATCTTTTAATGTCATAGAAGAGAAAAGCATCACATAAATATTTTATATAGTTATTAACAGTTACGTGATTGGTAATAATTTTATCCTGTAATAAAATATTGCTAATTTTATTTGGCGAAGTTAAATTGCTAACATTGTCCATTAAAAAACCACAGATATGATCGAACAAAAACTTATTTTCCAAATTATATCTTTCAACTAAATCCCTTTTGATTATCGTTTCATAAACATCCTTTAAATAATTAACTCTATTTTTTTCATCACTGTATAGGTAAGAGCCTGGCATACCACCTTTAATAACATAGTCATCAAACAATATGTCGAAATCTTCTTTTTTTTCAAAATACGCTAAATATTCTTTAAAACTAAAAGGGAAAATATGAATTTGAATATATCTTCCCGTAAAAAGAGTTGCTAAATCTGAACTTAGCAAAAAAGCGTTTGACCCAGTTAAATAAATATCGTATTTATGCTTTGAATGAAGACTATTAATAACTAGTTCGAATTTATCACACATTTGAACTTCATCAATAAATAAGAAATTGTTCTTTCCATTTACAAATTTGGCTTCTATGTATTGTATTCATTAAGAGCATGGTATTTCTTTAGCTTTTCATTAGCTATGTCATTAACATCAATATAAATAATGTTGATATCAGTTGCATTATTTTTAAGATGCTCAATATACGATAGCATTCATTGTGACTTTCCTGAGCGCCTAATTCCGGTAATTATTTTTATTTCAGGCGTATCTTTAACACTTATCAATTGCTTTAGATAATTTTCACGGGCAATTATCTTCATAAGTATCCCCACTTTCGAAACTTTAATTTTTTTTCATTTTTGAAATCGGCCTTAAAAAATAAAAAGTCGCATCCATAGTTAAAAATGTAATATCCTAGTCTAAACATTAAGTTTAAACATATAAAAAAGCAAATCTATTGAAAATCTTATAGTTCTTACATATCAAAGATCACGTATTTTGATACATTTACTCACCCTTTAGAATCGAATTATGCTCGGCTAGATTATCCATTTAGCAAATTTAATTGTGCTGTTAAGGAACCGCAATTTTCTAAAACAACAAACCCAACCTTTTTACATAAATTTATAACTACATCATTATCGAAATCTACTAGCAACATCATTTCTTTATTTTTATTAACTTCTAATGCTTTTCTAAGTAAAGCTTCTCCGTATCCCTTACCTCGCTGCTCCTCTATAACAAATAAGTCATACGGCTCATTTTCATCAAAGCAATATGTAAAATCGATATATCCGATAACATTTTCGTTATTTATAGCTAGCAAGGTCTTAAATTTATTTTTCGCCAATACGACTCTATCGGCTGTCCAATACATATCTTTACTATGAATGTCATTATACTGTTTGAAGTATTTATTATCATAAGCAACTATCTTTTCATTATTATAATCTATTGCACATTCACTCTTATATTTCATTTTAATTTGTTCTTTTTCAAATTTTGCTTTGTTTTCGATAAGTATTTCTTTTAAATATCTGTTGCCGGGATTAAAAACAAAATCGACATTATAACCAAAATAATTTTGTTTTAAGTATTCTAATACATCTTTATAAACTTCTTTATTTTTTGATAATCCAACTAGCATTTCAATATACTTTTCGTTCGGAAGAATTAAAAAAGAAAATAATCCCGCTATTTTAGAGTCATAATTAACGCAAAATACTTTGTAATCCTTACTATTCATTGGCTTAATAAGATTGCGTTTTAACTGCTCAGGGCTTGAGAGCATTGGATCAGAAAAACTACCATCAAGCATTATTTTATCGATAAATTTCTCTATATTCCTATTTAGCGAATAAATTTGAATTATCATCTTGCTCACCTGCTTTTTTTGCGGAAGAATAATTTCGATTTTGCGGAAAAACACTACTGTTTTTTTATTTGATATCAAAATTAATCAATCACAGTATAAAATATTTTGTGTAAATAGGAAAAGTTAGAGAAAAAGATATCTTACCTCAGGTATAATCGAGTTTGAAACAAAAAATTAACTTACAGGAGACTCTTTATGTTTGATTTTACAATAAAACTTATCACAACGTTAATAGACAAAAAAGATATTACCTGATTATTTTGTTCGCACGATGAAGAAACTGTTTCCAAACTGCTTAAAATTGAGCCAACTGAATTTCTCAACTATGATACTTATGACCGAATTATCAAAACCGAGTGTAGTGAACTCAACGCCTACGCTCATCGTGATTGCAATGGTGGGTTTTCCGATCAAACCATTGCACCTTATAAACGTCGTAACGACACGCTTGAATCAACCATTACAAACTTTAAGCCACCGGATTGGCCACCGCTGAAATCGCTCAACTCATCGAGAAAATGCGTGGTCAACATTATTCTAAAAAGGCGATTTCCAATATCATATCGTCGATGATTGAAGATATTATGTCATTTAATAAAAAAAGGTTAACTTTCCGTTACGCAGTCGTATCTATCGTGATGCCACTTTTCTTGCTATTCGTCGTGAGCCCTGCACTTCACCATTGGTATTACGCCTGAAAGAAATCCTTCCGTATCACCTAAACGAATCAAGCTATAACATAGAATATGCCATTTATTGTTCATCTTTTACCTTATGATATTGATACTTATACGAATCAACATTGTATTCTTTAATCTTTGAATATTTATTGGTGTTCTCAACCAAATTGATGTTTACAGCATCGCTTAGTATATTTTGTAAGTAGTTATATTCTGAATGCTTATTTAACGATGCCATCACTGATGCAGTTCTAAAATATCTAGCTTTATCTTTAATAAATTCTGCATTGTATGAATATCCTTGTTGTTTTAGAAATAGAAAAGCAAATGCTGAAATAGTTCTGGTGTTACCTTCTCTAAAAGCATGAACTTGCCAGATACTTGCAATCATTTTTGTAAATAGATGAATAAAGTCTTCTTTTTTTAATGCCTTCCATTCTTGATTAAAATACTTTTTGTCAATGGACTCTAAGTCATTAATTATTTTGTAGTAAGGACTATACTCCCCACTCATTCCACCTAAGACAGGTTCATTCTTGTAAATATCTATCGTACGTGGTTTTCCCGCCCATTCAAAAACATTTTGAAATAGTGTTTTGTGAATAATGAATATATCCTGAGAATTATTAATTTTAATTTCACTTTTAAAAATTGAAACAAGTGCAACCTTAGTCATTCTATTTTCAAATTCTTCCAGTTTCACTTTATCTTTAAGATTGGCTTTATTGATTAAGCAATCACTATTTTCATATAAATATGGATCTTTCATTAGAGATTTCTTCCTAATGCAAACACTGCCGTTTCATAATCAATAAAATCCTGAGCATATAGACTGATGATTTTATTTGCATAATTTGATACTTCTTTACCACCGGTCAAGTTTAAAGCTTCTGCCAGAGTATTTATTTCTAATATTTTTTCTTTACTTGGTAATACAACATCAAAAGGAATACCTCTTTTTGATTCAATTTGCTTCAAATATATATTAATAGCATAGGATAAATTTATACCTAAATCACTTAATATAGATTCCACATTTTCCTTTAAATCGCTACTCACCCTAACATGTATGACATCGTTTTTCATTGATCAATCACCTCATAAGTTTTGTATCACATTTGATACACATTAATAAATCATTGTAAAATAAAACTCCCTAAAAAGGGAGTTAAGCAAGACAAATATGGTGCAGCTGACGGGACTCGAACCTGCATGCCTTTCGGCACTAGAACCTGAATCTAGCGCGTCTACCAATTTCGCCACAGCTGCAGCAAAATCAATATACTACGAAGCGCCGCCAAAAGAAACAAATAATTGCGCTTTAATCAATATAGTTGGCAATCGTGGTCATCATTGCATTGTAGTAATTAACAAAAGTGTCAACACCATTGAAGGTCGAATTAGATTCAACATCGCTTGAAAATGACGAATAGTTTCGGTAATAAGCTTGATACAGTTTGTTAAACGCCTCCAAAGAGAAATATTCACTATTAGCAAAGGACTTTACATACGCAGCATATTGATTTTGATACTCGCTAATAAGATGGTACTTACTAGAATTATCGCTCTCTTGGTTGTCAATAATTGTATACCAATATAAGGGATTATGCTGCCAGTCGCGATTAGACCCCTGCATTTTTGAATGGTAGGGCGATATGGTGGCCATGGCCTGGCCTCCATTACCGTCATATCCGACTCCAAGCGACCAATCATAATCATATGGAATAAAGTAAGCCTGACTACTTGCCGGCGAAAAATATATATAATAGTTATTTCCGTTATTTCTTAAGTCATCTTCGTTTCCGGTCAAATAACTAAGCGCCGCGTAGCGTAAAAAAGCATCCATATCAACCGCGGCTTCTAACTCATCTTTCATCACATCGGCGGAGGCATATTGGTTGGTGTTAAGAGTGACAAGAAGATTAAGTAAGGCGGTATGGGTCGACTCGTCTTCATTCGTTTTCAAATCATATTTCGGATGATAGTAATTGAATGTGTCTTCCACGCCGACACCATTGGGGTTGATGAAATATTCACCATTGCTCTCATAAAAAGCATTGTTGGGAGTTAAATCCGCCATTCCCTGCGAATTATATAGCGCCTTATATAAATCACCGGCGGCATTCTTTTTAGTAAGATATCGCCGCATAAAAGTCTTATCAATCGGCTCATTGACAGTCATAATTCCCATATTGACTATCGTGCTGCCGTTGTCAAAAGTAAAGGTTCCCAAAGTGGAATGGGGAGAGAAAGCGTTATATTTACGAAATAAACGATAAACAAATGGTTGATTAATTAAGCTCTGATCGTTGGTGTTGTTCCACTTAATGTCGATTTTTTTCATTCCAAAAAGCGTCCGATCATCACGTTCTGTCAAAGCATCTCTTCATCCGTCCATGTTTTTTTTAGACCGTGCGTTTCATAAAAATCTTCCTGCCAGGTCTCATTAAAGGATATTTTAAAACTAATCGGGGAAGAGATGGTTCCCGCACTGGCAAAATTATGACGCGAAGTATTCCCTTTGACCCGCAGTCCCACTTCATCAATTGAGTACTCGTGGTCATTCATCGTTAAAACCAGGTCTGCCGGAAGATAAAGTTCGTTTAAAGGGTCATCCTTTTGGGCTCCAAAGTCAGACATTTTTTGAATATTTTGCGCTGACATTGCAAAACTAAAACTAAGTTTAGTGTTGGGATTCCAAAAAGAAAGGTATTCCTCGCTATTGACGATATAGGCATCACTCGGTTGCGGTATGTCGGTAAAATCCTCTAACGGATCCGTAATACTGGATGAGTCAACACTGCTGCTGGAAGTTGAGCCTAAAGAGTTGTCCTCCGAGGAAAGTGATGAACTGGTATTTGTATCACTTGAGTCCTCTAAAGAAGATGAGGAACCGCCAAAGGTACAACCGGTCAGCAGGAAGGGGAGAACCGCCAATAAATGCTTTCTTTTCATCTGTAGCTCCTAATTGATAATTTCTACCTTGGTATACAAATCGTGAATTAAAGGATTCGGCTCTTCGATATGGGCAAAATAATTAGCGACGATTTCTGGAGGCACAATCAGTTCCTTGGCTCGTAAAGAGTTTTGGGCTAATGCCACGGCTAATGGTTTTTTCAAATAGACCAGATGGTGAATATCAAATTCGGGTGTCTTTTCGACAAATTCTTGGCGATACTCGTTTTTAGCATTTATCGCATCGAGAATGACGGTCACGTCATCATGAATACGCGCATAGTCATGAATTCGTTTGCGAAATGTCGCCCAAACAAATGATTCGTTAGAAAAATTCTTTCGACTCCCAAAAAATTCTTCTCGGATTGAATCGGCAGAAACAATGTAGGTGTGAGGATGACTTTTTTGATAGTTATCGGCCCAAGTGCTTTTTCCTGCTCCGGGAACGGCAGTGAGTACAATCAAGGTTTTCATGAGAAAACTCCTTTACCTTTTTAACTCTATAGGTTTATAGAAAGATTTTATCATATTTTTTTTATGATAAATATGTTTTATAAAAAAAACGCGCATAGCGCGCTCTTATTATAGTAATTTGGCAACTTCTGGATCGAGTTCTTCCGGTTTCACCGCGGAGTCAAACCTACCCACAACCTCACCATTACGATCAACCAAAAACTTGGTAAAGTTCCACCGTATACGTTTTCCGCCGCCCACGGCCGTTGCTTTTAAAAACTTGTATAACGGATCGGCCGCGGGTCCATTCACCTTAATCTTATTGAAGATTGGAAATGTCACCCCGTGCTTCAACGTGCATATTCCGACATACTCATCAATATCTTCCGGGGCCTGTCCACCAAACTGGTTGCATGGAAAATCAAGAATGACAAAATCCTGATCCTTATACTTTTTATAAAGTTCCTCTAAGGCTGGATATTGCTTGGTATATCCGCAATGCGTAGCTGAATTAATGATTAAGAGCACTTTGCCCTTGTAGGCAGCTAGACTCACATCTTCTAATTTATTATTTTTAACGATAAAATCATACACATTCATTTTTATCACCTCATGAATATAGTAGCAGTATCTTTTTCTGACTGCACTAAAGATGCTCGACCAGTATCTTCACTATGTCCTCAAGTCCTTGTTTATCTTCTTGATCAAAATTTGCTGACCGATAAGAATCAATATCCAATACCCCAAAAAATTGGTTGGGCAAAACTATTGGTAAGACGATTTCACTTTGACTACCTTCATCGCAAGCAATATGCCCGGGAAACTGGTGGACATCATCAACCAAGATTGTTTTTTGCGCGGCAGCGGCCGTTCCGCATACCCCTCTTCCCATTTCAATTGTCGTGCAGGCTACTTTTCCCTGAAAAGGTCCCAATTGCAACTGACCTTCGTTTAAAAGATAAAAGCCAACCCAGGAAAAGGAAGAAAACTCGTCCTTCAGTAAGGCTGCCGTATTAGCCAAACTGGCAATAATTGTCGGCGAATCCGTCAGTAGAGCATCGAGACTTTCCTTAACCAGTTGGTAATGCTGTTTTTTATTCATAACTTACTTCTTTCTAATGTATATTATATAATAATTATACAATAGTTATGCGGAGGCTTGCGAAATGAATGAAATGTATACCAAAACAGGAATAATGATCTCCAGTGGTGATATCAATCGCTACCCACGTCCCGCTCTTGTTCGGAACTCCTTCTTTTCCTTAAATGGCAAATGGAATATAAAAATTCTTGATCAGGCCAATAAAAGTCGCCGTGAGGGAACGATTCTTGTTCCCTTTAGCATCGAAAGTGCTCTTGGGGGATTCAAAGACCAACTCCTACCAAAGGAAACCGCCGTTTATTCAAAAGAGTTTTCCCTTCCCAAAAGTTTTGTCAAAGCAAAAGTTATTTTACATTTTGAAGCCGTCGACTATGCCGCCAAAATAAAACTTAACGGCGAAGATATATTCGTTCATCGGGGCGGCTACACCCCTTTTGAAATCGATATCGCCTCATATTTAAAGGGAACAAATACCCTGGAAGTCATAGTTTCCGATCCGACCGACAGTGGTCGGCAGGAAAGGGGTAAGCAAACTTTAAAATCACACGGCATGTGGTATAGCCCCACCTCGGGAATATATGGAGCCGTTTGGCTTGAGGCCGTCAATCCTAATTACGTTATCGATTACAATGTCACCGCCAACGTTCGCGATCAAAAAATAGTTTTTCATCTTGTCAATAGTGTGGAAAAATTTCACTATACTCTTACTGTCTACGAAAACAATACTCCCATCATCGTAAAGGAAATTGATCAACCTCTTACTGAAATTGATTTTATCGAAGGTCATCCGTGGTCACCCGATGATCCTTTCATATACACTTTCCGTCTTTACAACGATAGTGACGACATAACCGGCTATTTTGGTTTCCGCGATGTCAGCATTGGCCCCGGTCATCGGGGAAAACCAGTCATGCATCTTAATGGCAGGCCTTATTTTATCAACGGCCTGCTTGATCAGGGTTACTGGCCCGAATCGGGCTTGACGCCTCCTTCCCAAACGGCATTGAAACAGGATATCTTGCTCGCTAAAAAGTTTGGCTTTAATGCTATCCGTAAGCATATCAAGATCGAAGATAATTACTTTTATTACTATTGCGACCTTTTGGGAGTATTCGTTATTCAGGATATGCCCAGCGGCGGCGATTATCACTTCTCAATGATGACGATTGTTCCCTCTTTGGGCTTTACCCATCGTAAAGACACCAAGTACCGGTCATTTGGTCGTAAAGACGCTGGAAACCGCGAAGAGTTTATCGATATGGTAAGGACCAATGTCGGCCGTTTACAAAAACATCCTTCCATCGTTATTTGGACTATCTTTAACGAAGGTTGGGGTCAATTTGATAGCGTAAAATTAACCAACTTTGTCAAGAGCCTTGATCCGACGCGCCTAATCGACAGCGCCTCGGGTTGGTTTGACCAAAAAGCGGGCGATTTCAATAGCGTTCATCGCTACTTTAGAAAACTTAAGCCGGCGAATAAAAAAGATTCCCGGGCATATTTTATCTCCGAATTTGGCGGCTATTCATTAGCTCTTGACTTTCATCGTTTTAACGAAGAGAAAGAGTATGGTTATCGAAAATTCAAAACCACGATTGACTTAGAAAATGCTTTTATTCAATTATATCGCGAAGAGGTAATGCCCCTATTTCTTTCCGGATTAGCCGGGGTCATCTACACGCAATTATGCGATGTGGAAGAAGAGACTAATGGCCTTATTACTTACGACCGGAAGATCGAAAAAATGCACGCCGATAAAATCTATTCCATATTAAGCAAGATTCACTACTGATCTTGTTTCTCTTTAAATACGTAATCGTAATATTCAACTTCGTTTTCCGTGCCTGCGATTTTACTCATAAAATCGTAACACTGATCGCGAAGTTTTTTACTTGCCTCCACTTTGGAAAGGCTTAGATCCGGGTAAAAGGGTTTACTGAGATATATGACCATTCTCGGCTTTCTAATTTTTGGAAAAAAGAAGGCTTTTTTATATACCGTGCACATGGCCACTACCGGAGCATTAAACGAAACCGGATAACCAAACGACGCATCACTGAAAGGCCTTATTTTTGTATAAAAAGGCCAAATATGCGCCTCGGGATAAATTGCGATTATATTGTGATGACTGAGACGGTACTCCATCGCTTTCAAAAAGTTTTTCGCCCCGCCAAAGGTCTGAGGAAGAGGAAGTATTCCCAACATATTAACAAACGAACCTAAACCCTTGATCCCCACCGCGGCCGGATTGGCCACCAGTGCCACTCTTCTCCCCTGTCCAACATTGACATAGGGGATAGCCATATCAATCCAGCGCGTATGATTCCCATAGATAAAATAGCCTTTTTTCTTTAGTGAACGGACATTCTTCCGCCCTTTGACAATAATATTAAAGCCAAAGAATGTAACGATGGCCACAATTGGACTCGCAAAAAAATAGTACAGAAACCAACTCCAAAAACGATATATTTTTCCCTTGTGAATATATTTAAAGTTTTTGCTATTAATCTTTTTTTGTGGAACCCGGCTACCCGAAAAATCATCATTTAACAAATCGGAGTAATAGATGGTTTTTTTATGTCTTTTCATCATACTACTTGCGCAACAAAGAATACCGACGCGGTAAAAATCCTCCGTAAACGTTATTAATATCGCTTACTCCTACCATCGCCTGATTATCTATTTCCTTAATGTCGTTAATTAATTCCGGAGCATGACGGCGTTCGACAAATATCATCAAGATGGTACGGTCGGTATTAAAACCTTTCCCCTTGATGGAGGTAACTCCAATCTTTCGCTCATGAACGAGGTGAACTATTTCAGTAGCTTTTTCCGGAATGGCTATTACTTGTAAAAGGACCTTACCGAAGGCCAGTTTTTTCTCGATGGTCGAGCCCAAGGCTACTCCCGAAGCAAATCCGAGGGCATAGGTAATACCTTTTAATGGAAAAGTGGAGACATCATCGATGACATTGGCGGCGACAAAAACCCAAATTAAAACCTCAAAAAAGGATAAAATGGCTCCGAGCGTCTTAAACCCTCTTTGCACTAAAATTACCCGTACTGTCGAGATTGAAACCTCAAGTAATTTAGCCAGAAAAATAAATAACAACATCCACCAAGGAACCGCGGTAAAAAAGGCTATAATGGCATCCATAAGAAAGTACTCCTCATCGCTAAAGTCTGATATCATTTTACTAGAAATAAACTTTTTAACAATAAGATAGACTTATTAATCAATATTTCATTCCTCGTTTGTTATAATTGAAAACGAGGCTTAATAATGAAAAAAAGATTTAAATGGCTGTCAGTTTTATCGCTTATAACTTTAACCGCTTCCTTCAGGCTAGAAAGCTCGGTTAAACCCTTAAGAGTTGAAGGGCTCTCAACGATGAGCATTTCTACTTTTGACAAGAGTGATAGCGAGGTGAATTCCTACTATCAAGGAGTAGACGGTTATCAGGGTGAAGAGTTAAAGTCGCGTCTACACGACATCATAAAAGATCACACTGCCTACACATATTCTGAAGATGTTGACATCATGAAAATTACCGATCGCGATTGGGCGCTTTCGCCGTTAAGCCCCACGCAACTGGCCAATTGGAATCCTTCGGTTGATACTGGTATCGGCGATCCGTATTTGAAACTTTTGTATGGCGGAAATTATAACGGAACTGCTTCCGCAATCAAGTGGAGCGATGACCACACTACTGTATGGAATAAAGAGCACGTTTGGGCAAAGTCCCACGGCAATTTCGATACGAACGCCCCAGCTGGAACCGATCTTCACCACTTAATCGCCGCCGATCAGGGAATAAATAATTTTCACAGCAATTATGATTATGGTATGCCCACCGAAAATGTTGAGTCCCTGTCGGATGAACGAGGAAACCCTACGACCTCACTTCGAGGAACGAGCCTTGACTCACCAAATTATGTTGTTTTTGCTCCTCCAGAAGAGGACCGAGGGGATGTTGCCCGCGCCTTGTTCTACATGGCTACACGCTACTATGAATGGAAGAGTCTTGCCGAGCCTAAACTTGTCATCTTGGATGAGCCAACCTATACTTCAACCGCGGTTAGTTCCAGTCCAACAAGCCCGGGAAAGATGGCGTTTCTTAAAACACTGCTCCAATGGAATGAACTTGATCCCGTAAGCGATTACGAGATTCATCGTAATAATCTGATCGACATTAATTTTCAACACAATCGCAACCCCTATATCGACCATCCGGAATGGGTGAACATTGTCTATGATACGGCTTACGACGGCCCTGGAGCCACAATCGAGACGGGAAGCGCCTGCACAATCGGAAACTGCGCCAGTCAAGAAGTTAATCCCTTTGACCTGGCCAGCATCTCTTTGAATACTGACCAAGTTAAAACCGAGTATTATATCGGTGAAGCATTTAGTGGCGAGGGTTTAATTGTCACCGCCAAATTGGGCGATGGCTCGAGCCATACAGTGGATAACTATACTTCGTCTTACACCGATGGTTACTTGCTAAACGAGGCCGGAGAATTTACCGTGACTATTTCATATAGCGAAAATAATATCTTAAAAACGGCCACCTACTCAATTATGGTTCAAGCCAAGTCAATCATTCCCGGAATTGATAATACGACTCTCTATCAGATATTGGGTGCCGCTCTAATCATTATATTGTCGGTCGGCTCCACTCTTCTTACAAAGAAAAGCAAACGAAAACGGAAGAAGAATACTAAATCCAGGAAACGATAATAAAAAAACTTGATGTGTTGAGCATCAAGTTTTATTTTTTATTGAACTGCTTTAGCCGCGGCATCAGCCTTTTCCCGAGGCGTAACATTATCGGCTTCAGGAATTTCACCCGCTCTTTTAAGCGCAATCTTCGTTACGACCGGGCCGATAACTTCATAGATGATCGTTGCGGCTAAGATAACAAACAGAATCATATCGCCATAGGTCATATCGCCGAAACCGGCACCGATTAATTCCGGGAAAGTCCGCTGTGCTTGCGTCGCCAGACCAATAGCCACACCGGCTTGAGGAATAAGCATCCAGCCGAGATTTTTCTTGATTGAAGGGTCGCTCTTCGTAATCGTAGCCCCCAAGAAAGCTCCCAGGAATTTACCGCTGACCCGAGCGAGAACATAAACCGCCAAAATAATATAAAGATAAGCGTTGCCACCTTTGTTAAAGCTTAAACTTGCTCCGCTCAAAATAAAGAAGAACATAAAAAGCGGCGGTGTCCAACGATCGACTTGCTCCAGCAGTTGCTCACCATCATTCTTCCGGAAATTGACAAATGAAGCGCCAATCATCATGCAAAGAAGCAAGGAACTAAAGTTGGTCCCCCACCAGGTAATGCTTGAAACACCGACTCCCAGAAAAACAAAGAAAATCAATATCATCAAACGGTTGGCCCGGCTTTTAAAAAAGCGACAGGCGAACGAGGCGACGTATCCAAAGCAGAATCCCACCGCCAAAGAAGCGATAATAACCGTTACCGGTTTAATCAGAATACTGATGATATCAATGGCTCCGCCGTTGGCTAACACTTTGGAAATAGAAAAGAAAACCGCAAAAGAAATTAGGGCGACGGCGTCATCGAGAGCCACCACCGGTAAAAGCGTGCTGACAACCGGTCCCCGAGCCCGATATTGGCGGACAACCATCAAAGTGGCGGCCGGAGCGGTTGCGGAAGCGATAGCCCCTAA
This sequence comes from Bacilli bacterium, assembly GCA_035326105.1. NCBI lineage: Bacteria > Bacillati > Bacillota > Bacilli > Bacilli bacterium. The sequence continues at coordinate 664,389 of DAOKYO010000002.1, forward strand.
GGTAAAGGCAACCGGAAGCGGAACAATCTCGTGATTGATCAGGTGAATAATAATCAAAACCAGCATGACCAGTAACATTGCGATGACCCCTTCAAAGACGGTAATCATAATAATGTTCTTGCCCGTTTTCTTCAGAGTACCCAATTTAAAAGAAGTACCGATAGTTAAGGCGATAAACCCGAGGGCGATATCGGAAAAAACCGAAAGATTCGCGATGTCGGCGCTGCTTAATCCAAAAGAGAAATTTCCAAATTTTACATTTCCCAATAAAGTCGGTCCAAGAAGAATTCCGACCAAAAGATATCCGGTGACATTGGGAAGTTTGACAACTTTCATCAGACGAGTGGATAGAAGTCCCAATCCCAAAGCTAAAGCTAAATGAAGAACGGTAATTGATAGCGTTGTCGTCCCGCCCTCAGCAAAAATTAAAAGTGAATTAACAATTGAAAACATAATCGTCTATTAAAAACTCCCTTCATAGCCATGAAGTTCGACATCAAACATTCCACCCTTGGTAAGAGTGAAATTTTGGGTGACATCACGAACAATTGATTTGGCCCGTTCAAGATCATTGCCTTTTACCACGATATATAATGTGGTATTGGACTGATACTTGTCGTGGACAACATCGTTTAAATTACCAAACATTGGCATATCGCCAACATAGGTATCGCAGGTTATCGCGTGACGAAGACTGGCCGTGGGAATAATCGTTCCATTAAACCCGGCTTGGGAAAGCTCCTTTAACATGGCATGCATATTATCAGTGTTTTCCGAAATTACGTATAATAAATAATAACTCATAGAAAATGCACCTCATTTCACCTAGTTAGTATATACCTTTATTTGTTAAATAAAAGTGTCAATTGATAGTAATTTTACCGATTAAATTATGCAATTAAAGAATGACTTTCAATTAGTTGATCGGCTTTGTTTTAAGCAACAAAAAAAAGTCCCGTTGGGCGAGACTTTTAACTGAGGTTATCAACTTATGTCCGAATAAAATTGACTTTGAAAATCCACTTAATGGTGGGAAGCATTCAAGCCGACACTATAAGGCGGGGTTTAGAAAATAACCCGCCTTTTTTTATTGTGATCCGCTTAATGGTCGGTACGACATCGGGAGAATCATTTTTGGCATGATAAATAATGTAGTCATTATGATCAAAACCTTTGAACACCATCGAGTGGCCGGCATTTTTTTCAATTAGCGGCTCAAGGCTATGATGCATGCTTTTCCATTTGTTTTTTGTATAGCAGTATCCGGTTTGGTAGCCATTTGCGCCAAAAGTTGAATACAGTAAAAATTGGCATGATCCCTTTTGAATTACATATGGCCCATCGCTAATGTAATCATTCCCGTCCTTGGAAAAGGAGGGGGAAATACTCCATGGAATCTCACTGGCGCGAAATAGAACTTTTAAACTATCTTCCTGAATCGCCTTTAAATCCGGGGTTAACTTTCCATATACATATGAGCCATCGTTGATTTCCAACCATTCATGGCAAAAGATAATTCGGGGTTGTTTATTTTCATAGAACAAAGTCCCGTCAAGGTTAGTCATCATCGGGGGCGTAATCTTATCGCTATAAAGGGTAAATGGCTTTTCGTAAAGATCGTCGGTAATTAAAGCAACTGTGTTCCGTTTATGATCCTGCGAGTGAAAAGTGGCAAACATTAAATAACTTTTAAGTGATTCAACGTAATAAACTTCCGGTGCCCATAAGTCTTCTTTTCCCCAAAAATCATCATTGTTTTTTAAATCAAAAACGACATACGGGCCTTTAAAATTAACCAAATCTTCACTAACATACATTTCAAATCGACCTTTCGATCCGTCGGCGGTGGTGCCAAAAAGACAATATTGATGCCGTTTTTGATCGGCAAAGACAAATGGGTCACGCATATGTATTTCTGATAGCAATAATTGTTTTTCCATAAATATCTACCTCATTCTTTTATCGTTATTTCAATTAAATATGTTTCTAGAAAAGTCAGTCCTTTGCAAAGATTGATGCCAACCTCCATATAGTAACTTCCTAAATAAGTCTGCTGATCAAAGGAATTAAAATACCATTTTTGGGGATCAAGGCCTCTTAATTTCAAGAAACGGTACTCAATGTTTTCTTTCTTCAAATTACTAAAAAGACATAATCCGCGTTTCTTATCCTTGCTGACGACTAGAAGGCTCATATAGTTCTGTTTATAAGGAGTTAATAGATGATAGACATCGCCTGAATATATTAGATTTCGGTTACGCTTATAAATGGAGGCAATTTCAAAAACGGCTTTTTTTTGCTCTGCGCTGAGGGTTTTGGGGTCAAATTCGTAGCCGAAGATGCCCAGACTACTAATTTTTGCTTTGGTTGAATAACCGGCGGTATCATGTTTACCAACATGCGCTCCCATCGTCGATAAGGGGTATAAACGGGCGGTGGAATATTGGATAAATAAACGCTGCAAAGGATCCATTTCATCACTGGTCCAAACTTGCGGCATATAATAGAGCATTCCTAAATCAAATCGCCCCCCGCCGGAAGCGCAACTTTCAAATAAGATATGCGGATAACGGGTAACGATGCGGTTTATTAAATCATAGCTTCCCAGCATCAGTCGGTGATAAACTTCTCCTTGTCGATCGTTTGCCACTGCCAAACTAAAGGAATCAGCCACATTGCGGTTATGATCCCATTTGACATAGTCAATATCGTAGTTATCGAGAATGGATATTATCTGTGAATAAACATTATCAACCGCCGTTTTGTTCGCGGTGTCGAGAACTAACTGGTGACGAGATAAGGATCGATTTGTCTTTGGATCTCCCAAGGCAAATTCCGGATGAAGACGAAACAATTCACTTTGAGGGTTTATCATCTCCGGCTCAAACCATAGTCCAAACTTAAGACCAATTGAGTGGCAGTGACCGATAACGCGCTTCAAATCGACCTTTTGTGTATTAACCGTCCAATCACCAAGGCTCGTACTGTCATCCTTGCGTTGGCCGAACCATCCATCGTCTAAAACAAACAATTCCGCGCCCATACCGGCTGCATCGTCAATATAGCGAAGGATTTTATCGGTATCAAAATCCATATAGCAACCTTCCCAACTGTTGAGCATAATCGGGCGAACCGCGTTGACAAAATGCTTGTTGATAAGCTTTTCGCGGGTCACATTATGAATTGTTTGGGTTAAGCCGTTCAGTCCCTTATTTGAATAAACAATCAGCCCTTCCGGGGTCACAAATGATTTTCCGCCGGCTAAATTCCAGGCGAACTGTTCATCATTTATACCGACCTGAACGCGCGTCATCTTTAACTTATCAACATTAATATCGATGGCAAAATTGCCACTATAAACAAAGGAAAAAGCATAGCAAGTCCCATGGTATTCGCCCGCATCTTTTCCTTTGATAAATACAAAGGGATTTTCTTCATGACTACTGCGGCCCAAATTTGAATATAGTCGCTTAAAGCCATAATTTATTTCTTCTTCTACTTCCCGTCTTTCGTTGCACCAGTCGCCGGGAAAATGGATGAGTGAATAGTCTTTTGAAGGCAAATCGAGATTTAGCGAGTAGGCGCGCCTAATGACAATTGATTGTTCTTCGTTATTAATTATTTGGTTATTACGAAGAATCAAAGAATAGTCTTCATAAATTGTGTATGAGGTCAATAAAGTAATGTTCCGTTTTAAATCTTGCAGTGTAATCTCGAGCGTTTGGACATTTTCTTCGTCGCGAAAGCAAGGCATTTGTTTAAGACGGGGCTTCCCCTGATAAATGCGGTGGCTTACATAACGAAAATCGGTCGCTATACTCCCATCGCTGTCCTCTATTATAAAACTCGCTCCCCGTTTGTCCGCATAACCAAAACTTGGAATTTCAAGCATTGATTTCCCATCGTAAAAAGCATCCTTATAACTATTTTCCTGATTGCTATTCTTATCGAGAAATGTTCGCGACCAATCCGTATCCAAATTCGTAAATGCTGATAGGCTGATATCATCAAGCGGATTCCCTAAAAAAAGGTGCTGAAGAATATTGGCCTCGTTTATATAAAACCAATAGGACAAATAGCGATTTTGAAGACAAAATATTTTGCGTTGAGGATCAAAATTTATCATAATTACCGTATTTCTTTGATGTCGCTAGGGGTGATTCCCCTAGCGACCAATTCGTTTTTTTAATCTAAAATTGACACTTGATAGTTACTGACAGTGGCATTAACCTGACGTGAACCAAACGACATCGTATAGGGTAGGGCATATCCACCAAAATACCAGGAATTTAAGTCAACCGTTTCCCCGTTGATTTCTAAGGTGAAATAGGTGTTTCCATCTACAATCGTCCTAGTAATCGTCACCGAATTTGTCGCTTGCAAAGCCGTTGGATAGGCTAGTGACATATTAGGAGTAACCGGTAAATCGCCGTTGCTATTCCACACGGTAAGACCCGCGCTATCCTTGCCAAACATAAAGGTTACCGCCTCACTCGGCCCATTTTGCGCGCTGTTGGTTCCCCATTGATTGAGAGTCAATGTCAAAGCCGCACTATCGGGATCAACATAATTGGCGATGGCAAAATCAAATGATACTGAAGCATCAGCTGCCGGAAGGGAAAAAGCATCACCCAGCGATTTTGCCGCATTATCCTTAATGTTATTCCATGGCCAACTCGCCGCGGCGTTAGCAAAAGTTATCGTTTTGGCGGCATCATCAACGCTTACATTACTGGCATAAGTCGGATATAGCAAACGGCCGGCTTCGGCGCCGCTTAGCATTGCGTCGATAGCTTCACTGTCGGTTTCAACCGCAAAGTCACTGATTGTCGCATGCATATCGCCGACAACGAACGTCGGCATCGTGTCGACATCCAAAAACCGTCGATCATATCTTTCTTGCCAAGCAAGTTTATCGTTAACAAAGTAGAAATATTCATTTCCGTCGCGAATCGTCGACAATTTAACGCTGTCGGCATCAACTCCGAATGATAATTGAGCCAAACCATTGAGTCCCCATACTTGGGAACGATCGGTTGTTTCTCCCCAATTGTTGGGAGTCTCCATCATCACCGATTTTTTCTGATTACCGGAGGAATCACCATAGGACAGGTTGTATCCCCGCCAAACGTGATCGCCTTCAACCGCCGGCCGATCCCGATGGCCAATAGCCACGCGATTCCACGTCCAACCATAGTTTACTTCGGTAATGGCAAAAGTCGCTGAAGCATAGTACTTCTGACCATAGACATTTTTAAATACGCCTTCGACATATGGCCAGTCAGCATTCGTTTTCGTGGTCGCAACACTGGGATTCTCCGCCCGAATATTTGTGAAATCGAGATTCCCAAAACCATAGGCTTGATCTATCATTTCATCTTTAACGGCCAAACTAAAATTATCACTGACGGCTATATCCGTCTTAAGCGTTACCGAAATAGTAACGTTTCCCGCTTTTAAGAAGGTTATTAAACCCGATTCACTGATAGTCGCAACTTCTTCATCACTGCTGGCAAAAGACAAATCCTGATCACCAAGGGCCTTGTTGGACTCATAGGTGATTTGGAGGGTATCCCCTACCCATGCCCCTTCTTCCGTATTGGTAACCGTAATCGTCGTTAAATCTTCCGAACTAGACTCACTGACGGAAGTGGATGTCGGTTCTTCACTTGTAACCGAGGTTTCACTTGTCGTCGGATTTTCACTTGTCAGACCTTCGCTTGACGTGCTGCCCGTTTGACCGCCGCAAGCGGCCAAAAGCAATGAGACCATCGACAGTGAAAACAAATTTGTAAAAAGCTTCGTTTTTTTCATTTTTCCTCCTTATCTTTTTACATTAACCAAACGTTTTTGTTTGGATTAATTTCCCAAATTATTGTAGACAAAGTTAGTTACGTGGCTGCCGCTATATTCCCCGCCTACCCAAAGTAGATAGGCTCCGGTATAGTAGACGCCGGTTTTATTACTGTTATAGTCATAACTCACCAATTGCTCGTTGACATAGACCTTAAATTCGGCAAATTCCTCATCGACTACACGTTGAATTTTGACGTGGATCATAGATGATCCCGAAGCCACGGAACTCGTGGTTTCATTATCCTTAATGACTGAGGTTGGATCTTCCATGCTCTTCTGGTAGTCCCAACTCATATACCGCGATTTAATATCGCTGCCGCCTTGAAGTCCGCTTCGCCCAATCAGAACCGATTCGTTGACATTCGCCTGGTTATAGCGGACAAAGTTCACGCTCAATCCGCGGAAAATAGATTCCTTTTCGCCATTGAAAGTCATACTGTCGACATCGAAGGAAACTTCGAAATTGCCATATAGTTTGGTCTTGTCGCCCAAACTTCTAATTTTGTGATCTTTGCTTAATGTCGTCGTGCTATTAAAGGTGAAATCACTATCATCGATGTAGGTTACGTCCCCCGTGGTAAAGAACGATTTATCAAAAGCACTTCCCGCTAAAATGGAGTCGATTTGCGAATCATCACTGATTAATTCATAGTTGGTAACCGTGACCGGAATATCAAAACCGATGAAAAGCGGATAGGTATCCGTATCGGCATATTTTGTGGTTTCATCTACCCAGAAAAGTTTGTCGTTAATAAGGTAGTAATAGACGTTATAATCGCGGATCATCGCAATCTTAATGCCATCTTTGCTATCCAATTGATTAAGTCCATTCTCGCCCCATACCTGTGAACGGTCCGTGAGTTCACCCCAAGTTGTGGGCCAATCCCGAACAATCGTCTTGTTGTGATTATTTCCCTGTCCCGGAGCAAACGGCGAGAAGGTAAAGAAACGGCTGTCACTGTCGCTAAGACCTGTCCCCACGCCGATGCCTTGCCATGCCCAAGCATCCGCGGTTAAATCGCCGGTTTTGAAAAAGCCTTCGGCATAAAAGCGCTGACCCTTAAAGTGATTGAAATATAGTGCGTTATAGCCTGAACTGCCTTCTGTAGGAAGGGTTATTTTGGCATTGCTGGCATCACTTTGATGCGATATATCCCAATTGGAACTTCCCTTGTTGCTATAGAAAGTTCCGTATTTAACTTCAAATTCCAAGTAGTCAGAGACACTGTTATCGGCCGTGCTGGTGGCCATAATTACGACATTGCCCGGTGTAAGAAAATGAACCGCCCCTTCTTGACTGACCGTGGCAATCTCCTCATTTGAAGATTCCCAAGTCACTAGAGCGCTGGCTTCAGTCGGGGTGGCACTTACCGAAAGGTTCACATCCTCGTCAATCCAAGCGAGTCCCGAAACGGCACCGCCAATCGTAATGGCGGTTGGCGCGGCGGCGGCATCGACAATTATTTCAATAGTCGCTTTGACGCTGGGATCTAACAGTGTCGCGGTAATATTTGTCTTTCCTTCTTTAATTCCGGTTACGAGTCCCCGATCACTGACTATAGCGATACTCGCATCATCGCTACTCCAAGTGACATCTTTCTGAGTTGTTCCCGTAACCGTGCTTCTTAATTGCACCGTTTTAGAAACGCTAATCTCACTACTGCCGATAACGGTGATTTGTAATGAATAAGGACTGGTTGATGTGATGGAACTATCCGAGTTCCCCAGCGTATTGGAACTTCCGTTTCCGCTGCAACCAGCGACAGCAAGAATTGCTACTAAACCAACGACTACAGCCTGTAACTTTTTAACAATTCGCATGATTTTTCCTCCTTTGGAATTTGTTATTTTCTAATGATTAGAAGATGGCCTTTCCATCATTGGGATCAAATAGATGAATCTTATCTAAGTTCAACTTCAAGACGACTTCTTGATCGTTATCAACAACGCTCGTCACATCCAATTTGATGATAAGATCACTTTCATTCCATTCGGTATGGACGATATACTCCGATCCTAATGGTTCAACAAACGTTGTTTTGGTTTTAATTGTAAACGCGGGTTTCTCATCGTTATCAACGAGTTTTATGTCCTCGGGCCGAATGCCAAATTTTAAAGCATATGGGTGCTTAAGGGCATTCTGATAAGTAGCGAGCAGATCTTGCAATTTTTCTTTTATATCGCCCCGATCAAAATCGTAATTAGAAATTTCCGTCTTCTTAAATTTATTAATAATTCTATGGATAAAATCTTCTTTTTTAGGCGCTTTATTTATCTGGTTTTCATTTTCTTTTATAAGTCTTGAATCTAATTGGCTGAGGAAAGTGGCGATACTCTTTTCGTCTTGCATCACTTGTTTAAGTTCGTCAATTTGATGAATAAAGAAGGCCCTTATCTGCGCGTTAACTTCATCACTTAATTGAATTGTGCATTGATCTTTGAATTTTAATTGCCCGTTAAAATAGGTTGTATCGATAACGTTCATCGCCGGTGCTCCGATAAAATTGGCCACGAACAGATTGCTCGGGTGATTATAGATTGTCATCGGAGCATCAATCTGCTGAATAAAACCCTTATTCATAACTACAATCTTATTGGCCATGGTCATTGCTTCCGTTTGATCATGAGTAACATAAACGGTTGTCGCATGCGCCTCTTTATGAATACGGACTATTTCCGCGCGCATTTGCAAACGGAGTTTGGCATCAAGATTGCTCAAAGGTTCATCCATAAGGAAAATATCCGCTTTGCGAACTATCGCTCGTCCCAAAGCCACCCGTTGCATTTGGCCGCCGCTCAATTCTTTTGGTCGCCGATCAAGATACTTTCCTAAGTCAAGGATTGAAGCCGCCGCAAATACCCGATCCTCAATCTCTTTCTTGGGAACTTTAAGAATTCTTAATCCAAAGGCAATATTGTCAAATACCGTGAGTTGAGGATAAAGGGCGTAACTTTGGAAGACCATTGCGATATTTCTATCTTTTGATGGCGTGTAATTGCTAAATTTTCTTTTTATATAAAGCGCCCCGGCCGACACCTCTTCTAGACCGGCAATCATTCTTAGCGTTGTTGATTTGCCACAGCCGGATGGACCGACCAAGGCCACAAAGTCGTTTTGCTTAATTTCAAGGTTAAAGTTATAAACCGCCTGAACACCGTTAGGATATACTTTTTCGACATCAATCAGTTCCATAAAACTATCATTATCACTGATCAATGGATAATTTAAATCTTTGCTTTGGTTCATAATTTCTTACCTCTTTACGCCTGTAAAAGCGACGCCTTCGATTATTTTTGACTGGGCAATTAGATAAACAATAAAGATGGGAATCATCGCGATAACTGCGCTTGCCAGCGCAAGTGTAATAGCTTGGTAACTCTCACTGTTATCGCTGATAACCTTAAGCCCATAAGCCAGCGTCCAAGTTGAACGGGGGGCATTGCCGATAATAAGCTGAGCCCATTGGACATCGTTCCAGGCATTCATAAAGCCAAATAAACCCTGAACATACATGACGCTCTTTCCCAAAGGAAGAACCACTTTACGATATATTTGAAAATTGCTGGCTCCGTCCATTTTGGCATTTTCCACAAGATCTTTGGGAATCCCAAGAAAGAACTGACGGATAAGAAAAACCCCATAAATGCCTCCAAATGAAGGAATAATCAATCCCAAAAGCGATTTATATGCCCCCAGCAAATTCATGTTTATCAGCTGCGGGGTCATCGTCACAATGCCTGGAATCGTCATCGATAAAAGGAGAATGTGAAAGAGGCGATTGCTGTATTTGAAATCCAGAAAAACAAACGCGTAGGCGGCAAATGAAGCAATAACTAGGTAGATAAGTGTACCGCCGATACTAACCACAAACGAATTGAGAATCCAATTCCAGATTGGAAACCACTCGTTGGCATTGGAAGGAACATATTCCGTTTTTGAGAACAACTCCTTATAGCCATCAAGCGTAAAAGCACTCCAATTTGAGGGGAAGAATTTCTCCGGATAGAGATTAAAATCGCTGTAATGACGAAAACTTCCCACCACGCCCCATAAAATTGGTAGAAGGGCGATCACACTGACAAGAAGAAGGATGACAAAGGCAAAAATCTTACTTTTGTTTCTGCCAATCCAAGTACGCTTTAGCATGCTTATTGCCTCCTTTCCGATCTTTGGTCATTATCATCTGCAAAACGGCGATAAAGCCGATAATCGCTCCTAGGCATATTCCCATCGCCGAGGCGTAGCCAAACGAACGACTGCTTCCCATCAACAAATCCTGAATACGATAGATTGCACTTTTCATGGCATTCTGATCTGGGGTGTTGCTTGCCAGAATAAAGAGTTGCCCGTAAAGGTTCATATAGCCGATGAAGGTCGTAAACAAAGTTAAAAGCAATTGATAGCGAACCCCGGGAAGAGTAATGTAGCGGAATTGTTGCCACTTATTGCTTCCGTCTACTTGACTGGCTTCATATAGTGAATTGTCGATGTTCTCTAAACCAGCATTAAGGATAATGAAATTTCCTCCGATGCCTCCCCAAATACAGAACAGTCCAACCATAAACCAAGCGAGATTGGTTTCTCCAAACCAGTCGACCGAAATATTAAAGAAATTGTTAATAAAACCATTTTGAAAACTGAACATTTTTAGCAGGATAAGCCCCGTCGCTGTCAGCGGAAATATTCCGGGTACATAGATGGCCGCGCGGAAGAACTTATACCCGGGCGGATGAATTTTTATCAGCATCGCCAGTCCAAAAGGAATCACAATGCTCAACGGAACGATGATGAGGGCAAACTTGATCGTCGTCCATACGCTCCCCCAGAAATCTTTCACCAGAACCCGATTGGTAAAAAGCATAATGAAGTTATTGAGGCCATTAAAGCCTGACGGCATGAAGGAGGTTCCATCAAATTTAGAAAGAGAAATAATGATGCCAAAGATGAAAGGAAAAAGGAAAAACATCAGGAAACTGATAAGATAGGGTCCGAGGAAGACGCTTATTCCAAGCCCTTTCTTTAACGATTGCTTTCTTCTTTCGTGAGCGATAGACATCATGCTTGCATTTCTTTTCATTTTGAAACCTTTACTTATGAATATAGTTGAATGTAATCGACGCAGTCTTGATACATGGAATCAATAATCGAATCAACACTTGTATCGACAAATTGCGAGGAGAGAACCTGTTGTAAGCCTTGTTTGAAGTAAGAATCAATGTAGGAATAGTTTTTGGTTGCCGGGACGACAATATAGTCAGTGCTGGTTCCCCAGTATTTGATATATTGTTCATAGGCCGGATCAGAGGTATATTCACTGCTGGCGGCAACCGACTGTAATGCGGGGATATGTCCCCTTTTGGCCCATTCAATACCTGAATAATTAGCCATGTAATCAGCAAATATCATCGCCGCCGTTTTCTTTGTCATACTGCTTACCTGCTCAAGAAGCATAATTGCATGCCCCTCTCCTTTGATAACTCCGGCGCTGTCATTGCTGGGATCAACGGCAAAGAGATTTCCGAGATTTCGCGTGGTTATGTTTATTGAACCTCCGTCATTTTTTAAGTCGCGATCAAAGGTCGTCATGTCATTTTCATATACCCATGGACCATTGAGTTTGAATATAGCTTCTCCGTTGCGGAAGGGAGCATCGCCCACGTCATAATCGCTGCCGTAGGCTTTTGATAAGGCATAATTATTGGCTCCGGTTTCTGAAGGGAAAAGAAGATTTTTTAGCATCGTAAGACCGGTGATTGTTCCTTCGTCATCCCAAGCCGGAAGACCATTTTCATCGACGATTTTACCGCCGTTTTGAGCGGCTGCGGTATAACCTAGAAACTCATGTACCCACATATCTCCATAAGAGAATGGGAAGGGATAATACTGACTTTGACTGCTGGCCTTGCGCCAAGTTTCCGCCGGGACATTATTGGGATTTTCGCCGCGAATCCAAAGATTGCCTTGACTGGCCAACTCTATCGCCGAAAGGGAAACGTTTATCAGTTCCGAGAAATTTGTCGGAAGGGGAAGATTGTTTTTTTCCAAGATATCGCTGCGGATTTCCAAAATCGCCGAATGAACATCAATCGGTAATCCATAAACGTAGTTGTCCACGGTTGTGGCATCAATTAACGACGCGGAAAAATCATCAAAATCCAATACGAGACCGGCCTTCTCATAATATGGATTGAGCGGTTGCAACCAGCCACGATCTTCATACTCCGCCGCGCGAGCTCCGTGGGTAAAAAGGATATCTGGGGCATTGGTCCGATCAAACTCCATTGTCGATTGCAATAAAGTTTCCAAATCATAACGAGAAATATGCCTTGTTTCGACATTTATCATTCCGGAATACATGTCATTAAAACCGGCGATAATATCATCTTGCGTTTTAGCATCATCACCTGTCGTAACTGACCACATTGTTAAATCAACGTTGTCATATACTATATTGCCTTGTTCGTCGCGGACGATATCGCCGTCGTCAAGCGAAGAAGGAAGACTCGGGGCAGAATTGCCGTTATTTCCACAACTGGTAAGTGCGAGTGTGATAAGTGAAAAGGCAGTGAATAGTCTCTTTGATTTTTTCATAAAATCCTCCATTTATTTTAAAAATACTGGGCCTAATTTATTCGTCTTATATGAAGCCGTATAGTTTTCAACATATGGCATTCCGGTTTTCTCATCGAACTTCAGTTGATCGATAAAAAGGATTCTTTCATTTGGATTCGTGCCGTTAATGTCAAAGCCATGATAGATAATCCAGTATTGCCCGGCAAAATCTTGAATGATTGTATGGTGCCCGGTTCCTGCCACTTCATCGCTGGGACCAATTACCAAGTCACCATAGGGTTCCTTGCTCAATTCTTCGCCACCGCTTGCTTTGTACGGTCCAAATAGGGAATCGCTCACGCCTACTTTCACTCGATACGTACTGCTTGAGCCGCTGCAGCAGGTGCCCTGTGAACCGGTATAGTAGTATTTTCCGTTGTATTTAAAGACATAACTGCCTTCATAGTTAATATTGATGTCCATTGATCCGGTCGTATTATCTTCGATGAGCCAACGGATATTATCCTTATAGTCCGCGCCATAGAATGGTTCAATGCCATCATCGGTTAAACGGATTGCCGCTATCCCAAAAAAACTTCCCCATAGCAGATATAACTCATCGCCATCATATATCGCCTGCGGATCGATAGAATTTTTAACCCCGGAACTGACGCTATCTAAAACACGTCCATGATGGGTCCACGGCCCATAGGGAGTTGGCGATGTCGCAACCCCAATCCCCGGGTTGTCATCTCCCCATGTCGACAAAGAATAGAAATAATTGTATGTGTTATTGACTTTGATGACACTCGGAGCCCAAACACCGGCGCCGGCACTTCCCCAATTGGTGGCTTCGGGATAATCCCGAAATACGCTTCCGACCCATTTCCAAGTAATTAAGTCCTTGGATTGAAATATCGGTCCTAAGTCAAAGAACTGATCGCCCTGGTTGTCGTGGACTGGAGTATTGGTTGGATATAAATACCAATATCCGTCTTCACCATATATGACATCTGGATCAGCGATCGCCACAAAATACTCATTTCCATTTTCATCGATAGTTTTTAAAGGATTTTGATAGAGGGTCCGGCTGTAGATATTCTCATCGATACTGGTTGAGATGCCACTGGTTGTCGAAGTTGTATTTGATTCGCTTTGCGATTCACTTTGGGAAGAAGAGGCGAGTCCACAGCTGGTCAGAACTAAGACACTTAGCAGCGTCCAAGGTAAAAGAGCGTTTTTTTTCATATCTAATTCACTCCTTCAAGCTGATTGATGAATGGTCCCGGGAGCAATTCCTCATTGCTCGCCCGGCGATTTTTGACGTAAAACATCTCCGTGACCGGATCAATATATAACTTATCAAGGTAAGTAACCCGCCAATCTGGTTTTGTTCCCTGCGTATCATATCCGTGGTATATCATCCAGTAATCACCGGCATCATCCATAGCGATACCATTGTGTCCAACTCCCATGGCGCCTTGTATCGAGGGAGCTACAACTGTATCTCCCCTTTTCGGGCCAAACATATTTCTTCCTTTGGAATCAAGGTATGGTCCTGATATTTTGTCACTTTTTGCTATGACAACGTTATAGGTGGAATTGACTCCGCTACAGCAAGTACCCGTGGAAAGAAATAAATAATAGTAACCATTGTACTTAAGAATCAATGAAGCTTCGTAATTATTCATTTCAAACAATTCGTATCCAGCAAGAGCAACTTTGTTTTCTTTTTGATATTCGACGCCATTTTGAAGCCCCAGTCCATCGCTTGTTAATTCTATAAGTGAGATAAGTCCTCCGTAGCTGCCAAACACCATATAGACTTTGCCATCGTCAACTAACACATGAGGGTCAATCGAGTTGGTAACGCCGATTTCTTCGCTGTTAAACAATTTTCCATAATGGGTAAAGGGGCCATAAGGAGTTTCGCTGCGGGCAACGCCAATTCCGGGGTTGCCATCGCCACCGGTTGATAAACTATAGTATAGGTTGTAGTAATTTCCGATTTTCGCCACGGTCGGAGCCCAAACTCCAGCTCCGCTTGTTCCCCAATTCGGTGTGTAGTCGGCAAACGAATCCGCTTTGTAAGTCCAATTAACCAAATCGATGCTTTCATAAATTGGCCCGCGTTTAAAAACCGACCCTATAGTTCCATCGATAAAAACATCCGACTGCGTGGTATACATATAATACATAAGCGTATTTTCATCTCGGATTACATATGGATCGGCTAGATAGGTTTCCTTTTTTTGACCATTATAAAGAGGGTAAATTGGATTCTCATAAAAATTGTTTGTGCTGACTATTTCACTATCGCTTGATGGTTCGCTGCTTGAAGACGAACTGCCTGTCGGTGTTGAACAACCGATAAGCAAATTAGTTAGTAAAAGTGTGCTGAGAATTTTACTTAAAGATTTCATAATGGCTCCTTATTTTTGTTATCGAACAAAGTCGCTATCTAGTAATGCGCTAGCAAATAGGTGCCCCAATTTTATTTCACTTGCACTATCGAAATGATAGATATCGCCACCAATCGTCGGTTCATTCATAAATTCAAGTTTGTTGGCGATGGTATCGACATAAACGTTATTCTCGTCTTCATTAGCAACTTCTTGCTTTTGGGCATTAATTGTTTGATATTGAGCCCACGCTGACGAATTACTAATACCTGCATCAATAAATCCAATTCCCTTGCTAGAAGCATAATAGCCAAATTCCGATCGTAAATCACTAATAAAATGACGAAGATTTGCGCCATAATTTTCCGCTTGCGAGCTATTGGAGTCGTCCTCACCTTGCATAAAGCAAATTGCCTTAATCTCTGGATAGAGATCTAGATTTTCAAGTTTAGTTAAACTGGCATTGACATGGCTTACTAAGCCGGCGTAGCAATCGCCTGTTCTTCCGGAACTAGGCGAAGCCCAGTTGTTATACAGTGAGGTCGCGCCTACGGCATACTTCACGAGATAGACCGGTCCGTCATTAAGCGCTAACCCGTTTAAATGCTCCGCCAATCCGACTTCCGGCCCAAATTGCTCGGTTGTGGTTCCTTGACCAACTTTGGTCTTAACAAATTCGCCTCCGGAATGATTGCTATGTCGATTGCTATCGTAATTAATTAAAACTCCATCAAAGCCGCTGATGTATTGCTGAACAACGTCTTCCCCAAAATGTCTTGATAAAAAACGAATCCAAGATTGACCCTCCATATTGGATTGTCCGGCTAAAATGACGACTTGAACCTTATTTAAATTATTGCTCATAGATTCACTGCTTTCCGTGCTGGTTGTAGCGGGTGAATTATTGCTACAAGCGGTCACCAATAGCAATAGTATTCCCAAAATAGCGTGCTTTCTTGTTTTCATGATCGGTCCTTTTACATTTTTAGAATAAACCGCTTTAACGTTAAAGTAAAGCGCTTTTTTGCAACTTTTTTCAATCTTTTGAAGAAATTATATCTATTTAATATTTATTTGCTAAAATAAAGGCAATATGACAAATGTTTCATTAAAAGATTTAGCTCGGCAACTCGGCTTATCCGTCACGGCAGTATCAAAAGCACTTAACGATGCAGAAGATATCAGTGAACCAACCAAAGAAGCGGTTAAAAAATTAGCCGCCGAATTGGGCTACGTTCCTAATAGATTAGCATTGTCTTTAAAGCGTGGAACCACGAAGACAATCGCGGTTGTAATCAATGATTTTCGTAATCCGTACTTTGCCGCGCTCTGCGATATCGCGATTAAAAAAATTAACGCTAAAGGTTACCAGGCGAATTTCTTTTTTACCAATAAACACTTGGTTGCCTTAGATGACATTTATGAAATATTAAATAATAAATGTATCTCTATTCTTTCTTTCGTGGAACCAACTGACGAGGTGGCAGACTTTACGATGAAACGGAATTTGCCTTTCTTTCTTGTCGGAATCAATAGCCCCAGTCCCCAGATTAATTCTATCTATACCGATGACTATGAAGGAGGGAAACAGGTTGGAGAGTACTTTGTGAAAAACAATTACAAAAAAGGTCTTTTCCTAACCAATTCCTTTAGTGAAACCAGCTATCGCCGGTATAGTGGTTTTAGCGATGTTCTGGCCCATCACAAGAAGAACGTTAATATTATCCCTTTTTCCGGCGTAAGCGATGATGAGATTATCAAGAGTTCATTGGCTACGATAAAACTTAATAAGTACGACTTTGTTTTCTGCTTTAGTGACTATCTTGCCATTATTCTTAAACGAGCTTTAAAAACAATTAATTATCACGAAAAAATTATGATTTTTGGCTATGATAATTTAAATAAGTACTATCAAATTATCGAAAAGATCAATAGTGTTTCCGCTGATTACGAGGAAATTATCGAATTTACAGTTGACGAAATTATTTCCTATGCAAATAAGTCGCGAAATGAACAGATAAATATCAATAAAGTTTTTCCGACTTCAATTGTTTTTGAAAACTAAAAAAATAATAGTTTTTCGTTTTTAATTTATGCAAAAATTATTGATTGTTATTAAAATCTATTTTTAACTTTTTCTAAATGGTTAAATCGCAATTATTAACTTAAAGATGTATTTTGCAAGCAATGACATGATTTAATCATCGCGCTTTCAATAGAGTCTTTCTCATGCATTTCCTATGCAATCATAGGCAACAAGATATTCTACAACCGCGACTTGAAAGTAATATTCTTGATGTTAAATCAATTATACTTTTTCTTCAACCATCCCAATAATTTGGCAGAATCAAAAATTTCCAGTTCTTTCTTAAAATAATCAATTATTGTTTTGCCAGTTATCATTACAATTGGATGTCCATCTTCTAGTATTTCTTTAAATGCAGCCTCACCAATATATGAAGTAGTAACAATAATCCCGAATTGCGTATCTTTTATTCTTGATATAACTCTAGAAGTGTCATGCACGCCTAACCCAGAATCAACTGCATAGCATTTTGCTTGAATAAAGAAATCAACAAGAACTTTGTTTTCGGAAGATTTAAATAATTGATACTGACCGATACCATCATAGCCACCATCTTTATATGGTCTTGTCGTTTCAATATCAACAACACAATCATCTAAACCCATTACCACATTATTTGCAAATGGCTCGAAAGAATAAAGTAAATACAAAAAAAGATGACCGAAGTCATCTATTTCAGCAATTACGAATCGTTATTTTAACGCCACGCATCTGTCGATTAATAATACTGCAACAAGCGTAGTGAAACTTTGAATAAATTTGGTGGAGCTGACGGGGATCGAACCCGCTACCTCTTCCATGCCATGGAAGCGCTCTCCCAGATGAGCTACAGCCCCAAAATGGTTCTTTGCAAAACAAGTTTGCTTTACTATGATATGCAAAACATGGTTTTTTGTCAATTAAAAATCGCGTTAAATAAAAGAAAAAGCCAATATTTCTATTGGCTTAATCTATGCTATAAGTTCTAGCAATTCCGACAACCGAATAATAAATCGGTATTGTGATAAATAACGCCCAGGTTGGATGCCAAATATCCCATTTAACACCGATAAATAGATAGATGAATGCAATTAAAACCGGGTAGGCAAAATGTGAGGCATTCTTCATTTTAATCGCGCTCAATAGTGACTCGATTACTGGAATTAAAATAAATAATGTCCAATAAACGCGCCAGCCTTCTCCATGAGGCAAAAAGAATCCAAGAACAATGTAAGCAATGGTAATTACAAATACATTGATTGAGGATATGATGGCAAATGTTTTGCCAAAACGCAAACGTCTTTTTAGCGATTTACCCGATGTATCGACATGAACCATTTTGCTTTTGCCACCCACACTTGCATAAGCATATGCACTTGAAGACTCCTCTTCATCAGTATTGTCATCATCGCTTTTATCTTCCTGATGAGTACGAACATCCTGGGCGATTTCTTCTTCACTAGCATCAGTTTTCAATAATTCATCGAGTGAGACTCCATATATTTTTGCTAGACAAATTAAATTATCCGTATCCGGAGAGGCTTCGGCTCTTTCCCATTTGCTTACTGCTTGCCGGGAAAGGCCGAGTTTAGCCGCTAATTCTTCCTGCGATAAGTTATTTTTCTTTCTTAAGTCTACTAAGCGATTGGCAATCTCGATATTCATAATCTTGCCTCCTCTATCTAGGTTCATAATAAATGGTTTTAGGGCGGTTGCACTACCAACTTTAGTTAGAAATTTCCGCAACTTATGGTTGCAAATAATAAAAATAGGCTTGATTTAACTTACTGATAGTATAAATGAAGAAATAGGCATTGTCATAAAAAGCCTCTTATTTTTTTATATTTTTATAAATTGTTTCTTGACCAACTCTATTGAAATAAGGATTTTAAAAGAGAATCTGGGTTTTTTAAAAGAAAAAAAGTGGTTTTGTACTGCCACTTTTTAGCGTTCAAATTGGCGCGCCGAGAGGGAATTGAACCTTCGGCCTACCGCTTAGGAGGCGGTCGCTCTATCCGCTGAGCTATCGGCGCTTAGCGATAATATTCTAGCGCGTAATAGCACTTTATGCCACGACAAATTATTTTTTGTAACAACCACCATTGTTTGCACGCCATTCATCATAAGTAAGGGCCAAATCAAAATGGGCTTTTTCATAACGATAAAGAGCATGCAGCATATTATCGAGAAATGTATCCTCATGAAACTTATCCCGTCCGACCACATTTATAATTCTTTCCGCTCCATCTTCAAGTATATGATCATAAATATTATCAATGACATCCTGCGACAATTCCTTGCCGACATAAACTGAGTAATCCATATTGTTATTTCCTCCTATCCTAAATATAAAGTAAAGTAATATTTTTTGTCATTTATAACGCTTTGTCTAAATATGTGTCAAAATATAATTTTTATTGTTGGAATGCGAATATTTTTCTATATAATAAAAATAAGTGTGGATGGTAATATAAATGAAAATTCGAAAACCGTGTTCCTTAAAATCAGTTAATTTATCTTCTATTGACGCTATTTTTTGCGACATTGATGGAACGATTGCTGATGGAAACGGTGTTATTCCTTTAGAGGTAATTGACCGCCTCAAAGAAATAAAAAATCACGTTCGCTTTTATCTTATCAGTGGTCGCTATCCCGGAGCGATAAGGCCAATCAGCGAAAAGCTTGAGCTCACGACTCCTCTGATTTCCCTTAACGGAGCCCTCGTCGTTGAACAAAACGGGAATGTACTCCATGAAGCCGTACTGCCTAATGCTTTGGCATTAAAAGTCGCGGCGGAGTTGACCTACAATCATCCCGATGTGGGACTCATTATCTATACGAGTACTGACTGGTTGACGTTAACTCCGAATAATATATATGTTATAAATGAGCAGGAAATCGTCCAGGGAAAGGCCAAGCCAATTAGTAATATCTTTGAACTATCTTCTCAGTCAATAATCAAACTTCTTTTCCTAGCCAAACCCGAGACTATTCAACAACTTGAATCATATGTCGGTGAGAATTATCCGGAATTTGGTTCTATTATATCAAAGCCTTACTTTCTTGAACTACTTTCGCCCTTTGTCAATAAAGGACGCGCCCTATATGAAGTTGCTGAAGAAAATAATATTTGCCTGGAACGGGCGATGTGCATCGGCGATGGTGTCGCCGATTTACCGATGTTTGATATCGCCTACTTTAAGGTGGCTCCCGAAAACGCTGATTCTTCGGTTAAAAAAGTTGCCAACATTATTGTCCCTTCAGTTAATGAAGGGGGCATCAAGGAATTGATTGATCACTTGTTGTCTACTAAATAAAAATGGTTCATAGCGAACCATTTTTTATTAGTCATCACCAAATAACAAAACAGAACGGATGACCCTCCGGATCGAGAAGGGTTACCCAATCATCGCCACCAAATTGCTCAACCGTAAGTTTAGCACCCAGTGATAATGCCTTAGTAACTGCCAGTTTGAGTGCATCTTGATTTTTAACTTTAAAATCAAGATGCATCATCATCTGCGGTTTTCCCTTTTGATCAGGCCAGACAGGAGGAATATAGTCTTCATTATATTGAAATGCCAGTTTTATCACTCCATCGCCAGAGATAATATCTCTCCATTCTTCACCCTCGTTATATCGGGGCTTGTAATCCAGCAAAGCGGCATAAAACCGACTCAGTGTTTTTGGACTCTTACACTCTAAAATAACCGCATCAAACTCAATTTCACCCATTAATTCATATCCTTTCATATTTATTCATAATATAGCATATTAATTATCAAACGCTTTATTTTATGAAGAAATAATCGTTGGGTGCTTTTTTAGATAGTATTAGTTTAAAACTTGTTTTCCACCCATATATGGCAAAGCAATAATAATTAATAAAATGAAGAAGATATTATTAGATTTAGGGACATCAAAAACGCCGGCCAAAGGAATAAAAAGTAATCCCATTATAGATTTAGTCTCTGCCAAGGTAAAAAAACTTGAGCACGAAGCCGGCGATTTTACTAACACGAATCATATTTGTAGCATATTTTTTCATTATTTTATCTTATAGATAACAAGTATTATATTGCTTATTATATTAGATATATTGCTTTATTAAGCATTATATTGCTATTTATAAAATATAAATTGGTTTCTAATAAAATCGATTTCTGTTTGTTTTAGAAAAGCTTTTTTAGCAAAGGATTCCCATTTTAATAAAGCACTTCTAACTTCGTTTATAATAGCAAGGGCATCCTCTGATTTTATCTTCATATTTTGTGCCGCTTGAAGCAAATCTATTATCGTTATATTTTCTCTTTTAGCATTGATAGTCATTTGATGTTTGTTTGTCCATTGCCCGTCAGGATTATATGAATAAGTAATATCATATGCTGGTGCTAGTGACCATTTACCCGCTTTGTCCATTAAAAAAGATATATTTTTAACATGGTCGTCATGATTTCTTGACATCACGTTAAAAACCATTCTCCTAAAAAGCTGCTTATTGGCACTTGGTTGAATTCCTAATCGATACATTATATTCGCTGTTTCTTCATAACTCATACTTCCCGGCTGGTTGTAGTCTATATGCGTTAGAGCTCCCAATGTTTGCATATGCAGTTTTTCCATTTTGTTTTTTGAATTTAGATATCGATCGAATCTTCTGGTCATAAAGTGATAATAGCCATCTTTTTCTAATAATCGCGATTCCGTCATTTCGATTTTAGCTTCTTTGGCCATCAAGTAATAGGCATACTCTCTACGCGTAAATGCCGTTTCATCACCTTGATTTACGCCATCTAATTTTATTATCCAATAAGTAAATCCTTCTCCTGCATCAATTTGACCCGACTTAATTATTCCGGTTTTTTCGTTATAAGCGATAATTGCTTTAGCCCTGGCTCCCCCGGCTGAAGTTCCTACTTTTATTATTTCCTCAAAGCCGGCTTTTTCATCAACTTTTATCTTGGCTTTTTGATTGATTATTTCATTGCTTAAATTAACTAAATCATTTAGTTCTATCTCTTCCACCCGGTTGTATTCTTTATGTTTCGCGGGATAATACTCTAAAGCTCCCATACCTCTAGTGCCTACATAGCATAGTCTTTCCACAACGGTAAATGATTGTCTTGATCTTCCCTGCGCATCCAACCAGGCATCAATTATTTTAGTTCCATATCTGTCCGGCAATGAATCGGATAATAGTCCCGGCAATCCTTTAAAAGTATCCAACGGTAAGCCGCTGAATTGGAAAACAATGTTCGATAATGGCATAACAATAGGCGATAGTTGTATATGGCTATTAAGAAAATCATCATCATATTGAAAATATGCATAGGGTGAGTCTTCAGTTATCGAGACGGCACCGACTCTTTTGCCCCATAGTCTTACCTCAGCCACCGTTATCATTCTTCATCTCCCCACTTCCATGCGGATTTAGATTTTCTATTGACGGTACTGACTCTTTTTCGGTTATGACTTAATTTAAGAATATCAATTGGACTGACTTCATTTTCGGGAATCAATTGATTTATTTCTTGAAGAAGCCTTAAAACTCTTAAGATTGATATCAGATTGGATAAAGAGATGTTTTCCCCATTTTCAAAGCCGCTTAGAGTCCTCAAAGAGATATCCGCCTCATAGGCTAACTCTTTTTGCGTCATGGAAAATGCTATTCTTCGTCTTTTTACCCTCTTGCCTATTTCTGCAATTATTACTTCATTCGTTTCAAATCCATTTATTTTCATTTTATCACCTAGAGATATTATATAATTTTATATTGTAATGTGCAATATATTACTTTTTATATCAAATAAATCAACTTATTATGCAATTTATTGCAATATATAATAACCGGAATTAAATATAGATCCGTTCTATGGACATCACTTTTTGGCTTCCTTAAGCATGCCCGATACTTTGTGTGTTTACTCAAAGTAAAATCTTTCAAACTTAAAAGAACTTTAATCAAGCTTCGGATGCCAACATCATATAAAAAAGACTCCTTGGTTTAAGATTGGAAATCAGAATTATCCATAATCTTTAACTTTTTGGAGTCAGTTCATATTTACATGGTCGGAACGATGGGATTCGAACCCACGACCTCTTGGTCCCGAACCAAGCGCACTACCAAGCTGTGCTACGTCCCGATAAGCGGAAATTACGCTTACTTATTATAATCAATCATTAGCAAAAATCAAAGAGATTAATTTGATTTGATTCCGGTAATTCGCTTAAAACGCCAAGTTCTTTCAATCGTTCAATGTTTTGACTGTTGAGTTTTGTTCGACTGACTAAATCTTCTATCGATAAAAACGGTTTTTTCACTCTTTCACTAATAACCGTTTCCGCCGCCGCCTCCCCGAGTCCGTCAATCGTAATAAACGGAGGAATAATTGACTTATGTTCATGATTTACTTTAAATGAGGTGGCCAAAGAATCATATAGGCTGATATTCTCACACCGGTATCCGCGTTCAACCATTTCTAAGGCGATGGTTAAGGTTTTTTCAATTTCGCCTTCTTTAGGAGAAAGTGGCTCACCTTTTCCTGCCTTCCGTTCTTGAAATTCTTTTAAACGAGAAATGATGGCACTTTCGCCGTCAATCATCGCCTGTAAATCATATTGCTTGCTACGGACCGTAAAGAAGGTGGCATAAAACTCGAGTGGCCGGTAAACCTTGTACCATCCAACCCGAATGGCCATCATCACGTAAGCCGTCGCGTGGGCTTTAGGGAACATGTACTTAATCTTGTTGCAAGAATCAATATAGTATTGAGGAACATTGTGCTCCTTCATGACTTTTTCATACTCGGCGCTGACTTTACGTCCTTTTCGAACATCTTCCATAATTTTAAAAGCCAGCAAAGGTTCCACTCCCATTGACGATAAATACATCATAATATCATCCCGACAGCCGATGACTCCCCGCAGATCGCAGATACCATCGGCGATAAGTTTTTCCGCATTTCCGGCCCAGACATCCGTTCCGTGCGACAAACCCGAAATAATTAATAAGTCGGCAAAGGTCTTGGGTTTGGTGGCGTCTAAAAGCCCCCGTACGAAATTTGTCCCAAACTCGGGTATGGCCAAAGCTCCGTTGCTAACCTGCAAATAATTGCTATGCAAATTTAAAGCTTCAGGCGAAGAAAAAATCGATAATGTTTTTGAATCATTCATCGGGATATCAATCGGATTGATTCCGGTTAAATCCCCCATCATTTTTAAAGCCATCGGATCAACATGGCCCAATAAATCCAGTTTCAAAACATTGTCATGGATGGAGTGAAAATCGAAGTGCGTTGTCTTCCAACTGGCATCCATATTATCCGCCGGATATTGGATGGGAGTGAAGTCATAAACCTCATATTCCTTAGGAATAACGACGATACCACCCGGGTGTTGACCGGTAGTTCTTTTTACATCTTGACAACCCGCGGCAAGGAAAGCTATCTCCGCCTTGGGAACCAAATTCAAATCCCGGCCAATTCGCTCAAAGAAGCCTCTTACATAACCAAATGCGGTCTTCTCGGCAACCGTTTCAATAGTTCCGGCTTTGAAGACATTATCCGCACCGAGGAGTTCTTTTGTATATTCGTGTGCTTGCGCCTGGTAGTCACCCGGAAAATTTAAATCAATATCCGGTACTTTATCGGCGTTGAAACCCAAGAATGTAGCAAAAGGAATATTTTGACCATCGCCGATCATTTTTGTGCCGCAAATGGGGCAATTTTTCTTTGGAAGATCATAACCTGAAAAAACACCTTTGGCTTCTTGGGGGTCAAATTCACTGTGCTGACAATGGGGGCAACGATAGTGGGGCGGTAACGGATTAACTTCAGTAATATGCGCCATTGTAGCCACAAAGGAGGAGCCAACGCTTCCACGACTGCCGACCATGAATCCATCGTCATTTGCCTTTTTAATAATCTTATGTGCAATATAGTAAATAACCGAATAACCATTCGAAATAATACCATTTAACTCCGCGCTGAGGCGAGTGGCAACAATTTCGGGAAGTGGGTCCCCATACCACTCATGGGCAGTCTTATAGCAAATGTCCTTTAGCATCTCTTCCGAGTGTTCGATAGTCGGAGTATAAAGTTTGTCTTTAATCGGTTTTAAACTCTTTATGCTGTTCGCAATAAGATTGCTATTGGTAACAACGTATTGAATCGCTTCCTCTTCGGAAATGAAATTATCCGTTGTAAACTCGGTGAGCATCTCCTCCGTCGAGCGATAATGCTGATCAGGGTTTTCAAACGGAGGAATCCGCTCCCGATCGTATGGCGCCAAAGGATGATTCACCCCACCGACACCTTTGGCCATAATATAAACATCGCGATAGATTTTATCGCTTGGATTAGCATAATGGCAATCGCCGGTTGCCACGACCATCTTCCCCATCTCTTTGGCCGCTTTAATAATGTCATGGAGATAGGTAAACAGATCGTTTTTGCTTGCGAGTTCCCCCATGTGTATTAGATAGGAATAATTTTCCGGCGGCTGAATTTCAATGTAATCGTAAAAGGAAACCGCCTTTTTCAAGTCCTCTTCGTTCCGTGTTCGTGACATATCGAACACTTCGCCATTAAAACAAGCCGAGCCCAGCAAAAGATGCTCACGGTATTGCATCAAAACTTCGCGCGGGATCTTCGGAACTTCGGCTAAAAATTCGATATTCGATAGCGAAATAAGTTTGAAAAGATCCTTCATGCCGATTTCATCTTTCGCTAAAGCAATGACATGTACCGGCCGTAAATGCTTATAAAGTTCCGGCCTTGTTTCCAGATGGGCTAAATCCTCATGGGCTAACGAGCGATCATTAGCCGTTAATTTGGCAATCATCGCCTGCCAAACATTATTTAAAACTTCCGCATCATAATCCGCCCGGTGAGCCCGAACCGTGTCATAGTCAACTTCTAAACGGGAAGCCAGCGCTCCTAAGCGGTGAGCCCGGGCATCGGGGAAAAGATATCGTGACAGCGGTAGGGTATCAATGACCGGATTCGTGATTTTAGGTTTGCCAATCCGCTCCAATTCACTGTTAAGAAAGGAAATATCAAATTGGGCGTTATGGCTCACTAAAATGGCGTCACCGATAAAGTCCATGATTTTTAAGGCCACTTCCTTAAAAGTTGGTTTACCGACTAGATCGGAATTTTTAATGTTGGTGATTTTGGAAATTTTATCGCTTAAGGCATGGTCGCTTCCCGGATTAATGAGAATATCGATTCGCTTGGTAAGCATTCCTTTTTCAACTTTTACCGCGCCAAACTCGATTGCCCGATCATATCGGGGAGATAAACCCGTTGTTTCAAAGTCAAAAACCACATAGGTGGCGGCGGTCAATTCAATTGGAGCGGGATTCATAATGTAATCAAGTTTGGTATCAATCATGTATAGTTCAGCGCCATAGAGCATTTTTAAGCCATACTTTTTAGCCGCTTTCTGGGCATCCGGAAAACCCTGAACACAACCGTGGTCAGTAATTGAAATAGCGGTATGTCCCATATCATGCGCGACCTTGCAGTAATCATCGATTGTGCTTACGCCATCCATCGCTGATAATTTGGTATGAAGATGAAGTTCAACTCGTTTGGTTAAGGCATTGTCCACCCGCGGTTCTTCGGGAGGTAATAGATCTATGAAGTGACCCATTACATAGAGTGAGCCGTCAAATTTATCTATGTCAACCGCGCCTCGGATACGAACATTGTCTCCCTTTTTTAAACTCATAATTTTATCTAAAGGCAGTAAAGCTTTATTTTCAAAGCAACGGACATATATGGCTTTGCCCAAGGTATCGTTGACACCGATTACCGCCATCATTTTTCCGCTGCGTATCTGCCGGGTTTCAACTGAGAAAACATGCGCTGAAAAATCAACATTCTGCGAATTGGAATCAAAATCGCCGATATTCATCACCCGGTAATCGCCCCGATGAAAACTTCTGGCGTGGCGGCGATCTTCCTCCATCCGTTTCTTGTTTGCTTTGGCCTCTTCAAGCAGAATTTTTTCGGATTCGGCTTGTTCCGCCTCATGCTCTTCGGCAATCAATTTATGGATGCTGGTGAACTTATCCTCTAATGGTTCCTCGTCATCAGAAGGAAAGACGGCATCGTCATTATCGACGGCGATTTCCAGTTTTTCCTCCTCATCTTCGCCTGCAGGTGAATTTGCGTCTGCAGGGCCAGATTCGCTTTCTATAGTTGCTTCGCTTTCCGCAGGGGAAAGGCGCGTAAAAACCGGAAAATCATAATTTACGAAAGCGAGGAATGATTTAAAATCGCTTAATATAGAGCGATAGTTCTCTTCCTCCGCCGGCGAATTAAAAACGAATTCAATCATGCCGTCAAAACTCTTGTCCACTTTAAAGGAGCAGGATGCGTGGTAAATACTCGCGTACCACTCATAGAAAAGCTGAATTGCTTCATCCAGCGTCGGTTCATTTTGATATTTGAAAACCAACTGATAGTTATATTTTATATTAACTAACCCTTTTATAAAAATCTGAAGAGGAAGATAATCCCAGGGCTCCGTTTTTTCAATGACAAAAACCCATGAATCATCCGCTTCTTTATTTATTTTCAAAAAATTCAAGTCCTCAAAGCCTTCGGCCGAATCTAAACCGAGGGAATTTAAAAACCGATTCATGGTTTTATCCATATCGCTATCCCCTCCTTAGGATGAAAGTTAGAATAGGCGCAAAATATCGCGCGCGGTAATAAGTATAATCAACCCAAATAATAGTATCATTCCTATCGCTGAAATTGTATTCTTGACTTTTGGATTAATCTCGTGCCTGGTTATTGATTCAACGACAATGACAAACAAATGCCATCCATCAAGGCCGGGGAAAGGCAAAAGATTGAACAAGGCCAAGTTGGCGGAAACAAATCCCCATAAATAGATGAAATTGCTCCAACCATAGTTATTAAATGTGTTGGTTGTTTGTTGGAATACGGCTACAATCCCGCCAACGTTATTGATTCCTTTGGGGGTAAAGAGGCTCACAATGCCTCTGGCAACCGCGGAATTAGCATAAACCCAATCCGAACCGGTGGACGATAGAATCTCGGAAAAAGATTCCTTAACGACAGCTTTTTTAAGGGAAAAATCAAAACCCGTGTAGCCGTATGTTTTACTTTCAGTATCGTAAGCAATGTTTATCACAAATGTTTTTGTGAATATATCGGTCGGGTTTCCATCTTCATCGTAACCTTTGGCAAAGGTCATTTCAAAGTTAAAGGCTGTTTCTTCATCCGGACTATAGAATTCGTTTCCGGTGGAAATTTCGGTAACGGTCTCCGGCAGCAGACGGAAGTAATTGCTTGCTTCCGTATTATTATAATCACTAATGTAGAAAAAAGTTTCAAAGTCAGCTTCCATCGAAGTGCCGCTAAAAAGGGTAACCGTGCCATAACTCTTCAGTGAACCCCCGCTTGAAATCGGTATTTCCTTGCTGTCCAAGGGCGTAATTAACCGATCGTTTTCTACTAATCCCAAACTGGCGGCTTGGCCGCCGGGAGCGACATCTAAAGCGCTATAAACGCGAACTGAGGGCACGGCGTTGGAAACCATAAAAAGGACGAGCGCCAAAAGGGAGTTGACGATAATGCCCGCGCTCATTATAATCGCTCGTTTCCATTTTTTTATCTTTAATAAACTACGGTTTGGATCGGGTAATGGTCCCTTGAAATCTTCGGGGATAGCATCGCTTTCCCCATACATCGAAACATATCCACCCACAGGAATGGCCCTTATGGTGAATTGGGTCTCGCCTTTTTTCCGCTTGTAAAGCGTCGGTCCAAAGCCGATTGAATACTCAAAGCAATAAACATTGAAAAGTTTGGCCGTCAAAAAATGTCCCAGCTCATGAAGAGCGATTTCAATTCCGAGAATAATGATTGAGAGAAGAATAACAAGAATGTCCATATTAGTATTTTCCTTTAATGTAGTTTGTAACCAGCGTCCTAGTCATTTTATCGACAGCAATCAGCTCTTCAAGTGAAGGTTCACCAATCACTTTTGCATTATCTAATGCCCACTTTATCACCTCTTCTATTCCAAGAAAAGGTATTTGTTCCTCCAAAAAGGCATAAACCGCCACTTCGTTGGCGGCATTCAACACACAGGGCAGACTTCCGCCAACGCGTATTGCTTCCTTCGCTATCGATACCAAGGGAAACTTTTCTTCATCCACCGGTTCAAAATGTAATGTGGGAAGGGCATCAAGCGTAAGGTTATTGTGAGGAAGCCCCCCTTTACGTTGCCCACCATATAGCGCGTAGCCGATGGGAATCCGCATGTCACTCGGTCCGATGTCCGCCAAATAGGAACCATCGGCAAAGTAAACAAGCGAATGAATCTTGCTTTCCGGGTGAACAAGCACATCTATTTTATCAACCGGAAAATTAAAAAGATAGTGAGCTTCGATAATCTCAAATCCCTTATTCATCATCGTTGCACTGTCAATCGTAATTTTTCGGCCCATTTTCCAGCTTGGATGATGGAGCGCCTCCTGAACAGTCGCTTTTGCCATTTCTGATCGCGATAAATGAAGGAAAGGCCCACCGCTAGCTGTCAATATCAGCCGCATAGCCGCCTGCTCATTTCCCTTTAATCCCTTGCTGATTGCCACATGCTCACTGTCGATTGGATAAAGATGAACTTTACTGCCGGCGATAATTTTGTTGATAAGCATTCCGCCGACCACCAACGCTTCCTTATTGGCCGTGGCAACATCGATTCCTTGACGTAAGGCCAAAATCGTCGGCTCCAAGCCAACAAACCCCACTAAAGCGTTAATCATTAAATCAACGCGAAGTGATTTGATAAGTTCTTTGATACCATCTTCGCCCGAAAAGAAATTAATATGCGGAAATTGCGCGCTGAGTTCCGGAATTCGATCCTTATTCAGCAAAAAAATCGCTTGTACCTCGGGAAACGAAGCAACTAATGAAGCGATATAGCCGTCCTGATTTCCAACTGAAAAGCCGAGAAGAGAAAAGTCTTCCCTTTGACTCAGCAAAATATCGATTGTTTGGCGACCAATTGAACCACTTGCCCCTAAAAGAAGTATTTTCTTCATATCAAAATTGGGTTCCCCGAAATGGTAAAATTAGAAATTAAAATAATAATAACCGCCACCGCAAAAGCCACGGTAATCAGCGAGTCTAACCGATCAAGAATGCCGCCGTGACCCCGCAGGAAAGTCCCATAATCCTTGATGCCAAAATGCCGTTTTAGAGCCGAAAATATAAAATCACCCAAATCGGCTATAAACGGAATTAAAAGTGAAAGCAATACAATCCAATACCAGTTTTCAAAGGACAAGAAAGGCAGCATCGGATGACCAAGCGACGTTACCAAAGCGGCAAAGCCGAGAGACAGAATTGCCGAAAAAACAATTCCGCCCCAAAAACCTTCCCATGTCTTCTTGGGACTTATTCGTTCATTTAACTTATGTTTCCCAAAGAAAACACCGATGAAATACGCCCCGATGTCATTTGCGATTGTTCCGATAATCACATAGACAAAAAGAAATGACGATTGTATGGTGCTAGGAACCGCCAAACCCGCATTGGTAAAACTTGTCATCGGAAAGAAACGCAGAAACAAAAAGCTTTGAAAACCGATGCTAATGAAGACTATCATCGTAAATATGTAGGTGACGTCATTGATTTGGAAATTTTTGCAGCTAATTGAAAAAAGAAAAAGAACGAATAGGGTAACGGCCACTCCCATCGTGGAAATCTTTATATCATCAAAGCCACTGCTTAAAGACCAGGCGCTAAGGTCAAAAGCTCCTAATCCGTTGGCTAAATTATTCTCGATATTGTTACGCATAAAAATCCAATAGACGAAGCTGATCGTCATTACATAGATAAATATATGGGCGAACAAAGGATATTTTTCATGATTAACCGCATTGATAAATTCATGGATGGCGATAAAGAGTGCCACAAAAATCAGGCCCATATAAAACCAGCCGCCCAGAAGAAGACATGGAAGAGCAACGGCCGCAATTAAAACAGCGGTAATAATTCTGGCCGTCATTGAAGACTTGGTTTTTTGATCAAGATGATTAACGCTCATTTTTGATACCCCCGTAACGTCGATCGCGTTTGTTATAGGCTAGAATCGCCTTTTGAAAATCACCCTTTTTAAAGTCCGGCCAGAGCGTGTTTGTAAAATAAAATTCCGCATAGGCCATCTGATAGAGCATAAAGTTAGATATCCGCATTTCTCCACTTGTTCGAATTAGTAGATCGACATCCGGTAACGGATTGGTAAGCAAAGCCGCCTTAAAGTTATCTTCATTCACTTCGTCGACACTGATTTTTCCCATTTGGACATCATGGGCAATTTTTTTAACTGCCTGCACGATATCTTTTTGTCCCCCGTAATTTAAACAGATATTAAGTATCAATCCCTGGTTGTCTTTCGTCTTCGCCATTGCCTCTTTAATAACCGCCTGGGTACTTAAAGGAAGTGGCTCCGGAAATCCCGAAAAGATAATCCGAATGTCTTTCTGCATCAATTCAGGCAGACGCTTGTTAAACTCGCTCTCCAAATAGCCAAACAGAAAGTCGATCTCATCTTGCGGGCGATTCCAATTCTCGGTTGAAAACGCAAAGATAGAAAGCACTTTTACCTTATTCTCAATCGCGGCATCCGCGATGGTAAAAATGTTTTTCGCTCCAACTCGATGACCGGCTGTTCGCGGGAGTAATCTTTTTTTAGCCCATCTTCCGTTTCCGTCCATAATAATCGCGATGTGATTGGGAATACGGACGATTTCAAGCGGCTTCTTTTGTGCCATAGATTCTCCTTTGATTGAGTATATTATACATTAGACCGCATGAAGATTAAAATATACAAAAAAGGTTTTTATTCTTTTAAAAAAAAGCCACATAAAGTGACTTTTTTAAATCTTAAATCGTCATGATTTCGACTTCTTTTTCCTTAAAGACCGATTCAACTTTCTTATTTGTATCCTCGGTCACTTTTTGAATGTCGGCTTCAATTCGTTTTTTTAAATCATCGCTATATTCATCGCTTGCCTTGAGTAATTCAAGATAATCACGGCGAATATTGCGAATTGCCACTTTCGAATCTTCTGCGTACTTTTTAGCAGTCTTAACTAAGTCCTTCCGTCTCTCCTCGGTAAGCGGAGGGAAGACAAGCCGAATTTGGTTGCCATCGTTGATGGGATTGATTCCTAAATCGCTTTTGCTTATCGCCTCGACAATCGCTCGAACGTCATTACGATCGTAGGGCTTAATAAGAATTTGCCGGGGCTCCGGAATAGAAATAGAAGAGATCTGATTAACGGGGATCCGGTCTCCGTAATAATCGCATTCAATTCGATCAAGCACTGAAGAGGAAGCTCTTCCCGTGCGTAAAGTTTTAAATTGCTCCTCGAGATTGGCAATCGTCTTATCCATATTGGATTGCATTTCCAAAGCTAGTTCATCCATTATTAATATCTCCTTTGCTAATAATCGTTCCGACTTTTTCTCCGTTAACGGCCTTAACAAAGTTGCTCTCATCCGCCATATTGAAGACAATTGTGTCAATAGAGGAAGAGGCAAGCAGACTCACTGCCGTTTGATCCATAACTTTTAGTTGCTTTTTTGTCATTTCAGCATAAGTCAAATGAGAGATAAACTTGGCGTCCCTATCAGTTCTAGGATCCCCAGTATAAACACCTTCCACTCCATTTTTAGCCATTAGTATGGCCTCGGCTTCAATGTCTAAAGCTCTTAAAGCCGCGCACGAGTCGGTGGTGAAAAAGGGGTTGCCAGTACCGCCGGCAAAGATGACAACCCGACCCTTTTCCAAGTGACGAATTGCCCTTCTTTTAATATAAGGCTCGCAGACTGCCTCGACTTCAATCGCGCTTAAAACCCGCGCTTGAAGACCTATTTCTTCCAATGTGCTTTGAAGGGCCAAACAATTAATTATCGTTCCGAGCATTCCCATATAGTCAGCTGTGCCCCGCTCGATTCCAATTGCATCGGCAAGTTTACCTCGCCAAATATTTCCCGCACCGATAACCACACCAACTTGAACACCGCCCTCCGTCAACGCGGCGATAGAACGAGCCACTGACTTGAGCTTATCCGCATTCAAGATTAGTTTTTCTTCTTTGTTTGCTAACGCTTCACCGGAAAGTTTGAGAACAACGCGTTTGTACTTAGCCATAGCATCCTCCTATTTTTTAAAAAAAGAACACTCGAAAAGGAGTGTTCTCATTAATTACTTAGCAGCTTCCATGACTTCTTTTGCAAAGTCATCTTCGCGCTTCGCGATTCCTTCACCCACTTGATAACGGATGAATTGTTTGACCACGAGTCCTTTTTCCTTAAGGAATTGCCCGACCTTCTTTTCGCCATCAAGCAAGTAAACTTGTTCGCTCAGGGTCGATTCGCTAAGGAATTTAGCAACCTTGCCGCGAATGATATTCTTAAGCATATCCGGATTCTTGTCTTGAAGTTTGGGATCGTTTTTTGCCGCCTCAAGTTGAATTTCATTTTCGTGTTCAATGACATCCGCCGGAATTGACGTGCTGTCAATGTATAGAGGATTATTCGCCGCAATGTGCATCGCCAATCCTTTGGCAACTTCCTCATCGCTCTTGTTCAAAACGAGAAGGACATTAATCTTTCCATTCATGTGGGAGTAGCTTCCAAAAGCCTCACCATCTTTTAATTCAACGATGACAAACCGACGAAGGGCAAGTTTCTCGCCCATCTTGATGGTCGCATCGATAAATAACTCCTTGGTGGCTTCAGTTGCCTCTTCCACCGTTTTAAGATCCTTATCAAGGATGATACCGGCGACTTGCTCAACTAAATTTCCAAAGGCTTCGCCATTACTGACAAAGTCGGTTTCACAATTCACTTCAAGAATCACCGCGCGTCCGCATTTCTCGCAAATCTTAACGAGGGTTTTGCCTTCGGCGGCAATCCGCGCTTCTTTTTTAGCGATAGTTGTAATGCCCTTTTCCCGAAGCCAATCTTTTGCGGCATCAACATTGCCATCAGTTGCTTCAAGAGCTTTCTTACAATCCATCATTCCCGCTCCGGTTGTCTCCCGAAGCTCTTTAATTAATTTAACATCAACTCCCATTTAGAATACTCCTTTCGATTCTAAAAAATTACTCAGCTTTAGCTGTTTCTTTATTTACTTTATGTTCGGCCTTATCCGATAAAGGTTTGTCACTATGATCGGTTGATTCTTTACGAATCCGCCGCGGAGCTTGATCCTTGTCGACCACAGCTTCTTTTGACGATACGGCCTTGTCCATCGTTACTTCTTCAACTAAGTCTTCGTCCTTAGCGTAAGCAACAACGGGATTGCCACCCTTGGCTTCAACAATTGCATCCGCGGCTAATGCGAGAATAAGCCGCACACTGCGAATAGCATCGTCGTTAGCCGGAATTACATAGTCAACTTCATCCGGATCGGCGTTGGTATCCACAATCGCAAAAACCGGAATATTAAGTTTTCGAGCTTCATTGACAGCATTGTGCTCCACTTTTGGATCGATAACAAAGATCGCATTCGGCACTTTACGCATTTCTTTAATACCTTCAAGGTTCTTGGTGAGTTTTTCTTTCTCTTTCCGTAAACCCGCCGCTTCCTTCTTCGGAAGTAAATCTAAAGTTCCGTCTTCTTCTTGTTTCTCTAAATCGCGAAGATACCGAACTCGGCTTTGAATCGTTCTAAAATTTGTTAATGTTCCGCCAAGCCAACGGGCGGTGATATAGAAAGAGCCGGAGCGAAGAGCCTCTTCACGGACGGCATCCTGATATTGTTTGCGAGTGCCAACGAATAAGACTTTTCCGCCAGCGAGAACAATCTCTTTAAGCGCGGCATAAGCTTCCTCAATTTTGGTAACCGTTTGGGTTAGGTCAATGATATGAACACCACTGCGTGACCCATAGATATACTTTGACATCTTTGGATTCCAACGCCGGGTTTGATGACCAAAATGGGAACCGGCTTCAAGCAGCCGTTTCATCGTCACCAACGGACGATTTTCATCCGGTAAAACAGATGCCATGGCATCAACTGGTTTTTCTTCTACGGCTTCGGCTAAGACTACTTCTTTCTCTTCACTCATAATGAAGACCTCCTGTTTGTTTTAACTTCCATTGCTTCGAACATACCCCCCTCAAGGAAACAATTTTCCGAGGACCTGGAGTATGAATCTACAATGTGTCATAGTCTCTCTTATAGAGAGCCGGAATAATCTTATCATAGTAGCCCCACTTGCGCAAGAAAAAATGCTCAGCCATAAAATTGGTTAAAGAAAGCAATAATGATTATTTTTCCTCTTTTTTCCCTTTAAAATCGACTATCTCTTCTGCTCGGTTTAATCGCGCGCGCGGATGAGAGGCAAAATACTCTCTTTGCATGGCCTGCGAAGAAACATGCATATATACCTGAGTGGTGGAAATAGAGGCATGTCCGAGCAGTTCCTGAATGAGGCGAAGGTCAGCCCCCTTGTCTAATAGTTGCGTGGCAAAGGTATGCCGCAGCAGATGCGGATGCAGGTGAATAAAGAGTCCGGTCTTTTTTTGTATTTCGTCGAGAATATATTCGACTCCCCGAGGAGTTAATTTTCTTCCGGTAGCCGAAAGAAAAACTACCGTGCTGTTTCTGGCATCTCTATTTTTTCCGATTAAAATGGGGCGCAACTCATCGCGGTATCGAACTAATGATTCTTTTGCCTCCACCGAAAACGGAACGATACGGTCTTTATTTCCCTTGCCCCTTATTCGCATAACTCGCTGGTTGATATCCACCCAAAGGAAATCAAGATTGGTCAGTTCCGAAACGCGGAGACCGCTGTCGAGAAGAAAATATAGAAGCGTTTGGTCGCGGATCATCAATTGGTCTTTACGCTTATAGTTTGTATCCAGCAGTAGTTGAGCGTTCGCCTGATCAAGGACTTCAGGATAGCGTTTTTCCGCCTTAGGTGAATTCACCAGCGAAAAAGGATTTATCTCAACTATTTTTTTGCTTTCTAAGAAATCATAGTAACTCCTTAAAGCGGAAAGACGCCGTTTAATTGTTCTTCGGCTCAATCCCTTGGTTAACTGGGTAACGAGGTATTGACGAATGTCTTCAATGGTTACTTTTTGGTCTTCAACTCCAACATTCAGCAAAAAGCCATAAAAATCCTGGCAGTCCAATTGATATGAGCTTATCGTTCGCGGCGAATAGTTACGGTTAAGCCGTAAGTAAACCAAAAAATCATTTAAGAGCGCGATCATAGAGTGCCCTTCCACTCCCGAATTGATCTTAGGGCTTCATCGATTGTTGACTGCCGATTGTTTTTGGTCGCTCCGTATATAATTCCAAAATTGGCATTCATTGGAGCAAAGTCCTTTATCGAAGCGAAGTGAAGATAATAATTGAGTGCCCCGATTACCGACTTAATCGGCGGATCGGCAATTTTTTTGTCCTCATATTTAGCCTTGGCAAATATCGCCGCTAAAATTCCCATCGCCGCACTTTCAACATAGCCCTCCACTCCGCTCAACTGACCGGCCACAAAAACATCGTCCCGAACTTTCAGCGAAAGATTGTCATTTAAAACAGCCGGGGCTTTTAAATATGAGTTTCGGTGCATAAGACCATAACGGACAAAGCGGGCGTTTGCTAAACCGGGAATCAATTTAAACACTCTTTCTTGTTCTCCATAAGTCAAATTAGTCTGAAATCCCACAAGATTATAAAGTGAGTCGACCGCATTGTCTTGTCTAAGTTGGATAACGGCATACGGGTGATCGTCCGCCGTCCTCCTTAATCCTTTGGGTTTCAACGGCCCAAAACGAATAGTATCTTCGCCACGGGAGGCCATGACTTCAATAGGCATACAGCCGGAAAAATATTGCGCATCAAAGTCATGAATCGGTGCTTTTTTAGCATTTATAAGTTCGCGGTAAAACAAGCGATACTGCTCTTCGTCCATTGCGGAATTCAGATAGCTTCCTTCATCCTGATCGTAGCGTGATTTACGATACAAAATGTCTAAATCCAACGAATCTTTTTCAACAATCGGAGCTGAAGCGTCAAAAAACGCAAGCATATCTTGTCCAATGAGCTTTTGAATGTTCTCAGCCAATTCATCGCTGGTCAAAGGACCGGAAGCAATTATCGTTATTCCGTCAGGAATGGCTTTTACTTCTTCATTGACTACTTCAATCAGCGGATGGTTGCGAATCCGGCTGTCAATATATTGCGAGAATTGATCCCGATCCACCGCCAAAGCGTTTCCGCTCGGCACTTCGCTCTTTGCGGCGGCTTCCATTGTTATCGAACCAAGAAGGCGCATTTCTTCTTTCAAAAGACCACAGGCGTTGTCCAAATGCTTGCTTTTAAGCGAATTTGAACAAACCAATTCGGCAAATTTTTCACTATGATGTGCCGGAGTCATCTTTTGCGGACGCATTTCAAAAAGACGAACTGGAATGTGGTGGTCAGCAAGATAATAGGCGGCTTCGGTGCCGGCCAGTCCAGCACCGATAATATTAATCGGTTGTTTCATAATGCTTAAATTATAGCATGAGCGAAAAAGAAAAAAGTAAGGCGAGCTTACTTTTTCTTGTTGATGTATTCCATATGTCGGCATTTGGGAAAATTCGTACATCCCAAATAGTCATTTCCATACTTGGATTTTTTTACAACTAAATGCCCATCCTCACAATCGGGACATTTCCTGACATAATCCTTTTCGGTATATACCGGGGGAACTTTGTTTTCATTTCCTTTGATGTAGTGACAAGATGGATAGCCTGAGCAACCGACAAACGGACGCCCCTTGCGATCTTTGCGCTCAACTAACGGTTTTCCGCAGATCGGGCAATTTTCACCGGTAAACTTCGGTGGATCTTTAGGCTGCGGCTTAATGTAATGGCAAGTGGGGTAATTTGAGCATCCGACAAACTCCCCGTAGCGACCCTTGCGAATTACGAGGGGACTTCCGCACTCCGGGCATAATTCACCCGTTTCCTTAGCCGCAATTTTGTCGATATTTTTGTTGGCGGCTTCGACCAGTTTTTCAAAAGGATAATAGAAATCCTTCAGCACTTCCACGCGTGATAGCGCACCATCAGCAATCTCGTCCAATTGCTTTTCCATATCGGCCGTATACTTCGCATCGATTAGATCTGGAAAATTTTCCTCCAAGGTAGAATTGGTCAGCATTCCCTGCTCTGTCGGCGTCAAAATACCGCCGGTGCCAGTGACGTATTTACGGGCTAATATAGTTTCAATGGTGGAAGCATAGGTCGATGGTCGACCGATGCCTAACTCTTCCATAAGCTTTACTAACTTTGCCTCATTATAACGGGGAGGCGCTTTCGTAAAGTTTTGCTTCGGCGTTTTCGATTTGATGGCAAAGACTTCGCCTTCACTCAAAACGGGAAGTTCCTTATCGTGGTTGGTCTCTAAGTCGCCCATAACCTTGGCATAGCCTTCAAAGAGGGTATGAACTCCCTCCAGTTTAAACTCCAATCCCCGACTGGAAAAGGTAACTACCGTGACTTCCTCTTTGCGCGGAGCCATAAGCGAAGCCATCGCCCGAGCATATATCAATCGATATAGGTTGTATTCATCTTTACTTAAGGAAGATTTAATCGACTCTGGAGTCCGATGGGTGGAGGTCGGGCGAATGGCCTCGTGAGCATCCTGCACCTGTTCGGTCTCTTTGAGAACACGATTTCTCTTTGTAAGGTTAATGTACTCCTGACCAAAGTTTTCACTGATGTAATTGCTGGCTCGATTGATAAATGAATCGCTTAAACGGGTCGAATCGGTACGCATATAGGTAATCAAGCCGACATTTTCTCCGTTTTCGACGGCAAGACCTTCATAAAGTTTTTGAGCCACAACTGTTGTTTTCTTGGTACGGAAATTAAAGCGGTTAAAAGCTTCCTGCTGAAGCGTTGAAGTTGTAAAGGGATCTTTGCTTGTTTTTACGCGTTCGTTCACTTTGATTGAACTTATTGTCAGCGAGGTTTCAAGTCGAGCGAGAATATCTTTCATTTCCTGCTCATTTTTAATTTTTACCGCCTTGCCATCAACCCGATCTAAGGTAAGGTTATATACCACACCCTTAATCTCGATATCAACATTCAAAGACCAGTATTCTTCCGGTTTAAACTCGTTTATTTCTTTCTCGTGATCGCAAATCAACTTTAGAGCCGCGCTCTGCACCCGGCCGGCAGAACGCGATCTAATTTTTTTATAAAGTAAACTTGAAAGTTTAAAACCGATTATTCGGTCCAAAACCCGCCGCGCTTCTTGGCTTGAAACTAATTTCATGTCGATAGTGCGAGGATTTTCCATTGCTTCGGAAATCGATTCCCGTGTAATTTCATGGAATTCAAGTCGTTTGGTGCTTGCAATCGGCAATTTTAAAACCGTCGCTAAATGCCAAGCAATAGCTTCCCCTTCGCGGTCTGGGTCGGTTGCCAGAATAACTTCATCCGCTTTCTTGGCGGCTTTTTCTAAAGAGCGGACGACCGCGGCTTTATCCTTATTGATAACATATCGAGCGGCAAAATCATTCTCAATGTCCACTCCAAGCCCACCTTTTCCTGAGGTGGCTAAATCTCGGATATGCCCAACGGAAGGCAAAATTTCATATTCTTCACCCAAGTAGCGTTTAAAAGTATGGCTCTTGGTTGGTGATTCCACGATTACAAGTTTCATAGTTTCTCCTATCAGCAAAAAATATAGGGCCCAAAAAGAATTCTGTCAATCAAAAAGACACCGCTGTATATCCTTTATTTATATAAATAAAAAAAATATTTTTTTATGCCAATCTTAGTAAATCTAAAACATCTTCCGCACTTTCAACTAAATATGCCCCCTCCTTAATCAGACGATTGCAGCTTGAAGAGTGGCCCGCCAAATAAGGGACACAATAGATATCCCTTCCCATCGTCAAAGCATAACTAACCGTAATCAGCGTTCCGCTTCTTTCATGGGCTTGCGTTACCAGCGTCGCCCGCGCCAAAGCGGCAACCAGTCGGTTACGCATCGGAAAATGCGTGGCGTCAGGGGCAGTCATACCGGGATATTCAGATATAATAAGATGATCTTTTTTCATAATCGAATAAATATCTATGTTACTTTTGGGGTAAGGGTTATCTATTCCGGAGCCGAGAACGGCGATTGTTTTCCCCTTGCATTTTATCGCCGTCTCGTGAGTTTGACGGTCAATTCCTTGCGCCAGTCCGCTGACGATTGTAATGCCCTTATTTACCAATTCGGCGGTAATTGTTCTAGTTATGCTAAGCCCATAATCATCTGGATGACGAGAGCCGACAATAGCTAAACACTGATTAAAATTGGCGGTTATCTGCCAATCTCCATAATAGAAAAGAACCAACGGGGGACGATTAATATTCCGAAAGAAATCTGGATAATCCTTATCTATTATCGTTATGTATGATGCCATATTGGTTGCTAGAAGCCGATTTAATTCTTTCTCGTCAATATGCTCTTTATCTTTTATCGCCTGCAGCATTCGGTTGTAATCGCCATCATATTTAATCGCCAAAAAAGCCAGCAGTTTCCTTGCGTCCATAAAACTTCCTCATTAAAGAAGATAGGCGATATAGTTTTACTCCGTCGGAAAAAGTGATAATTGTTCGTGCTTAACATCGGCTACCGGTCCATAGGAAAACCGATGAATACCGGTTATCGGCCCCCGCCTTCTCAGTCCTTCAAGATGCTCTTTTGTTCCATAACCCTTATTACGCTCAAAGCCATATCCGGGATATTTCTTAGCTAAGTCAATCATCAAATCATCCCGCGTTACCTTGGCGAGAATACTTGCCGCCGCGATGGCGCTTACCAGCGCGTCTCCATGTATAAGCGGTTCAACCCGCACGATTTGGTGGGGCAACGGCATCGCATCACTGAGCACCAAATCATAGCGATGCCTGAGTTGGGATAACGCCATTTCCATCGCTTTTTGCGAGGCCTTATAAATATTTATTCGGTCGATCTCCGGAGCATCGACGATAGCAATGCCATAGCTCAAGGCATTTTCGATAATTTCATGAAAAAGGCGTCTTCTTTTTTTATCACTGATTTTTTTTGAATCATCAATTTCCGGATTCTGATAATTTCTTGGCAATATGACCGCCGCGGCCACTACCGGCCCCGCCAAAGGCCCCCGACCCGCTTCATCCGTACCGGCAATAAACTTATAT
The DNA here is from genome assembly GCA_035326105.1 of Bacilli bacterium. Lineage (NCBI taxonomy): Bacteria > Bacillati > Bacillota > Bacilli > Bacilli bacterium. The sequence goes on from DAOKYO010000002.1 coordinate 705,507, forward strand.
CCGGCTTGATAATACTCCCGTGCCAAATCGTTAATCATCGCTCGGCCTCTCAAGAGAAATCGCACCTAAAATTCCATTTTGGAACTCGACAACGAGCAATTTTTCCGCCCGCTCAAAATTATCTGCTCCAAGCGGTAAATATCCACGAATTTTGCTGATTGCCAGTAAAATATCACTGTAATTGGTGAGTCCGTTTAGTGCTTCCCCATATCGCCTGGTCAAATAATTAGGATATTGCGTCACCAAAGTTTTAATCGCATACTCGCACAGTTCATTCAAGGGTAAAATATCCATCGGAATTGCTTTTAATAACGCCAAATTAAGCGCCACTTGCGAATCCTCATAATTAGGCGGCAAGATTCCCGGAGTGTCGATAAGCTCAATATCTTGATCAATTTTAATATATTGCTGAGCCCTAGTAGCACCCGGTCGATTGGCTACCAAAACCTTTTTACGCCCGGCTAGCCGGTTGATAAAAGTCGATTTCCCTGAATTGGGAATTCCAATCACTAATGCTTTTATCGGTCGATTTTTCATGCCTCGTTTTTGATCCCGTTCCCTCTTATCTACGGAAATAAGATCAATTGAATGACGAATTATTTTTAAATCGTGCGCGGATGAAAGCGAGGTGGCGATTGCCATTTGCGCGGGTGTGTTTAGATGCTTAATCCACGCCTTGGTTACTGAAGCATCCGCCATATCTGCCTTATTAAGAATTAAAAGCCGCTTTTTATTTTGGGCGACTTGGCTTAAAAAGGGATTCCGTGAACTATGAGGTATCCGGGCGTCACATATCTCGATAATAATATCAACACTTTGACATTTAGCTTCGACTTCCCGCAGGGCTTTGGCCATATGGCCCGGAAACCAATGCAAATTTTTTACTCGATTGTTAACCATAATAGCGTATATCCCACGGCCAATACACTTGGCGGCCGTCGTAATTGGTTATTAAATCATTGTTAGAACCTGTGACTGTGCTTATTCGCGTTGCCCGGCCGTATACCCAAACAAGCACGCCGATTATCTCACTTTGCTCCACCGCGCCAAAACTTCGGGAATCGATGCTGACTCCGCGGTTGTCGCCCATAAGGAAAAACTCATCATCCCCTAAAGTGAAGGGAGACGAAATGGCATAATTTGCCATTGAACGATAAGTCGATGACGAAAAAGGATTATTAAAATTTTCCTCAAGACGATATGAAGTATCGCTCTTAGTCACTTCAATATAATCTGGAAGCTCGTTGTTTTCACTATCGCTGCCACCATCAAAGATTTGGATGGTTTCACCCGGTAATCCAATTACCCTTTTAATCACCGGATAGTCATCGTCAAGTCCGTTTTGGTTAATGTCGACATAAGCGATAACTATATCAAAACGGTCGATTTTAGCAATCTTATCCGCATGAGAATCCATTAATCCCAATTCGAAGTTTTCTAGATTAGGCATCATCGAAGTTCCGTCCACCCAAACAGCCGTATAATAGTTGTTAACAAAAATTGAAAGCGAAGAAAAAATAATAACGATAGTTAGCACGGAATAAAATATCGCCGAAATAACCCGACGATAGGTAGGGCGTTTAGGCGACTTTATCTTTGCTTCAATTTCTGAAGAATTAACCAGAGTTTCTTTCATAATTACTTTACAATTATATGTTAAACGAATGGATTTTGAAAGTTAATAAAAGGCCCCGGAATAAAACCGGAGCCTGTCACTTTTAAATAAAGAAGAATTTACTTTTTTTCTTTAATACGAGCGGCTTTACCACGAAGATTGCGTAAGTAAGAAATCTTATTACGACGAACCTTGCCCACTCTCACAACTTCAATCTTGCCAATTGTTGGAGAATGAAGGGAGAAGGTTCTTTCCACGCCGATGCCACTGGACATCTTGCGAACGGTAAAGGTCTCATGGACACCACCGCCACGACGTTGCATAACAACGCCTTCAAAAGCCTGTTGACGTTCTTTGCCATTTTCGATAATCCGCACATAAACTCGGACAGTATCACCCGAAGAAAAAGCGGGAAGATCTTTACGAAGTTGGCTGGCACTGATTTCATTAACTAAATTAGTGTTCATTTTTTTGCCTCCTATATATCATTTGTTTTTCTTCATGATGTTCATAAAAGAGTGACACTTCAGCGGACCATCACTAGCGCTTAATTAAACGCGTTGTAATTCTAGCAAAATGGAACTTTAAAAGCAAGGGAAATATCTAGCCAATAATAACTTTTACTATGTAATACACCAAGAATAACAAAGCGACCACATAGAGCATCGGTTTGACGTCCTTGGCTTTTCTTTGGGCAATACGCATAATTACAAAGGTGATAATGCCGAATCCTAATCCGTCGGAAATTGAATAAGTTAAAACCATAAGCATAAATGAGACAAAAGCCGTCACACCGATGGCAATATCGTCCCAGTTGATGGCTTTTAAATTGTTGGTAAACATCATCGCTCCGACACTAATGAGGGCGATACTGGTCACAGAGAAACTGTTAAAGACGGAGAAAACGGGAAAAATAAATGCGGATACGAGGAAAAGAAGTCCGGCCGTGACCGCACTTAAACCGGTTTTTGCTCCGGTTGAACAGGCCACGTTACTCTCAGCGAAGGCCGTAATGGTTGAGGTTCCGATTGGCGCGCAAATGGCCGCTCCAATGGCATCGGCTAAAATGGCTCTATTGCCACCGATCAAATCACCTTTTTCATCTAATACCCCCGCGCTTCTCCCCACTGACATCAAGGTTGCCGTTGTATCAAAAAGACTGACAAAAACGACCGAGAAGATAAACGCATAACTGGCCGGATTGCTTAAAACATTTTTCCAGGCATCACCGGCACTGGTTGTTTCCGTACCAGTAAATATCTTGAAGAAAACATCCTTGATTCCTGCTAATCCCCAACTGCTAGCGGAAAAATCAAAATACGGAAGTCCGCTTGCGGTAAGATTATTTCCAAAAGCGGCATAATTTACTATTAAGCCAATAACCGCGATAATCCCCATCGCCGCGGGAATCGCCAATTGATTTAAGTGCTTGTTGGGCATAGCCATAAAAGCAAAGACAATCAGCACTCCCAGCAAAGGAAGTAAAACCGCCGGATTGGCCAAATCGCCCAAAGCGACAATCGTTGATGAGTTGGAGGCTACAATTAAACCCGCTTTGTTAAATCCAATAAAAGCGATAAATCCACCTAAGCCGGCCGAAATAATGTATTTTACATCATTAGGAATGGCATCAATTATTTTTTGTCTTACCGGTGTAATCGTGATCAATAAAAATATCACACCCGATAAGAACATAATAATAAAAGCACTCACCCAATCGTGATAGGCCGTGTAAACAGTTGTTGAAACATAAGCACTGACGCCTAATCCTGCGCTTAAGATGACGGGGACATTGGCATAAAGTCCCATAAATATTGTAATTAAAGCACTGACTATCGCCGTGGCGGCAAAAACACCGTCTGGGCTCATTCCCGGCTCGCCACCAAAGATGGCCGAAATCAAGGGCAGAATATAAATCATCGCCACAAAAGTGATGAATCCTCCGAGAATCTCAATTCCGGGTCGGGCGCCTCTTTCTGTCAGATGAAATATTTTATCAAAAATTCCGTACTTATTCGCCGACTTGGTTTCAACATTTTTTTCCATAGTAAACCTCTTTCATATTAACGCTCTATAATACTTGCTTAATCGTGTTAAGGCAACTATTTTTTTGGGAGAATAACCTTTTTTCTAATTTCTTCAATCGCCGTTTTATCGCCTAAAAATTGCGTGGCCGCTGTTGCTGCACCGGCAGCGGTACCATAAGCCATCGCTTCGAGAGGACTATTATATTTAACCAATCCATATACAAACCCGCCGACAAAAGAATCTCCGCAGCCAACCGTAGCCACCACTTTGACCTTGGGCGATTCAAAACGAAAACGATTGCCCTTATTATCGCCATATATAGATCCTTTGGCTCCCAAAGTAATTATCACTCTTTCGACTCCGCTTGCGGTTAATTGACAAAATATATATTCAATCTGCTGTTCCGATAATCCATTTTGTGGATCAAAGGGAATATTGAAAAGGGCAGCGGCTTCCTCTTCGTTTGGTTTGATAAATGCGGGATGTTCCTTTATCGCTGCTTTTAAAGCCGGACCGGACGTATCCACTCCGACACTGATTCCTTTGATGCTGAGTTCACGAACAATTTTGGCATAGAAATCTTCATCGAGATGCTCCGGTAGTGATCCCGACAAAATAAGCCAATCCCCTTCTTGTAATTGCGAAAGCCGAAGCGCAAGTTTTTTCATTGCTTTATCACCCAAGGGAAGCCCCGGGGCATTTAGCTCATAATGGCCATTTTGGTCAGATATTTTAACGTTGATTCTCGTTGGCACCTCCGCGTCAATATACTCCGCAAGAATTGGTTCGGAGGTTAAAAGTGACCGCAAAAGCATACCCGTATCTCCACCGGCCATTACAATCGGAGAAACCTCCATCCCCAATCTTCCAAGAATCGTTGCCGAACTTATGCCTTTTCCCCCGGGAGCAAAAACGGCTTTTTGGGCGCGCAATGTTTCATTTGTCACCAACTCATCGGTCCAAAGATAATAGTCGATGCTCGGATTAATTGTTAAAGTGTAGATCATATTAAAACCTCGTTTCCATTATAAACTTTCTTGCCTTTTGGTTGTTAATATTTATCTGCGGAATATAATCAAAATAGAGGATAAAATATGCCCACTATTTATATATATGAGGAAAAATGCCGATTCTGTCCGGAAATTGTTCGCAATGCCATTCTTCTAAACGAAGACGGCGAAACCCTTCAGTTAGGTGATATGAATGAAAGACAAAGAAATATTGCCATCCAGTATGGTATTGCCACCAAGCGAGTTAAGAAAAGCGACGGCCAAGAAAAAATAGTCACCATTTGCCCGCGTTGCCAAAACGTTCCTTTTTCTTTAAAGTTCCGGGATTTGCACGACTTACACATTACTCCCAATGTTCAGATCGATTTGGACAATCAAGATAATATTATCAAGGAAACCATAAACAAAAATTTCAGGTAATGTAAAGCATTTTTGCTTGACACCTATTTTGAATGTGATATTATTTCTACGTTATAGGAGGATAAGCACATGTCAGTTAAATTAAGATTAACCCGTGTTGGACGTCATGATGATCCGTTTTACCGGATTGTTGCTGCTGATAGCAGAATGAGCCGTGATGGTCGTTTCATCGAACAAATCGGCCATTATGATCCAAACAAAGCTTTAAATGGTGCCGTTATTGATGAAGCGGCGGCAATTAAATGGCTTCAAGCCGGTGCGCAACCAAGCGGAACCGTCAAAGCGATTTTAACCAAAGCCGGAATCGTCGCTAAATTCAACACTTTAAAAAAAGAAGGTAAATAAGCGTGGAGTATCAAGAGATTATACACACGATTATCGATCCAATCGTTGAGCACAAAGACGCTCTTCTTCTACGCGAAATCGCCGGTGATGATGATAAGACAATTTCCATTATTATCTGCGCCGAACCGGAAGATACAGCGCGGCTTATTGGGCGCAAAGGCATGATTGCTGATTCCTTACGAGAAGTGATTTCTATCGCGGGTAAAACCGATGGTAAAAGAATTTATTTAAAGTTTGAATCGTTTGAAAAAAAGGATGAGGATTAACTCCTCATTTTTTTTGCTATAATTGTCACGAGGTTAGTTTTATGGAATATGTTAAAGTCGGTTCGATTATTAAAACCCGCGGTCTAAAGGGGGAAGTACGCATTTATCCCACTTCTGATTTTCGCGATTTTCGTTTTCAGACAGGGAATAAATTATATTTATATCATCCTGAGAGCGATACTCATCAAGCCCTTACCGTTGAAAAGCGCCTTCTTGACGGAGCGCTTGAAATTATAACGTTTAAAGAGATCAATTCCATTGAAGAAGCCGAAAAATTGATCGGTCTTGAGCTACACGCTTTAAAGCAAAAAGACATTTTGCCGGATGGAGGATTCTTCTTTGGCGATTTACTTGGCTTATCCGTTATAGACGAGCGCGGGAATCTTCTTGGTAAAGTAAAGCGAATTGAGGAATATTCGGCCTACAAAACCCTCCGCGTAAGCCGCGAAGGCAATAAGGATTTTTTCGTTCCCTTTGTCGAAGCTTTTATAAAGAAAGTGGATTTAACCAACGGACAAATCACCATACATGTCCTTGAAGGCCTGTTATGAAAATCACTGTTTTAACGTTGTTTCCCGAAATGATATCCCCTTTTTTTGATAATTCGATCATAAAAAGAGCAAAGGCTAAAGGTATTATCGATATTAACATCGTCAATATCCGTGATTTTACAAAAGATCGGTATGGGCGGGTTGACAGCGCTCCTGTCGGGGGCGGAGCGGGACTAATAATGAAAATGCAACCTTTAGTTGATGCCCTTAAGGCGGTTAAGACCTTGGACTGCAAAGTATATCTCCTCGCTCCGACCGGTAAAACTTTCAATCAGTCATTTGCCCATGAATTAACCATGGTTTCGCATTTAATACTCATCTGCGGACATTATGAAGGTATCGATGATCGCATCAACCATTATATCGATGGAACCATTTCAATCGGCGATTACATTCTTACCGGGGGGGAAATCGGAGCGGTGGCGGTCAGCGATGCGGTTATCCGCTTGCTTGAAGGGGCAATAAGCGAAGATTCGACCACCGAAGAAACTTTTGAAAATGGATTGCTGGAATATCCGCAATTTACGGAGCCATTCGATTATGACGGCAACCAAATTCCTGACATTCTCTACTCCGGCAATCACACGGCTATTGCCAAATGGCGAAAAAAAGAGGCTCTTCGAAGAACCCGGTTATTACGACCGGATCTATTCAAAGCGTATTCTCTCAATAAAAGTGAGCGCAAATTGCTTCAAGAAATTGATGATAATGAAGTTGGCGATTGGGAAAAAGAAGCCGTTGCCAAGGGCCATAAATTTATTAAGAAAGAGGACAGCAAGTAATGTTTCTAGAATATATTAAGTACTTTATCTTGGGCCTTGTACAAGGTGTGGCCGAAATTTTACCTATCAGCAGTTCGGGTCATTTGGCTCTGGCTGAAAGTCTTCTGCAAATTCAATTTTCAGGCAACCAGTTAGAAGTATTCACCGTTTTTCTCCACTTTGCCTCTTTACTGGCTCTCATTATTTTTATGTGGCCAATTATCATTCGGCTTATCAAAGGGGTATTCACTTATCTTTTTACCCACGACAGCGCGAAGCGTTCGCTATCCAAACCCGACTTTATGACTTTTATTTATTTAGTAGTCGCTTCCATTCCCGTAGCCGTCGTCGGTGTCTTTTTGGAAGACAAAGTTGCCTCCATCTTTGGAAACCTACTTTTTATCGGTATTGATTTTGCCGTCACGGGCCTAATTCTTCTAGCCGTAAGCTTTCTTTTTAAAAAACCCGGGCAAGCAACTTATACATGGAAAAATACTTTTATCGCCGGTTTATTTCAATGTATTGGCGTAATGCCGGGCATTTCGCGAAGCGGCATTACAATGAGCGGCGCCAAAATTGCCGGCCTCGATGATAACCACGCCAAAGAATTTGCCTTTTTGCTTTTTATCCCCGTCGCTTTGGGAAGTTTTGTTTTTTCTCTTGACAATCTTTCCGACCTTGCCGGCAGCAGTCAAATTCCCCTATACATCACGGGAATGGTCGCGGCATTCATCTTTACGCTTTTAGCCTTGAAATATATATTTAAGCGGTTCTCAACCAAACAGTATCCCTACTTTGCTTATTATATGTTTGCGATTTCGCTTTTTACGATTGTTTATTACTTTGTAGCCATTGCCTAAATAAAAGAGATATTGATATTTTTATAGGCTTGTGTTATTGTAGCAACAAGCCTTTTTTTCAGTAAAAAAATCCCGTATTGTTTTTTGGCTTTATTAATTTTACTAATTTGAGTGGAGCCTCTTTGAGGAGCCTTTGGGCACATCTGAATTCTCGATGAGAAAACTCCCTAAATGTGCTGCCGTTCGTGGCAGTTTCCTCGGCCCCTAATCGGGCCTTTTTTATAAAAAAAGTGGTGTTGCCACCACTTATGAATAATCAGAACATTCCTCCGGGTGGGATTTTTCCTCCCTTTTGGTAATTTTTCATCATCTTCATCATCTCTTTGCTCTGCTCCCATTTCTTAATTACCCGATTAATATCCGCACTGGTTTTACCCGCTCCCTTGGCAATCCTCACTTTACGGGAATTACGAAGAATATCCGGGTGGGCTCGCTCTTCCGGCGTCATTGAATTGATAATAGTTTCCATATTCTTCATTTCTTTTTCCGCCGTCGCCTGTTGTTCGGGCGAAATCTTAGGCATCCCGGGAATTAATTTTAAAATTCCCCCTAAAGAGCCCAGTTTATTTAACTGCTTCAGTTGAGCCAGCATATCGTTAAGATCAAATTCGCCTTTCATCATTCGATTGGCGGTCTTTTTAGCTTCCTTCTCGTCAATCTTCTTTTGCGCCTGTTCAATAAGAGTGACGACATCGCCCATTCCCAAAATGCGATCAACCATCCGTTCAGGGTGGAAGGCCTCTAAATCATCGATTTTTTCGCCCGTACCAATAAACTTTACCGGTACTCCGGTTAATTTTCGAATGCTAAGAGCGGCACCTCCGCGAGCATCACCATCAAGTTTGCTCATAATAACGCCGGTTACTCCCACTTTTTCATAAAAGGCAAGCGCGGTGTTGACCGCATCTTGTCCGCTCATGGCATCTACCAAAAGGAGAATTTCATCCGGATGGGTGCGATTTTTGATTTCTTTAAGTTCATCCATGAGTTGATCATCAATATGGAGCCGACCGGCCGTGTCGATAATCACCGCATCGTATTTTTCTTCTTTGGCCTTTTCTAAAGCTTTTATCGCGATATCTTCCGGCTTGACTTTGTCACCAAGAGTAAAAAACGGCAGTTGATTGTCACCGGCAATGGTCCGTAACTGATCGATAGCCGCCGGACGATATATATCCGCGGCAACAAGAAGCGGATTTTTCTTATCGTCCGTTCGCATGTATTTGGCGATTTTTCCGGCGGTGGTGGTTTTACCTGTTCCCTGAAGACCTACGAGCATAACGACGGAAGGATGACTTTTATAGCTGAAGCCACTTACATCCTCACCGAAAAGAGCTATCAATTCTTCCCGGACGATTTTTACCACCGTCTGCGATGGATTAAGTTCTTCGAGTACCTTCGCTCCTAAGGCTTTCTCCTTAATTGAAGCGATAAACTCACGAACCACTTTAAAATTAACATCCGCTTCCAAAAGAGCCATTTGAATCTCTTTCAGCATCGCGTCCATATTGCTTTCAGTAAGCCGTGATTGTCCTTTCAACGACTTAATAATTCCCTTTAAACGATCACTTAAATTATCAAAGGCCATGATTAATTATCCTCTCAATCTGTTCAATAACGCTTTCTTCAACCCCATTTTCCTTTATTTTTTTTAATAGTAAGGCCACTTCTGCTTTTTCTTTTAAAATATGCAGTTGGTCCTCATAATATGCGAGTTTTTTGCCGCCTTTTCGTATCGCATCGCTCACGGCGGTTCGGCTGGAGGAACGATTTTCCGCAATCTCGCTTAATGACAGGTTGTACTCAAAATAATCAACCATAATCTCGCGCTGCGCGGGTGATAAAAGAGTTCCGTAAATATCAAGCAGGCGATTAATATAAATTGTCTCCTCTAGTGATGCCATATGATTCCTTTATATTAAAAAATTAAAAATATAGTTTATGACAAGCAAAAATATAAAATTAGTAACGAAATAACGATGAAAAGCCGGATTCTTCAGTCGTCCCCCGGGAGCATGCCGGAAGTTTATCATGGCAAAGAAAAAAGCAATGGCTAAAGAGGACGCGATCAAAACAATGTAAAGCGGCGCTCCTACCAGGCCCATGATAATAGTTACCACCGCATTGATGCCGATAACTATCGCTAAAGAAATTAAAAAAGAAACTATCATTGAGTATCATCTCCTAAACATAGACCATATAAATATTGGTCTAAATCAAATTCGGTTAAATCGTCCATTCCTTCCCCGAGACCGATGAAACGAACGGGAATTCCGAGTTCATCCCGGATGGCTAAAATAATACCACCTTTTGCCGTACCGTCCATCTTTGTGATTACAATACCCGTAATTCCGGTGGCTTCGGCGAATGCTTTCGCCTGAATTACGCCGTTTTGACCGGTTGTGGCGTCAATCACAAGAAATACCTCCGATGGTTCGCTCGGCATCTCCTTACTGATCACGCGGCGCATTTTGCTTAACTCCGCCATCAGGTTGGCTTTTGTTTGAAGACGGCCGGCGGTATCGACTATCAGCAAATCAATTTTTTCTTTTTGCGCAGCCATCACCGCATCGTAGACAACGCTTGCCGGATCAACTCCATCTTTACCGGTGACAATCGGCAAATGAAGGCGGTCGGCCCACACCTTAAGTTGTTCGATCGCTCCCGCGCGAAACGTATCCGCCGCCGCCAGCATCACTTTTTTACCTTGTGCCTGGTAACGATGAGCCAGTTTAGCAATCGTCGTCGTTTTGCCGACTCCGTTTACTCCCACCATCATCAAAACCTTTGTTTCGTTCAGGGCAAATTCAATCTCATTGACAATCGATCCTCCCGTTTGGACATAACTGATAAACATCTTGTCGACGATGAGTTCATTTATTGTCCGGGGATCACTTATTTTTTCCTTTTGAGCTTCTTGCCGTGTCGCCTCAATGATTGAGAACGTAAGTTTGGTTCCCACATCGGCTTCGATTAATATCTCTGCCAATTCATCAAAATATGCATCGTTGATATTTTTGTAACGGCCGGCCAAACTTTTTAAGCGGTCACCAAACCCCGAGCGTGATTTTTGCATTCCGACAACATACTTTCGCGCATCGTTCTTTTGTTTTTTTCCGTCAAATTTACTTTTTAAAAAATTAAATAATCCCATGTTATACCCTAGCCATCTTTTTCAAGGCATCACAGGCGGCTTCCTGTTCGGCCGCCTTTTTGGTTGTCCCTTTTCCCCGTCCTAAAATTGTGTCGCTATAGATGACTTCCACCGAGTAAACAGGCGCATGCGAAGGGCCTTCAACCTTAGCTTCATATTTTATTGCCTGCCGATGTTCGGCCTGCATCGCCTCTTGAAGAGCCGACTTATAATCGCGGACTTTACCGACGTCAAAGTGCACGACTTCGTTGACAAATTTATCTTCCAAATAGTCATGAGCCACGGCAAATCCCTGATCGAGATATATCGCTCCGGTGAAGGCCTCGAAAACATCCTCAAGAATGTGATCGGTAACCGTACCGTTCAATGAATTTCCCAACACGATATATTGATCGAGATAAAGTCTTTTTGCGTGCTTTGCCAATGCCTGCGTATTAACTAATTGCGAACGCATTTTGCTCATCAGGCCCTGGCTCAAATCGCCTCTTCTTGTGAAGGCGAGTTCAGCTACGACAAGACCGATAACGGCATCCCCAATAAATTCCAAACGCTCATAGTCATGGTGGCGGATGTTCCGATCGCCATTTTTAGAGGGATGAGTCAAAGCCAATTCATAATTTTCTAAGTTGTGAGGGGTAATTTTCAGGTGCTCAAGTAAAGTCTTAACGTCCTTCATTACGGATTCCCTCTTTCAACTGCTCGACAATTTTCGCCGATGCCATCTTATAGGCGACTTCTAGTCCCCCGTTAAACCCAATCGCATCACTGTTGCCGTGCGCTTTAACCGCCACCATATTAATCCCCAGAAGCATTGCCCCTCCGGTTGATTTATAATCCATCGTTTGGCTCATTTCTTTAAAGCCTTTTCTCGATAATAAGTAGCCGATTTTACTGGCGAGCGATTTTTTAAAGGCTTTCTTAATCATTGAACTCATCATTTTGGCAATGCCTTCGGTTGCCTTTAAGAAAATATTCCCGGCAAAACCCCCGGTTACGATTACATCCGCACGACCGTCAAGTGCTTCTCGGGCCTCGACATTTCCCTTAAAGCCCGGAAAATCCATCTCCTTAAGTTTCCGGTGGGCTTCCTTAATCTCCGGCGTGCCTTTTTCGTCTTCTGAACCATTGCTTAAAAGATAGACCGCCGGCTCTTCCTTCTTAAAAACGGCCCGAGCATAGATACGTCCCATAAGCGCGAATTGAACCAACTGATCGGCCGTATTTTCGTTAGAAGCCCCTATGTCTAACACCGCGGCTTTCTGACCTTTAATTGCCGTCGGAAAAGGAGATACAATCGCCGCTCTTTCAACTCCCTCAATCAACTTTATCTTTAAAGTGGTTGCCGAAAGAAAGCCGCCCGTTGAGCCGGCGCTGACAATTGCATCCGCATCTTGTTTAAGCGCTTCATTTATCGCCACCATCATCGAAGAGTTTTTTGCTCTAAGAACTTCCATTGCTCCTGCCGTCATCAAAACGACATCGGGAGCGTTAATAATTTTTACTTTTCCAATCAGCGAACTCAATTCCGTTTCTTTTCCAACGCATATGAGTTCCACATCCGGATGGCTTTTTATAAACAGTTCAACCCCCTGACAGGTGGCAGAACTACCTAAATCAGAGCCCATCATATCCACGACTATTTTCATAAATTCACCTCGTGCCTTTCTATTTTACCATAGCCACAAAAAATGAAAAACCTTTAGACGTTAGTAAAAGTATTGCGAATAATTTCCGTTTGTGCGCGGGCGATTATTTTTGTATTTTCCCTGTCATCCGCGTTTAAGATTTGCTTGGCATCCTCATGGGCGGCTTCAATTATTTTAAAGTCTTGGACAAGGTTCAGATACGCAAAATCCGGGAGACCACTTTGGCGTGTTCCCTCCATTTGTCCCGGTCCCCGAAGCCGCAGGTCTTCCTCGGCAATTTTAAAGCCGTCGTTACTAGCTTCTAGCGCCTTCAAACGCTCGTCGTCCTGATTGCTGGCAACCAGGAGGCAAGTCGCTTTTTGTCCTCTTCTACCAATTCGCCCGCGCAATTGATGCAAACTTGCCAAGCCGAAGTTTTCGGGGGAATAAACTATCATTAAAGTCGCATTAGGAACATCAATTCCGACTTCAACAATGCTGGTGGCCACCAGTATATGAGATTTTTTTTGGCTAAAGGCAGCAAAGGATAGATTTTTTTCTTCATCGTTCATCTGTCCATGAACCATCACCACTTCATCACCGAACTCTTTCGCATATAGACGATATATTTCTTCGGTTGAATTTAATTCATCTTTTCCGGAAGCGTTTTCAATACGGGGGGCAATTACGAAAATCTGATTATCGTCAACTATGGCCCGATGAACTTGAACGAAGATATTCGGATCTGAATTATCCGTTATTTGAGTCACTATGTTTCTTTTGGCCCCGGGAAATTCCTTCAGTGTCGTTACATCCAGGTCGCCGTATATCGTCAATGACAAGGTCCTTGGGATTGGTGTCGCCGACATTAAGAGCAAATCGGTATGATCACCTTTACCGGCCAAAGACTGTCGTTGATTAACCCCAAATCGGTGTTGCTCATCAATGATGGCCAGGCCAAGCGAATGATAATTTACGCCTTCGGAAAAAAGCGCATGCGTTCCGACAACGACATCAACTTCCCCCGCTTCGATTCTCTTATGCTGCCGATTCTTCTCTTCAAGCGTAAGACTGCCAATTAATAAAGACACGCGGACGGCAAACGGAGCGAGAAGTTTTTGCAAGAAGTTATAGTGTTGGCGCGCCAGAATATCTGTAGGCACAAGCAACACCCCTTGGTCATGGCGAAGAAAGTTGGCATAAAGGGCAATCGCCGCCACCAAGGTCTTGCCGGTCCCCACATCGCCTTGAAGCAGTCGATACATAAGCGGTGTTTCATTCATGTCCAAAATTATTTCCCGAATTGCCTTCAGTTGATCACCCGTTAAATGATAGGGAAGTGCGGTCACTATCCGATTAACTTCCTTGAGGGGTATCGGCTGCTTATTGGTCTTAGCCAAAGCTTTGTTTTCTTCACGAATAAGCCCGGTTTTTAATGAAAACAACAGTGCTTCTTCATATTTTAAACGTCTCAGTCCTAATCTTATATCCTCGTGGGTCCGTGGAAAATGAATCCTTTTCAATGACTCTTCTTCACTAAAGAAGTGGTATTTTTCGGCAATTTGGGCCGGCAAATAATCATCAATATGGTGATTTATATGCGTAAAGCTCTTTTCCACCAAGCGAATAAATTCAAAATTAGATAGACTCATAGGCAGCGAGTAAACGGGGCGCAGACGATGATTATCATCCATTTCTCCGCGAACTATCGTCTGTAAATTAATTTCGTTTTTAAATTGATTAAAAGACCCAACTAAAGTGTAAATATCCCCCATTTTTATGGTTTTTAGCAGATAAGGTCGGTTGAAAGCCACTATTCGATAATAGTGTTTTTTCTCCGTTACAAAGGGAAAGGAAACGATTGTGATTCGGTCATGCCGGGCAAAAGTTGGAACTCCGGCTATCCGACCGACAAGCACCACGCGCTCTTTAGGTTTTAAATTCGTTTCCTCGGTGACAAAAAAACTATCATAGGCGCGGGGCAAATGATAGATCACATCGTAAAAGGACTCGATGCCCATCTTGGTTAATGCTTCTTTAATCCGATCGCTGCTAGTTAATTTATCCATATGTAAATTATATGTTTTATTACCCGATCACTCAATTATAAAAAAGAAAAAGGGAGAATCATCTCCCTAATTATTATTCGACACCAACAATAAAATAATAGACCGGTTGTCCGCCCGTTTCGACGGCAAACTCGACATCGGGATTTTCGGATTCCAGTCGAGAAATCAATTGCTCTTTATCCTTATCTTTTACGTCCTCGCCCACGATAATTGTGACGATGGATGAAAGATCGTCTATCATACCTTTTACCAGATTATAAGTCGCATCGATAAGATTGCGGCCACAGAGGACTATCTTCTTATCCTGGATACCCATAAAATCGTTTTTACGGACGCTTAAGCCGTCGATAGTCGTATCTTTGGTGGCATAGGTCACCAAGCCGGTTTTGACGGTTGTAAGCGCCGCGCTCATCTCGTGGAAGTTCTCTTCTGGCGAAACATCCGGATTGAAGTTCATCGCCGCCACCAAGCCCTGAGGAATCGTCTTGCTTGGAATAACCTTAGCAATCGATCCGCTATTTTCCTCCAAGACATCACATGCCTGAGCCGCCGCCATAATGATATTGCTATTATTGGGTAAAATATAGATATTTTTAGCTTTGACATTACGGATAGCTTCCATGAAATCCTCCGTTGACGGATTCATGGTCTGACCACCCTTAACCACATAATCGACGCGATATTGTTTAAAAAGTTCCTCCAGTCCATCCCCGGCCGCCACCGCAATAAGCGCGTACTCTTTCAATTCTTCCTTTTTCTCAACCTTGGAATGAGTTTTATGCAAGTTTAAACTGTCGTCTTGCTTAACCTTCGGATGTGCCTTGCCGCTCAGCTTTTCCGCTCCCTGTTCCAAATGATTATGCTGTTCACTCATGTTCTCAACTTTCAACGTAACAAATTCGCCGAATTGTTGGGCATATGAAAGAACATTTCCTGGGCTGAGCGTGTGGATATGAACCTTGACAATATCGTCATCGCGAACAATGACAATTGAATTTCCATGACTGTTCAAAACATTGCTGAAGCGTTTTTCAACAAAAGGCCGTTTGCTATCCTCCGGCCCTAAACGCATGATAAATTCAGTACAATATCCAAATTCATCTCCTTCGACCTTGGCTCCCGCCATCGCCGGAGCCTGTTTGGGGGCTTCTTCTACCGCAGTGGCCTGACTCTTTTGAATGATGTTGCCTAAAAGTCCCGACTGCATGCCTTCAAGAATGGTAACCAGTCCGGCACCACCGCTATCGACAACTCCGACCTCTTTTAAAATCGGAAGCAAATCGGGAGTTCTTTCTAATGAAGCCTTTGCCTCTTCAATAAGAAATTTCATGCATTTCTCGATTGACCAATCGTTATTGACGACATCCGCCAAGGCCTGCGCCGATTCACGAACCACCGTTAAAATTGTTCCTTCAACCGGGCGCATAACCGCTTTATATGCCACTTCTTTACCGCTAATCCAAGCCTCAGCAAAATCAACCGGGCGAATTGTTTTTTTGCCTTCAAGTGACTTTGCAAATCCCCGAAAAATTTGACTTGTAATGACTCCCGAGTTTCCCCGGGCCCCCATCAACAAGCCCTTGGAAAAAGCCTTTGCAATTTCAAATACGTCGACATCGTTGCGATTTGCAATTTCTTTCGCTCCGCTTGAGATGGTTAAATTCATATTCATTCCCGTGTCCCCGTCCGGAACCGGAAAAACATTTAAAGCATCAATCGCCGGGTAATTATTGTATAAATTATTGGCCCCGGAAATAATCATTTGTTTCAGTGTAGTACCATTGATTTCTTTCATAATTCCTCCGCCTACATTACCTTAATGCCTTGAATGTAAACGTTGATTGCAAAAAAGCGGATGTCAAAAGTTTGTTCAAGTACATACTTGACCCGCTTCTGTATTTCCGCAACAATCTCCGTAATTTTGACTCCATAAGCTAAGATAACATATATATCAACCACATACCCATCACGGGTGCGGCGGGCTTCAACGCCCTCGGTAAAGTTCTCCCTTTTTAAAAGCACATTAATATTATCGACCAGAGATTCATCTTTTTTGGTTAAACCAACTACGCCATAGCAACCAAGTGCGGCCTCCGCCGCTACCGAGGCAACTGCTTCAATTGATATGTTAATTCCTCCGTACGGAGTTAACTTATCTATCGCCATTTTGAAGAATCCTCCTCTAAATTTGCTATACAAATAGCAAATACTGTATGAATTATACTACATGTAGTATAAAAAACAAAGAATTAACTGTCATGTAGTAAACCATTGGTTAATATTGACGCTTTTGTCAATTAACGCTTCCGATCATCAAAAGAAAAATATTGATCCGAATTGGAAATAATGTGGTTTTCAAGCTTCTGATTCAAGACGGAAGAAATCTTATTTATGTCCTTTAAATAGCTTATGACAAATGAGCCTTCGCCTTTAGTGGCTATCACCAAATTGGCGGATCGCGGGTGAAAGGGAAAAATTGAAGGCAAAATAGAAATTGAAACCACCTCATTCAAATTAATCTTTTTGCTACGCTTAAAGAGCGAATAAATAGTTATTGTTTTATCTTGAAAAAGAAGCAAAACACGCGGAAGAAGAATGTATGAAAACAGCATCCATATAAACCAAACGAAAACAATTCCCATCAGAACTAACCACAGGGTCATTTCCGTAAAAACATCGGAACTAGATGAAATACTTATCAATCCCGTTACCAAAAAAAAGATAATAACTATAACTAACAATGCCAAGGAATATACTAATGCGCCTTTCCTCGACTTATATCCGATCAGTTCCATACGGTGATAGTATAACAAATAAAGACTAATAACGACTATAAATAAGTTTAAAAAAAGAGGCAAAAAGCCCCTAAAAAAGAAAAAGCCCGGCAGCTCGCTATTCTCTCATGCCAATGTGTCATGATACCTTCACCACTACGGTGCTTAACTTCTGTGTTCGAGATGGGAACAGGTGTGTCCACCGCGCCATCACCACCAGACTTTTTCTAGAGAGCACTTGTTCTCTGAAAACTGAATATTATTTCAACACGTTCTTCCGTATCAAACCCAAATTTTATCTTGTAAAACTCATAAATCTTACGATTTTAAGTCCTCGACCTATTAGTACCAGTCAACTGAATGCCTCGCAGCACTTACATTTCTGGCCTATCAACCTAGTCACTTTCTAGG
This sequence comes from Bacilli bacterium, assembly GCA_035326105.1. Taxonomy (NCBI): domain Bacteria; kingdom Bacillati; phylum Bacillota; class Bacilli; species Bacilli bacterium. The sequence goes on from DAOKYO010000002.1 coordinate 723,396, forward strand.
GGTCTTACTCCTTGCGGATGGGAAGTCTCATCTTAAGGCTGGCTTCACGCTTAGATGCTTTCAGCGTTTATCCATTCCATAGGTAGCTACCCAGCTATGCCACTGGCGTGACAACTGATGTACCATTGCTATGTCCATTCCGGTCCTCTCGTACTAAGAACAGATCCTTTCAAACTTCCTACGCCCACGACAGATAGGGACCAAACTGTCTCACGACGTTTTGAACCCAGCTCGCGTACCACTTTAATTGGCGAACAGCCAAACCCTTGGAAGGTACTGCCCCTCCAGGATGTGATGAGCCGACATCGAGGTGCCAAACCGCGTCGTCGATGTGAACTCTTGGACGCGATCAGCCTGTTATCCCCAGGGTAGCTTTTATCCGTTGAGCGACGGCCTTTCCACACAGGACCGCCGGATCACTATGCCCGACTTTCGTCCCTGCTCGAGTTGTAACTCTCGCAGTCAAGCACCCTTATGCCATTGCACTCGAAGTATGATTTCCAACCATACTGAGGGTACCTTGGGGCGCCTCCGTTACATTTTGGGAGGCGACCGCCCCAGTCAAACTGCCCGCCTAACACTGTCCCCCGACCGGTTGCGGCCGTAGGTTAGAATATTCGTAATTCAAGAGTGGTATCCCAACGTTGACTCCACTCAGGCCACAGCCCGAGCTTCAAAGTCTCCCACCTATCCTGTGCATGAAATACGAATACTCAATATTAAGTTACAGTAAAGCTCCATGGGGTCTTTCCGTCTAGTCGCGGGTAACCTGCATCTTCACAGGTATTAAGATTTCACCGAGTCTGCTGTCGAGACAGCGCCCAAATTATTATACCATTCGTGCGCGTCAGAATTTACCTGACAAGGAATTTCGCTACCTTAGGACCGTTATAGTTACGGCCGCCGTTCACTGGGGCTT